>NZ_JBHHMI010000001.1:0-612012 GCF_042136365.1 Paenibacillus enshidis | reverse complement strand
GCAGGAGCGACAGGAGCTACCGGGGCAACAGGAGAGGCGGGAGCAGTAGGAGCTACCGGCGCAGCAGGAGCGACAGGGGCAACCGGAGAGGCGGGAGCAATAGGAGCTACTGGCGCAGCAGGAGCGACAGGGGCAACCGGAGAGGCGGGAGCAGTAGGAGCTACCGGCGCAGCAGGAGCAACAGGAGCTACCGGGGCAACAGGAGTGACAGGAGCAACGGGCGAGGCCGGAACGGTATTGGGCTTTGCTGATTTCTTCGCCCTGATGCCCCCTGATAATGCAGCTACTGTTGCTCCGGGTACAGACGTAAGTTTTCCGCAAGATGGCCCTACCAGTGGAACTACTATTACCCGAATCGGCCCTAGCTCTTTTAATTTAGCGGCAATAGGGACCTATCAGGTGCTTTCTCAGGTTAGCGTAACCGAACCTGGACAACTAATCCTGACACTCAATGGCGCGGATCTCGCCTATACTGTAGTTGGACGTGCAACAGGAACATCACAGATCGTGGAAATGGCCTTAGTGCAAACGACTGTCATTAATTCCATACTGACTGTTCGAAATCCTGCTGGCAATTCCACTGCACTTACTATTACTCCTCTCGCTGGAGGAACAAGACCTGTTTCAGCACATCTTGTTATCACACAATTAGCATAGCAAGTTATCTTACGCATAGGTTATAGTGCTACACGATGTCAAGACAGGAATTTGAATATAGTTAAGGTGTGAAAAAGATAACAACGTAGCGACAGGAGGCTTTGCAGATCGAGGGCAAAGCCCAAGCGAAGGCGCGGGGAGGAACGAAGTTCCCTCCGTTATTCGCTTGTGGATACCAGTTGGACCTACCGGTTGTACACCGTAGCTGGCGTGTGATTTTGCAGGGGCTGGTGAGGCAGTTCATAGTGAGAACGTTTAAACTTCCGTGTAATTGGTAACAATATCCACAAAGGAGATGTTACCCATGAAAGCGAAAAAAAACGAACTGGTGAGTCTACTGGCACAGGAATGCAATAGTATGCAAGACATCCAGCAACTACTCAAAGATATGTTTAAAGAAACAAATTACTTTGGGGAACATAAAGAATTGACAGGTGATTTGCCTTATAGTGATCATATGATACCTCCAGCAATGGTTTATGTTTATCCTTACGACATTTATATTCTCCCATCTTAGCGAATCAGGGAAGCTTCTATAAGTAATTTCACCACTAAAGCTGCTTTTATAGCAGCTTTTTTCTAAAAGACAAAAATGGAAGTATGGAGAGTATAATGTAGATTATAAATGAACACGCTCCTCCTACCTGAATAAGCAGGCAGGAGGAGGATGTTGAATATTAATGTTAGAAAATATGAATTTATCTAAAAAGAGCAATCTTAGGAAGATTTCCTAGGGCTGCTCTTTTTGGTCATTCTCTATTTCATTAATTATTCGGTTATTCTTTAACAGCTTCAAGTGCTTTACTAATCATGTCACTAGCATCCGTGCGGGTAAGTTCGACTTTGGGATTGAAGTTACCATCTGCATCCAACTTAACAATCTCTAACGCAATTGCAGTTTGAATCATACCTGAATAGGAAAGCTCGATTTGATCATTATCCTTGATTTCAACAGGTACTAACTTGATCATTGGCAATTTGCCGCTGGTTTGCAGTGAGTGAACCAGTAAATAGGTAAACGATTCACGAGTCAGCTTCGTGTTAGGATCAATATTGAAATCAGTTGGCGCATACACGCTCGTAAACGCGTCCTTAATCAGTTGAACACCTTCCGTAGTGGAGAGAGATTCATTATTAATGACGGGAGCCGGGTGAGCCTTCAAATATTCTATTGCATTGTAAATTTCTTCAGCAGCTTCCGCCCGTGTAATGTTCTTTTTCGGATGGAACGAGCCGTCTGCATCCAGCTTGATGATACCATAGGCAATTCCGCGTTGAATGGCGCCGGAATATTCGACATTCAGTTGATCCTGATCCTGAATCTCCACAACAACTGGTTTGATCAATGGCAGCTTCCCATGTGCCTCCATCGCCAGAATAAGCTCGGCCGTGAACGCTTCACGTGTCATTTGGGCCTGGGGATCCAGGTCTTTATCGAGCGGAACCCCGTTAGCTCCGGCAGTAATCAACGCATTTGCATACCATGCGTTATTATCTGCTTTTGAAAAATAATTCGTAGCTTTAGGCTCTACCAGGAATCTGATGCCATCCAAATTGAGTCCAAAGGCATTCACAATCAGTTGAACGCTTTGGGCAGCGGAGAGGGTAGTCTGTGGAGCAAACAACTCAGATGTGACCCCTGATACGATACCTCTTTGTTGCAGGCTGATAATTTTGTCCTTTGCAGAGATGTTGTTCAAATCTGTAAAGGAGCTTGAAGCAGCAAAGCTTTGCCCCATTAAAGCCGAAGAAATTAAAGCCGCCGCTGCAGATACTGTCATCATTTTATATACTTTTCTCACCGCATTCACCTCATAACATAGTGTTGAGAAGTAAGTTCTCGTTACACTAAACGGCTAGAGGTTTGAAAAGGTTGCATACAGGTGATTTATTTTATTAATTCCGGATATAAATCTCTTTGCTATTAAATTCACCAATTGAATTCTTTTAACAATTGGTAATATAATGAATACAGACAGTTGGATAAGAGAGAAATCGATCAATGTGCGTTTATTTTTAACCAGCTGCCTCACTATTTCAAAGGCAAAGGAGCAGAGGAAACCTATGTGTACAACTCATGTTCTAAGCGTTCCAAGCGCAAAAGCACCTTTTGAAAAGACAACTATTGAGCGGAGAGATTTACGGCCTGACGACATTTTGATCGATATTAAGTATTGCGGGATTTGTCACTCGGATATTCACATTGCCCACAATGATTTTGGCAACGCGGTTTATCCCATGGTCCCAGGTCATGAAATGGCAGGGGTCGTATCTGCTGTAGGATCAGCTGTGACAAAATTCGCTGTGGGGGATCGCGTTGGGGTCGGTTGCTTTGTCAACTCTTGCGGAGAATGCAAATTCTGCCTGCGAGGTGAAGAGCAATTTTGTACAAAAGGCGTAGTTATTTCATTTAATTCTACAGACTACGACGGGAATCTTACATATGGCGGATACAGCCAAAACATTGTGGTAAAAGAACATTTTGTTGTCCGTATCCCGGACAGCCTGGATCTGGCTGCAGCAAGCCCGTTATTATGCGCCGGTATCACCACATACTCTCCATTAAAACACTGGGACGCAGGTCCTGGGAAGAAGGTTGCTGTTCTGGGGATGGGTGGTCTCGGTCATATAGCCGTACAATTTGCCCATGCCATCGGCGCTGAAGTCACTGTCTTGAGTACAAGTACGAATAAAAAAGATGAAGCCTTGAGCTTTGGCGCAGATCATTTCTATACTACCAGTGACCCCGCAACATTCAAGGAATTGGCTGGTCACTTTGACATCATCATCAACACCGTGTCCGCAAATATTGATGTTGATGCATATCTATCCCTGCTTGAAGTAGATGGATCACTTGTCACTGTTGGGCTGCCAAGCAAACCGGAACAGTACAATATTTTCTCCTTGTACGCTGGACGTCGCAGCATTACGGCTTCAAATGTTGGTGGCATGAGAGAAACACAGGAGATGCTCGATTTTGCTGCTGAGCATGGTATTGCTCCCAAGATTGAGATCATCCGTGCCGATCAGGTGGATGAAGCGTATGAGCGTGTTCTGAACAACGATGTGCGTTACCGGTATGTGATTGACATGGCCACTCTGTAAACAATAAAAGAGCACTTAAACATAAAATATTCATCATCGGGCAGGGGTTATGCGAAAGCGCATAATCCTGCTTGAGACCCGCCTTGGTGCTATGCACTAAGGCTTTTTTCATATTAAGCCGCCACAAAAAAACGTCTATCGACGTTCCTTCAAAAAAAATATGTTTCTTACGACAAACTTTTGAGGATTTCGACAGGAATATTGTTTTATAATTTCATTAGATCATCAATTCTATAATTTTTTTCAATTTATTCTTTTATATTTCAAGGAGATGGAATGGTTGAAAAGAGAGAATGTAGAAAACATCGTTGCTTTATCGCCAAATCAGGAAGGAATTTTATTTCATTGCATCCATGAACAAGGCAGCCCAAACTACTTTGAGCAATTAAACATCTCCTTGACCGGAAGCATCCGGATCGCTGATTTTCAGGAAGCCTGGAATATCGTGGTACGTGCCAACGAATCCCTTCGCTCCCAATTCCGCTGGTCGGGTCTGAGGCAGCCGGTTCAAATTATTTTGAAAAATAGCATACCCGAAATTCGGATGGATATGCTGGCAGGGAAAGAGCCTCTGGATGCAAGAGAAGAATTTAAGCGCATCATGGCTGAAGATATGGAGCGCGGGTTCCGGCTGCAGGAAGAAGTGCCTTTCCGAATCAGGCTTGTTCAAGTAGAAGCCAATCAATATCAGATGCTCATCAGCAGTCATCATATTTTGTTTGACGGCTGGAGCACGGGCATTCTCCTGAAGGAATTCTGGTATGCCTACCACAAACTGCGTCAGGGCCAAGAGCCTGTTCTGCCTTCCAAAAGAAAGAAGCTGGACTACCTCAAATTTATACATAACCTGAATTTCGTCGAAGAATCGACATATTGGAGCAAGGTGTTAGCTCATGCCGGACATGCTTCGATTACACCCTCTGTGAAAAGCAAACCTAAATCGAAAAAAGAAATGCTGCAAGAAACACATGTAATGTCTCCGGAGCAGACTCTGCGGTTAAAGCGATTTGCAATGGAGAATCAAATAACGATAGCCGGCTTGTGTTATACCGCTTGGGCATTGGTTTTACAAATGTATACAGGCCGCAGGGATGTGCTTTTCGGCACCACCCTTTCCGGCCGGAACATCCCTTTTGAAGGTATAACGGATATGGTTGGCTTATTCGTGCAGACCGTGCCTTTTCGCGTGAAGCTGAATCATGCTGCGGCTGGTTCACAGCTTCTCGGACAAGTTCAGCAATCTCTGCTGGATTGTGAACGGTACAGCTATTATCCCTTGACAAGCATCATGAAGGAGATGGACGGGAACGGTCAGAACGGCGAATTCGACACGCTGTTTGTCGTTCAGAATTATCCCTTGTTCCAGTTTGAAGCGCTTGGCGGCGAAGAGTTAGCGATTTCGTCTCATTCGATGAGAGAACATTCCCATTATCCGATAACGGTAGGCATTCAGACGTTTGCGGACATCCGGATTTCCGTGTCTTATCGGACCGATCAGTTTGAGAGCCAATTTATCCAGGGCCTGATTGCGGACTTTGCTTTCTTCCTCAACCATGTGCATGATCTGAAAGAAAGGACGGTTAACCGCCTTCTGGACTTGCATCAAGCGGAGGTGCGGCTGAGGCAGCGGCGGCCTGACGTTCCCCATACGGATGATCAGGGGAGCGAATCCGGCAACGGCAGCTGGCCTTCGGACCAGCTATATCCGGCGCTGTTCGAAAATCGGGTCAGTCAGAGCCCTGATCACGTGGCGGTGATATTTGGAGAAGACAACTGGACGTATAGCCGGATCAATAACCGGGCGAATCAGCTTGCGCTCAAGCTGCAGGAAATCGGGGTCGGACCCGAGATGCCGGTAAATCTTTTTATGGAGAGATCGGTTGACCTGCTTGTCTCTGTGCTCGCCATTCTCAAGGCAGGGGCAGCTTTCGTGCCGATAGACCCGGAGCTTCCTGCAGACCGCATCATGGACATCCTGGAAGATACTCGTTCACCGTTCATCCTGGTGGACCACCGTACCCGGGAGCTTCTTAACCAATTCAGTTCGGAAAGCAACATCGTGAATGTTTCGGAGCTGAACGAAGAACACCTGACATATGAAAACGTAAAGGCAGCCCGCTCTGCCCGTGATCTGGCCTATGTGCTCTATACATCGGGAACATCCGGCAAGCCCAAAGGTGTCATGATTGAGAATCGCAATCTGGTTCATTTTATTCAATCATTTGACCGCAAGCTCCAGTGGTCCGAGAGCAAAGTCATGCTGGGACTGTCCACCTTTTCATTCGATATTTTTATTGTGGAAATGCTGCTTCCCCTTCTCAAGGGAATAAAGATCGTAATGGCAGATGCGATCCAACAAAAGGACCCGATTCGCTTATGCGAACTAATTGAACGCTCTGGCATTCATATTATTCAATTAACGCCTACAAGGCTGAAAACGCTGCTCAGTCATTCCGGCAATGTCAAGCGGCTGCAGGGGGTAACGGATGTGCTGCTTGGAGGAGAGGCGCTGCCGGAGCAGCTTGTCCGTTCTCTGCGTGAGAAGCTGCCTGCTGATATTTACAATCTGTATGGGCCAACGGAAACGACGGTTTGGTCTACCGTGTACCGATTCGACGAACCGAACACCATCTGCATTGGAACGGCGATTGAGGATGTGAACATTTATGTTATGGATGAAGCCGGACGAATCAAACCGTGCGGGGTTCCCGGCGAAATATGCATTGGCGGAAAAGGTGTTGGCCGCGGTTATTGGAACAACCCGGAGCTGACCCGTGAGCGGTTCGTTCCCGACCCGTTTGCTCCCGGAACATGGATGTACCGTACCGGAGATTTGGGCCGCTGGACTTCCGAGGGACAGCTTGATTTCCTTGGACGGATGGATCGTCAGGTCAAGATCAGAGGGTACCGGATTGAACTGGCTGATGTCGAATCGCATTTGTTATCTGCTCCCTCCGTGGCTGCCGCTGCTGTTATTGTGAGGGAGCAAGAGGGTACCGAGCCTTATTTATGTGCTTATGTCGTGGGAGAAGCAGGGAAATCCTCTTCCACGCAGCTAAGGGAGCATATGCAGTCCAAGCTGCCGGATTACATGGTGCCCAGCTATTTTATTCCTGTTGAAAAGCTGCCCCAGAACCAGAATGGCAAGCTGGATATCAAAGCCCTGCCGCTTCCGGTTCAGGAAGCAGCACAGCCTGGCAAGGACAGTCCTATATTTGCGCCACGAAGTGAACTGGAGCATATTCTCCTGCATTTATGGCAAGAAACACTTTCGTTACAGGGCAACATTTCGTCAAACACACATTTTATGGACCTTGGCGGACATTCGCTGCAGGCCATGTATCTGGTTATGGGTATTCAGAAGGAGCTGGGAATTGAAATTACCGTACAGGAAATTTTCCGTTATCCAACCCTTGGAGAGCTTGCCGCATTGCTGGCCGCAGCCGTTGACGGGAAGTTTCGGCTGCCAGCCATCGTCCCGGCTGCCGAAGCGCAGGACTATCCATTGTCCTCCGCGCAGCTTGCCATGTATATAAGCACCCAGTGGGAGGACGAGCTTACCTCCTACAACCTGCCATTTAGGATTGAAATGAAGGGCCCAGTCGATCACCACAGGGTTGAAGAAGCGTTCCGCACCTTGCTTCAACGCCATGAATCGCTGCGCACCAGCTTTCATACTGTGGGCGGGGAAATCCGGCAAATCGTACATCGTCAGATCCCGTTTGAACTGGAATATGCAGAGGTTGATGCAGAAGGACTGGAGCGTCAGCTCACCGGTTTTATCCATCCTTTTGATCTGCAACAGGCACCCTTGTTCCGGGTAAAGCTGCTTCGCCTTGACGAAAGCTCTTATGTGCTGCTGGGAGACCTGCATCACATCATCACTGACAATCATTCTGTTCGTCAGCTCATGCAGGAGTTCATCACACTGTATCAGCAGCAAATCTGCGCCCCTGTGCAGTTGCAATACAAGGATTACGCTCTTTGGGAGAGTGCGGTTCGCAAGACAGCGGTATATGCCGAGGCCGAGCAATATTGGCTGTCGGTCGTTCATGATGCGCAGGCTCCGGCGGTGCTGCCGTCCGATGTTACCCGTTCTCTTCACAGCAAAGGCGGGAGCCAGCTTGCATGGCCGTTTCGCGCGGAACTGGCCGACAAGCTGGTCTCGCTCGCCCGTCAGCACAAAACGTCAATATTTACAGTATTGCTGACAGCCCATTACATTCTGATGCACAAGTATACCGCTCAGGAGGATGTGACCGTGGGGATTCCGTTGTCGGGGCGATGGCAACCGGATATGGATGCCGTAAGCGGAATGTTTGTCAATACGATGCCGCTGCGCAATGCGCCTGTTGCCGATATCTCTTTTTCCAGGCTGCTCTCCCAGGTCAGACAATCCATGCTGCGGGCCATGCAATATCAATTTTATCCGCTTGCTGATCTGGTTAAAAAACAGAGGCAAGCTTCTCCCGGGATGCAACCGTTCTTCCGCACCGTATTTACGATGCTGTCCAATGAGGAGAGTCTGGATGTGGCGGGCGTGGAAATGATCATGAACCCGCTGCATCACGGGCAAAGCAAGTTTGATCTTACCGTAACGGTACTGGCAACAGATCAGGTACCCGTCAAGCTCATGATTGAGTATGCACACCATCTGTTCGCGGCAGACAGTGTACATAAGTGGGCGGAGCGGTACATGCATGTTCTGGAGCAGGTGGCTGCACAGCCGGAGCTTGTGCTTTCTGAAATCAAGGTTCATGAGGAGCCGGGACCGGTTCCCGAACGGTATGAAGAAGTGGACTTTCAATTTTAACGGCGAAGGAGCATATGGGAGTGTCCAACCAACTGTATAGTGAAAAGGCTTTGCTTGCAGCGAGTATGCGCGATCAGAAAGAAACGCTGATCCGGTTTGTATCTGAGGAATTGCCCAAGCCCGTTGTACCTTATGACCGTTTGCCGCAACCGTCGTTGGTTCCTGTCCAGTCTGAGTTATCCAGCCATGCCGTTACGGCCTGGCTTCCCGAATTCTCCGCCCAGGAGCTGATTCGCATAAGCAATGGCTCGAATGCCAACCTGCATGCGCTGGCCGCAGCGGCAGCTTCCGTGCTTGTCTACAAATATTGCGGGGCGGATTATTTTCTGCTGGGTATTCCGGCTGCCTTTATCCCTGTAAATGTAAGTCCGACCGATACATTCAAGGAGCTTTTGCTGCAAACCAGGCGGAGCCTGAGCCAATCACAGGAATATGCCCGTTATCCGCTTGAAGTGCTGGCCGGTGAAATGGGAATGCCCTGGGAGGCTGCGGATAATCCATTTTTTGAAATTGCCGTGATGCTCGAAACGGTTCATGGTCTGGCATGGATGGACGATATAGGTGTGGCTTTTGCTTTTTCCCTGAATGTTCATGCCGATTCCGTTCAGATCAAGCTGTACTACGATCCTAGCCGGTACGGGGAATTCTCGGCCTGGCGGGTTATGGACCAATATATGGTGTTGCTTCAGAATGTCCTGCTTCAGCCGGATCAGCCCGTTGCCGGCATTTCCATGACGGATGCCGACTCGCTGTCCTTGCTTGCACAGGAAATGAACGTGGATATTGCAATGCCTGAGCCGTTCTTGCTGCACGAAATGTTCGCCAGCACAGCTTGCAGTGTACCGGATCATACCGCACTTGTATGTGGCAGCGAAAAACTGACATATGGAGAGCTTAAACATCGTGTGGACTGCATTGCCTTTGTACTGCAAAAGGAAGGTGTGAAGCGTGGCACCATCGTTGCCATTCGGGTTGAACGATCATTTGACATGGTGGCGGGAATCCTGGCCATTTTGAGCGCAGGAGGGACGTATCTGCCGATTGAGCCCGGACTTCCTGCGGAAAGATTCCGCTATATGCTTGAGGACTCGGGAACGGCCTTTTTGGTGACGGCCAGCAGCCTTGAAACTCCTGAAGCATGGGGAAGCGGAACGATCATTCATTTGGATGAAATGGTGTGGAACTCTGCAGAGGAATGGGTTCCGCGCGGGGAGACGTACTCCGGGAACGATGTGACGTCCGCAGACCCGGCATACATTATTTACACTTCGGGAACGTCGGGCCAACCCAAAGGTGCCGTGATTCGGCATGGTCAAATTACAAGTCTTCTTCAGCATACGCTGCCGCTGTTTTCGTTATCTGTCAAGGATCGGTGGACCCTGTTCCATTCCTTCAGCTTTGATTTCTCGGTATGGGAAATGTTCGGGGCACTTGTGACAGGGGCAACGCTCATCATTGTGCCGGAATCCATTGTAAAGGATACCCGGCGTTTCGCCAGACTGCTGACGGCAGAGAATGTGACGGTGCTGAATCAGACGCCTTCGGCATTTTATCGGCTCATCCAGGAAGAAGCTATACAGGAATGGAGTCCGCGTTATGTGATTTTTGGCGGTGAAGCGCTGACCCCTGGCAAGATTGCGGCATGGGCAGAGCGTCATCCGAATTCCGAACTGATTAATATGTACGGCATTACGGAGACCACCATTCATGCGACTTATAAAAAGCTGTTGCCCGCAGACCTGCGCTCCTCCTCCAGCAACATAGGCCATCTTTTACCGCATTTGCGGGGCATGGTGGTGGATCGTGATCTGCATCCGGTTCCTTGCGGCGTGCCGGGAGAGCTGTGGATTGCCGGGCTGGGTGTAGCCGAGGGTTATCTTGGCAAACCGGAACTGACAAATGCCCGGTTTGTTACACACTCCTTGCTGGGCGAAACACGGTTCTACCGTTCGGGAGACCTGGTGAGACAGCTTGCAAACGGCGAATTCGAGTATTTGGGCAGAATGGACCAGCAGGTCAAAATTCGCGGGTATCGCATTGAGATCGGGGAAATTGTGGAGCAGCTTCTGCAGCACACTCACATCGCCGACGCGGTCGTAATAACGCAGAAGGATGGCATGGGAAACTCCGAGCTTGCCGCCTATCTGGTATGCCGTGGCACAGTTGCTGATGAGGAAATTCGCTTACATCTGGAGACCCGCTTGCCTGCATATATGATCCCGTCCCATTTCTATGAGACCGAATTCATGCCTCTGACCCTCAACGGCAAGATGGATCAGAAAAAGCTGCTGTCTGTTCGCCGCAGGCTGCAAAGCAATACCGTTCATATGCTTCCAAGAAATGATGTTGAACAGACCGTATACGAGATTTGGAAAAAATACGTGCCTCAGGATGTGGATTTTGGCATTCATGACTCTCTGTTCCACATTGGAGGACATTCCCTGACCGCTTCCCTGATTGTGAATGAGCTGAATCGCGATTTCGGATGCAATCTTACGATACGAACTATTTTCGAGCATTCGACGATTGAAGCTCTGTGCCGTGAAATACGGCAATATGTTGACCATGCGTACATCCCGATTCCTTCCATTGGGGAAAAAGAGCATTACGTCTGTTCTTCCGCTCAGGAGCGCATCTATTTTCATCAAGCTGCAGCCGAGGATTCAACGCTGTATAACATGCCGGTCAGGCTTGACATTCATGGTCCGCTTCATGAAGCGCAACTGATTAAGGCCTTGCAGGAGCTTGTGGCAAGACATCATGCACTGCGTACCTGTTTGCACATCGTACAAGGTTATCCGTTCATGCGCACGGTTCCCGCTCTGAACCAGGAGCAATATTTGGAGGTCGTGCCGATGGATGAGGCAGCGCTTGAAGGTTATTTGCGCCATTTTGTCCAACCGTTCGATCTCCTGGCCGCTCCTCTGTTTAGAGTGAAGCTGCTGAAGTTTTCCGAGACCCGCTGCATGCTCTTGTTTGATCTTCATCATATGATTGCGGATGGGACTACGCTGGACATTTTGCTGCGGGATCTGCTGCTCTTGTATGAAGGACAAGCTCTGGAACCGCTGATAGTGGAATACAAGGACTATGCTGCCTGGCAGAAAAAAGAGCTGACGAGCGCGGATATGGCTGTGCATCAAGCCTACTGGCTGGAGCAGTTCGGGGATGAGATTCCGCTGCTGGCCTTGCCGACGGATTTTCCGAAGAAGAGCTATCCTGACGTAAAGGGGGATGTACTGATATCCTCATGTGAACCGGACATGCTGGAGCCGTTGCAGGAGCTGGCCCGGCAGCATCATACCACACTGTTCACGGTTATGCTGACCGCCTTTTATGTCCTGTTGCACAAGTATACCGGTCAGGAGGACATCGTGGTGGGTACACCGGCCGAAGGGCGTGAACATGCCGAACTGAAGCATCTTGCCGGCGTCTTCGTCAACTCGCTGGCTCTCCGCAGCCAGCCTGCAGGAAGCAAAACATTTGTGCAATTGCTGGAAGAAGTCAAAAGCACCGTCATAGCGGCTCTGGAACATCAGGCCTATCCGTTTGAGCAGCTTGTATCTAAAGTGGGAGCAGCGCGGGATTTGAACCACAATCCGCTATTTGATGTCTGGTTCGCCCTGCAATCATCCAGCGAGCCCAAGCGCTGCGGCGCATTACGGATCGAGGCTGCCGCTCTTGCATCCGGAATGTCCAAATTCGACCTCAGCCTGTACGCTGTGATCCATAGCAATCATACATTTGATCTCATGTGGGAATACAGGACCGGTTTGTTCCGTGCTGATACGATTCGGCAGATGTCGCATCATTTTGAAATTCTGCTGAGAGAGTTGGGCATGCACGCTTCGCGTCCATTGCAGGACATCACTCTGTTGTCGGAAGCACAGCATGATCAAATCACCCGGACATGGAATCCTGACCCGTCCTATTATCCGGTCGAGGCCGGTATTCATGTGCTGTTTGAACAAATGGCCGCTGCTGTAGGTAAACAGATTGCACTTGACACACCACTAACGAGCCTGACCTACGAGGAACTGAACGGAATGGCCAATACGTTGGCGAAGCGGCTCAGAAGCAAAGGAGTAGGCCGGAATACACTGGTTGGGATCCTTCTTGGCCGCAGCCACCACTTGATGGTTGCGATCATGGCCGTGCTGAAGGCGGGCGGCGCTTACCTGCCCATCGATCCCGGCTTTCCGGAGGAGCGCATACGCCATATGCTGCAAAACAGCCGGGTCAAGCTTGTACTGTCGGATCATCTGGATGGGTTGAACGGTTGGGGAGAGAGCTGCGCCGGTGAAGTGCTGCTGCTTCATGATGAGCAGACCGCATATTATGGGGAGTGTGCCAACCCTGACCCGATCAACGAACCCGGGGATATGGCTTATGTCTTGTACACTTCCGGCTCCACCGGGTCACCCAAAGGGGTGGTTATTACCCACGACAATCTTTTCAATTTCATCCATGCCATGAGTGAACAGACCGAATGGCCTGCAGGCTCCGGCGTTCTGGCGCTGACAACGGTATCCTTTGACATTTTTTTTGTTGAAATGCTGCTGCCCTTGTTTAAAGGGATGAAGGTCATCATGGCCGATGAAGCCATACAGCAGGACCCGGAGCTGCTGGCCCGTCTGGTACAGGACAAGCCTGTGCATACACTGCAGTTGACGCCGTCCCGCTTGTCCATGCTGCTGAATCACCGCCATGGGGCGGAGTTGCTACGTCAGGCAAAGCAAATTCTCGTCGGGGGCGAACATTTTCCGCTGAAACTGCTTGCCGGACTTCAGAATTGCACGATGGCCAGAATTTACAATATGTATGGTCCGACAGAGACCACCATCTGGTCCACAGTGCAGGAATTGACTGCCTCCACCCGTAATGACATAGGCAGGCCTCTGGCCAACACATGGCTTTATGTATTGGATTCACAAGGACAGCTTGTGCCTCCGGGTATTCCGGGAGAGCTGTATATCGGAGGCAAGGGGGTAGCAAAGGGCTATTTCGGAAACGAGCTCCTGACGAATGAACGATTTATACCCAACCCGTTTACAGGCGAGGGGACGATGTATCGAACCGGAGATCGGGTCCGGTGGCTGGATGACGGCTGTTTGATGTATTTGGGAAGGCTGGACCACCAGGTCAAAATACGGGGATACCGCATCGATACGGAAGAAGTGCAGGAAAGCATGATGTCCTGTGAAGGCGTTGCCCAGGCACTTGTGGTGGCGGAGTCCAGCCGGGAGAACGGGGACAGACTGGTCGGTTATTATACGGCTGTAAGGGCATGTTCACCAAGGCAGGTCATGCAGCATTTAATGGATTTGCTCCCGGCTTATATGATTCCCGGGCGATTGGTGCATATTGCTTCATTCCCGCTGACACCGAATGGCAAGCTTGACCGCAAGAAGCTGAAGACAGCGGAGATAATTCAGGATCAGGAGGAAGAACGGCAGAGCACGGATACGGCAACCGATGGGGAGCGGCAAATGGCCGCGATCTGGTCCGAAGTGCTTGAACTGACCGGGCCGTTCAGCCCGACAGACTCCTTTTTTGAGCTGGGAGGCAACTCGCTGCAGGCCAGTTCCATTCTGCTGATGATTCATGAACGCATGGGTGCGGAGATATCCCTGCGCCAGTTTTTCAAACAGCCTACCGTCAGGGCCTTGAGCATATTGGCCGAATCTTCGTCCAAAAGCAAAATCATGGCTATTCCTGCGGCTGCTGCTGCAGACAGCTATCCATTATCATCGGCCCAAAGACGAATGTATTTCCTGTACGAGCTGGAAGGAGAGGGCATTTCCTATAACATGCCGCTGATGGTCAAGATCAAAGGCAGGCTGGGTCACCAACGGCTTTCCAGGGCTCTGGATGAGATGACCCGGCGTCATGCATCCCTGCGTACCCGCTTTGAAACGGTAAACGGAAGACCCGTTCAACGCATCACGCCTGATGCGCAAATTCCGGTGTCGTATCGGCAAGCAGCTACAGGCACGGAGCTTCAGGACATGGTTTTGGGATTTATTCAGCCTTTTGCGCTGGATAAAGCTCCGCTCGTGCGGATATGCATCGCTTCCACTGCAGAGGAAGAAAGCGTATTGATGCTTGATATGCACCATATTATTGCGGATGGGATCAGTACCGACATTTTCGTGCGGGATTTGCTTGCACTGTATCAGGGGCAAGAGCTTGTCCAGCCCCCAACAGTGGATTACAAGGATTACAGTCTGTGGCAAAGCCAGCTGGTACACACCGATCTGTACCGGACCCAGGAAAAATTCTGGCTGGATACGCTGGGGGGAGAGCTGCCGATTCTGAACTTGCCGATTGACCGGCCAAGACCGCCAGTTAAAGGATATGACGGCGGAACCGTCCAAACCAGTGTGCTGCCCGAGCTTCGCCACAAGCTTAACCACACTGCGGCAAACCATGGCGTGACTTTAAATACCTTGCTGCTCACAGCATATTATACGCTGCTGTTCCGCATCACCGGCCAGGAGGATATCATTGTGGGATCGCCCTTTGCCAATCGTCAGCAGGCGGATATCCGGGAAGTGATCGGCATGTTTGTCAATACGGTCGCCCTTCGTTCCTGCCCTGCGGCGGACAAAACGGTAAGACAGTATGTGCATGAAGTAGCGGACCTGCTGTTGCTCGCTCAAGAGCATCAGGAGCTGCCTTTCGAGCATCTGATCGAGAAGCTGAATCTGCCGCGCGACATGAGCCGTAATCCGCTGTTTGATACGATGTTCAGCTACCAGTCCAAGCCATTGCCATTACCTCAGTGGCCGGAGCTGCGTGTTGAGCCGTATATGGTTTCATTTCCGGTATCCAAGTTTGACTTGTCCTTGAATATTGTAGAAACCTCTGAGGACATGCTGCTTGAGTTGGAATACAGCGCAGAGCTGTTTATGGCAGAGACGGTTCATCGTTATATGGATTATTACATTCAAATATTACTGGCATTTACGGAGGGGCCGGACCAGTTGCTCGGGGAGATTGAATTTCTGCCGCTGGAAGAGAAAACAAGGCTGCTGTCCGGATTTCACCGACTGCTTGCCGAACCGCTGCTTGTCGAACCGTCCGCCAACGGCGAAGACTTTTATACGCTGTTTGAACACACGGCACAGCAGTATGCTCTTCAAACGGCGCTGGTCTATGAGGGACAGTCTCTTACTTACGCTGAACTGGAGCGGCGTGCCGCCGTGCTTGCTTGTGTTCTGCAATCCAGGGGAGCAGGACGAGGCAGCAAGGTTGGTGTGCTGCTGGAGCGATCCATGGAGGGTGTAGTTGCCATCCTGGCGGTATTACGAACAGGCGCAGCTTATGTTCCGATGGATCCGGCATATCCGGAGGAACGGGTGGCGCATATGTTGAGTGACAGTGGGGCGGAGTGGCTGATCTGCCATGCAGATAGCACACAGTCCGTGTCGCCTTCAGTATGCTGCATCCCGATTGAGCAGGTGGACTGGTCACAAAAGCCGGAGCAGATGAGTCGTGCAGCCGTCAACAGCGACGATTTGATGTATATCATTTATACCTCGGGCTCTACCGGCAGGCCCAAAGGCGTCATGATCGGACACAAGCAGTTTATCGCCATGTGCCGTATCTGGCGGGAGGAATATCAGTTGACACGTCCGGACTTCAGCCTGTTGCAGTTGGCAAGCATTTCATTTGACGTGTTCACCGGTGATTTGGGCAGAACGCTTCTGCATGGCGGCAAGCTGGTCATCAGCTCGGAGGAAGAGAAGTATGATTTTCGCCGGTTATACAGTCTCATGGCGGAGCACCGTATCACTCTGTTTGAATCGACCTCCGCTCTGATTGTCCCGTTTATGAACTATGTGAGTGAGCGGAATCTGGACGTATCCTTCCTGCAGCTTCTGATTATCGGCTCGGATGTGTGCAGAGTGGAGGATTTCCAGCGCCTGTACGCCCAATTCGGCGGAGCCATGCGCATTGTGAACAGTTATGGGGTCACCGAAGCGACGGTAGATTCAAGCTATTATGAATGCAAGCCCGGCTGGAGTATGCCAGAAACGAGGGTGCCCATCGGAAGGCCCCTCCCCAATGTACGATTTTATATTTTGGACAAACGCGCAAAGCTGGTGCCGATTGGCGTTATCGGAGAATTGTATATAGGCGGCATCGGTGTAGGCAATGGGTATCATAACAATCCCGAGCTTACGCACAACCGTTTTTTGAGCGACCCGTTCGTTGCAGGAGGCAGAGTCTACCGGACCGGGGATTATGCAAGATGGCTTCCAAATGGAACCGTGGAGTTTCTCGGCAGGGGCGACGCGCAAGTCAAAATCCGCGGGCTGCGGATCGAGACGGGGGAAATTGAAAGTGCGCTGCGCCGGCATCCCCTGATCTCTGAGGCGGTGGTCATTGCCCGGCAGGATGACGGCAAAGAATTGTACTTATGCGCCTATTATACGGCTGCAAACAGCATTGATTCACAGGAATTAAGGAATACATTGACCGCCTCGCTTCCGGAATTCATGATCCCGTCCCATTGGATGAGGCTGGAGCAAATGCCGGTCAGCAGCAACGGGAAAATTGATGTCAAGTCTTTCCCGGTTCCCGCAACGGGCCCTGCTTCCCGCAGCGGTGCAGGAGACCGCCCTGAGACAGAAATCGAGGTCAAGCTTGCGGCGATCTGGCAGGAAGTTCTGGCGTGCGATCCGGTTGGACTGGATGACAATTTTTTTGATCTTGGTGGAAATTCCATGTCCATATTGGAGATCAATACCCGAATCCGTGAGGAGCTGTCGCTTGAATTCAGTGTAGCCACGTTGTTCAGGTATGCCACCATTCGCTCGTTTATCGCCCAACTGCATTCAGGTGACGGGGAGAAAGAGGTGGCTATAGCCAGCCGTACTGCCCATCACCAGCAAGCAGCCATGATCCAGGACGGAAACCAGCGCAAGAGAGAAATGCTGAATCGAAGACGGAACCGCTAACCCGAACTCGTTTGGAGGTTGACTCATGAATCAAGGCGAAACGCAGCTTGTCCCGATCAGCGAATCCCCTGAGCTGGACATATTGCGCAACCTTGTCCCCCTGTATCTTCATGATTTATCGGCATATACACCGGAGCTTAGGCCGAATGAGAAGGGGATATTTGAATATGAAGGATTGCATCTGTACGGGCAGGATGAACGGCTGAAAGCCTTTTTGATTTACCACGAATCCCGGGTCGCGGGCTTTCTGCTGCTGAATCAGCCTCCCTACACGGCTCAGGATGTCGATTATTGCGTGAACGAGCTGTTCATTCTGCAAGGCTGCAGGCAAAAGGGGATTGCCCGGGCTGCCGTTCAGCAAGTATTGCGGCAATATCCGGGCAAATACTTGATTTTTCAATTGGCAGGCAACGCGCAGGCGATTTCCTTCTGGAGAAAGGTGTATGACCTTAACGGGATTCATTTCTCGGAAACAGAAGAGTTATATGATGGTGAATTATGTAATGTTCAGCGATTTGAGACGGGGCCGAATAGCTTGAGAAGGAGCATTCACTATGGAAAAGGAAAATAGCCAATTTACGGGGTTGGAAATTGCTATTATCGGCATGTCCGGAAGATTCCCTGGGGCCGCCAATTTGGAGCAATTTTGGCATAATCTGAAGCATGGTGTTGAATCTATCACTTTTTTTACAGATAAACAGCTTGAGGCAGCCGGCGTATCCAGGGATATGCTGCAGAATCCCGATTACGTCAAGGCCAAAGGGCTGCTGCAGGATTATGATTGCTTTGATGCATCGTTTTTCGACTATGTTCCTGCCGATGCCGAGTTGCTGGACCCCCAGATTCGCCTCTTTCATGAATGCGCATGGGAGGCCTTGGAGGAGGGGGGCTACGCATTGCCCGATTCCGATCTGTCTGTAGGGGTGTACGCCGGGGCATCGTCCAATCTGCTGTGGGAGGCAACCGCCTCTCTGGCAGAGCTTGCTCCCGAATCCAAACAATTTGCCGACAGCCAGTTGACGGATAAAGATTTTCTCTCGACACGGGTGTCCTATGCCCTCAATCTGAAAGGTCCCAGTGTAAGTATCTATACTGCCTGTTCCACGTCCCTGGTGGCCATCCATATGGCCTGTCAAGGCTTGCTCAGTGGAGAATGCCGCATGGCGCTGGCCGGTGGAGTGACGGTCTCACTCCCGCAGGAAGGTGGTTATCTGTTCCAGGAAGGCATGATTCTGTCTCCGGACGGGCACTGCCGGGCTTTTGACCACCAAGCTGCCGGAACGGTGGGCGGCAGCGGAGCAGGAGTTGTGCTGCTAAAAAGATTGGAAGATGCGCTTGCGGATGGGGACCCCATTCATGCTCTGATTAAAGGATCGGCCATCAATAACGATGGGGCGGGCAAGGCGGCCTTTTCCGCTCCCAGCATAGAGGAGCAAAGCCGTGTCATCCGCTCAGCCATGCTGGCCGCAGAGGTGGAGCCGGACAGCATAAGTTATGTGGAGGCGCATGGTACAGGCACTTATATCGGAGATCCCGTGGAGCTTGAAGGGCTGCGCCTGGCGTTTGACGGTGTGATTCCCGCATCCTGTGCCATCGGCTCGGTCAAATCCAATATCGGTCATCTGGACTGTGCCGCCGGGGTAGCCGGGTTCATCAAAACGGTGCTGGCGTTGAAGCATCGCACACTTCCGCCGACACTGTATGTAACCCGTCCGAATCCACAGTTTGACTGGCATACGAGCCCGTTTTATGTCAACACGCAGGAGCGGCCATGGACAAGCGACAGGGGGCATCCCCTGCGTGCCAGTGTCAGCTCTTTTGGGATCGGAGGTACGAATGCCCATGTGATTTTGGAGCAAGCCCCGCCAGTGGCGGAGACCGCTAGTCCCCGGCATCGCGGTCAGTCCATGGACACACAAGCGGAGACGTCGCCGGTGCTTCTTCCCCTATCGGCCAAGACGCCTGCGGCCCTGAAACAGACCGCCGAAAATCTGGCCCGATACCTGGCGGGCAATCCGCACGCCTCTCTGGAAGATGTGGCGCACACGCTCGTTCATGCCAGAGCGGAATGGAAGCATCGTGCTGCGTTTATTTGTCATAGCCGCCTGGAGGCGATTGAACAACTGTACGCCTTTAAAGAGTCCGGGACACCGTTCCCGGCTGTCGGCTTCATGGAGGAAGTTCGTGAACGCTGGCTGGCCGGTGACAGCATCCGCAGGCATTATCCGCATCTTTTTGCCGGAAGTGTGCTGCATTTGCCGACCTATCCGTTTGCGAAAGTGCAATTTAACCGCCAGCTTGAACGGTACAAGCAGCTTATGGCGGCAGGCAGCCTATCCGCCCGTGCAGGGGATCATGAAGGTATTGAACAGGAAGCCCGGCCGCAGAAAAATGCGGATCTCTCCAAGTGGCTGTATGTGCCCGGTTGGTCCAGAACATCCAGGGTCAGCTATACGCTCGACAAACGCACCATAGAACGGCTCAAAGAGAGCGTGTGGGTGATTGCTCCCGATGCTTGCGGAATTAGCGGGCATATACTGAAGCTGCTTGAGGAGCATAACGCAGAGGTACGGATCGCGGCTCCGGACGCAGCATGGTCATTGCCGGACAGCAACACCAAACCTCTGAAAATCCTGCATCTGGCGAGCCTCAACACTGAAATGCATCCAACGCTCGACCAGGCACGGTTTCAGGCTTTGCAGCAAAACGGCGCCTACCGTTTGCTTAACCATGTTCGGAATGTCCATAAGGTCAAGGGTACCGTTGCGGCAGATCTTATCGCGGTGACCAACGGGATGCAGGAGGTGACGGGCACGGAGCGGATTCAGGCTGCGCATTCCACGCTCAAGGGCCTGGCATTGGTCATTCCGCAAGAAAATCCGAATATTCGCTGCACGGTGGTGGATCTTGATGATGAGCTGTCTGCAGAAGCCGCGCACGCTTATGCCTGTGCCATCCTCAGCGAGGCCGCTCATATAGAGTCGAGCCATGAGCCATTTGTTGCTTACCGCAAGCAGTATCGCTGGATTGCAAATTATGCGCCAGCCCCGCTGCCGGCCCGGCCGGACGGGCAAAGCGAGCTGCGCCCTGGCGGTATCTATTGTATAACCGGCGGTTTCGGAAAGATCGGCCGCGCACTTGCAGAGCATTTCGCCTTGCGATACGGGGCACGGGTCGCTTTGTTAGGGAGAACGGTCATTCCGGACAGACATACATGGAAGGACATGGCTGCCGGACAAATGCACGATGCCGAAGAACGGGTACGGAGCCTGATCGGCTGGGCGCAAACGCTTGAGCAGAGCGGAGCAGAGATCATACTCCTGACGGCGGATGTTGCGTCCGAGGACAGCCTGCGGGAGGCATTCGCCCGTGTTGGTGAGCATTGGGGTCCCATCAACGGCATTATTCACGCAGCCGGCCTGACGGACGGAACGACATTTGAAGCGGTCTCCCGTCTGGATGAAGAACGGCTGGAGGAACAGTTCAGGTCCAAAGTGTACGGCATGCTGGCCCTGGAACGGGCTGTTGCGGATTTGAACCCGGATTTTTGCGTTCTGTTTTCTTCGTTGTCGGCGGTGCTTGGCGGAATTACCTTCGGCGCTTATGCCGCCGCGAACAGTTTTCTGGATGCTTGTGTATACAGCCCGTCCTTTCAGCAAGGGCGATGGATCAGCCTGGGCTGGGACGGCTGGAATGTCGGAGGGGAACATAACACGGACTCCACTGCGGATGATCCTTTTTTGATGGAGATGGATGAAGGGATTGAAGTATTGGAACGGGTGCTTCTGACGAAGGAAGCCGGACATTTCATCGTCTCTGTGGCAAATCTGGAGCAGCGCAGGAGTCGCTGGGTTACCGGGCTTCGGGTGGAAAGGGAACAGGCGGCGCCTGTGCGCAGCAATATCAAGAAGCTTCCACGTCCGCCGCTTGCTGTGCCTTACAGTGAACCGGAGAACGAGCTGCAGCGTCAGTTAACGGATTATTGGGAAAATTTCTTCGGCATTGAGCCTATCGGTATTGACGATGATTTCTTCGAGCTTGGCGGAGATTCGCTCAAAGGCGCAACGCTGATTGCCGGTCTGCAAAAACAGGGGCTTGCGCTCCCGCTTAGCGAGCTGTTCCAGCATTCCACCATTCGCGAGCTGGCGGAAATATGGACCGGGGAATCCGCGATAGCCTCGACCGTTGCCCAGGGTGACCCGGAACCGGAATCGGAACTGGCCGATCTGTACCCGCTGTCACCTGCCCAGACCCGCATGTATTTCATGAGCAGATATTACGAACAAGATACCAATTATAACATTCCTTCTGCCGTAACCATTGACGGACCGCTGGATAAGGAAAGGGTGGAGCAGACCATCCGCAGCTTGATTCGCAGACATGAAAGTTTGCGCACCAGCTTTGAAATGCGTGGAGAGGAGCCTGTTCAGCGCATCCATCCGGCCTCGGAAATCCGGTTTGACCTTGCTTACAGCGAGGCAGCATTGGAGCAGATCGAAGCAAGAGCTCACGAACTGATACAGCCTTTTGATCTGGGACAGGCACCGCTGCTGCGGGCACAATTGATCCGCCTGGAAGAGAATCGGCATCTGCTTTTTATGGATATGCATCATATCATTTCGGACGGCGTGTCAACCGGCATTATTATGAAGGAGTTTGTTGAACTTTATGATGGAAAAGCATTGGAAGAACCGACCCATCAATATAAGGATTATGTGCGTTGGCTACAGGGAATCTCACCGTCAGTCAGGGAACGGCAGCAACAATTCTGGCTCAACCGGTATCGGGGGGAGCTGCCCGCCTTGCGTCTCCCTGTCCTGATGGAGCCTGGCCAAGGCGGGAAAACAGACGCAGACAAGCTCCCGTTTATATTGGATCAAGATACAGTCCGAAAACTGCAAGCCTTGTCTTCCCGGCACAGATCGACGATGTTCATGACGCTGCTGACGTTATACTACGTATTTTTGTCCAGGTATACCAACCAGCAGGATATCGTCATCGGAACGGCCTCTGCAGGCAGGCAGTATGAACACGCCGACAATATTGTAGGCATGTTTGTCAACACGCTTCCGCTGCGCAATTTCCCGGCAGGCAGCAAACGTTTTACAGATTTTCTGGAGGAAGTCAAATCTAATGTGCTGCAATCGTTTGATCATCAGGAGTATCCGTTTGAGGAGCTGCTGCAGCAGCTTGATCTGGAACGGAGCCCTGACAGACAGCCTCTGATGGAAACGATGTTTGTATTTCAAAATATTGATTTTCATGCGCAATCCGGCTCTTTGACATTTGCAGGCTACGACCTGCCGAGCACCTCTTCCAAGTACGACCTCATGCTTGAGGCCAAAGAAATGAACGGAGAAATCCTCTGCTTGTTCCATTACCGTGTTCAATGCTTTGATCGTGCTTATGTGCAGCAGATGGGCCGGCATTTTCAGCATTTGATGCAGCAGTGTCTGGCTGATCCGGAACTGGAGCTGCATCAGCTGCGGCTGATGACTTCGGAAGAAGAAGTCCGTCTATTGCAGCTCACACATCCCTATCTGTGTGAATCGACCGGGCAGACGGTTCAGAGCCGGTTTGAAGCTATGGCGGAGCGGTATCCGGACCGTATCGCGCTTGTGCTGGAGGATAGCAGCTATACCTATCGAGTCCTGAATGAGCAGGCAAACCGGGTCGCACATACGCTGCTGTCGAATCTGCCGCGGCAGGAAGCCATTGTGGCCATTGTAATGGAGCGTTCGGAACAGCTTGTATCCGCCATTCTCGGCACGGTGAAAGCCGGGGCCGCATACTTGCTTATTCAGCCCGATCTGCCAGAGGAACGCATTGCTTATATGTTAAAAGACAGCGAAGCGGCAAGGATTATCACCACGCCGGAGCATGCCGGTAGGCTGAAGGGTTATGGACCGGAGCTGCTGCTCATGCAGGTTGATAACTTGGCCGCTTGTATGGAAAACCCTGCGATGGATGCGCTGCCGGACCGGCTTGCTTATGTGATGTACACATCAGGCACTACAGGCAAGCCCAAGGCGGTGATGATTGAAAACCGGAACATTGCCAGGCTGGTGCTGCCGGAAAATTATCGCCTGCTCATCCAGGGAGACCGGGTTCTGCAGACGGCATCCATGATGTTTGATGCCTTTACGCTGGAGCTGTGGGGAACGCTCACCAACGGGGATACGCTCGTGATGCTGAATGAGCACATCATTCAGGATGCCCGTACATTCAGCACCGCGTTGTCCGATTACGGCATCACAGACCTGTTCCTGACGACTTCGCTGTTTCATTATTTGGTGATGCAGCAGCCGTCGTCGTTTGCAACGCTAAAGACTGTGATTATCGGAGGCGAAGCTGCGTCTGCGCATCATGCGCAATTGCTGCACCAGGCTTGTCCCGATACGGTGTTAATCAACGGTTATGGTCCGACGGAAAATACGACATTTTCCACATTGTATACCGTCAAGCAGGGGACGAAGGCGCCCGTTCCAATCGGAGTGCCACTCTATCTGTCCCAGGCCTATGTCGTGCATCCGGAGCAGATGAATCAACTGCAGCCTCCCGGAGTGGAAGGAGAGCTATGCGTTGCCGGGCAGGGTGTAGGCAGAGGGTACTGGAAACAACCGGAGATGACCGCCCGTAAATTTGTGCCCAACCCATTTGATCCAGGCAAGCTTATGTACCGGACCGGGGATTTCGCTAAGTGGCTTCCGGACGGAACCTTGCAGTTCATCGGCCGGATGGACGATCAGGTCAAGATCAGGGGATACCGGATCGAGCTTGACGAAATCCGCGCCTGTATGCTGGAACACCCGGATATTACAGGGGCGGCCGTCATTGTGCTTGATCGTGAAGCCGGGCGTGAGAAGGAAATCTGCGCATATTATACCGCCGGACAGGCGGAATTGGCTCAAGATCAAGTCCGGAGCTTTCTTGCTGCAAGGCTGCCGCGTTATATGGTCCCTGCTTTTGTAATCCGTCTGGACATACTGCCCTTAACCTCCAACGGAAAACTGGATCAGCGCGCATTGCCAGACCCGCGGACACAACTGCAGGACTCCGCTGCTCTGCTGACCGAACCGGTAACGGCCATGGAACGGCGGCTGGCGGCCATCTTCGCTGCTGTGCTGGAGCTGAATACGGTGGGCAGGGACTGCAATTTCTTTGATTGGGGCGGACATTCGCTCAAGGCTATGCACCTTGTCAGCCGGGTGCAGCAGGAGTTCAACCTGGAGATGAAGCTGAAGGATCTGTTCCGGTATCCTGTGCTGCAAGAGCTGGCTTTGCATCTGGAAGAACGGGCGGTACATGCAACGGAGGAGCAGGAGCCGCTTCCCTGGGTGCAATCTATTCAGCCTGCTGTGCAGAAAGAGGATTACCCGCTCTCGTCCGCTCAGCAGCGATTGTTTATATTGGAGCAGTTCCAGGATATCGGAACAAGCTATAATATGCCTTTTGTGCTGCGGCTTGAAGGGGAGCTGAATATTGAGCGGGTGAAATTCGTTTATACAAGCATGCTTGGCCGGCATGCTGCCTTGCGCACGTCATTTCATTTGACCGAAGACCGGGGGCCGGTGCAAAAAGTAGCCCCGGTAGAGTCGCTCCAGGCGGAGGTAACGCTATACTCATGTGAACCGGAAGAGCGCCAAGCTGTCCATGATCTGATTCAACAATTTGTCCGGCCTTTTGCTCTGGATGTGGCCCCTCTCGTTCGGGTAGGCATTGTGCGGCTGCAAGCTCGCCGGCATCTGCTGATGGTGGACATGCATCACCTGATTTCGGACGGGGTCTCCATGGACATCTGGGTGGATGAGTTCATCCGGCTGTATACAAACGACAATGCTCTGGAAGCGCCGCGGCTGCAATATCCCGATTATGCCGTCTGGCAGCAGCAGCAACTGCATTCGGGGATATTGGAACGGCAAAAAGCGTTTTGGCTGAATCAGCTGGCAAGTCCTTTGCCTGTGCTGCAAATGCCAACCGATTATGCACGCCCTGCTGTTCGCAATTATGCCGGCCGCCAATACAGCTTCATGCTTGGACAAGAGCTGACCAACAAACTCAGGTCCTGCAGCCGGGAGCATGGAGTTACGCTGTACATGCTGACCCTGGCGGCATATGGTGTTCTGCTCCATCAATATACGGGTCAGGATGATCTCGTCATCGGCACTCCGGTTGCGGGAAGGAACCATGCGGATTTGTTCGGTGTGGTCGGTATGTTTGCCAACACGCTAGCCATCCGCTGCCAGCCTGATCCCGGGAAAACGGCTACCGATTTTTTACAGGAAATCAAGCACATCACGCTTCATGCATTCGAGCATGCAGATTACCCGTTCGAGGAGCTGGTGCAGGCATTAAACGTGCCCAGGGATACAAGCCGCAGTCCAGTATTTGATACGATGTTTTCCTTGCAGAATGCTCCGGCCCGCACGCTGCAACTTCCGGGGCTTTCCTGTGAGCCGTATGGCTTTGAAACGAACCAATCCGCCTTTGATCTGTCTCTCCAGATTCATGAGCAGCAGGATCGGCTCGAACTGTTTATGGAGTACAGCACCCGTCTGTTCCGGGAGGATACGATTCACAGGCTGATGTGTCACTATTGCAATATCCTGCAATTCATGGTTACTCAGCCGGAGGCTCTCTTATCCACAGCAGACATGCTGACCTATGAGGAGAAGCATCTGATTTTACAACAATTCAACTCGACAGCAATCGACAGAGAGCAGCCTGCCATGACCCTACCGAATCTAGTTGAGCGCCAGGCTGCACAAACGCCAAATCGTCTCGCCGTTCATCACGGAGAGGAGCAACTGACCTATCGGGAGCTTATGCAAAAAGGAGATATGTTGGCCCGTCACCTGACAGAGCTGGGTGTGACTGAAGGGAGGACTGTCGCTATTTTGATGTCCAATTCGTCCGCCATGATTGTTGCCTTGCTGGCCATTCAGCGCATGGGGGCCATATGTGTGCCGATTGACCCGGAATATCCGGAGAAACGAATCACATTCATGCTGCAGGATGCAAATGCTGTCCTGTTGATCACCGGTGCTGAAACCGGCGTTCCTCTTGCCTGGACGGGACCAACCTTGTGGATGAGCGGCTCAGAAGTTGTCGGGTCCAGTCTGGAGCAAGGCGGTCTGCGCGGCGACGTGTCCGACACATGGCCTGAAACGGGAATGCCGGGGGATGCTCTCGCATGGCTGCCTGATCGCAGCCAGCCGGGGTCCATTGCTTATGTGCTGTATACATCAGGAACAACAGGTCAGCCCAAAGGGGTCCAGCTTTCACACCGGAATCTGGCTCATTATGTGACAACATTTAGCGAAACCTTCCATCTGGAGCCGGATGACCGGGTGCTGCATCATTCTTCCATTTCATTTGACACATCCATTGAAGAGATCTATCCGGCACTGATTACTGGAGGTTCCGTGCATATTGCAGCGAAGGACAAGGCGCGTCATATCGAGAGCCTGGCTGCCCTGATTGAAGAGCGTTCTGTAACGGTGATTTCTGCTTCTCCGCTGATGCTGAGCGAGCTGGACCGGCATCTGCGGAATCATCGGGTCCGTCTGTTCATAGCTGGAGGAGATGTGCTAAAGAAGCAGCATGTTTCCAGACTGCTGCAGAACGCCGAGGTGTACAACTCCTATGGCCCCACGGAAACGACAGTATGTGCAGCCTACCATCGCTGCCAGGACAGTGATGGCGATAGCATGCCAATCGGGAAACCGATTCCGGGCTGCCGGATTTATATTCTGAACCGGAGCGGCCAGCTTCAGCCTCCGGGCATTCCGGGAGAGCTCTGTATTGCCGGGGCCGGTGTAACCCAAGGATATCTGGGCAGGGAGGACCTGACGGCGGAGAGGTTCATCCCCGATCCACACGGGCCGGGACGCATGTATCGCACCGGTGATCTGGCCAAATGGGATGAGCAGGGCAATCTGCATTTTCTGGGACGCATGGATCAGCAGGTGAAAATTCGCGGATACCGCGTGGAGCTGCAAGAGATCGAAACGGCTTTGCTGCAAATCCCCGGGGTGCAGGAAGCGGTCGTACTGGCCAGGGCGGACCAGCATCACTTTCAGCGGCTGCAGGCCTTCCTGGTGTCCGATATTCAGCAATATCCGGAGCAAATCCGGGAACGCCTGCTGCTCGAACTGCCGGAATATATGATCCCCAGCCAGTTTATCGTGCTGGACCATTTGCCTTTGACCCATAACGGAAAAGTGGACCGGCGCCAACTGGAGCAGGAGCATGAACATATACAGGCAGCGGCACAGGAGGCCAGAGCGGTGGAGCCGTCCAATCCTGTGGAAGCCCGGTTGCATCACATATGGAAAGAAGTCCTGAATGTGAACGAGTTGGGTGTGCAGGATAACTTTTTTGAGCATGGAGGCCACTCGCTCAAGGCAACAAGCCTGGCGGTAAAGATTCGGCATGAGTTTCGGCTGGACTTCAATCTCCAGCACGTATTCCAGTATCAGACCATCGCAGAAATGGCTGATTTTCTGAAATCAAGCCTGGCGGTTGCGCAACTGGACGACATCGTGCCGGCCCAGCAGGCGGACCATTATCCGTTATCCTCCGCGCAAAAACGCATGCTGTTATTACATGCGGCGGATGAAACGAGCACCAGTTACAACATGCCGATGGTGCTGGAGGTTGCAGGCAAGCTGGATGAGGAGCGCTGCCGGGCAGCGCTGGCACAATTGATCGGCAGACATGAAATTTTGCGAACCTCCTTCCATTTCATTGATGGTTTGCCTGTTCAGAATATTCATGATCGGGGAGCAGCGGAATGGATTGAAATCGAGGCTGAGCAGGACGAAGTGCATGCCATCATTCAGGAGCATATCCGGCCTTTCCGCCTGGATATGCCTACCCAGCTGCGGGTCTGTCTGATCCACACCGGCGAGCATCAGGCGGTATTGGTTTTCGATATCCATCACATTATATCCGACGGTGTGTCACTTTCTATTTTGATTACGGAATTTATGGACATTTATATGGGAAAAGAGCTGCCGGCCTTACAAGTGCAATATAAAGACTTTGCGGTATGGCAAAACGAGATGCTGTCCAGTCCGCAGATGCAAACACAAAAAAATTACTGGTTGGGACAATTTGAAGATGAAGCTCCTGCTCTCAAGCTTCCATATGACTATGAACGTCCAAAGCTGCAAAGCTTCAGCGGAAGCTCCATCTCTTTCGAAGCAGGCGCGGAGTTGAACGAACAATTAAAGCAGCTTGCCTTGAGAACGGACACGACGTTATACATGCTGCTGCTTGCAGCTTACTATACTTTGCTGTACCGCTATTCCGGGCAGCGGGATATCGTGATCGGCTGTCCCATTGCCGGCAGACAGCATGAACAGGTGGAACGTTTGCTGGGCATGTTTGTGAACACCTTGCCCTTGCGCATGCGGATTCACGGAGACTGCAGGTTTGAAGACCTGCTGCATGAGGTAAGACAACGCACTCTGGCTGGCTACGCCCATCAGGATTATCCGTTTGACGATCTTGTCGAACAACTGGATTACCGTCGTGACCTCAGCCGCAATCCGCTGTTTGATACCGTGCTGGTCATGCAGAATATGGAGTCTCCGCCGACGATTATTCCTGATACGCAATTCCAGGCACGGGATTATGAACGGAACAGCACCATGTTTGATATCCGCTTTGAGGTGACCGAGGATCATGGGGGCTTGCAATTTACGATGGATTATTGCACCAGCCTGTTCAAGGCGTCCACCATTCGTCATATGACCCGGAATTACATGCACATCCTGCAGCAGATTGTTCGCAATGCCGGGGTGGAGCTGGACCGGATCGAGCTGGAGCATGGTTATACCATCCGGGAACGGCAGGACTGGCTGGAGAGCATTACTTTTGATTTCTAACATGAGGTGTACAGGAAGGGGAGAGGGAATGGATACGCTCGAAAAACATGTATTATTGTCGGATGCAAGACTTGAAAAAGAAAAACAGTATTGGCTTGGGCAATTTTCCGATTTCACGGAAATGACACGTATAGCATTCACTTCATCTTCCTCCGGAGAGGGACGGGTTGAAGTTAAACGTTATTTGTTCAATGAGTCCCTGAGCCAGCGATTGAATGCCGTCAGCAGAGGTTCAGACCATGCCTTGTTTATTCTGCTGCTGGCCGGTCTCAACTATGTGCTGCACCGGTACACCGGGGAAACCGCAATTACCATCGGGGTTCCCGTCATGTCGGATATGGCGGATAACTCCAAGTCCTTGAATCCGCTCGTTCTGCTCCAGACCCAAATTCAACCCGGAGATCGTGGACGAGACTTTATTGCACATACCAAACAGCGGATGGTTGAAGCGGATCAGCACTCGAATTTTCCATTTACGCTGTTGCTGGACTTGCTTGGAGTTGACACGGGAGAGGGAGCTCATTGCAGTATTATTGCCGCGATGGAAGGGCTGTATGACCCGGCTGAGGTCGAAGAGATCGGTTACGATTGCCGCTTCGAGTTCCAGCGCCGTTCAGACCACCTTGCGCTGCAAGTAACCTATCAGACGACAGCCTACGCTGAATGGTTTATCAGCCAACTTTTCATGCACTATGAGAAGACATTGGAGCAGCTCTTGTTCTATCCTGACCACGAAATGGATGCCTGCAGCCTGCTGGGCGAAGAGGAGCTGCAACCATTCGTGCCAAGTGCTCTTTCCGTGAGTGACGGGGAGGTTGCAAGCATTCCCGCACTGTTCGAAGCGCAGGCCGCCCTTCACCCTGACAAGGTGGCTGTTGCGGCGGAATCCGGCGTGTACACCTACAGGGAGCTCAATGATATGGCCAATCGGGTGGCTAACTATTTGCAGCAGGAGCGCGGGCTGCAGCATGAAGAACATGTCGGCCTCATGATGCATAATTCCGTGTATTCCATTATCGGGATGCTGGGCGTATTAAAAGCGGGCGGAGCTTATGTTCCGCTGGACCCGGCACTCCCGTATGCGCGGATGAAAAAAATGATGGAGGATGCGCACATCCGCACCGTGCTCTCGCTTCAGCCGTATCTGCGGCAGCTTAACCGTTTGCAGTGGGAGCTCCCGCAATTTGCAGCCTATATCTGTCTGGATACCGATCAATTGGAAGAGGCCGAAGAGCTTGAGAATGAATTTATGGACTCCAATGTCTGGAATTTTGTGGCTGACCAGGCGACTGATGATATTTCAGGCGGTGCCTGGGTTAGCAGCTACAATCGTCAGGACTTGTCCAGGGAGGAAATGGACGAATATGCCGGTAACATCAGGCAGAAGCTGCTGCCTTATCTGAATTCAAGCACCCGTGTTCTTGAAATCGGCTGCGCTTCAGGCATAAGCATGTTTACCTTGGCGCCACATGTCGGATTTTATTATGGTACCGATTTGTCTTCAAGCATGATCCGCAATTGCCGGGAAAGGGTGGAGCGCGAGGGATTGCAGCACATCAAACTGGACTGTCTGCCTGCCGACCAGATCGGCCGGCTGCATGAGGAGCCTTTTGACATCATCATCCTGAATAGCGTTGTGCAGGTTTTCAAGGGACATAATTATTTGCGAAAAGTATTGCGCTCCGCCCTGGAGCTGCTGTCGGAACGAGGTATTTTGTTCATTGGCGATGTCATGGATCTCGATTGCAAAGAAGCGTTTTTACAGGATTTGCGGGATTATGATGCCGCCCACCCGGAGGTCAGCACCAAGACCGAATTTGACAATGAATTATTCCTTTCCCGGGCCTTTTTCCAGGATATGCAGGCAGAGTACCGGGAAATCGGGGACGTGCATTTCTCTGACAAAATATATACCATCCCGAACGAGCTCACCTTGTACAGATATGATGTCATCATGGAAGTGAACCGGACCGGAGCAGAAGCCGGGCACAAGCCGGACAAGCTTAAGCACCAGCATGATCTGAAATGGATACAATGCCAAGGCAGCGATGGCCCGCACGTCCATGTATCCTCGCGGCAGGCAGCTTATGTTCTTTATACATCAGGCTCTACAGGTACACCCAAAGGGGTCGTAATCGAACATCAGAATGTGGTGCGGCTGCTGCAGACCACTTCGTCTTTATTTGCCTTTGAAAGCCGGGATGTATGGTCTCTCTTTCATTCCGCCTCGTTTGATTTTTCGGTCTGGGAGATTTTCGGGGCTCTACTGTACGGGGGCAAGCTTGTCATCGTGCCAAGAGAGATTGCAGCGGATACCCGCTCCTTTGTGCGGCTTGTGCAGGAGAAACGGATCAGCATATTGAGCCAGACTCCATCGGCATTTTACCAATTTGCACGTGAAGCGGTGCAGAGCGGGCTCGAGCTGCCTGCGCTGAACAGGGTGGTCTTTGGCGGCGAAGCTCTGCAGCCTGGCATGCTCAAGGAATGGAATGAGCAGTATCCCGGGGTCCGCCTTATCAATATGTACGGAATCACCGAAACCACGGTCCATGTCACGTATAAAGAGCTGACATCCGAAGACATCCGGCGCAACCGCTCCGATATCGGAAGGGCTTTGCCTTCCTATCAGGTGTATGTGCTTGACCCTTGGCAGCGGGTTGTACCTATGGGCGTTCCGGGAGAAATGTATGTAGGCGGCAGCGGTGTGGCACGTGAATATCTTAACCTGGACGATTTGACCCGGCAAAGATTTATGTCCATACCGCTGGAGCACAGCGGCAGGGTGTACCGCTCCGGAGATATGGCACGCTGGAATCCGGACGGCTCGCTGGAGTATATGGGGCGAATGGATGAACAGGTTAAGATTCGGGGTTACCGGATGGAAATCGGGGAAATTACATCAGTGCTGCTGGACCATCCCTATGTTGAGCAAGCGGTAGTTCATCTGATTCATGCGGAAGACGGAAGCAAGGATTTGTGTGCGTATTATGTGGCGGCACAGCCGTTAAATTCCAAGGAGCTGAGAGAATTTATCGGCAAAAGGCTGCCCGGATTCATGGTTCCTTCCTATGTGGTTCAACTGGACAGCATGCCACTGACGCCAAATGGGAAGGTGGACCGGCGCAAGCTCCCCGATCCCCGGCAAGGATTTTACAAGGAGCAGGTGTTAACGAAGCCCGAAGGGCCGCTGGAACAGGAGCTTGCCCATATTTTCGAAGATATTCTCGGGATCGGGCAGGTGGGGCGCCATGACAGCTTTTTTGAAATGGGCGGCCATTCCCTGAAAGCAACCAGACTGGTATCCCGCATTTACAAGCACTTTGAATGTGAGCTGAGCTTGAGGGATATTTTCCGTTTCCCTTCTGTACATGAACTGGCCTTGCATATTCAGGGACAACGCTCCACCCGTCCGTTTGAGAAAATCCGCCCAGCGGCGGCCAGAGCCTTTTATCCGCTGACCTCAGCGCAGAAAAGATTGTTCATCCTGGAGCAGTTCAGTGACATCGGCACCAGCTACAACATGCCGGTTGTGTTCCGGGTGCAGGGGCCGCTTGATCCCGAACGAGTCAAGGATGCCTACATTCATTTGCTGAAGCGTCATGCCAGTCTGCGGACCGCTTTTCATATGCATGGCGATGAACCCGTGCAAACCGTGCTGGATATGGAAGCATTATCGCCAGACATCACCTTTCTGGATATGCCTGATGCCGGCGAAGAGGTCGTGCGTGCGCAGATTGATGAATTTATCCACCCGTTTGTCCTGGAGCATGCTCCGCTTATACGAATTACGTTAATTCGTATTCAGCCGGAACAATACCTGTTTATGCTTGACATGCATCACATCATATCCGACGGCACTTCCCTGAATATCTGGTTCCATGAATTCATGTCCTTATATCAAGGAGATACGCTGAAGCCGCTGGACATCCAGTATATCGACTACGCGGTATGGCAGCATGAGCAGCAGGGTCTTGCGGTGATGGACAACCAGCGAACCTATTGGCACAGCCAGCTTGCCGGGGAACTGCCTGTGCTTCAGCTCCCGTGTGATGAGCCCAGGCCATCCACTCAGGATTTCAGAGGCAATCAGTTTACGGTCCGGCTTGGACACAGGCTGGCCGGAAAACTGGAGGATAGCTGCCGTGAGCATGGGGTGACGCTGTATATGCTGCTGCTGGCTGCATATCAGGTGCTGCTGCACAGATATACGGGTCAGGAGGATATTATTGTTGGCACGCCGGTTGCCGGCAGAGGGCATGCGGATCTTGAGCCGGTGATCGGTATGTTTGTCAACACACTGGCCATCCGGTGCAGACCCCAATCAGACCGGACATTCAGCTCTTTTTTGCAGGAGGTAAAAAAAACGTCCCTGGAAGCCTTTGAACATGCCGACTATCCGTTCGAAGAGCTGGTTCAGGAGCTGCAGGTCAAACGGGATTCGAGCCGCAATCCCATATTTGATACCATGTTTGCCTTGCAAAACATGGAAAGGACGGTCCTTCGCATCGCCGATCTGCAGTTTGAAGCCTGTGACTATGACTGGAAGTCCGCGAAATTCGACCTGCTGCTGCAGGCGGAGCAGGAGCAGGGCGATCTGGCGCTCATCTTTGAATACGCGACATCGCTATTTCACCAGCCCACGATTGAACGCATGTCTGCCAGTCTGGTGTTAATTCTGGAGCAAGCCATCCTGAATCCGGACCTGCGCATCGGGGAGCTGGAGACCATGACAGATGTGGAGAAAATGAGGCTGCACAGGCAACTGGCAGGGGAGCGGCTGGATTTCACGGGGGCAGCTCACGTCTGTCTCGGTTTTGAAGAACAAGTAAGCCGCACACCTGATCGGACCGCAATCCGGGACGAAGGGGGCATGTTGAGTTACAGGGAACTGAATGCCCGTGCCAACCAGTTTGCCAGAATCCTTCAGGGAGCAGGAATTGTCCCTGGTACCCCGGTGGCGATTTGCGGAGAGCGCTCCATTTCGTACATCACGGGCGTGCTGGCGATTCTCAAGGCTGGCGGAACTTTTGTGCCTATCGATGGGGCATTACCGCAAGAAAGAATTATGCATATGGTTGGCGATTCCGGAGCCAGGCTGCTGATTAACTGCACAGAACCATCCATCAAGCTTCCCGGTATGCCGACACTTCATCTGGATTACGCCATGCTGACAGATGATCCCGGCAATCCGGGTATTCCAGTGGCAGCCGAAGATGCGCTCTATACCATCTATACTTCCGGAACGACGGGCACGCCCAAGGGCGTTCAGTTATCACATCGAAATTTTATGAATCTGGTGCTTCATCACCGGCAGCAATCCGGAATCTGGATGAACGGCAGGGTGCTTCATTCGTCATCCATCGGATTTGACGTCTGTTATCAGGAGATGCTGGTCACCCTCTTGTCAGGCGGGGAACTGGTCATTGCATCCGATCACATCAAAAAAACGCCGGATCTCCTGCTGGACCTGCTTGGGCAGCATGTAGTGGAAACGATGTTTCTGCCAACAGCCTATTTTAACTTCCTGATTAGCGAGGAGGATTATACCGGCCGATTGCTGGGCGGGACGCTCAAGCATATCGTTGTAGCCGGAGAGGCGCTTGTGCTCACTCCGCCATTTATGCAGGCTTACAGTCAGAGTCCGGTCCAACTGCATAATCACTATGGCCCATCGGAGACGCATGTAGTCACAACCAAGCTGTTGGACAAGCATACTCATCTGCGTGAGCGGCCGCCTATTGGCAGACCGATCAGCAATACCGAATGTTACATTCTGGACCACAATCAGCGCATCGTTCCCGTAGGGGTAACCGGCGAACTTTATATTGCCGGGGCATCCGTGGGGCTTGGCTATGTGAATCAACCAGAGCTGACTGTGGCTAAATTTTTGCCCAACCCGTTCAAGCAAGATACTGTGATGTACCGGACAGGCGATTTGGCAAGGCTGCTGTCCAGTGGAGAAATAGAGCTGATGGGACGGGCCGATCAGCAAGTGAAAATCCGCGGGTACCGAATAGAGCCGGGCGAGATTACAGCGGTGATGCTGCAGCACGAACGGATCAGCCAGGCGGCAACAACGGTGCGGGTGCAGCAGGACGGAAGCAAGGAATTGTACGCATTTTATACCTCGGGTGACGGAATCGAAGCTGTGGAGGTGCAAAATTACCTGGCCGGACGCCTGCCCTCCTATATGGTGCCGCCATACCTGATCCCCGTTGAGGAAATGCCGTATACCGCCAATGGAAAGGTGGATTATCGTGCACTGGCAGAGAGCTCACCGGCACATTCCACCCGAATCCCTGGCGAGCTGCATTTGCCTGAGACGGAGCTGGAGCAGCAAATCGGCCAGATGTTCCAGAGTATTTTGGAAAAAGCTGAGATCGGAAGGGATTTCGATTTTTTCGAGCACGGAGGGCATTCGCTCAAGGCTATGAGACTGGTGGCTAAACTCCGCAAGGAACTGAACGCCGCTGTGACGCTCCGTGATATCTTCTTATATCCAACCGTGCAGGCACTGGCGGAACATATAAGCCATATGGATATGCCAGCAGATAGCCCGTCCATCATCGCTCCTGTACATGCTCTGCAGAAATATCCTCTGTCCTCGGCACAGAAGCGCTTGTACATCCTGGATCAATATGAGGGCATTAGCACAGCTTATCACCTGTCTTCCGCGCTTCTGGTGGAAGGAATGCTTGATCCGAAACGGGTGCAAAGCGTGTATAACGCTTTGTTGGAGCGTCACGAGAGCTTGCGGACGACTTTTCATATGGATGGTGACGAGCCTGTACAAATGGTGACCGAGCCTTCACCTGCCGGGCTCTGGTTTCGGGATGCCAGGGGAATGCAGGAAGCGGCGGTATACCAGCTTGCGGAATCTTTTATCCGTCCCTTTCAGCTTCGTGAAGCGCCGCTGCTGCGGATTGGCGTCATTCAGCTGGAAAACAGCAAACATCTGCTGCTGATGGACATGCACCATATCGTATCCGATGGAACCTCTATCGGCATTCTCGTTCAGGACTTTATCGATCTTTATCAGGGAGCGGAGCTTCTGCCTGTGCCGGTCACCTACAAGGATTTTGCGGTTTGGCAGCAACAGCAGCTCCAGTCAGCCGGGGCGGGGCGCAAAGAAGCGTTCTGGATGCATCATCTGTCTGGCGAGCTGCCTGTTCTCCAGCTTCCCACAGACTTTCCCAGACCTGCGCAGCAACGGTTTGAGGGCGAACTAACCTTTATGCAGCTTGATCAGGACTTGCTGCAGCCTTTGCGCCATCTGGCCCAGAGAACCGGAACAACGCTGTACATGATTATGCTGTCAGCCTTTCAGGTTTTTCTGCACAAATATTCCGGAGCGGAAGACATCATAGTTGGTGTGCCTGTGGCAGGAAGAACCCATGAGGATGTGGCCGGTGTCGTCGGCATGTTTGTGAACACGCTGCCGTTCCGGAGCAGGCCTGAACGAACCAAGCCGTTTATCCGGTATTTGCATGAAGTGAAGGACCAACTGCTGGAAGCCTTTGAACATCAGGATTATCCGTTGGAACGCATGATCGATCTGCTTGATCTGCAGCCTGACCCGAGCCGCAATCCGTTGTTTACGGTCACGTTCGATATGCAGAACATGAGCGTTCCCGAATTGCATCTTGACGGAATGACGATCAGCAGCTGGGACAGCAGTCATGTAAGCTCCAAGTTTGATTTCTCGGTATCTCTTGCCGAACGTGAAGATCACATGCTCTGCACTGTTGAATATGCAACCTCCCTGTTCAGGAAAGAGACGGCAGACCGAATGATGAATCAATACCGGGAGCTGCTCCAGGCCATTGTCTCCTGCGAGGAGGCAACCATCGGGGAGTTGAACATGGTTCCGCAAAAAGAGCAGGCACGGATCCTGAATGAGTTCAGTCCGGAGCTGCCCGCCGTCAACACCAATGAATGGATTCATAGTGCCTTTGAACGAATGGCTGCATCGCAACCGGAAGCCATCGCTGCCGTCTGGAAGGGACAATCCTTGCGCTACGGTGAGCTGAATGCCTATGCGAATGAACTGGCTCATGCCTTGCTCGCGCAAGAAGCGGGGGCCAACGCTGTGGTCGCTGTCTATATGAATAAGTCGCTGGACACGCTCATAGCCATCCTCGCCATCTTGAAAGCAGGCGCCGCTTATTTGCCGATTGACCCGGAATATCCGCCGGACCGGGTACAATTTATGCTTGAGAGCAGTGGTTCCTGCTGTGTCATAGCCGATGCCGAATATGGCGCAATGGTGGACAAGACACCTGTACTGATCTATAGCCATACAGATCGGTCTCCGGGCGAGACTGCCGGCGTTGGCAATCCGAATGCAGTGGTACATGCCGGTCATCCGGCCTATGTAATCTACACTTCGGGATCAACGGGACAACCGAAAGGGGTCCTGATTCCACACCGTGGTTTGACTTATTTGATTGCTTTGTACAAAGAAGAACTGGGCCTGACACCTGATGATCGGATTGCCCAAATCGCCAGCATCGCGTTTGACCTGGCTACACTTGAAATTTTTGCTGCTCTGACGACTGGCGCGGAGCTGCATCTGGTGCCGAGACCAACCTCGGCTGACCCGGTGGCGCTCACTGATTTGCTGAACAGCAGTGGCATTACCTTTGTGGCGATGACACCATCACACCTTGCCTATCTGAACCCGGAGGAGCTGCAAACCATTCGGCTGGTGGCCTCGGCTGGTGAAGCCATTTCGGCCTATGAGTACGAACGCTGGCACGGGTTTGGCTTTGCCAATTTGTATGGGCCTACCGAGACAACCATTCTAGCGACCTTGTGGATACCTGACCCCACGCGGCCAATACCGGCTAACATTCCAATCGGGAAGCCTGTTGCGCATAGCCGGATTTATATTATGAGCGATAGCGGGAGGCTGCAGCCGATTGGTGTCGAGGGTGAGATTTGCATCGCAGGTGCGGGTCTGGCCAAGGGATACCTGGGACTTCCAGAAGCGACCCGCGAGAAGTTTGTGGACAATCCTTTCGAGCCTGGCACGATGATGTACAAAACAGGGGACAGGGGCCGCTGGCTTCCGGACGGCAACATTGAATATGCGGGCCGGATAGACAACCAGGTCAAATTACGGGGATACCGCATTGAGACGGGGGAGATTGAACTGGCGCTGCTGCAGCACCAGGCGATTCGGGATGCTGCCGTCATCGTCAGCACGAATGCACAGCAGGAGCGCTTTTTATGCGCCTTTGTCGTGGAAGCCACACCCGTCTCATCGTCTGAACTCAAAAGCTTCCTGGCAGGCTCTCTGCCGGTGTACATGGTGCCTTCATTCTTTGTCCGTCTGGAGCAGATGCCTGTCACCGTGAATGGAAAGCTGGATATCAAGAAGCTGGAGCGAATGGACACGTCTCTCTTTGAAGAAAACGCATATGTTCCGCCTCAAACCGAGCTGCAGGCGAAGCTGATTGCGCTGTGGGAAAAGCATCTCAAGGCAGAGGGCATCGGAATTCGGCATAATTTCTTCGAGCTTGGCGGACAGTCATTAAAAGCCGCCCGGATGCTCTCCGACATCACGCAGGAACTGGGAATCGCCTTGTCTTTGCGACATTTATATCAATACCAGACCATTGAAGAATTAACCCTGTTTATGGAAGGTGACAAACAGCATGACGCAAACCGTTCCTAACGAAAACATTCAACTATTCTGCGTCCCCCATGCCGCAGGCTCGGCCAGCATGTTCGGCTCCTGGAAGGAAAGCTTGCCAAGTCACATTCAGCTTGTACCGCTGGAGCTTGCAGGAAGGGGCCGGAGATTTAATGATCCTTTATATCCCGATTTTCAGGCGGCTCTTAACGATCTCTACAATGAACTGCTGAGACAGAAGCTGAAGCAGCCGTATGCCCTTTTGGGGCACAGCATGGGGAGCCTGCTTGCCTATGAGCTTGCGATGAGGCTGCAGGAGGAAGAAAGCCAACCGCCAGCGCTGCTTTTTCTCGGGGGTCAAAGACCCCCTCATCGCTTTGCCCTTGGCCCGCGTTATGCTGGTCTGTCCGATGACGAGCTGTGGTCCATCCTGTTGGAAGGAAGCCAGACCCCCTGGGACGATCACCAATATGGCGAACAGATTCGCGACATGTACCTGCCCATTCTGCGGGCAGACCTGCATGTATGCGACTCCTACCGCTATATTGAAGGGAGAGGCAGGTATACAGGCCCCGTTGTCGTGATGAATGGAGCCGACGATGAAAGCATTCAGGGAGAGCAGCAGGAGTGGTACGAGCTGGTTAACGCTCCTTGTCATACGCTCACTTTTCCAGGCGGCCACTATTTTATATATGAGGATCAGGAGCGGGTTATCGCAGCAGTCATTCAGCATTTGAAGGGGGTCATTTAACTGTTCCGAACGATGATGAAATCCAAAATTCACAAGGCTACGGTGACGGAAGCCAACCTCAATTATGTAGGCAGCATTACCATTGACCGTGATTTGATGGACGCGGCCGACATATTGGAGAACGAGAAGGTGCAGGTTGTCAACAACAATAACGGAGCAAGACTGGAAACCTACGTGATTCCGGGAGCGCCCGGCTCGGGTGTCATCTGCCTGAACGGGGCGGCAGCCCGGCTGGTCCAGGTGGGAGATGTGGTCATTATTATGACCTATGCCTTAATAAGCTCCGAGGAAGTGGCAGGGCATGTTCCCCAGGTCATATTGGTGGATGACCATAACCGGGTGTCAGATATCCTGTCAGGCGAAAAGCACGGTCAGATGGTGTAAGACAAACTGACTTCATAGAAAGAAGGGAATTTGTCCATGAACGATAACTGCGTGTCTGCTGGCCTCACAGCACTGCCCCTGACACATCCGCAAAAACGGATCTGTGCGGTTGAAGCCTTGTTTCCCGGTTCCCCTCTCCACAATATTGGCGGTATCATCCGGGTAAAAGGCCTCTTTGATCCGGAACGGATGGATAAGGCCATTCGCTTGTTTGTCAGTATACATGAAGGCATACGGGGGCAACTGGTGCAGCAAGGCTCCGATCTGCAGCTTGTGGTTGCTGATGTGCCTCATCCGGAGCAACGGATCGCAGCCTTTTTGGATTTTAGCGGGGAAATGAGTCCCGAAGAACGCTTTGAAGAATGGGTCCGCCAGCAGGCGGCCCTTCCGTTCCGTCTGACCGAGGGACCTTTGTACACATTCGCATTATGCGCCATTCGGGAAAGCAGCAGCGCCATTCTGATCAAGCTGCACCACGTCATCGCAGACGGGTGGTCGGTTGCGCTGCTGACCGATCAGCTATGGGCCATTTACGACAGTCTGCAGACCGGTAAGGAAAACATGGAATCGTTGGTCCAGCCCCCCACTTCAGGAGGGATACAGGGCTCGAATTTGCAAGATGCTGTTGTCCAAGAAAATAACTACAAAAATTCGCGCAGGTTCGAACAGGATCGCCGCTTCTGGCTGGAGAAATTCGACGAGATGCCAGAAACTCAACTGCGCTCTGCTGCGGATTTGAGAGGCAAGCGGAAGTCCTTCCAGCTTTCCGGAGCTTTGTCTGCTGCGGCAAGGAAGCTGGTCGGCAGAACTGCCTCCTCCTTGAATCTGTTGTTTATCGCCCTTTATTACGTTTACGTGAACCGTATGGAAGGGGAAGAGCAGGTCGTTATTGGCACACCTGTACTGAACCGGAACGGAGCACGGCAAAAACAAACATTTGGCATGTTTACAGGCACGATGCCCTTTCGTTTTACGATATGTGATGAATGGAGCTTTGCGGAGCTCTTGTCCCATATCCAGGACGAAATGAAGCTGTGTTACAAGCATCATCGCTATCCTTACGATTTGTTGCTGCAAGATTTGCATGCCAGCGGGTTTCAGCAAAAATCGCTTTTTGCTACATCCATCAACTACTATAATACGCGCCATGTGACCGAAACGCAGGAGCTGTCTGTGAGCAACACCGAGTTTTACAGTGGCGAGCAATGGTATGCGCTGCAATGGATTGTCAGGGATTGGTCGGCCGACTCGCGCTTGTCCCTGGATATGGACTATCAGACTGCAGTGTACAGTGACGAAGAAATCGAACAGATGTATGAGCTGGTGTGCCGTATTCTGGAACAGGTTGCCCAAGAACCGGAGCTCCCCGTTCACATGCTGAACCTGCTTTCATCCGCAGAAGAACACTGGCAGCTTCATGTATTCAATGATACCGCCAGCAATGATCCCGCAAAACTGACCATCACTGAACGGATCGAACAGCAAGTGCGCAGTACGCCGTATCGGACAGCCGTGACTGATGGTCTGCATCAGCTAACCTATCAGGAGCTGGACACAAGGGCGAACGTGCTTGCGAATCGCCTGATTGCAAAGGGAGCGGGCAAGGGACAAGTGATCGGTCTATACATGAACCATTCTATGGATACGGTCATCGCCATTCTGGCTGTGCTCAAATCCGGTTCGGCGTATCTTCCGCTGGATGCTTCATTGCCGGCGGAGAGGCTTGCTTTTATGGCCCATGATGCCGGTGTGCAACTGATCGTGACCAACCGTGAAGCCACGTTTTCTTTTCCCGGCGAGTGGATCCTGGCCGCTGCTCAGCTTGAGAAGGATGGACACATGAGCGCGGATGCCGCATCGGAGTGGAGTGTGGAGCGACACCCTGATGATTTGGCTTATATAATATATACTTCCGGCTCGACCGGCCAGCCCAAAGGGACCCTGATCTGCCACCGGGCACTGGTCAATTATATCGAGTGGGCTGCCAAAACCTATGTGCGCGAAGAGTCCGAGGTATTTGCTTTGTATTCTTCGCTTGCCTTTGATTTGACCGTCACCTCGATCTTCACGCCGCTAGTTAGCGGAGGAACAATAGCGGTCTATCCCGATGATGGAGAGGAGCATGCGATATACCGCATTGTGAGGGACGATCAGGTCACCATTCTCAAGCTGACCCCGTCCCACCTGTCTCTGCTTAAAGGCATGGATCTTCGCGACTCTTCCATTCGGCGACTCATTGTAGGGGGAGAAGATTTCAAATCAGCCCTTGCCACAGCCATCGACCGGGCCTGGGGCGGAAATATTGAAATCATGAATGAATATGGTCCCACGGAAGCTACAGTAGGCTGTATGATCTATACGTATGACAGGCATAAGGATCAAGCTGGCTCGTTGCCAATCGGCATTCCGGCTGACAATGTGCAGATCTATGTGCTGGATGAGCGTCTCCGGCTGCGGTCTCCGGGAACGGTGGGGGAAATCTACATTGCCGGAGACGGATTGGCGGAGGGGTATTTGAACCGGCCTGAAGCGACAGCGGCTCATTTCCTGCCACATCCTTTTGTACCCGGCAAACGCATTTACAAAACAGGGGATCTGGGCCGATTCCGTCCGGACGGCCAACTGGAGTACAAAAACCGGACCGATGCCCAGCTCAGCGTGCGGGGGTACCGTATTGAACCGGGTGAGGTTGAAAATGCGCTGCTCGCCCATCCCTCCGTCAGCGAAGCCGCAGTGACAGCGGTAACCGTAAACGGAAGCTCCCCGCAATTATGCGTTTATCTGGTCATGAATAGTAGGGAAGAAAGGGAGGCGCTCCGTTCGTTTCTGGCCCGGCGCCTGCCTGCATACATGATTCCGCAGCATTACGTGTTTCTTGACGAGATGCCAATGACACACAACGGCAAATTGAACAGAGCACGTCTGCCGGAACCGGCGCTGGCCGAGCCTGTCGGGCAAGGCAGCCGCAGCGATGCTTCGGAGCCGGCAAGTGCAGCCGCAGCCGCTTTGCACGAGGTGCTAGCGCAAGTTTTGGAGCAGGATGACGTCGGCGCGGGCGCTCATTTCTATCACTTGGGCGGAGATTCGATTAAAGCCATTCAAGCGGTCTCCCTGCTGCAGGAAAGAGGATATGTTATTGCGGCGAATGACATTTTATCCAATCCGCTGGTTGGTGACATGGAGCCTTTACTTCGTGAGAAGAAACGTGCAGGCACCCTGGATCACCGCTGTACAGGCTCGCTGCCTGACACACCCATGCACGTCTGGTTCAAAAATCTGTCGCTTGATCAGCCGCAGCGATATCATCAGCGTCTCTTGCTTGAAATCCGGCGGCCCTTGTCCGGTGAGGACATCAGCGTGCTGCTGGAACGGCTCATCCATCATCACGATACCCTCCGCATCAATCAGGAACGGGCCGGGCAGCGCTTTTTTTACAATGAAAACCATCGCTCGCTGCGTTATTCGACACATGAATTGGGAGGGACATCGGGTCTCCATGGGGAAGCGTATGCCGAAATGCAGCGTGTGGCAGACGAAGCCGAGCGCAAGCTGAATCTCGCCGCAGACCCGCTGATGCAAGCCTTTATCTTTTATCGGAACGGGACCCCATCGTATCTTCTGCTTACAGCACATCATGTAATTATCGACGGGCTCTCCTGGAGAATCGTGCTTGAGGATTTGAACCGGGCAGCAAACCAGAGACTGAGGGGTGAAGATGTATGTCTTCCGGACAAAACCACCTCCTATCTGGACTGGGCGAAAAGCCTGCATCACCATAGTGATCTCCTGTATGAGAGGGAGCAGTCCTATTGGGAAACGGTTCTTGGCGAGCTTGCTCCGATCCTCCTTGAATCACAGGATAACTCCCTGGAAGAGGGGGAATCACGGCAGGCGACGGAGCGTTTACATTTTGCTCTGCCAGCGGACGTTACTCAGCAGTTGCTGACCACAGCCAATCGCGCTTACAACACCCGTCCTGTGGAATTGATGCTGGCCGGCCTGCTAGCCGCCATTCGTTCCGCAACCGGGCAGCGCAACGTTAGCCTTGATCTGGAAGGACATGGGCGGGAGCAGATCGACTCCGAGGTGGATCTCTCCAGAACGGTGGGCTGGTTTACAAGTCTGTATCCGATCTCCATCCAGTCACTGCATACGGAATGGGGCAGCTTGATAAAGCAGGTCAAAGAGCATCTGCGGCAGGTACCGGGAGGAGGCATCGGATACGGGGTGCTTCGTTATTTGAGAAAATCACTGCCGGAAGCGCCGCCAAATGATCTCGTATTCAACTATTTGGGAGAGTTCACAAGAGGCCGTGATGATGACACATTTGTACTGGCTGATAACTCGATGGCTATGACAGCTTCCCGGAGCAGCGGGGCTTACGCCATGGAAGTCAACGGGGGCGTATTTGACCGCAAGCTGACGTTTGAGGTGAACCGCCGGAGCGGAGAAGCGGTCACAGGATTGGCGGCAGCTTTGATGGAGCACTTCCATGCCTGCCTGCTTGAAGTCGCGGAATATTGCTCCCGCCAGACACATACGGAGTTTACACCTTCCGATTTCGAAAGCGTCGAATTGACACAGTCCGAATTGGACAGCATTTTTTCCTAAAACGCATGGTAGCCGGATAACGCGCAAAGTCCATAAGGGGAGCGGAGTATGAAGAAACGAGCGGCAATACACAAAAACAATGGCTTTGCCTTAATCCTTGTTGGCCTTCTGATGCTGGGATTGTGGGGGTTACCGAGCTATGGACACACGTTCGCCTCTGCCTCTGCGGCAGGGGACCCCTCTGTTCCGCCGGATGCAAGCCGTATCGCGCAAATTGAACGTCTGATTGACAGCCAGATGGAAAAATCACACATTCCCGGCGTTGCGGTCACGATAGTGCAAGGTGCTGAAACGGTATATCAGCGGGGATTTGGTTATGCAGATACCGAGCGTGGGCAGACATTATCCGCTGCAAGCGTATTTGAGCTTGGTTCGACCAGCAAAGCTTATACTGGATTGGCCGTTCTCAAGCTGGTCAGAGAAGGCAAGCTGAAGCTGGAGGACCCTGTGACAGCCTATATTCCCTGGCTTCAATTCCATGTCAAAGGTGCCGGGTTCAAGCCCGGCACCGAGGCGGCCAGTGTTACAATTGGACAACTGCTGTATCAGACAAGCGGCATTCCTTTTTCCACCATTGGCGATATTCCCGCAGGGGCAGGAGAGGCTGCGCTCCGGCAAACGGTACAAAAGCTTAGCGGAACAGCGCTGGATTTTTCACCAGGTGAACGGTTCCAATACGCAACTGTCAATTATGACATTCTGGGATATGTCATTGAACAAGTCACAGGCCAGTCCTACGAACATTATCTCCGCGAGCAAGTGCTGCAGCCGCTCGGACTGCATCACACCTATGTATCGACAGCAGAAGCAAGCCGCCATGATGAGGTGGTTCAGGGCTACAAGCTGGGATATCTGAAGCCCAGACCGTTTGATGCTCCCGTTTACGAGGGAAATACACCCGCTGGATACATATATACGGATAGCCGGGACATGGCGTTATGGCTCAAAATCCAGTTGGGAGCGGTGTCTGTGAACCCGGAAATGGCAGCAGTCCTTTCCGGATCGCACCAACCGGACCGGACAGTGTCCCCGGATGCGGACGGCTCTTCTTACGCCGCCGGGTGGTATGTATACCAGAGCGGAGGCGGAGAGCTGTCCCATTCAGGCAGCAATCCGGCATATTCCTCCTTTATTGCATTTCGTCCCGGGGAACAGCTTGGCGTAGCGGTGATGGCCAATCTGAACTCGGCCAATACGCTGGTCATCGGACAGGGCATCCTTGATCTGCTGCTAGACAAGGAACCGGTAACGGAGATCGGGGATATTTATCGTAATGTGGACCGGATGTCGGTCATTCTTTTGGCCATATCGCTGCCCTTTATCGGATTGTCGTTATGGTTTGTCATTTCCATTGGACGCGATCTGCGCCACAAGCGGCGGCAAGCGGCTTCCGGCATCCTTATGAACGGGCTGCGGCTGCTCAGTTTTGTCGTGTTTTCCGGCGGGCTGACCTATGCTTTCCTGTTGCTTCCCGAGGTGCTTTTCAACGGAGTGAATTGGGGGGTTGCCGAAGTGTGGGCGCCGTCCAGCTTCAAGATGTCCATGTGTTTTCTATATGCGGCACTTCTTTTATTTGCCCTGAGTCTGTTGCTCAATTCATTGTTCCCCGGACAAGGCAGGTCGCCTTTATTTCCTTTTATCGTCCTGTGCCTGGTGAGCGGTATCGGCAACACACTCATTATTTTTATTATTAATGAAGCACTGGCGCGAACGGGTGCGTTTCAGGCCGGACTGTTCTCGTTTTTTCTCGTCGGTCTGCTGGTATATGTGCTGAGTCAAAGAATCGTGCGCACACAGCTCATCCGGTTCACCAACGATCTCATTTACGTCAAACAAACGGAAATTATCGACCGTATCTTGCATTCACCCTACGGCAAAGTAGAGAAGATTGCCAAGGAAAAGCTGTATTCTGTGTTAAATCACGATATTGAAACGATCAGCGGTGGCATCAATGTGCTCGTATTCGGATTGACCAGCTTGATCACCCTGATCTTTTGTTTTGTCTATCTCGGTTTCATTAATGTGTACGGCTTGCTGGCATCCATGCTCGTGATTTCATTTGCTGCCCTTGCCTATTATGCCGCAGGGCGTGATGCCAACAAGCATTGGGAGTCCACTCGTGACATTCAGAATGTCTTTTATAAGTATATTGGTCACATGGCACAGGGGTTCAAGGAGCTCAGTCTGCATCATGCCAAAAAGTCCGAATTCCGGACTGATCTGCATGAAAGCTGTAATGAGTACCGGGTGAAGCGAATCCAGGGGGATACACGCTTTGCCAACGTGTTTGTCATTGGAGAGGTCATGTTTACGGTTGTGATCGGTGTCGCAGCTTTTATGTTCCCGTTATGGTTTGATTCCATCCGGAGCCATTCCTTGCGCAGTTTTATTTTTATCTTTCTGTACATGGGGGCGCCGGTTCGGGGTGTCCTGGATGCCGTGCCTGATCTGATTCGTATGCGCATTGCCTGGAACCGGATTCATCAATTGTCCGCAGAGCTGGGCAAGGAGCCCGGAGCGGCAGAGCCTGTGCAAATGGAGGACAGGCTGGAGGCCGGCTTCAGCACGCTGGAACTCAATCATGTCTGTTACACGTATGAGAATGATCATGGGACAACATTTTCCGTCGGTCCGGTTAACCTCGTCCTCAGGGCAGGGGAAGTTACTTTTATTACAGGAGGAAACGGCAGCGGCAAATCCACGCTGGTCAAGCTGATCACGGGCCTTTACGAGCCTTCCGCCGGTTTTGTCTCGATGAATGGCCGTCCAGTATCGCCTGCGGGTCTTAGTGAGCAGTTTACGGCGGTGTTCAGCGAGTACCATCTTTTTGACAAATTGTACGGGGTTCGCCACAGCCTGGATGATACGGTGGTGAGCCATCATCTGCAACAGCTTCATCTGGATCAAAAGGTGTACATACAGGATGGCTGTTTCAGCACAACTCAGCTTTCCTCGGGACAGCGACGCCGCCTCGCGTTGTTCATCAGTTATATGGAGGACAGACCGGTATATCTGTTTGACGAATGGGCAGCAGACCAGGACCCTGAGTTTCGCCGCTTCTTCTACCATTCAGTGCTGCCGGACCTGAAGAAGCAAGGGAAATGCGTGATCGCTGTCACCCATGATGATCGTTATTTTGAGCTGGCAGATAGGCTGGTTAAGATGGAATCCGGTCAAATGATACAACTGGAAACGCAAAAGACGGCATCCGGTTCCTGGTAATCGTGTATGAGACGAGACCCTCTATAAGAAAGGACGATGGACAATGATCAAGCTTGGCATCATGTTTTCCGGACAGGGAAGTCAGTATGCGGGGATGGGGCGGTCGCTTGCCGCCAAGTCGGCCATTGCCCGACGTATTTTTGACCAGGCCAGCAACATATTGGGATATGATCTCACTGCCGTGATGAATGAAACCGGCTCAGACCGTCTGGAGCAGACGGAATATGCTCAGCCTGCCATTTTTGCCTACAGTTATGCCTGGTATCAGATGCTGGTTGAAGAAACCTTTCTTGCACCAGCCTTCGGTGCAGGTCACAGTCTGGGGGAGCTTACCGCTCTGGCCTGTGCAGAAGTTCTGCCGTTTGAAGAAGCGCTTCGTCTTATTCAGAAGCGAGGAACATGCATGCAGCGCGCAACTGAAAGCGGCTTTGGACGCATGGCTGCCATCAAAGGTGTGCATGTGTCCGTCATTGAAGAGGTATGTGCACGGCTGTCAGATCCTGAGCGGCTCGTTCAGATTTCCAACTATAATTCGGCCGACCAAACTGTGATTTCAGGCGAAAGCCAACAGGTGCAGCACGCAGTCGATCTGCTGGTCAAGCTTGGCGGCACCGCCTATCCGCTTCATGTATCGGCACCATTTCATACTCCATATATGAACTCGGCCAATGCCGAATTTACCGCAGCCCTGCAGCATGTAAATGTTGCGAATGGAAGCTGGCCTGTCATTTCTAATGTGGATGCACAGCCATACCGCGATAAGAAGTATGTTCGTGCCGGGCTGCAATCCCATATGCTGCATCCTGTCCGCTGGTCGGAGAGCATCGCGTGCATGTTGCGGCAAGGCGTAAACGTCCTGATTGAGATTGGCCCCAGAGCAGCACTGCGCAATACGATCCGGCAAGCGTATCCCCATATTCGGAGCTTTTCCGTTGATCATGACTATGATGAAATCATCGAAATTTTGCGGGATTTGCAGCAGCAAAGCCGATCCACTGTGACGGCAGCCTGCCTGTCCATGGCCCAGCTTATCCCGAATCGCAACAGCATCATGGATGAATATACAAGCGGTGTCGTTCATGCCTGCCAGCAACTGACAAACCGCAACCTGCACATGCAGCAGGAGGGATGGCATGAGACCGAAGAGGAGCGAAGGGAGGCACTGCAACTGCTGCAGGGCATACTTCGCACTAAAAAAGCAACAGAAGAGGAAGCCTGGAACTGTTACATGCAAATCAGTGCTGAGACCGGCCTGCCACTGTCAGCAGTGATACAAGAACATGCAGTGAAGTGAAGAAGTGCTGTTTGCATGATGTAAAGCGCGAGTGCAAGAGGTAGAATAACCGCTGCACTCGCTTTTTTCGTTTTGGAAATCCAATTACCATATTTTCGAATATGTTTCAATACCAATGCAAAAATAGTAAAATACGAAATTTTGTAATTGACCAATGGGAAATTATACTATAAAATTGGAGTAAATGGTTCGAAGTGGAGGGAATACATTGGATGATTTATATTTAGATGATCTAAGAATTGACTCCTTAGTAGACTTACTTAAAGCATCGTACACGTTAGAGGATTACGAACATATGATTGAAATAGCTGATAAACTTCTTCTATCGGCAGAGAGAGTATACTCTAGGCAAAAACAATCAATAGATTCAGGGAAACGATACGTTTATTTGGATGGGAAGAGGCATATCGTCTACTATTTCGGATTCAGTCAGATGGCGAAAGGTATTGCTTTACAGAAAAAGGAACTGTACAATGAGTCATTGATTTGTATAAAAAACTATGCTGATCTGTCTTGGTTGGACGATGGGAGCAAAGATGCTGCCGAAGAAATAGCAGCTTTTAAAACGTTTGCGGAAGCCAATACATACAGCGTGAATTTACTTGCAGGGAGGCAGGAATATCTCCATCAGTATGTACAATTTCTCAAAGCATCCAGAGTTGAAGAGTTGTTGCCCGGTATGATAACAATACTCAACTCAGCCATTCAGCATGGTTTTGCTGTCGATTTTGTACTGAACGATTTAGAGGGAGCTATTGAAGAAGCGATTGAGGCTTGTAGTAAAGACAGCAAAGAAGTAGTGTATGTGACAAAGTTCTACTACACCCTATCAGAATATCATTTGAAAATGAAATATTATCAAATTGCCTTACATTATATCCTACTTACTTTAGCAGTATCTGATAAATTTAAAAATGTGGCAGTCTTTAAAAAGTGCGTGGTTTTGTTTGAGCACTATCGTATTCATGCGGATCAAGATCAGCAGAACACCTATGCAAAATTCATGAACGGAATTTGGGAAAGGGAGATTAAAAATGAGAAAAGTATTTCTAACGATGATGCTTACAATAGGGTTAATTAGTCTTTTTGGGGTTCCTGTGAGTGCAAATGATTATTATACAACAACTGAGCATGGGATGGGACACTAGACAGTAATTTTTACAACTATCAGTAAATCCACACCTAAACCATCAAAGACCGTCCTAGAAGGGCGGTCTTTGATCTAATATTCAACTTCATTTCGTAGTGAATAATACCAAAATTTCCTATTCAATCCTTTTGCAAGCTCTGGAAGCATCTGGTAACTATAAAGAAGTAAGTGAATATAAAGTAAGTATCTCTGTGAAGGATATCATCGCCGTATGCTCCTATGGTGGAACAAAGTAAGAAGTGTTACCTGATGCGTTATATTGAGAGTAAGGGAAAGACATCGAAGCCCCCTTAACGCAATAGGGAGCCAATACCTTTGTCGCATTAGCCCCCATTTACATCTACTTCAGAGTGAAGAGTGTTATTTCGGTAACACAGCCTTCATCGGATAGAACTCGGCAGTCAACAATCCTGCAATAAAGGCGGGGTCTTCTGTGACGAGTGGTGAGACTTGCTCTGCGTTCTCAACTTCAATGATTGCAAGCCCATGCGGAGATTTCGGATTTAATACGGGTCCGAAAACTAAAGCAATCCCCTGATTCTGCAAGTCCGTCCAATAGGCGATATGTTGGTGCATGATGTTGCCTTCTTCTTCGGTCATATCCTGAAAAAAAGTCGTTCTCAAGGGTGTAGACCATAACATGAAGTGCATTTTCCCTGGATTGTTGCTTGTTGTATTATCAGACATTACAAAAAAACCTCCATTATCTTAAATTTGTATTTCATAGTCATGACGCTCTCCTAAAATGAAATTATTACTTACATGTGCAATGATAAGGTATAGAGTGCACTCGATATCAATATAGTTCGAACCAATGCTATAATAAAAATATGGAAAACAAATTTTCGAGTAAACAAGTTTCTGAAATGACGGGATTAAGCGTCCATACATTGCGATACTATGAACAAATCGGGTTAATTGACGGTATAGAACGGGACGAAAATGGATATCGTCAGTATTCAAAATCCGATATCGTATGGTTTCAAGTTTTAAGTTATATTCGAGCGATGGGGATGCCCATTCGGGAGATGCAGCATTATACCGCCTTGCGCAGTAGTGAAGTCTCTACAATAACAGCACGACGAGAATTCATGGAAGCTTACCGCAGGAAAGTTATCGATCAAATGAATGAGCTTGAAAAGACGCTGGAGAAAATCGATCAGAAAATCAATTTTTTTAAAAATCTAGAGGACTCAGATAAACTACAACAGGGCAAATAATACAGCGATTCAACGTGTTAAGAACGTTAGCAATAAAAGCCACTTTAATTGGCGGTTCCGAATTCACCGTCGATTAAAGTGGCTGATGACAATGTGTCTTGTGTTGACACTGGTTCAATTATTTTGATTTTTTGTTCCCCAATCACACAACTGTTCCAAAATGGGTAATAGTGTTTCCGCTTTCTCAGTAAGACTGTACTCGACTTTAGGGGGAACCTGAGGATACTCTTTCCGATTCACCATACCATCTGCTTCCAATTCTTTTAGCTGTGAACTCAATGTTTTAAAAGTAATGGCTCCTATTTGTCTTTTCATATCATTAAAGCGAACAGGTTGCTTTTCGGCCAGCAGGTAAAGAATAAGCATTTTCCACTTACCACCAATCACTGACAATGTGTAACCAAAAGGTGTCTCCTGAATATTTCCTTCACCTTTATAATCAGCCATGCTCATATTTACACTATCCTTTCGGGTAGTACCTTTCAAAAAAGTGCGTACTACATTTTTATTTGTGCCCAGTTTATACTAACCTTACATTGAAGTAAAGGAGAGAATAAAATGGCTAATATCAAAACCTACAATCACGATCTTTGGGATCACGGCATCTCCCAGGGTTACAGCGTTAATGGCACCATCTACATTTCGGGACAATTTTCCCACGATACGGAGGGCGCGTTCGTTGGCGAGGGCGATATCGAGGCACAGGCCCGGCAGACGCTGGAAAATCTCGATCGCGTGCTGGCGGGATTTGGTGTCACGAAGTCGAACCTCGCTTATGTAGAGCTCTATCTGACAAACCCGCAAGAGCATTCCGAGCCAGTCATCCAGATGTTCAAGGAATACGTGGGACAACACCGGCCAGCCGGCAGTCTTATCGGTGTCACATACCTGGCGTTCCCTGAGCAACTGATTGAAGTCAGCGCCGTCGCACATACGGACTAACGCGCGCGTCCGCTACGGCAGTTCAGCGCCAGGCGGTTGCGCTATGAGAAAGCACAGCCGCTATTGGTGTGAAGCGAAAAGGTGGATCAGTTTCTTTACCAATGTCAGAGAACAAAATATAGTCGCTTAAGAAGCCGCCTGCATGGCGGCTTTTCCTGCTCTCCTTATTGAGCAGTAGCGAACTTGCGGGAGGTTTCCCGATATGCTGTAGGAGACATGCCTCTTTTAGCTGTAAATTGTTTTATGAAGTAAGTGTCATACTCAAATCCGGTAGCACGTGCAATTTCATTCAAGCTCATGTCTGTATGAGTCAGTAAATTCCCCGCAACTTTCAAGCGGTGCGACAGTAAGTAGCCCATTGCCGTACATCCGCATCTTTCCTGAAACATCTTATTGAGAGAAACGCGGTTCAAGTACGCGCATTTCGTTAAATCTTCCAGGGTTATTTTGTCGGAATAATTTGTGTGTATATATTCCAGAACTACATCAACAGGTGATTGTTCGCTGTGGCGGTTCAAATCCTCAAGCACCCCCAATATTTGTATGAGGTATTTTTTGATTCTGCATACCCAGAGTGCATCGCTTTGTGCATACACTTCTGTGCCAAGCACAAAAAACCACTCAAATAATTGTGGATATGCTTTCTCGGTTATACGAGGTATCCCGGTGCGTGCAGGAGACTTACGAAAAAGCGAAAGACCTGTTTTCAAATTGGTCGGAAAGTAATCTTGTGTTTCAGGGATGGGGATCGTGTCAAGAAAATCCGGATGAAAACAAAATGATGATGCAGAAGCGTTATGCTTATCTAAAACTTGTAACGTATCATCTGCAGACAAACAAAGAATAGCGGGTGCTGAAATGGTGACCGGGAGCTCGTTCAATAGCCCTTTTATACTCCCATTTGTAACAAAAACCAGAGTCAACCGCTCCGGGCAGGGAAAATGAGTAAAATCCTCGGCTGGTACAAATTCGATATTTACAGTTCTGTTTTTATGGCGGTCAATTTGCGGCATGGTTCTCACCTGACAGATAGTATAGTCAAATGCTTCATTTATAACAGTGTATCACAATAATTCACAGGATATAATTTGGATAAAGACAAAGAAAGGTGGTTATGATGATGGCAATTAACATTGCAATTAATGGTTTTGGCAGAATTGGCAGGCTCGCATTTCGACAGCTTTTTGATACGGAAGGATATAGAGTTGCAGCCATCAATGACCTTACAAGTCCGCAGATGCTTGCGCATCTGCTGAAGCACGACACAACGCAGGGACGTTATGACGCCAAGATTGGCTATAGCGAGAACAGCTTGACCGTAAACGGCGTGGATATTCCAATCTATGCCGAAAAAGACCCCGGCAAACTCCCGTGGAAAGGACTGCAAATTGATGTTGTTCTGGAGTGCACAGGCTTCTTCGCATCAAAAAAAGCGTCAGCGGCACATATTGAAGCAGGCGCCAAAAAGGTACTGATATCCACCACCGCCGGGAAAGATGTTCCCACCATCGTTTTCGGTATCAATGAACACACGTTGACTAAGGACGATACCATTGTTTCGGCTGCTTCCTGCACAACGAACTGCCTAGCGCCAATGGCGTATTTCTTGAACGAGCTTGCACCGCTCAAAAAGGGCTTTATGACCACGATACACGCCTACACAAACGACCAGAATACCCTGGATGGCCCCCACGCCAAAGGTGACTTGCGCCGGGCGCGCTCTGCGGCGGGTAACATCATCCCAACCTCAACCGGGGCAGCAAAGGCAATCGGGCTCGTGATCCCGTCCCTGGATGGCAAGCTGGATGGAACATCTCAAAGGGTGCCGGTTATGGCAGGCTCACTGACAGAATTGACCGCAGTTGTGAGCGGCTCCGTGACAGCAGAGCAGGTCAACAAGAAGATGGAGCAGTCCCAATCGGATGAATACGGATATACAGATGAACTGCTTGTTTCGTCTGATATCATCGGCATGACTTACGGCAGCTTGTTTGACGCAACACAGACGAAGGTAACAGAGTTAGGGACAGATACACTGGTGAAAATCGCTGCATGGTACGATAACGAAAACTCCTTCACCAGCCAGTTGATACGTACCGCAAAATACCTTGCAGAATTATGATGTTTAGTGGGCTGAAGGATACGAACATACGAGCATAAGAAGTCGCCTTTGGCGGCTTTTTGATTTAGGCTTTAGCCAGTTGAGTGCGTGAAACGCGCGAAACAAAAAACCACCCGCTATGCGGGTGGGGGATCGCGGGTTTGACCAACAAGACCATTCCGATAAAATTGAGATGTTCAGGCTCAATGAAAGGAATGGCCTTAGATGGCAAACTTTTCGTCACCAGTATTTTATTTGTTGAAACCTGAATTAATGTTACCGTCATTACTTCGTAACGAAGTAGCAAAGTTAATTATGGCTATATAGATTGGATATACAATCGAAATAAACAATATTAGAAGCTGCTATAAAAATGAATACGATCAATAAATTAATGTATATACTTACGTTTATTATTCCAGTGATTCTTTCAATGCGGTAAACATTTACCATCAATTCCGCTTGGACGAACAATATAAGGGCATACAATGCACTTAACCCATTAAGTCTCAAAAAGGTTAACATTTTGCCACCTCCGTTTCATTTAGCACAAGAGACTTGAAAAATGGGACGCAAATCCGGACATCAGAATGGTTTGGTAATTATAACTATGGTTTTACCGGCAAATTTCTTTTCTCGCTCAATGTATTATAACTGAACTCTATTATAATTGTGAATTTGTAGCAGATTACCCAAGTATCCTTAACGAAAACAAAGCCCTCTCTCACTTTATGTGGGGGAGGGCTTTGTCTTCGTTAGATGCTTCAGGCCGTTCATTTGCATCCCGGCGGGCAGTTCACGCTGGGTCGAGCGGCAGAGCGGAGTATGGGTGGACCGGGATGCGCATTGGCGGCTCGGCGAGGAGATCGATGATCTCGTCACGGAGTTCGTCGGCGAGGGCGCTGGTTTCGTAGCTTTCCTTTGCCTCGATGGACCGGAATACTTCGACGTTCCAGAGCACATCCGGGTCGTCGTCCTCACGAAGGATGATGAACCGGTCGGACGCGCCTGACTTTTCCATGCCGATGGTAGCCAGTTCGAACAGCTTGTCGCCGTTTCCGGGCTTGGCGCGCATCTTGATGATGTACGCGGGTTGGTTTTGAAGTGTCATGTTTTTCTCCTTTCAAATTCTCCTTAAACTCAGAGAAATTAGCTTGCGCATGACCACATCGGTATATGCATGCGGGTCACTATTTTCTTCATTAGTTTCGACGCAATCTAACGATGTTAGATTGTGCCTTACAGTATTAGATAATATCATGCACCTATAGACTTGTAAAGCACAATCTTACACTATTAGATAAAGGGACGGATAACGATGAAAAAGCAACAACCTTCAATTTCGGAGCTCTACAATGAAGAGAACAGTATTCCTAAGGAGTCGTAAAAATGGCGCGTTTTTTATTTATAAATGCCGTGCCGGATCAGCCGATCATTGCGGAGCAAGTCGCCAATATCGGAGCAGGCATGAAATCGCAAATGCAAAGCTTGACTGCAAAGCAGCTGTGTGAAGCCGCAGATCATGTGTTTAACCTCTCATCTTTCAGGAAAGCTGCTGCAATCCCTTCGAAGATCAGATGGGTATCATCAAGCTGTTAATGAGATTTTCGACTTTAACATGTTTCCGTGAGAAGTCCCCTTCCTCTAAGCCCATGCTTCCGAAGCGAGTTTTGTTCGAAGCTTACTCAGGAAGCAGCGCTCACAAAACTTTGAGGAGGGGATGAATCTCGGTTAGGCGAAGCCTAAATGCACTTGTCTATTGTATAAAGCTCGTGCTTTCCTCGTCGAATGTTGGTGTGGTATGATGGGAATATACGTTCTCGTTAAGGCGGTGACCCCTCGTGCAAATCACGTATCAATTTCGCCTCTACCCGACCCCAAGGTTGGTGTGTGGATGAAATTAGACCCAAATAATCATTCAGTGTTCGCTCTAAACTACCATTTTGAACACATTGGAGCAAACGATCATATGGCATGAAGGGAATGGAATCACGATCGCGATCCTATTCATGTGCTTTTCAAGGCGCATCCCAACACGGAACTACCCCAATGTATCAACGCTTATAAGAGTGCCAGATCTCGTCTGATCAAGAAAGATTTCCCCGATGTAAAAAAGAAATTGTGGAAAGAATATTTCTGGTCGCAAAGTTACTGTCTGATTACCGTAGGCGGGGCACCTCTGGAAGTATTGAAAACTTATATTGAGAATCAAGGGAAGGAGGCGAAGACCCCATGATCCGCTGTGTCAAAACAGTGTTTCAAGCTTCCAAAGCCGATCTGGACCGACTGTTTGCGTGCAACCGGATTTCAGCCGAAGTCTGGAATGAGTGTCTGTCCATCGCCAAGAACTATTTCCTGCAACACGATGGAAAATGGATTGGACAAACCAAACTTCAAGCCGCTTTGAAAAATCGATTCCCCCTTCACTCCCAGTCTGTACAGGCTGTTTGTCATAAATATTTGTTTGCCCGAGAGAGCGCAAAGCAAGCGAAAAGGCAAGGCCTGAAGACCAAATACCCCTACAAAAAGAAGAAGGTTTTCAACACGAAATGGGTAGACCAATCGTTCAAAATCGAGGGCAACACCATCCAATTAAGCTTAGGCATCCAGAATGGAAAGCGCCAGCAACCGATTCAGATCGTCGTGGCCGACTTGCCTGATGCCGAGATCAAAGAAATCGAACTGGTGTACGACCGAAAGCTCATGGTTTCTTTTTGCTATGAGGATGGGGAAGTGGCCAAAGTCAATGAGGGCAGCGAGGTTGCAGGTGTGGATTTGGGGGAAATCCACTCGATCGCAGCAACGACTACCGCAAACCAGTCGATCATGATCACGGGCAGAAAAGCCAGAAGTATTCATCGGTTACGCAACAAGAAGCTGGCCGAAATCCAGAAGCGGATGAGCAAATGCCAGAAAGGCAGTCGGCAATGGAAAAAGTACAAGAAAGCCAAAACGTACATCCTCAGCAAAAGCGAGCGTCAACTCCAGGATGTCATTCATAAAACAACCAAGCAATTTGTGCAGTGGTGTACGGAAAATGACGTCAAGGAAGTCGTGATTGGCCAAGTGGAGGGCGTGCAGCGCCATACGAAAAAGAAGAGAATCAAGACCGTCACACAAAAATTATCCAATTGGAGCTTCGGCAAGATTCGGAAACAACTCGAATACAAGCTTGAAGCCCATGGAACAAGCGTGAAACAGGTGGATGAAAGCTACACAAGTCAACAATGTCCTTGTTGCGGTAGAAGGAAAAAGACTTCTACAAGAAACTATACCTGTACCTGCGGCTATGAAGAACATCGGGACATTCATGGAAGCAAAGGAATATTGTCCAAATATCTGCATGGAGACATCCGATATTTGGGCGAAACGAAATCGATCAAGTATCTACGGATCGCTTAGATGAGTGAGAAGTAGTAGATGGTGAGTTCCCACCCACTTGCAAAAGTGTTGCTTACTGAACCATCCCGTTAGATTTCCGCTGCTGGCAGCGAAAGCCAATAGCCAACCTATTGGTTTGCAGAAAGTAACGGTGTGGCTGGTAAGAAACCCCTACTTCTAAGTCAAGCGTAAGTAGGGGAGGTTCATAAGTCAATAACTGCAATGATATTCTATTCGCAGAGGTCATCCGATAAAGGATGGTCTAAGTATTTTGGTCTATAAGATCCTGATAAAGTAGTTCTATTGGTCATGTTTAGAAATTGTCTAGAGTTATATGGTACTATTAAAGTAAAATTTGAGAGAAGCATGGAGTGAGATAGTGAGTGAAAAAGAATTATTTCGAAGAGATGCACAAACTTGACCATGACGATGACATGAGATACAGACTTCTGATACGGGGAGTCAGGCTGTTATTGGAGGATCGTAAGCGGGAACGTCCTAAACTAAAGCAAATTCTTGATTCACGCAAAAGAAAAAAGGTCCAGCAAGCCGCGAAGTGGACTTGAAAAGAATTATATAGACTTTATTAGAATGGTCTTATACAAGGAAAATAAAGCAGAATTCATCTTGCCGTACATATTCCACTAATTATCATCATCTACGGTGATCGTCATCGAGCACAACCTTGATGTGATTAGCCAGGCGGATTGGATCATCGATATGGGACCGGACGGAGGCAGCAAGGGCGGCCAGGTGGTGTTCGAAGGCACACCTGCACAGATCATTCATGCGGAGCAGTCAATCACGGGTAGATATTTGAAGTAATATTAAACAGATCACTCAGGTGGTATCTATTGCCCCCAAGTGATCTGTTTTTACAAGTTGGGTTAAAAAACTATTATGACCTATTTATCCGCCAGGTTCATCTCTACGCACATAAGGATGAAAGCGCCTGCGCCGTGCAGGTCGTTTTCGCTGGTTGGGCGGTTGATATAGTGGGCGTAGTCGCCGATTCCCGTGCCGATGCAAATGTTGCCGATCACGACGTTGCCGTTCTCGTCGAACTTCAGCGTATCGATGACGCCTTGGTAGCCTTTCCATGCATAATCCATGTATTTGGCGTCGAGATAGCCGAACCGAACGGCTTTTGCAATGGCATGCGCATACAGCGCCGTGCAGGAGTTTTCATGCCAATTATCCGGGCGGTCGCCTTTGTCTACGACTTGATACCATAATCCGGTGGCGGGATCCTGATACTTTGTCAGAGCGATAAGCAGATCCTGTACAATGGTTACGAGCTTGGCTTTATCCGGATGATCCTCTGGCATGTATTCGAACATTTCAAGCAAGGCGACGGGATACCAGCCGATGGCGCGACCCCAGAACTCCGGTGCAAGGCCCGTAACGGGGTCGGCCCATTTGGCCTGCCTGGTTTCATCCCAGCCGTGGTACAGCAAACCTGTGACAGGGTCCTTCGTATGCTTCTCCATGAGCAGCGCCTGAAAAGCCATCATGTCAAAATAATCGCTCTCGCCAAATGTTTTGGCAAATTGCACGGCAATCGGTCCGGCCATATATAAGCCATCCAGCCACATTTGGTTCGGATAATGCCCCTTGTGCCAGAACCCGCCGGACGGATTCGTCGGCCAGGACTTCAGCAAGGGCACCAGCGTGTGCAGCGCTTTTTTGTACCGATCGTCTCCTGTCTGCTCGTAGAGAGTGAAAAGAAGCACGCCGGGCTGTATGTCGTCAAGCTCGTCGGACATAAACTTTTTGATGCTGCCGTCCTCCAGGATCTGGCTGTCCACCCACCCTTTCATGTAGTCATACAGCTTCTGATCTCCGGTCTGCCGCCAGCATTTCTCCATGCCTGACAGGAAGACGCCTTGATGGTAGTGGAACCGGTCTGGCGGAAGATTTTCCGGCTCGAATTTATTCATTAATGCTTCGCAAGCTTTTAGCGCCCATTGGATCGGGGTCATAAGGGATGAAGCGGTTTGCATGCGTATCCTTCCTCCTTGGTTATTTGTACTCCTATTCTAGCATCGGAATATGTACATATTTTGCGGAATGCCACCTTTTCTTCTTATTTCTTGCGGTATAATGAACAACAGGTAAGGAAGGGGGAGGGGAGCGGCTTGGGAGATCTATATTTTGAAAATAATGCAGGCACATTCCAGGTATCCCACCGGAAAGCGTTAAGCCACCATATGCCGGTGAGCCATTTTCACAGTACCTACGAAATCTATTATCTGATGTCCGGCAAGCGGGAAATTTTTATTCAAGACCGGACGATTACCATTAGCGAAGGCGATGTCGTCATTATCGCTCCCAATATTCTGCACCGTACGACCAATGCGGAGCGGCCGAAGCATGAGCGGCTCATTATCAATATGCATGAACGGTATTTTTCGCCGGATGGTTCTCATAAGGAAGCGCTTCAGCCTTTGCTGGAACGGGATTACCTGATTATGAACGGCTCCTTGCGCAATAGGCAGCCGATCGAGACACTTTCCAGAGCGATGATTCAGGAGATGCAGGAACGTGGAAGCGGTTTCGAACTGTTTGCCCAGACGCTTGCCGTGCAGTTGCTCATTCTGTGCTGCAGACACGTCCGGCAGCATGATGCGGAGCCGCTGGCATCACCCAGTCCCATGCATGAACGAGTATCGGAGATCGTTCGCTACATTAACGAGCATTACATGGAAGAACTATCGCTTCATTTGCTGGCGGACAGGTTTTATATCAGTCCTTATTATTTGAGTCGATCCTTCAAGGAGGCGACAGGCTTCGCGTTTGTAGAATACATGAACAGCGTGCGGATCAAGGAAGCCAAGAAGCTGCTGGAGAGCTCTTCCATGAAGGTGAACCTGATCGCAAGAAAGGTAGGCTTCGGAAGCGTGACGCATTTCGGCCGGGTGTTCAAGGCGGTCACGGGCCATGCGCCACTGCATTATAGAAGGAAAAGGGAGACGCGGAGAATATGAAAGTAAAATGTTGCTTGATATTCCGGTGCCGGGTCTCTATGAACGCTCGGCCGAGGAGGATGTAATACTCTGTATAAAATCGGATATTCCAACCATAATATAACAAATCGGTTTATATCCAAACGTACAGAGGGGCAGATGAATGTGAAAAAGTTAGAGGTGGATTGGCACAGAAATGCTGACGCTATCGCCAAATTTTTAAGCACAGCGAATCCGAACTGGCATTTTAAAGTGCTGCAAGATATGCTGTATACGCACCTTCAGTTGATTACGGAAATCGTCCTTGACTGTCTCAAAGGGGATTGGAGAGCGGATATTGCAGCAACCGACAAAAACGAGATCCATATGATTCATTTAGCGGATATCCTGACAGAAGGCATTGTCAAACAATTCCCCGGAAAATTTTAAAGGGAACGCGATAGGTGCTGCAGAGCAGTTTAAGCTTTTTATAATCGCCCGAAAGGGAGACTATAAAAAGCTTTTTTATTGGTGTTCATATTATGCGGAAAACAAAAAAAGCTTGGCAGATAAGCCAAGATACAAAAAAACATTTGAACACAAAAAAACGCTATGCTATAATCGGTAGCGCGATTGAAAATCATGTCAAGAATGGTATATTAATTACTTTTCCTAACTTTATTTTATACCAGTGACCTCTGATTTGTCAATGCTCTTTTTTGCAGACTAGACCGAAAAGGAGTGTGTTCAGAACAACATGGAAGCGAAAGAATGGCGGACAGAACAAGAACGGCTGGATCAGGTCAGGGAAAAGCTGAAAGCAAGGATCGACCAGTTGGAACCGGAGATTAGCGGGCTGCACGATCAGGCTGCTGAGATTCGCAGGCGGTTCTGGGAAGAAGTTACGGTCAATACGAACTCGGACGAAGAATTTGAAGAAACATTTTATACGATTAAACAACAGGCCGCCGTATTATCCGAACGGGAGCGTGGCCATCGGCTTCTGACGCAACAATGGAAGAGCTTAAATCGGCTGTTGCCCTCTCCGTATTTCGGACGCATCGATTTTCTGGAGGATGGCCTGAACCTGAGCGAGCAGATTTATATCGGCGTATCTTCCTTCGTCGCTGAAGATGGATTGAGCTTCCTGGTGTATGATTGGCGCACTCCCATCGCAAGTCTCTACTACGATCATTCCCCCGGCCCAGCCTCTTACGTCACGCCGGGCGGGCGGATCACGGGTATGATGGAGCTGAAACGGCAGTATCAGATTCACGATGGACAAATCCGTAATATGTTTGACGCGAACGTAACAATTGGCGACGAACTGCTCCAACAAATGCTGGCCAAAGGCGCGGACTCACAAATGAAGAGTATCGTATCCACCATCCAGAAGGAGCAAAATGCCATCATCCGCAACGATCATAGCCGGCTGCTTATCGTGCAGGGGGCAGCTGGCAGCGGGAAGACCTCTGCGGCCTTGCAGCGTGTAGCGTATTTGCTGTACAAAAACCGCGATTCGCTTAAGGCTGACCAGATCGTTCTTTTCTCACCAAATCCGATATTTAACAGTTATGTATCTTCCGTCCTCCCTGAGCTCGGCGAGGAGAACATGCAGCAGACGACTTTACAGGAGTATCTCGAATATTGGCTTGGTTCATCCTTACGTCTGGAGGATGCCTTCGATCAGATCGAATATGTGCTGACCGCACAATCAACTCCACATTATGAGGCTCGCCTGCAGGGGATGAAGTACAAGGCGTCCGAGGCTTTTTCGAAAGCCCTGCAAAACTATGCGTTGTGGCTGGGGCGGGCAGGCATGCTTTTCAACGGCATTCGGTTTCGGGACCGTGATCTGATCACCGCAGAGCAAATGAGATCGCAATTTTACAGTTACGACCCCTCCTTGCGCTTGGCCAATCGTGTTGAACTGCTGCAGGAATGGCTTCTGAAGGAGCTGTCACTGCTGGAACGCAAAGAGCGCAGGGCGTCCTGGGTAGAGGAGGAAATGAATTATCTCGACAGCGAGCAATATGCGGAAATTTTCGGCGAGCTGCACAAGGACAGGGAAGTCTTTGACATTGCCGAGCATTACGCCGCAGTTTACGAGAAAATAAGCAACAAGCGCCGGGGAGATGAAGGCGACTTTGACTTCGCCGAGCGGGAGGAAGATTTGCTCAGCCAAAGGATCGTAAAGATGGGCTTCAAACCGTTAAGGCAAAGCGTCAGGAAATTTGCGTTTATCGATGTCCAGGGCCTGTACGCCCAATTATTTGACGATGAAGCTGCTTATCTGGAGAAGACGAATGAGATCGAAATCCCTGTTCTATGGCCTGAAATCTGCAAGCAAACCAAAGAAAAGCTGGACCGGCTCGAATTATTTTATGAGGATGCGACTCCGTATTTGTATTTAAAAGAACTGATCGAAGGCGTCCGCACGAACACGGAGATTCGGCATGTCTTCGTTGATGAGGGGCAGGATTATTCGCCGTTTCAATATGAGTATCTTAAAAAACTGTTTCCTCGTGCCCGCATGACGGTACTCGGCGATTTCGGGCAGGCGATCTTTATGCAGGCTACCAACCTGCAGGAGCCCGATTCGCCGTTGTTTCAGCTTTATGGCGAAGCCGAAACGAGCTTGATCCGTCTTGTGCGCAGTTATCGTTCAACTCGGGAGATTGTGGAATTTACGAAGGCACTGCTCTCTGACGGGTCGGAAATCGTCCCCTTTGCAAGGAGTGGGCCGAAGCCTCTTCTTGTCACGTTAGAAGGCGGAGAGAAGCGTGATGAGCAAATGTTGAAAGATATTGCGGCACTTAAAGCCGAAGGTTTCGACTCTATTGCCGTCATTACGAAGACTGCGGCCGAAAGCCGCGTTGCCTTTGAATCATTACGGATGCAAGGAGGCGAAGCATTACAGCTCATTACGAAGGAGACGGTCACCTTTGAGAAAGGGGTGATGATCATTCCCGTATATCTCGCCAAGGGCATTGAGTTTGATGCAGTTCTGATCTATGAGGCTTCCCCTCAAGCTTACGGCCGGGACAATGAACGCAAGCTTCTGTATACGGCGTGTACGCGGGCCATGCACCGGCTGCATCTTTACACGACAGGTGAATGGTCGCCGTTTGTGCAGGCATTGCCTGCAAATTTATTTGAGAATGAGCCCGCTTGACTTTGAGCGACAGAACGCAGAGATTAAACTCTTGTCAAATGTTTTTTCTCAATATTAATGGTTAGGAGAGATGTTGAATGAGTTCTTTGGTGCTCGGTTTTCAGGAAATGGAAAAAACGCAGCTTTTGCTTGTTGGCGGAAAAGGGTTAAACTTAGGGGAATTATCGAAAATTCAAGGAATCCAGGTACCAGAAGGGTTCTGTGTTACAACCGAGGGATATCAAAAAGCCATCGAACAAAACGAAATGTTTCAAGCATTGTTACAGCAACTAACCATGCTCAAAGCAGAAGAGCGGGCTCAAATTGCTGAAATCAGCAGCAAGATTCGACAAATCGTTATGGAAGTGGAAATCCCTACGGATGTAGTGAAAGCAGTCACTCACTATCTTTCCCGGTTTGGTGATGAACATGCTTATGCCGTGCGTTCCAGTGCGACTGCTGAAGATTTGCCACATGCCTCTTTTGCTGGTCAACAAGACACCTATTTAAATATTATCGGCAAAGAAGCAATCCTGCAGCATATCAGCAAATGCTGGGCTTCCTTATTTACGGATCGCGCGGTCATCTACCGCATGCAAAACGGATTTGACCACAGCCAGGTTTATTTATCCGTTATCGTGCAAAGGATGGTTTTCCCGCAGGCTTCGGGGATTATGTTTACCGCTGATCCGATGACCGGAAACCGCAAGCTGTTATCCATTGATGCCAGTTTTGGGCTTGGAGAAGCGCTGGTTTCTGGCCTGGTATCTGCAGATGGTTATAAAGTACGGGAAGGGGAAATCGTCGAGAAGAGGATCGCAGCCAAAAAATTGGCGATCTATGGGCGGAAAGAAGGCGGAACCGAGACAAAGCAGATCACCCCTGAGCAGCAAAACACGCAAACCCTTACTGATCAGCAAATTTTACAACTGGCACACATCGGAAGAGAGATCGAAGCTTATTTTGGCCAACCGCAAGATATCGAATGGTGTTTGGCTGATGATACATTTTATATTGTCCAGAGCCGCCCCATCACGACTTTATACCCCATCCCTGAAGCAAATGATCAGGAAAATCACGTTTACTTATCTGTCGGCCACCAGCAAATGATGACCGATGCCATGAAACCATTAGGATTGTCTTTTTTTCTGTCAACAACTCTTGCACCTATGCATACAGCCGGCGGAAGATTGTTTGTCGATATCACATCTCGCCTGGCTTCGCCTGCCGGCAGAGAAGCTTTATTAAATATGGGGCAATCCGACCCGCTCTTTGAAGACGCACTTATGACCATAATCGAACGAGATTTTATTAAATTGTTACCAAATGATGAAAAAAAACCTGCTAATAGCAATAAAGCTATGCCGTCTGCAGGTGCTCGAACACAAATCGATAGCGATCCGGCCATCGTTTCTGATTTGATTAAGCGCAGTCAAACATCAATCGAAGAGTTAAAACAAAGCATTCATACGAAATCAGGTTCGGATTTATTTGATTTTATTGTGGACGATATGCAGCAATTAAAGAAGATTTTATTTGACCCGCAAAGCTCAGCTGTGTTTATGGCTGCGATGGATGCTTCAGCATGGATCAATGAAAACATAAATAAATGGTTGGGTGAAAAAAACGCGGCAGACATGCTTTCTCAATCCGTACCTAACAATATTACTTCCGAAATGGGTCTGGCGCTCTTGGATGTCGCAGATGTGATTCGTCCTTATCCGGAAGTCATTGAATATTTGCAGCATGTACAAGATGATCACTTCTTGGATGAGCTGCTTCAGTTGGAGGGCGGCCGGGAAACCAGAGATGCGATCTATGCTTATCTGGACAAATACGGAATGCGCTGTGCCGGAGAAATCGATATAACCAGAACTCGTTGGAGCGAAAAACCAAGTACCCTTGTCCCCATGATTCTGGGTAATATCAAAAACTTTACGCCTAATGCCAGCCAGCGGAAATTTGAGCAAGGGCGACAGGAAGCTTTAAACAAAGAACAAGAAATATTGGAGCGATTGAAGCGATTACCGGATGGTGAACAAAAAGCCGCAGAAACCAAACGAATGATCGATCTCGTCCGGAATTTCATCGGTTATCGGGAATATCCAAAATACGGCATGGTGAATCGTTATTTCATTTACAAGCAGGCTTTGCTGAAAGAAGCACAACAACTCGTACAAGCGGGCGTTATTCACGAACAAGAAGATGTATATTATCTCACTTTTGCAGAATTTCACGAAGCTGTACGCACCAACAAACTGGATTACCAGCTCATCAGCCAACGAAAAGACGATCACAAACGATATGAAAAACTAACTCCACCACGTATGATCACGTCTGATGGTGAAATTATTACAGGTAAGTATAAACAGGAAAATCTCCCAGACGGGGCTATTGCAGGTCTAGCTGTTTCTTCCGGAGTGATCGAGGGGCGCGCACGTGTCATTTTAGACATGAAAGATGCTGATCTGGGGGATGGGGATATATTGGTCACTGCCTTTACGGACCCTAGCTGGACCCCCTTGTTTGTATCCATCAAAGGTCTGGTCACCGAAGTTGGCGGACTGATGACCCATGGAGCCGTGATCGCACGTGAATATGGCTTGCCGGCCGTTGTTGGCGTGGAGAATGCTACCAAACTGATCCAAGACGGGCAACGAATTCGTGTGCATGGAACAGAAGGCTATATCGAAATATTGTAATTGGAACAACCGATTTCATTTCTGTATACGGAGCAAGAGATAATCCAATCTATCGTTTTTAAAGATCTGCAAGTGCCCATGAACAGACTGTTTAGTCTGGAATAATTGCTCAGGTGCTTGCTGATTTGATACGAACTGAATAAAGAGCCTTCTCCGCAAGAAATACTAAATAAACCTATCCTTTACTGATATGCTAAATACTATAGGAAACGGAGAAGCCAACGATGGATTTTCTAATGATTGTTTTGTTAGTCATGGTAGGATTGCTGGTATCCAATATTGTGAGTCATTATGTACCAGCCCTTCCTACTGCTTTAACGCAGATCGCTTTAGGGATCATCCTTACACTAATACCAGGCCATTATTCATTCGAAATTGACGCCGAGTGGTTTTTGTTATTATTTGTCGCACCCATTTTGTATAATGATGGCCGTCTCTTTCCGCAAAAGGAATTGTGGGGAATGAGAACTCTCATATTGGGGAACGCATTTTTCCTGGTCATTTTGACAACATTAGGCTGCGGTTACGTCATTCACTTTCTAATCCCCAGCATTCCGCTTGCAGCCGCATTTGCACTGGGAGCAATTCTGTCACCTACAGATCCTGTTGCAGTTACCGGTATCGCCAAGAGAATTAAAATACCGGAAAAAGTTATGGTTTTGGTCAAAGGGGAATCCCTGATCAATGATGCTTCAGGACTGGTCGCTTTCAAATTCGCCATCGCTGCGGTGGTTACTGGCTTTTTTTCCTTGAAGGATGCTGCTTTAAACTTCTCCTATGTTTTTGTAGTCGGAGCTATTTTGGGGCTTATCCTTGGCGTAGTTGTAACCTCGCTTCGCTTCAGATTGCGCAAAGCAGGAATACATGACGTCACATTCCATACGCTGCTGCAAATTTTGACTCCATTTGGCATCTATATGGTTACAGAACATTTTTTTCATGCTTCAGGTGTCATTGCTGTAGTTATTGCAGGCATTGTTCACTCTATCGTGAAACAATACACGGAGACGTTGATTGCGGAAGAGCAAGTTCTTACTGAAAATACGTGGTCCATGCTGTTATTTATCCTGAATGGTTTCGTTTTCTTTTTATTGGGCATGAACATTCCGTCTTCCATGATGGATATCTTTTCGCAACCGGATATAAACGGATGGTTGGCTTTTGGCTATGTTGCCGCGATCGGGGGGACCATTCTTGTAACACGATTGGTCTGGTCCATAATCACCTCGCTGCTTACGTATAACGTGGCTAACAAAAGACAAGGAGAAAAACCACAAATAAAGACGGATCTGATCACGACCTTAACCGGGGTTCGTGGTGCTGTTACCATGGCCGGCGTGCTTACGATCCCTGTCTCCGTTGCCAATGGGGACGTGTTTCCTGAACGTTCGTTAATTATTTTCCTTGCTGCCGGGGTCATTTTGCTGCTTTTAATTCTGGCTACTGTTTTTCTTCCCATACTCAGCAGAGGCGAGGAAGAAAATAATCAAGCGGATGAGTTAGAATTGGGAGCAGCGAGAACCAAACTTTTACTTGTTGCCCTACGAAAAATCAAAGAAGAAATGAATGATCAGAATAAACCGGCTGCACTCAAACTGATGCAAGAATATATACTCAGTTTTGAACAAAACTTCTCAGGACAGAATGTTAATGATAAATACGTGATGCGATTTAACGATAACCTTGATGAATTTCGAAAGCTGGCTATTGATATTCAGAGGAATTATGTCTCCACGCTTTTAGACAACCACAAAATTGATATGCTGGTTCATGATCGGTTAGTCCAATTTTATGATATGCAGGAAGCGGCATTCGAGTATAGTCTGCGTTCCGGAGCCAAATTAATGACCAAAAGAATCAGGCATGCTGCTGTTCGTTTCAGTCGAATCTTCCGGAAATGGGCTTTTCCCAATCAAGATACATGGCGTGAGGTCAAGGCTGTTCAAATGGAAGCGATTCAGGCTGCTATTACAGGCCTTGAGGCACATGCAAAAACATTGCAGCAGCCGGAGTACGTGTATGCTGTTATGCTGGAATATGAAAGTATGCTCATGAGATTCAAGCGTGTAAACGAACATCAGGATGATCTATATGTTAGCTTCAAGGAAGAACTAAGGCTCAAAGTAATTGATGCAGAACGACTGGCTATACGCACGATGTATGAAACGGGAGAAATCAATAAAGAACAGGAAAAAGAATTAAGAAGAAGCTCCAATTTCATTGAAAGTATTCTCCTCTTTGAGCATATCGAATAGGGGAGCGAATCCATTCGTATATGCTATAATGGCAGCAATTCGGGCGGAAGAAACATCCAGGAAGAAGCAGTCGAATATCTGTAAGGGCGCGTGGATCAGTGGCCTCACCGCGTCCTTGTAACTCAATGGTTGTAGGAGGGGGATTGTCTATTGTTCCGTACCTGGTATCGCCGATTGCTGCTGTCCTACTTTCCTATTTTTTTACTTACTGTTTAAGCAGGGTCATTAAAGAATCCGATGAAAAATGATAACGCTTGCAAAAAAGTTATTGCTCAAACCATGTTGACTGGAATATTATGAAATTAAGCGCTTAACCTTTAATGGTAAGCGTTTAATTTCAGATAGATTAAGCGCTTAACCTTTGGGGGAGGGAGACGGTTCATCATGACAACGATTCGATTGACGATGGCTCAGGCACTGCTCCGTTATCTGGACCAGCAATACATTTCCGTAGACGGGGTGGAGACGAAGTTTGTAAAAGGCGTCATTGGCATATTCGGTCACGGCAATGTGACAGGAATCGGGGAAGCGCTGGAGCGCAGCCCGGGCAGCCTCACCTACCTGCAGGGCAAAAACGAGCAGGGCATGGTGCACACCGCAGCGGCTTATGCCAAACAGACAAATCGCAGGCAGATTTATGCTTGCACCACCTCCATTGGGCCTGGAGCCCTCAATATGATCACGGCGGCGGCTACCGCCACGGTCAACCGGATTCCGGTGCTGCTGCTGCCTGGTGACAATTTTGCCTCACGGGAGCCGGACCCGGTGCTGCAGCAGCTTGAAGTAGGCAGTGACTATACGATCTCGGCCACCGATCCGTTCAAGGCTGTCAGCAAGTACTGGGATCGCATCATTCGCCCAGAGCAGCTGATGATGGCTGTTACCAACGCCATGCGGGTGCTGACCGATCAGGCAGAGACAGGAGCAGTGACGCTGGCGCTGCCGCAGGATGTGCAGGCTGAGGCGTACGATTACCCCGAAGCGTTCTTCACCCGGCGAGTGCATTATCTGGATCGCCGCCCCCCGGTTCGGGCAGCGCTGGAACGGGCGGCTGCACAGATCGCCCGTGGACGCAGGCCGCTGCTGATCGCGGGGGGCGGCGTGCTCTATTCCGAGGCATCCGAGCAGCTTGCGGCCTTCGCCGAGGCATTTGGCATTCCGGTTGCCGAGACGCAGGCAGGCAAGAGCGCTCTGCCGTGGAACCACCCGCTCAATGTGGGGGCCATCGGCGTAACCGGCTCTCTGGCGGCTAACAGGCTGGCCAGGGAAGCGGATATCGTCATCGGCGTCGGTACGAGGTTTTCGGATTTTACGACATCGTCCAGGTCTGCTTTCCAGCATCCGGATGTATCGTTCGTCAACATTAACCTGAATGGCATGGATGCCGCCAAGCTGGGGGGCGAAGCTATTCTGGCCGATGCGCGGGAAGGTCTGCAGACTCTTCAGTCGCTTCTGCAGCAGCGCGGATACCGCAGTGGATATGAGGACTCCGAAATCGCGTCGCTGCGTCAGGCGTGGAATGCCGAGGTGGAGCGGCTGTACGGGCTTGGACATGAGGCGGGACTGGCACAGACCGCTGCGATTGGTGTCATCAACCGGACTATTGCGCCATCCTCAGTGATTGTGTGCGCGGCAGGCAGCCTGCCCGGTGATTTACACCGTTTGTGGCGGTCCGCGGAGCCAAAGACGTATCACATGGAATACGGGTTCTCCTGTATGGGTTATGAAGTGAGCGGAGCGCTGGGAGCCGCGCTGGCCGAGCCGGAGCGCGAGGTGTACGCCATGGTGGGTGACGGCAGTTACCTGATGCTGCATTCCGAGCTGGTGACCAGCCTGCAGGAGCAGCGTAAAATCACGATTTTACTGTTCAACAACAACGGCTTCCAATGCATTCACAATTTGCAGCGGGAACATGGCAGTGACGGATTCGGCAATGAATTCCGCTACCGGGAAGCAGACACGGGACGTTTGACCGGGGAGTATATGCCGATGGATTTTGCCGCCCATGCCCGCAGCCTGGGGGCCAAGAGCTATCGGGTGGAAACCGCCATAGAGCTGGAGCAGGCGCTCAGAGCGGCACAGGCGGAGACCGTAACCACACTGATTGAAATTCCGGTCGTTCCCGGCACCAACACCGGCGGGTATGATTCGTGGTGGAATGTGAGCGTTCCCGAAGTGTCCACAGCGGAAAAGGTCGTTCATGCCCATGGTGTCATGCAGGAAAATCGCGCCAAAGCAAGACTCATCTAATCTATTCACAAAGGAGACGTGGAGCTATGAGCAAGCTGCCATTCCGGCTCGGTATTCATCCGATCAATTGGGTCGGCGAGGATGTGAAGGAGCACGGTGAGGATACGACGTGTGAACAGATTCTGGATGATATTCAGCGGCTTGGACTGACAGGCACGGAGATGGGGCGCAAATATCCAACAGACCCGGAGGTTCTGAGGGAGGAGCTGAACAAGCGCGGCATTAGCCTGGTATCCCAGTGGAAATCGGTGCTGTTCTCCGATCCGGCCTATCGGCAGTCCGAGCTGGACAGCTATCGCCGCCATGCCGAATTTCTGCAGTCCATGGGAAGTGTGGTGATCAGCACGGCCGAGGTGGGAGGCTCCCTGCATTTTGATCCACGGCGAACACCGCATGAAAAGGAAGTGCTGAGGTTGGGTGAGCAGGAATGGTACAGCCTGGCGGAAGGGCTGAATGCGGCCGGAGCGATCGCCCGTGAGCACGGACTGAAGCTGACCTACCACCATCACGGCGGCACGGTGGTGGAGCAGCCAGAGGAGATTGACAGGCTGATGGAGCTGACTGACCCCAAGCTGGTGTATCTGCTGTATGATACGGGCCATGCCTACTATGGCGGTGCCGACCCGCTTGAGGTGCTGCGCAAGCATTATGACCGGATCGCCTATATCCACCTCAAGGATGTGCGTCCACATGTATTGGAGGAGGCGCGGGCTGAGGGGAGCGATTTTGTCGGCTGCATTCGTAAAGGGGTATTTACAGTGCCTGGAGATGGCTGTATTAACTTTGGTGCGATTGTGCAGGAGCTGATCACCAGAGGTTATGACGGGTGGGCGATGCTTGAAGGAGAGCAGGATCCGGCAATCCATAATCCTTATGCGTATGCGAGCCGTTCCCTGCAATATCTCCATTCTCTGCTTGAGCAGCAGCCCGGCACAGAAAGGAGTCCACAGTTATGAGCTATGTATCCTTTCCTGCTTCCAAGAGGCTGGATTTCACGGCGATCGGGCGTCTGTGCATCGACCTGAATGCCAATGAGATCAACCGTCCGATGGAGGAAACGATGACATTTACGAAATACGTTGGTGGCTCTCCGGCCAATATCACCATCGGCATGTCCCGGCTTGGCATGAAGACGGCCTTCATTGGCAAAATTGCGAATGACCAGATGGGCAGATTCATCCACCGTTATCTGGAGAACAACGGCATCGACACATCCAATGTCGTAACGGATGATACTGGTGCGGTGACCGGGCTCGCTTTTACCGAGATCAAAAGCCCAGCCGACTGCAGCATCCTCATGTACCGTGACCATGTTGCCGACCTGAAGCTGAAGTCACGCGAGGTGCAGGAGCAGCTGATTGCCGACTCCAGGGTGCTGCTGATTTCGGGCACGGCCCTGGCCCAGAGCCCGTCCCGGGAGGCGGTATTTCAGGCACTGACCTATGCCAGGCGGCATGGTGTCGTGATCGTGTTTGACCTTGACTATCGTCCCTATACATGGACGTCGCCGGAGGAGACGGCGGTGTATTACAATCTTGCTGCCGAGAAATGCGATATCATTCTGGGCACGCGCGAGGAATTCGACATGATGGAGACGTTTGATCATAATCCGGAGCACAGCGATCAGCTGACGGCGCAGAAGTGGTTTGATTTTACGGCAAAAATCGTCGTGATCAAGCATGGCAAGCAGGGCTCCATCGCCTATACCCGTGAAGGGCTTTCCCATCGTGCGGCCAGCTATCCGGCGCAGGTGGTGAAAACGTTTGGGGCAGGCGACTCCTATGCAGCCGGGTTCCTGTACGGTCTGATGCAGGGGTGGTCGATTGAGCGGAGCATGGGCTATGGCAGTGCGGCCGCCTGCATCGTCATCTCCAGCCACAGCTGCTCGGATGCGATGCCAACGGTGGACCAGGTGCATGATTATATCGAGCGCTGTAACCGGGGCGAGATCACAATGTCATAGTACGAAGGCAAGTGTCATAGTACGAAGGAGCAAAGGAGACAAGATTATGGGAGAAGGAGCATTAACAGAGCAGACGGAAATCATTCACGTACAAAACTGGATTAAAGGTACCTGGGTCACCCCGGCGGGCAGCCACACTGAGCCGGTCGTGAATCCGGCGACGGAGGAGGTCATTGCTTACGTGCCGCTGTCTGAGCGGGCGGACGTTGATCTGGCCGTACGCACAGCCAGGGAGGCCTTCCCTTCCTGGAGCCGCACGCCGGTTCCGCGGCGTGCACGGATATTGTTCCGCTACCAGCAGCTGCTGGTCGAGCATTGGGAGGAGCTGGCCAGGCTGGTGACGCTGGAGAACGGCAAAAGCTATAACGAAGCCTACGGCGAAGTGCAGCGCGGCATCGAGTGCGTCGAATTCGCGGCAGGCGCCCCGAATCTCATGATGGGCAAGCAGCTGCCCGACATCGCCACAGGACTTGAATCGGGCATGTACCGGTACCCGGTCGGCGTTGTGGGGGGCATCACCCCCTTTAACTTCCCAATGATGGTACCGTGCTGGATGTTCCCGCTGGCGATTGCATGCGGGAACACCTTTGTCCTGAAGCCGTCCGAACGTACACCGCTGCTGGCGTGCCGCCTGGCAGAGCTGTTTCAGGCAGCAGGACTCCCGGACGGCGTGCTGAACATCGTTCACGGTGCGCATGACGTCGTGAACGGACTGCTTGAACACCAGGATGTTCAAGCCATCTCTTTTGTCGGCTCACAGCCTGTAGCCGAATATGTCTACACCACGGCCGCTGCGCATGGCAAACGGGTGCAGGCGCTCGCCGGCGCCAAAAACCATTCCATCGTCATGCCTGACGCTGATCTTGACCTGGCCGTCAAGGAAATTACGGGGGCCGCCTTCGGTTCGGCCGGGGAACGCTGCATGGCCTGCTCGGTCGTTGTTGCCGTTGGTGATATCGCGGACACCCTCGTACAGAAACTGACGGAGGCCGCCGACCGGATTACGATCGGGAACGGCATGGACGAAGGGGTCTTCCTTGGCCCGGTCATCCGTGGCCCGCATAAGGAGCGTACGCTGGGCTATATCGAGTCCGGGGAACAGGAGGGAGCCGCCCTGATCCGGGATGGCCGGAAAGATGAGGCTGCCGATCAGTCCGGTTATTTTATTGGACCCACCATCTTCGATGAAGTGGAGAGCAGTATGAAAATTTGGCGGGACGAAATCTTTGCGCCTGTGCTCTCGGTGGCAAGGGTTGCGACGCTGGAGGAGGCGGTAGAACTGGCCAACCGCTCGGATTTTGCCAACGGGGCGTGTCTGTTCACCCGGAGCGGAGCGAGCATGCGGCAGTTCCGCGAAACGATTGATGCGGGTATGCTGGGCATTAATTTGGGCGTACCTGCGCCGATGGCGTTTTTCCCGTTTTCCGGATGGAAGAAGTCCTTCTATGGTGACCTGCATGCCAATGGTACGGATGGAGTTGAATTCTATACACGCAAAAAAATGCTGACAGCGCGCTGGTAGTCCACAGCGAAATTCACAGTTTGGCTGCAGTATGCCTAGATGCGCACAGGGTCAGACGCATACAGGGAGGATAAGCGAATGGAGAAGGATAAAGTGAAAATCGGAATTATCGGGGCCGGGCGGATCGGCAAAATCCATGCCTACAATCTGCTGCGCAACCCGCTTGCCGAAATTGTGGGTATCAGTGATATATTCGCCGGACCGGAGCTGCAGAGCTGGGCAGCGGAACGCGGCATTGCGGCCGTCACAACTGACAGCAGCAGGCTGATCGCGATGCCTGAAGTGGATGCTGTGCTGATCTGCTCCTCCACCGACACGCACGTGCCCCTGATGGAGCAGGCGGCGCGGGCAGGCAAGCATATTTTTTGCGAGAAGCCTGTCAGCATGGACCTTCAACAGACCCTCGCCGCCGTGACTGCGGCACAGCAGGCGGGTGTGAAGCTGCAGATCGGGTTCAACCGCAGGTTCGACCATAATTTCAGACGGGTGCGTGAGCATGTGCAGATGGGTACGATCGGGGAGCCGCACATTATCAGAATCACGTCACGCGATCCAAGTCCGCCCCCGGCAGAGTACATTCGGGTGTCTGGCGGGATATTCATGGACATGATGATTCACGATTTCGACATGGCCCGCTACCTGACGGGAAGTGAGGTGGAGGAGGTGTATGCCCTGGGCAATGTGCTGATTGATCCTGTATTTGCGGAGCATGGGGACGTGGATACGGCCATTGTCACCCTGAAATTTGCGAACAGAGCGATCGGTGTTATTGATAACAGCCGTCAGGCGGTGTATGGATATGATCAGCGTGTCGAAGTGTTCGGATCGCTTGGAAACGCCGCGGCTGCCAATGACCATCCGAATACGGCTGAAATCAGCACGGCGGGTGGCCTGCTGCGCGACAAACCGCTGCACTTTTTCCTGGAACGCTACAATGAAGCGTATGTGGAGGAAACAGCCCTTTTTATCGAGTCCATTCTGAAGGACACCCCCGTGATGGTGGGCGGCTACGATGCCGTACAAGCGGAGCGCATTGCGCTGGCGGCTCGCATGTCATTGCAGCAGAAAAGACCCGTGAAGCTGAGCGAGGTGCCTGGGATGACTGCTGGAACACAGACGGCTGCCCCATGAGCTGCTGCCTTTTCGAGGATTGTTTTCGAGAATCGGATGAAAGAAATCACCAGGGGAGGGAGTGGAGGTAACAATGTCAGACTACATCATTAAACCTAAGCGGACACCGGATGAAGATGGAACGGTGCTGACCGTAACCCCGGAATCTGCCGGATGGAGCTATGTCGGGTTTCAGGTGGCAAAGCTGGCAGAAGGGCAGACGCTGACCCGCGAGAGCGGGGATCAGGAGCTCTGCATTGTGCTGCTCAGCGGTTTGGCGAATGTCGCGACCCGCAGTCAGACATGGGACAATATAGGGAAACGAATGAGCGTTTTCGAAAAAATCCCGCCGTACGCTGTATACGTTCCATGCTCGGATCGGGTAGAGATCACGGCACTGACAAACGTAGAACTGGCTATTTGCTCGGCATCGGGCCATGGCACCTATCCGGCGCGGCTGATTGCCCCTGAAGATGTTGGAGTGGAGATGCGCGGGTACGGCAATTTGGAGCGGCAGATCCACAACATTTTACCGGAGCAAAAGGAAGCGGACAGTTTGCTTGTTGTAGAGGTATTCACGCCGGATGGACATTGGTCCAGCTACCCGCCGCACAAGCATGATCGGGATGCGCTGCCAGAGGAATCCTTATTGGAGGAAACCTATTATTTCCGCGTAGAACCGGAGCAGGGATTTGCGATTCAACGGGTTTACACGGATGACCGCTCCGTGGATGAGACTCTCGCGGTGAACAATGGGGAAGTCGTGCTTGTACCTTGCGGATACCACCCGGTAAGCGCTCCTCCGGGCTATGAGGTCTACTATCTGAACGTGATGGCCGGACCGACGCGAACCTGGAGATTCCAGAATGACCCGGATCATGACTGGTTGATGAAGCCCAGCTAATTGATGAAGCTCCCAACCCAACCCAACCCAACCCATCTTCTTTTTTCAGCGCGTGAGCCGTCTGTGTGCATCAGGTTGCTTATGGCGGCATCCGCCTGCATAATGGGAGTTAAACGAAAACAATGGGGAGTCACAATGAAAGCAACTATTTACGATATTGCACGGGAGGCGGGAGTGTCCATTGCCACCGTCTCCCAGGTCATTAACGGCAAAGGCAAAATCAGCGAAAAGCGGCGCGCCGAGATTATGGAAATCATGGAGCGCCTGAACTATCAGCCCAGCGCTATCGCCACTGCCCTGACAGGCAAGCAGACGTATACGCTTGGGCTGCTCGTGCCGGACATCTCCAATCCGTATTTCGCCGAGCTCGCCAGGGCGGTGGAGGATCGGAGCCGGCAGCTGGGCTACAGTGTCGTGATCTGCAGCACCGATAACAAGGACGAGCGGGTAGAGCGATACCTGAACCTGCTTCAGCAAAAAAAAGTCGACGGCATGATGATTGGAACAGGTATCAGCAATGCCGGGATACTGACACCGCTTCTGCAGCAGTCAATCCCCTTTGCGCTGATTGCCCGTCATATGCCGTCACTCGCTGTTCATACGGTTGCCACGGATGACCGGCTCGGTGGTGCATTGGCGGCACAGCACCTGCTGGACCTTGGACATACGCGTGTGGCGGTGCTGTCGGAGCCTGCGGGAGTAAGCAGCAGTCAGGAGCGCTTGCGCGGCTTCCGCGAAGTTCTGGAGAAGGCGGGGCACACGCTGGCACCAGAGCGGATCAGGGAATCGACGGCCGAGCTTAATGCTGCCAAAGCAGCTGTGCTGGAACTGCTCGGACAATCCGCTCAGCCCACTGCGCTGTTCTGCTGCAACGACATTCAGGCCATCGGCGCATTGCAAGCAGCCAAGGAGCTGAACCTGCGGGTGCCGCAGGAGTTGTCCGTCATTGGCTTCGACAACACGATTCTCGCCTCCGTAACGAGCCCGCCGCTGACGACGATTGCACAGCCGATCGAAGATCTGGGACGTCATGCAGTTGACCTGCTGATTGAAGAGTTGAAGCAGGAACGCCAGCCTGCGCGGAATATGATCCTGAAGCCGGAGTTGGTCGTTCGGGAGTCAACGACAGTGCCTAGATGAAGATCGTATACACGACCTTGGAACACCCAATTCTAATTAAGCTTTTTAATTAGGTAATTGGCAGTAAATACCTGACCGGCACTGCTTATGGGCAGTATGAGCGTAATCTCTCTTGTAAACCTTCCAAGACTTCACCTGGCACTTCTCTGACCTTGATATCCTCACCCAGGAAAAGCAGCCAATTTGTGATTTCGGTTAATTCTTCTGAATGATGAACATTGATAAAAGTCTTTAGAATGGCTGTGGTTTGGTAAGGATTCGTATAGGAAAGTGAAATTTTTAAAGGATGGTATTTTTTGAACTGGGCAATCGCCTTTGGACCAAGTTCAAGGACAAGGTTGATGACTTCTTCCTGCTTGCTTAGTTTTTCTAATATCTTTTTCTTGCTTACTCTTTTCTTCGCAGAGTATGGTTCTACATCGGCCAGATTGTCGACAGGAAAAATCCGCCTCGTTTCTTCCTCTAAGTCAAAACCTTCAATTAACCATAAGCTTTTTTCCCGATATAGGTGCAAAAGAACAATGGGATAAGACTTTATTTCCTTCTCTTCCTCGATGGAAACCAATAAATAGCTGTCTAACAGAAGGAGTTGGATGAGTTTTTCCAACATAGGATGGGGCAGGTCTGACAGATCAAGCAGATCGGGATTATGGGGGTTAGTCCCTTCAAACAGCAATATTTGATTTAAAAGAACAAGGTCATCTTGCTGGCTTTCCGAGATCAGGCCCAGTAATTTTTCGGCTAAGGATTGACGACTCTTCAGATAAGGGAGCTGTTGATTTCTTGTGGCCATAAAGGCAATAAACAGAGCTTTAAGTTCATTATCGGTAAAGCGAACCGTGGGCAGGACAGAGTTGCTCATGACAAAATAGCCCCCATCCCTGCCAACTTCAGCGACTAGCGGTAACCCCATGGCTTCAATTTCTCGGATATCTCTAAGAGCTGTCGAACGAGAGATGTTAAATTCTCGCATGATTTCAGAAATGGTAAAGTGGGCACGGTTGTTGACATAACGCATGATGGTATTAATCCGTTCAACTTTTTTCATCTGGCCCCCCTAAACAGGTTCATTTTTTGACATGATTTATGGTTATTATAAACTCATCAATTGAAAAGACAACATCACTTGATTAATTTTAAAAAAAGGACGGTTTTGAATATGGCAAATTATACTCTTGAGGAAAAAGACAGCTTTATCGTTTTAGGCATTGGAACTGAGCTTAAGAGCGATTACACAGACTATGCCGGCATTAACAAGGAAAAAGCAGACTTTTGGCAGGCAGTAAAACAAGATGGAAGGCTCGACACTTTAAAGGCTATAGCCGCAAATGACTACATTTTTGCCGTGAACGAAGCGGTGAATAACAAGATGATGCATTATGCTGGCGTCATGACAGAGGCATCGCTGCCGGAAGCAACCAGGATTATTCAATTTCCTAAAGGGGAATACCTGGTTGTAAAAGGGGAAGGCAAGACGGCTGAAGAGTTGAGTAATATGCTCACTGGCATTGCATTTGGTCAAGCCTTGGCGGAAGCAAAGAATGTTGCCTATGTTGGCGGGCCAAATGCAACGGTTGAGATGGGACAGCTAAACGGCTTAGTTTTTGGCGAAATGTGGATTCCTGTTGTAAGGAAATAACGCTCACAAAACTTTAAGCGAATGCTTCCGATGCGAGTTTTGCTCGAAGCTGGCTCTAAGAAGCAACGCTTGCAAAACTTTTAGGAGGAATGAAATGTCCTATATCGTTGATTTTAAAGATGTGTCTACGGTTGGCTTGGAGTCTTCACCAGTAGCAGAAGCGCTGGCTGGTTTACGAGCTAATGAAGCCCGCTACTTTATGAACAAATATAAGCATGAATTTACGGTTGTACAAGCTAGTGAAAGCCAGGAAACCCTTGATTATGTGAACCGGATTTTGAAAGAAGAACGTAATCTTGAGTTTGCGGCCAAGCCTTTGGAAACATCGCGTTTTCAAGTGGCAAATATCCAATTTGCCTACGTCTTTTATGAGGATGGTCTGGGGCTCAATGTCATGTATACGGTTGATGACCCTAAAAAGCGGGCCGTTGGTTTGAAGCTTTCTGAGGGGATGGAGGTACCAGAAGAGTTAGAAGGGAAGTTTAAGTTTGCCAGGCAGAAGTCTAAACTGGCCGGAACCATTCGTGGCTCGTTTTTTGTAATTAAAGGAGAATATTAAAGCAAGCAGACCACCGAGGGGGGAATGGTGTCATTTTACGTGACGCAATTCCCCCTCGCTAATTTTTTATGTCATCCGCATCCCGGATATAGAAATAAGGAAAAGGAAATGGAAATATTAGTAGAACGAATGATTTGTCCACCTTTTGCGATATTGATGGGGCGTGATGTCCATATGTTCCTTAAATAATTTGCAGAAGTACGAGACATTCGTCAAGCCGACCTCCTCGGCGATGAACGAAATCGGTTTGGTCGTTGTTGTCAATAAGCGAACGGACTGATGAATCCTGCGGGCCGCGATGTATTCCGAAATGCTGAGCCCGGTTGCTTCCTTAAATAAATGGGAAAGATGATAGGAGGATAGATGCAGCGATTTGGCCAAATCGTCCAATCGATAGGGAATATGATAGTTCGTCTCGATCCAGCTTAATATTTTTTCCACTTGGTGGTTTTTGCGTCCGGCAGGATACGCTGCGTAGTTCCCCTCCAGATGACCCCACATCGGCTTGAGAAAATGAAAGAAATTCACGAGAAAAAGCGAAATTTCCTCCGATCGATTCGTCTCTGCCCCTAAAGGCAACCTCTCCTGAAAGTTTCTAAATAGATGAACCAGGATATGCTGATCGTCAACTCCGTACAGGCAAGGGAAGGGCAGCTTCCCTAGATAAATATAGGTAAAGAAGGCATGAAGCGCTGGCCATTTCTCGAAATACGCTTCGAACATGGTGGGTTCAAAAATAGCCAAAGACCGTTCGAAACATTGGTCGTGTGAATAATCCAGCGTCAGATGATGAAGCTGAAAAGGCTGAAAAATACAGAGCATGCCGGGTTTGATCTCGTAGCTCCTGTTATTGACGATCATCGTGCCCCGGCCCTGGTGGATCAGCAGCAGCTCGATGCCCAGATGGGAATGAAAGGTTTCTTTATGCTCGTTGTTTACGCTTTTGCGTTTATAGGCGAAATAAATGGGATGCTCATTAAACTTATACAGATCATATCGCATGAATAAACACCCCCTGCTTCAATCATCTTCACTATAACGAGTCTCCGGCAAAACCGCAATATAGCGTTATTTTTTCCACCTTGCAGCCTCACAATGAGCAGCCTTCCTCGGGTACTATCATGTTGTGGACATCAATTTCGTGGGAGGAAATCATCATGTTAAAGGTTGCGATAATAGGCGCAGGGGCGATCTCCAAAGCTCATATCGAGGGTTACCTGCGGTTTAAGGAGCGATGCGAGATTGCTGCCTTATGCGATATGTATCCCGACAAGGCAGAAGCGAAGAAGCAGGAGTATGCATTGAATGCTAAAGTTGTTAGCGATTACAAAGAGCTGCTCGATGAGGGGATCGATCTCGTCTCCATCTGTTTGCCTCCGTATATGCATGCGCCGATTGCGGTAGATTTTCTGAATGCTGGAAGTCATGTATTGGTTGAAAAGCCGATGGCATCCTCGCTGGAGGAATGTGATCTCATGATCGAAGCAGCGCAAAAAAGCGGTAAAGTGCTGTCGGTCGTGGCGCAGAATCGGTTCACGAATCCCATCATGAAGCTTAAGAAGATGCTTGACACCGGACTGGCCGGCCCTATCCTGCATGCGCAGGTCGATTCCTTCTGGTGGCGTGGCCATTGCTACTACGATCTCTGGTGGCGCGGCACCTGGGAGAAGGAAGGAGGCGGCTGTACGCTTAATCATGCGGTTCATCACATCGACGCTTTGCTCTGGATGATGGGCCGTCCCGAGCAGGTTCAGGCGTTCATGAGCAATGTCGCGCATGACAATGCAGAGGTCGAAGATTTATCGATCGCAATGCTTCGTTATCCGAATGGGGCATTGGGGCAAATCACGAGCTCGGTCGTTCATCATGGTGAGGAGCAGCAGTTTATCTTCCAGGGGCAACATGCCCGCATCTCGGCTCCCTGGAAAGTAACGGCCTCCTCGTCCAAATCGAATGGATTCCCGGAAAAGAATACGGAGCTGGAAGAACGGCTTCAGCAGGTTTACGACAGCTTGCCGGATTTGCCGTATGAAGGGCATACCGCTCAAATCGACAACGTCCTGCATGCCATCGATTCGGGAGAGCCGCCGTTAATTGACGGAGTCAGCGGCCGCACGACCCTGGAGATGATTATGGGCATCTATAAGTCCGCCAGCACGGGAGAGAACGTCCGCCTTCCGCTGGCTGCGGGCGACTCGTTCTATACGCAAGCAGGCGTTAAACAGAATGCCATTCATTTCTACGAGAAAAGCGGTCATGTTGATAACTTCGCCGACCAGCAAATCACGATTGGAACGAAATTGGAATAGCCAATCACATTAAATAATTCGAGGTGAATTATGGATAAGAAGGATGGAATGAACTATGCACCTGTCGGGAAACCGATGCCTGTCGTCAAGCCCGGGGAATTCGTCATCGCAGCCATTGCGCTTGATCACGGTCATATTTATGGAATGGTAAACGGTCTGCTCGAAGCGGGCGCCACCTTAAAGTGGGTATATGATCGGGACCCGGATAGAGCGGGGGCTTTTAAGCACAAGTATCCTCAAGTACAAATAGCGTCGTCGGAAGAGGAAGTGCTTGGGGACCTGGAAGTACAACTGGTGGCCGGAGCCGCTATCACTTCCGAACGCTGCGACTTGGGCTTGCGCGTAATGGACGCGGGCAAGGATTATTTTACGGATAAAGCTCCGTTCACGACCCTGGAACAGTTGCAACAGGCCCGTGCCAAAGTTCGTGAAACGGGCAAAAAATACATGGTTTATTATAGCGAGAGGTTACATGACGAATCGGCCGTTTATGGCGGCCAGCTTGTCGAGGAGGGAGCGATTGGCCAGGTCGTACAAGTCACCGGCTTTGGCCCGCATCGTTTGAACGCGCCCTCACGTCCGGAGTGGTTTTTCCAGAAGGAGTACTATGGCGGCATTCTCTGCGATATCGGAAGCCATCAGATTGAGCAGTTTCTTTATTATGCCGGGTGTAAGAATGCCGAAGTGCTGCACAGCAAGATCGCGAATTACAGCTGCCCCGATTATCCGGAGCTTGACGATTTCGGCGATGCGACCTTGCTGGGGGATAATGGCGCGACGAATTATTTCCGGGTGGACTGGCTGACCCCGGACGGATTAAGTACATGGGGAGACGGACGTACGATAATTTTGGGAACAAAAGGCTACATCGAGCTGCGGAAGAATGTCGATATTGCCCGGGACGACTCAGGAGATCACGTCTATCTGGTCAATCAAGAAGGAGAATTCCACTTCCAGGTGGCCGGACAAATCGGCTATCCCTTCTTCGGTGAGCTCATTCTGGATTGCTTGCATCGAACCGAAAACGCGATGACACAAGAGCATGCCTTCCTCGCGGCGGAGCTGTGCCTGAAAGCTCAGGAGATGGCTATTAAAATTAAATAGACACTACGAATCCGCATAAGCAAGAGTCCCGGTGAATCGACTTCATCGGGTTTTTATTTGCCTTCTTTTTGGCTCATTCATAACCTGAGTGTATCTATGCATCATGCGAACCAAAATTCAAGTTTTGTGGTCTGTCGCCGAAAGGATATGATAGTTTTCGGATTTTGTCCGAGTCTAGGGTCGCGTATTTGGATTTGACCGGCAGCGGCAATGAGACCAGTGCCCATATCGAAGAGAACGGTCGAATCACGATCATGTTCTGCGCATTTCAGGGGCCACCGAACATCCTGCGCCTGTATGGAACCGGAGCAGTAATCACAAACAGGGATATGCCAAAAAATGAATTTGACACAGCAAATCCGTCATGATATATTTAGCCCGCTAAATAATATTTGAGGGATGATTAATTCATGACAGATTCAGTGGATTGTGATATTCGTCAGTCGTTAGATCGAATCTCCTCCCAAATGCGTCGACATTACAGCGAATCTCTAAGAGAGCTTAACCTTTATGTTGGCCAGGATAATTTACTGTATCGTTTGTGGTTAGGCGATGGGGTCACACAAATGCAACTATGTGAACATTTAAAATGCGAACCTCCTACGGTAACGAATATGGTTAAATCACTAGAGCAAAATGGATTTATATACCGCAAACGTGATAAACAAGATGCAAGAGTAATGCGCATTTATCTTACAGACAAAGGCAAAGAACTAGAGGTCCCAGTTGGAGTAAAATGGAGAGCGCAACAGGAAAAATTGCTACATTCTATTTCAATGGAGGAACGGTTGATACTAAGACAACTCATGCAAAAGATGGAGGATAACTTATCATGAGTTCTTCCGTCTTTCATAAATATTTAGCAAGCTAAATAGTGGATACCAAAGTTATATATCACTCAAAATAAGGAGCTGTTTTACATGAGTAAAAAAATTCGCACAGGAATTATTGGTGGGTCAATTAACAACGGATGGGCAAGAGGTACTCATATTCCAGCCATTGAGCATCTGCATGAATTTGAGCTCACGGCAATTGGAACAAGCAATATGCAGAGCGCAAAGAAGAGTGCTGAGGCTTTTCAGGCAAAGCATGGTTTCGATAACATGGAGCAATTGGCTCAACATCCCGATGTGGATATGGTAGTCATCAGCATAAACGTTAAAGATCACTATAAGGCAGTAAAAGCAATTGCCCCTGCTGGAAAACCGATTTACTGCGAGTGGCCACTGGGATCAAATACCGCTGAAGCGCTCGAAATGCAGGAATGGGCAGCGTCCCGCCAATTGCCAAACGCAATCGGTTTACAGGCAAGACAGGCTCCAGCTATCAATTATGTTAAGGATTTATTGGCAGAAGGTTATGTTGGAAAAGTCCTTTCGGCCAATTTGAAGATTTCGATCGATGGAATGGGTGGCGTCGCTGACAAAGCTACGGCATACTTATTTGATCGCAAGATCGGAGGCAACTTGCTCACGATTGTAGGCGGACATAATCTGGATGCATTCACTTACATGCTCGGGGACTTTACAGAACTTTCAGCCGTTACAGCGCAACAATTCCCTGAAGTCGAGTTGGTGGATATCCAACAAGTCGTTGAGAAAACGACAGATGATCAAATACTGATTACAGGAAAATTAACAAACGGTGCAGCAGCCAGCGTTCATATCCAAGGAGGTGTCAAACATCAGACAGGATTCACGCTTGAAATCTTCGGAGACAAGGGCACGATCGTGCTGAGCGCGCCTGCATCCATTCAATTCGGGTCACACCAACTACGCGGTGCAGGACCTACTGACAAAGAGCTTAGTGAGCTAACAATTCCCGATTCCTATTACCGGGTACCTGATTCCCTGAAAAATGACTCAGGTTTTGTTCTGAATGTTGCTCAGGCCTACCGCAAATTCGCTCAGGATATCGAAAAAGGAACATCCTTTACTCCAAGTTTTGCAGACGCGGTAAAACTTCATCAGTTCCTTGATACTGTGGAAAAAGCAGCACAAACCGGTGAACGTCAGTATTTATGACTAGGATTTAAATTTGAATGCATATTTCTCATGAATATTGAAACATGAAAATGCTATAAAAATACGAATCGGCAGCTATCAAGCACATGACAGCTGCCGATTTTTTTACGTTCACTCATTAGACTCAATCTATCCAAAACCTAGCATAAAACAGCCCCTTGCTGTATGGTAAGAAGAGAATGTAGTAAGCCTCAGCTTCAGCGGCTTTTTCAATGTGAAGAAACGGGAAGCACGTGGTTAACGATATAGCCTAAATTTCGAAAGTTAACTGGCACCAGAAATGAGCAAAGAGAGGACTAGGGAGATCATGGCTGAAAATCCGTTAGAGCTTGGCGGTAACGAACACATAATTGAAGATCCTATCATGGAATATGTGAATTCACCAGAGAAACAGCGTCGGCTGCATGCAAGAACATTGAAAGTGGTTATTGTTTCGCAGATTTTTGGCGGAGCAGGATTGGCAGCAGGTATTACGGTAGGCGCGTTGCTAGCACAGGCTATGCTTGGAACAGATAGCTATTCTGGAGTGCCTACTGCACTATTTACGCTTGGCTCTGCTATTGCTGCTCTATTAGTCGGCCGTCTCTCTCAACGATTGAGTCGCCGGGTAGGTTTAGCTACCGGATTCCTCGCAGGCGGCATTGGAGCTATTGGCGTGGTCCTCGCAGCTATTTACGACAACATTCCGTTACTTTTTATTTCCATGTTGATTTACGGAGGAGGGACAGCGACGAACCTCCAAGCGCGTTATGCAGGTACGGATCTGGCTTTACCCGCTCATCGGGCAAAAGCAATTAGTACGGCTATGGTATTTACCACCTTAGGAGCTGTTGCAGGTCCTAATCTCGTGAATGTCACCGGGCACTTTGCCACATCATTAGGAGCTCCAGCACTGTCGGGGCCTTTCATGTTGGCCGCAGCGGCATATTTTGTAGCTGGGCTTGTTCTATTGCTATTTTTGCGCCCAGATCCTCTCATTGTATCCAAGGCTATTGCTGAGCAGCAACGTATAGCAGGTGATCGTATTCAAAATGATCAATCTCGTGTGCAAGAACAAAGCGGTAATATAAAAGGTATTATTGTTGGAGCAACCGTCATGGTTCTTACCCAAGTGGTGATGATCGCAATTATGACCATGACTCCCGTTCATATGAAACACCATGGTCATAGCTTAGGTGAGGTAGGAATTGTTATCGGACTACATGTTGCAGCGATGTATCTGCCATCTCCACTTACCGGATATCTTGTTGATAAACTGGGCCGTGTCTTGATGTCGTACATAGCCGGCTTTACATTATTGCTCTCTGGTATATTAGCAGCCATTGTTCCTGGTGATTCAATGACGCTCCTTGTACTGGCACTTATCCTTCTTGGACTAGGCTGGAACTTTGGATTCATTAGCGGGACTGCAGCAATCGTGGATGCCACTACGCCTCAAGTCCGGGCGAAGACACAAGGTACCATAGATGTCCTAGTCGCTTTGGGTGGTGCTTCGGGAGGTGCGCTGTCCGGTATGGTTGTCGCGCAATCTAGTTATGCGACACTTTCCATGTCCGGAGCAATTCTGTCGCTATTGCTTATCCCAGTTGTAGTATGGTCACGGTCACAACAGAAAGAGAACTGAGACCGTTATCACAACATCAATTCATATCGAAGGAAAAAAACCGAAAGTTACAAATACAATTGCAGAATCGTGCCCCATAAGTAAGTTATAACGTTTAAAGCCACGATGATTGTCAAAAGTATGACATTAATACGACCGCCAGCCAGCCTACCATGTTTCCTGGTATAAAAACCAATGTAAGGCAAGCCCCAACATAACATCATTACCGCAAATGGTGTGAAAAGAATTTTAAAAACATAAGACAAACAGAAGAAACTATATCCGACAAGATTGATAAAAACCTCAAAGGCAATAGTACGCGCATATGTACCCGTAAATGGAACTTTATAAACGATAACTCGGTACCATTGCCAGATCATTCGTATAAACATTTGGGAATTTTTCTTTAAGACCGAGCAACCGCATATCTATGTTGCTGTTTCCAAAAGAGCGAACACTTGTTTTTATTATATCAAGTAAAACCATGTCGAGCAATTGAACGGCCCAAAGGCTGTTGGCTTCATCCCATACCTAAAGGCAAAGGCTTTCTCAGTTAATTTGGGGATGGAGTATTTTGTAACAAATAGTCAAAGGAAACACAGAATACGCTTCTTTATTTCCCATAAATGTGTTATTGTTGGTAATGGGGGTGATTTCGTTTGTTTGATCGATAAGGAAAACAATATGATAAGCGGAGGTTGGGTTATGCTCAAAAAAATGAAGAAATATGGAGTTTGCAGCTTAGCACTTGTATTGCTGGCTTCTGTGGTCTTTACCGGATGGAGTACCCGCGCATCAGCAGCTGATTTCAGGTCATTGCAGGCTTCGCAAATGGTGTCGGAGATGGGTGCAGGATGGAATTTGGGGAATCAGCTTGAAGCAACGGTAAACGGCATACCGAATGAGACAGCTTGGGGCAATCCTGCCGTTACCCCGGAGCTGATCAAAAAGGTGAAGGCTGCGGGCTTCAAAACGATTCGAATCCCCGTTTCTTATTTCAATCATATTGGAAGCGCTCCCAATTATACGATTAACGACGCATGGTTGAATCGAATCCAAACCGTGGTTGACTATGCTTACAATGAAGGCTTGTATGTCGTCATTAACATCCATGGCGATGGGTACAATTCCATGCCGGGTGGATGGTTGCTGGTGAATGGAGGCAATCAAGCTGCCATTAAGGAAAAGTATCAGCGGGTTTGGCAGCAGATTGCTACCAAGTTCAGCAGCTATAATGAGCGTCTTATTTTCGAATCCATGAACGAAGTGTTTGACGGGAACTACGGCAATCCCAATCAGGCATATTACACTAATCTGAACGCCTACAATCAAATCTTCGTGGATACTGTCCGGAAGACCGGTGGTAATAACAATGCCAGATGGTTGCTCATTCCGGGCTGGAATACCAATATTGATTATACTGCAGGTAATTATGGCTTCGTCCTTCCGACAGACAATTTCAGATCCCCATCAATTCCTAGCTCGCAAAAGAGAATCATGATCTCGGCACACTATTACTCTCCTTGGGATTTTGCAGGTGAAGAATCCGGTACGATTACACAGTGGGGAGCAACAGCCACGAATCCTTCCAAAAAGTCTACTTGGGGACAAGAGGACTATCTGGATTCGCAATTCAAATCCATGTACGATAAGTTTGTAACTCAAGGCTATCCTGTTGTAATCGGTGAATTCGGCTCCATCGATAAAACGCCGTATGATTCAAGCAATCATGTATATCGTCAAGCCTATGCCAAAGCTGTGACAGCAGCCGCGAAGAAATACAAAATGGTTCCTGTTTATTGGGACAATGGACATAACGGTCAGCATGGTTTCGCTTTGTTTAACCGTTCAAACTATACCGTTACCCAGCAAGGCATCATTGATGCCATCATGCAAGGTATGCAATAAGCAAACATTGCGCCAAAACGGGCAAACGGCGTGTTCCTGTAAAAGAGAGGGACATGCCGTTTTATCTATCTATTGTATACTCGAAACCATGCTATCCATCATTCTTTGAGCGCACCGATCATAACGCCGTGCACAAAATATTTCTGCAGAAACGGATGCAGGACCAAGATCGCCAACTAATCGTCTGTACGACTCGTTTGAAAAAAGCAAAGGGATCGGTTATGCCGGCAAGATGAAATGTTTATTATGACAAACAGAAAGACTCAGATGGGGATTAAGCTACCGGGAAGATAGTTTATCCTTGAAGGATCTACTTGACTTTAATCGAACGGTCGTTTAACTTTGAACCATGAGACATAAAGATGAAAAAAAAAGTGAGAGTATTTTTAAGGCAGCGATCCAGCTGATCAATGAAATTGGTTTATCGGATGCTTCAATGTCCAAGATTGCGAAGAAAGCAGGCGTATCTGCTTCGACGATTTACGTTTACTTTGAAAACAAGGAGGATATGCTGAATAAATTGTATTTGAGCATCAAAAAGAAGATGAGTCTAGAAGTGTTTTATAATTACGATGACTCCATCTCCATCCGAGCAGCATTTGATCATGCCTTGAGACAGTTTATTAACTTTATTTTGACCAACAAAGATGAATTTTTATTTGTTGAGCAATTTTCAAACTCGCCTCTCCTTCATAAGCTATCCCTCAAAGAAGGAATAGATTTATTTGAGCCGATCTTTAACTTATTTGAAAAAGGTAAGAGTCAGAAAGTTTTCAAACAGGTTGATACGAGTCTGCTCCATATGTTCATGTTTAATCCAGCCATGCAATATGCTAAAGGATATTTTGGTGGACAAATGGAGTTGAAAGAGGAAAGCGTGAACGAATTGATTCAAATGTGCTGGGATGCTGTAAAAGCATAGTTCGATACTTTCAGAGGGTCAAGTCCCTCTGATTAAAAACCGCTTGATTTTAATCGAATGATCGTTTATTATAAAATGGATCAATCGGGAGATCATAAGGTAATCCAGAATTTTTTTGTTTTAACAATAAACGAACGTTCGATTAATATTTTATGAAAAGAGGAGAAAAAGTGAATACTAAATATAATCAACTGTTCCAACCTTTCACCTTCAATAACGGCATCACGATCAAGAATCGCGTCGTTATGGCACCAATGACAACCTGGGCAAGCAACGATGATCTAACTATATCCGACGAGGAGGCGAGCTATTACCGCAAAAGAGTGAACGGGGTTGGACTCGTGATTACAGGGTGCACGCAGGTCACTGCAAACGGACAAGGCTTTACGAATGAATATGCCGCTTACGACGATTCCTTTATTCCGAGCTTGCGAAAACTCGCAGATGCTGCGAAAAGTGGCGGGGCTCCTGCGTTGCTTCAAATTTTCCATGCCGGTAATAAAGCTTTGCCGGACCTCGATATCGTAAGTGCTAGTGCAATGAAAACGGAAGCGACGCCTTTTGCTCCAAGCGTAGAATCTAGAGAGCTATCCCACGAGGAAATCTTATCCATGATCCGTGCCTTTGGAGAAACCACGAGAAGAGCAATTGAAGCTGGGTTTGACGGTATCGAAATTCACGGGGCACATGGATTCTTGGTTCAAAACTTCTGGTCCCCAATGTCAAATCAACGTACCGACGAATGGGGCGGCACACTCGAAAACCGCTTGCGTTTTCCTACAGCCGTTATTAAAGAGATCCAGAGTGTCATTAAGAAACATACGCAAAAACCGTTTATTTTGGGCTTCCGCATTTCCCCCGAAGAATCAGGAGATGGGGGATTGCGTATGAAAGATACTTACGAATTAATCGAACGGCTTGTTCAATTGGATGTCGATTATATCCATGCTTCTTTAGGTGACCTGGCCTCGAGACCGATTGATAACGAAGGTAATAAACCGATACTCGAATTGATTCTCGAAAAAGTAAACGGCAGAGTACCGGTTATCGCAGCTGGTTCTGTTAAAACACCGGACGATGCGCTTAAAGCTGCAGAGTTAGGGTTACCGTTAATTGCGATCGGTCATGCGTTAATTACGGACCCAGATTGGGTTCAAAAGGTCGAAACTGGCCGGGAGGCCGAAATCGATACAGAGTTGAAGGTATCAAAACTCGATCAGCTGGAAATTCCGGACAAGCTTTTGAATGTGATTGAGGCAATGCCGGGTTGGTTTGCGATCAACAAAGCTTAAGGGACGGGTATCGATAGCTCAATGAAACATCGAACAGACTGCAGCCTGGCAAAAATCTCGTTATCTTCGGCAGCCCGAGAGCAGCGAAGACACTGCATTATTAATTCAGTAGATTCTTAATTTTGAACAATACATGACGGCAGCCGGCCAACTACCGGTTGCCGTTTTTTTAACTTTTTTTCGCAGGGACGAGTCAACGGTAAATGGATTGTCATCAGATAACACGGCCGATCGTTTACATTCGCGAAACTATTTTCTCTACATACACGCATTAAATTCTTTTAACAACGAAAAATAATCACATTGTGAATTTGATATATGTGCTCTAATTAAAACATTTGTAAATCCGATAAATTAGTTAGAAGTCATTCATACAGGTCTGCAAAGACCGCAGGGGGGAAATAAGTGAAGACAGCATTAGACATCCGGGGCGTTATCCTGACTCTCATCATCCTGGCTCTGATCGGTACCGGCTGCACCAGTCAAACAGCTGCCGTACAGCCACAAGCCGAAGGTGCAGCAAAGGGTCAAAAAGTGCTTAAAGTGGCCTGGTGGGGCAATGATGGACGGAAAGAAAGAACAATGAAGGTGATTGAATTATTCGAGAAAAAATATCCAAACATTAAAGTCGAACCAACGGACGCGCCGAACGGCGACTATTGGGTGCTGCTTGCAATGAAAGCAGCCGATCAGGATTTTCCGGATGTTATCCAGATGGACTACAAATATATCAACGAATATATTAAACGCAAGCTGATTATGCCGCTGGATGATCTGGTTGCCTCCGGGAAGCTTGATGTTTCCGATTTGGATGACAGTTCACGCGCGGCGGGCACGTTTGACGAAAAGCTCTACGGCATCGTTACTGGCGTGAATGCCCCATCCGTCATGTACAATCCCGAAATATTCGAGCAAACGGGCGTTCCAACGCTATCGGCTGGATATACGTACGAGGACCTCATTCAGACAGCGAGGGAGCTCAAAGAACAAATCAATCAGCCGGATTTTATACCGATCGGTTCTGGCGCGCTTGACTTCGCCTATTATCTTAGGCAACATGGAGCCAGCTACTATGCAGCTGACGGCAAAGGACTGGGTTATGACAAGGATGAATATTTATCCGACTTCTTCAAGATGGAGAAAATGCTCATTGATGAGGGGCTGATGGCGAGTCCCGATGTGATCAATGCCTTGTCCTCCGATAAGGATGCGCTGATCATCAACAAGCGAGCCGCTTTCCACACCATCACGAGCAACAACGTCGGTTCTTACAGCAGCTTGTCGGGCACAGCCATGAGGCTCCTGCCATTCCCGGCGCTTAAGGGCGGCTCCGAAGGAAACTACGTCAAGCCATCAATGTATTTTTCTGTCTCTTCCTATACCAAGCAATCCGAGGAGGCTGCCCTGTTTATTGATTTTTTCATTAATGATCTTGAAGCGAACGAAATCTTATTGGGCGAACGCGGTGTTCCGGCCACAGCCAAAGTACGCGAGCATTTGCTGGACCAAATGAAGGGAAGCGACAGAGAGCAGTATGTCTACATGGAGCATGTCGAGAAAAACTCAAGTCCGATCGACCCTCCTGTTCCACTGGTGTCCAGCAGTATCAATACGTTGTTTAGCAAAATCAGAAACAAGATGCTGCTTGGGCAAATGACGCCAGAGGAAGCTGCAAAACAATTCCGGGACGGCGCGAACGAAATTTTTGCAGATGCCGCTTCTTAGGCCGAAAGGACACTAATCGATGAAACTAACCATTGGCAAAAAGCTCTATGGCGGCTTCCTATCCGTCCTCTTATTGCTCGCAACTGTCGCATCACTTAACTATGTCGAGCTTGATTCGATTAATGAAAAGTACCAGAAACTGCTGAAGGAACGCGCTGACGTGGTCAGCCAGGTTAAGGATTTAAGCCTTTCGATCAAAAATGAAAACCTTAGCATCACCAATTTCCTCCTGATGAATGACGAATCGGAAATAGACGCATATCGTGATGCCGTACGCAGCTACAACGCGGTGAGCAAACAGATTCAGGCCGTAACAACCGATGCTGACGACTGGCTGCTTTTGCAAGGGCTCGATTTGCTTCAGCAAAACTACTCGAGCAACGCCGAGGAAATGATCGAGTTCAAAAAACTGAATAAAGTAGAAGACTATATGCGTGTCGCCGCCAAAAACGAACCAATCATCAAAAAGTTCATGGAAACGGCTGACCGTTACATCAAGCTTCAGGAAGAAGCTTTAAAACAGGATATGGCGTTGATCTCGGACCATATACTCAAAACGAGGCTGACGATCATCATTATTTCGGTCACTACGATTATTTTAGGCTTCGTTATTGCGTTTGTGATCAGCCGGTTAATCACCAAACCCATTGTGCGAATCACGAAAGCCGCCGAGTTGATTGCAAATGGGGATCTGACCAGCGAAGCCGTGAACGTGAAAAATGGTGATGAGCTGGGCACGCTGGCCACATCCTTTAATACGATGATGCAAAATTTGCGTAACCTGATTGAGCAAGTATCGCAAAATGCCCTTCAGGTCGCGGCGTCATCCGAGCAGCTTACCGCAGGAGCCGACCAGACAACAAAAGCCACCGAGCAGGTGGTCGAAATTATCGAGCAGGTGGCCGAGGGCTCCGAGAAGCAGATTCGAGCGATTCAGGAAAGCGTTGCTTTTGTGAACAACATGTCCGTGGAAGCGGGCAGCATTGCTTCAAGCGCCTCTCAAGTCGCCGAGAAATCACGAATCGCGGCACAGACTGCGATAGACGGAAGCGTGTCCGTGCAAACGGCTGTCGAGCAAATGGGCAATATTCAAACTACCGTGCAAAACATTACTGAAGAGGTGAGCATTCTCGGCTCGCGCTCTGATGAAATCGGCAAAATCGTAGAGGTGATTGCAGGCATTGCCAAGCAGACGAACCTGCTCGCTCTTAACGCGGCGATTGAAGCATCGCGCGCAGGGGAAGCCGGGCGCGGATTTGCCGTCGTTTCGGAGGAAGTACGCAAGCTGGCCGAGCAATCGACGCAATCCAGCAAACAAATCGCCATGTTGGTCCGTTCCATTCAGTCGGATACCGAGCGTACTGTCCAATCCGTTCAAGAGGGGACGGAGGTTGTGCAAGCCGGGATTGCCGCGGTATCTGTTGCTGGCGAAGCCTTCGCCAACATCAAGCAGGCCGTCAATTCCGTGAGCCTGCAAATCGAGTCGGTATCCGAGGCATCACAGCAAATGTCCGAGGCAACGAACAAGCTGGCGGTCTCTCTGCAGGGGGTTGCCGAAGTGGCTGAAGAAACGTCTTCCGGCGCTATAAGCGTGTCTGCCGCAACCGAGCAGCAACTGGCGACGATGGAGGAGATCACCTCGTCCTCCCAGGAGCTTGCTAAAATGTCCGAGGAGCTGCTGCATTTTGTCAAGGACGTCAAGCTTTAAAGAAGCTGCCGTTTTTTCAACTAACAGATACGCATTTTAAACAAGTGATTTGAGCTTCTCAATAAAGTAATATTATGACATGCGGCGGCCGGCCACTCGATCGGTCGCCGTTCGTCGTTGAACGAAAGGACAGAATACAATACCGTAACTGATACATTTTGGATTCCGGAACCGTCTTTATACTAAAAGAGCGAAAGGAGAATTGAAGATGAGGTTGTTTGAACTGTTGCTCTTATTGTCAAGCATCGGCTTGTTTGCATTAACAGTTCTATTAAAAAAAGGACGGCGTAGAATTCCAGTATCCGTTGCAAGCGGGTTCGCCACACTTTTACTGGTCATTCATTGGACGGTGGAAGGATACAGAGTTCAGCTATTTTTCCCATATTGCATCACGATCATATTTTTAGCCATTTCAGGTTATAGCTATTTTAAAAACAACGGTCCCCAAAAAATTCCGAGATTCATGTTGGGAACGGCTTATACCGCTATAGCAATAATGCTGGTCGTAACAGCGGGGCTCATGTATGCTTTTCCTGTATTTAAACTACCTGAACCGACAGGCGAATTAAAGGTAGGAACGCAAACTTTTCATTTCGTGGATACGAATAGGGAAGAGATTTTCGACGAAGCCCGAAATGGCAAGAGAGAATTGATGGTTCAGGTATGGTATCCGGCTCAAGCCGGCACCGGCAAGTACGCGCCCTTTGTTCCCAATCCTCAGGTTTTGCCTTATATGGCCGCGGACTATGGCCTTCCCGGGTTTACTTTTCAACACTTGAAGTACGTATCCGGTCATGCTTATTCGGGAGCCGAAGTCTCTTCGGCACAGACTTCATACCCGCTGATCCTTGCGAATCCCGGCAACGGCTCTTCCAGGTTCCTCCACACGTCGCAAGCCGAAAATTTTGCGAGTCACGGATATATCGTGGCCGTGATCGACCACACCTACAATACATTTGCAACTGAGTTTCCGGACGGGCGAATCACGACCAGCACAATCAACGACTTATTCTCGCCGGGCCAAGATTACCGGACGAGTAGAGAAAATCGCGACAAGTTGGGAGAAGTTCTAACCGGCGATGTGGCGTTTGCGCTGGACCAATTCGAGCTCATCCAATCGGGGCAGATTCCAAGTCATCTAAAAGGGAGGATTGATCTTCGTCATGTCGGGGTGTTCGGCCATTCCATCGGCGGAGCGACGGCCTATGACGCTTCTTACGATCCGCGAATCGCGGTTGGAATAGACCTTGATGGAGGGCTTTATCGGCTGCGTGACAGAGAGGGTCTGCGAAAGCCGTTTTTGTTCATCAACTCGGAAAGCTATTTCGAACAATTAAAAAGGGTGATCGATAACCGGGTATACACGGATGCAGAGCTTAACCGTATGGGCTCAACAAGAGAGTGGGAGGATCAAGTAACGGAAGATAAAAAGTTGGAGCTTGAACGGATGCGCGAAACGGTCGACGAAGGGGGACAAGTTCTCTATATCGAAAATACGGAGCATTTGAATTTTGCCGACGTACAGTTTGTTTCTCCGATTTTCAACATGCTGGGCATTACCGGATCGATTGCGCCCGAAAGAGCGAACTCCGTTATCAATGCCTATATGCTTGATTTCTTCGATATGTATCTGAAAAATCAAGGCGGAATCTTAATGAAAGGACCGGATAGCCGCTTTCCGGAAGTGAAGTTCGTAACCGCGCTATAAAGTACGGAGCAGGCTACCGGTTTTGATATGCTAATAAGAATGAAGAGACCATAGCTCGTCGCTATGGTCTCTACGAAATTCGCCTCACTCACTTCAACTGTCCGTCAACGCCTACCACTGAACCGTTTGATTGCTTCCTCGGTCACCGGCGCGAAGAGGTTAACAAGATTGCCGTCGGGATCGCGAAACAGCACGGCACGGTTCCCCCACGGCATTGTGGTAGGTTCCTTTACCCACTCATCGACAAACGGCTTCAAGCGCTCGTATTCGGCATCGACATCGTGGACGTGGAACTCGATGATGACAGTGTGATTGCTGGCCGCCACTGCGGAACCAGCGCCGAACAGTTGCACCGTTTGGGAGTGGCCGATCGCCAGGGTGCACGATGGCATAACGAGTTCGGCAAAGACAGGCGCAGGGCGTTCCGCCGAAACACCCGTGATTTTCTCATAGAACTCGACGAGACGATCCACGTCATCAGTAATGATGCGTACAGAAGCAAAATTCACGAGATACCATCCTTCCTATAATAAGTGATACAATACCGTATCATATCATTTTGGGCCAAATACTTCATATTTACTCCACTCCTTTACGATTACTTACTCGACTATACAAAAACACTACTGACAACGGTATGTCAGTAGTGTTTTATAAAGAAATCATAGGAAAAGAGTGATATCAAGTTTTCGTAAGTATTTGTAGGGATATAGGTTCTTATTCGTCTTTGGACTCTAAGAAAAAATCTTTGTAATCTGGATTACAGAAGAGGAAATTATGGTGGTTTATGATGAATGAACTTTGCCACAAATAAAGATATTTGAATCGCTTCCGGCAGGAATTTGAACGGCGTCGAATTGTTCGTAGATGGCGGTATGGCTCAAGTCTGACCTTTGCCATTCGTGAGAGTAATATTCGCTTGGAAGATTAAGGAGCCGACAATTCTATTAAAACCAGGCGTAAGGGTGCTGATAAAATGCACCCTTTTAATATGCCATGCAAAAAAACATAAAGACCTGTTTTAGAAAAGGGATATGCTCGTGTAGCATACATATATCCACCGAATATTAAGTACGTGGACCAGTTTAAAGAGATTCAAGCTAAAGCTCAAATGTCAGGGGTAGGGATCTGGAGCATTGAGAATTATGCGCAGGAAGATGGATTTAACGTTGCTGCAGCTGATAAAACAAATGCTGAAAAAATTTCAACCAAGAAAACAGAATCCAGCATTGAGCATCTCGTTATATTAAGGTCACCTCATAAAACGGAAAAATCGTACGCTAGCAATGCTACACATGCTGTTTTAACGTCAGTAAGCCCAATTAACGGACCCAACCACTCTCCTTCCATTTCCCATTCCCCATGCACTTCAAGTCCCAAATCGAGAAAAAATGCCTTCGCTGCTGACAGATCATTTACGTTTATACTCACATGATCGATTCGATGGATCTTCATATCCCATACCTCCAAGTACTTAAATATAGGGGTGCCGCCAACAAATTGCGAATTTGTTGGCGCTTTCCCTTATAGAGTTCCTAGTGTTTCAACTGTGAAAGGTTTCGGTTTGCCAAACCGTCCGTTCCGGATTTTCATCGTATTCGATGGCGTCCAACAGGTGTCCTGCCGTTATGGTCAGCGTGTTGGCCTGCTCGATTTTTGGCATGGAAACAACGATATGAAAGGCCATCCGCAAAGGGACAGCCTTCGTTTTTAATGAAAATTAACGGATTAAAGCTGGATCATATTCAATCAAGCCTGCACTGGCATGTCGCTTCAAGGCTTTGACATCTTGCAGGGGAGGGAGTCCGAACAGGCGACGGTATTCTCGGTTAAATTGAGAGGGGCTTGAGTAGCCAACTTCCAAGGAGGCATTGGTTACATCCATTTGACCGCTAATGAGCAGCCTCCTTGCTTCTTGAAGCCGAAGTTGCTTCTGGTACTGTAGCGGTCCCATTGAAGTTATAGCTTTGAATTTGTGATGCAGACCGGACACGCTCATGTTGGTGGCGTTAGCGAGCTCTTCCATAGTAAAGGAACGGGCATAATTGTCTTTGATCCAGGCGATAGCCTTACCAATGCCCTCGGCTTGCTGGTCAAAGAACACCTGTTGAAAGAACAGATGGCCGTACTCACCACACAGCAGTTTGAAGATGAGTTCCCGTTTGATTAATCCTGATATGAAGAGGGTTTCTTCTTCAGGCTTATCAAGAAGCGTTAACAGCCGAACAAACAAGACAAGTAATTCCTCGTCTGCCCTACCGATAAAAGCAGCAGTCGAATGTTTATCGCGCGGCCGAACTTTTAATTGGGATTCCGTGATAACCGACGCTATTTCTTGAACTGTAAAATCAATTCGCAAGCCGATATAAGGCTGCGTATCCAAAGTGTCGGCATTCACTTGCGCTGTTGTCGGTAAAGTGATGAGTGAAGTCAAAAAATCGCCTTCCCGTGCATAAAGAATATGCTCTCCGGTATGAATTTTTTTTGAACCCTGCAGAACCAGACAAAATGAAGGACTCAACACGACGGGAATCGGCGGCATCTGGCGACTGTATCTGTTTATGGTCAAATAAGGGATTCGGGTTTGATAACGGCTGTCGATACTTACTCTACTCTCAGCCATTGCCTTAACCTGCTCCAATAAATGTTGGCGCAGAACATGCTGTCCCGATTCCTCTAAAGCCGAGAAGGTAACCATGTCGATCTCCTCTCTTTATAAAGTTTCCATTATATCAGCTTACTTGCAGGATCGAGCAATTTTTCGGCAGAAATCATCAGGTTTTCTTCTATAGTGTAATCTATAATGAACTTAGCAGCAAATAGAAGGAGGATAGGGAAAGTATAGATAACAAGGAATTTTTTTGAAATCCTTTATTGCGGATCTGACCAAGAAATATACACTCATTACAATCAGAGGAGAGGGAGGAAGTTAAAATGATCATAAAGCCACGAAAACTGGGGACACAAGGACTGGAAGTATCGGCGATTGGTTTGGGCTGCATGGGGATGAGTCAGTATTATGGTAAAGCCGATGAGCAAGAATCGATCGCTCTCCTGCATCAAGCCATTGAAATTGGCTGCAATTTCTTCGATACGGCTCAAGGCTATGGACCGCTTATGAATGAAGAACTGCTCGGCAAGGCCTTCAAAGACAGACGTGATCAAGTTATTATCGGTACTAAATTCGGGTTCCGATTCAAGGACGGAAAACAAGTCGGTGCTGAAAGGGCCAGCCGGCCCGAGGAAATCCGTGAGGCCGTGGAAGGCTCTTTGAAGAGGCTGAAAACAGACTATATCGATTTGTTGTACCAGCACCGCATCGATCCGGCCGTACCGATCGAAGAAGTTGCCGGTACTGTAGGCGATTTGGTCCGGGAGGGGAAGGTGCGATTTTTCGGACTGTCCGAGGCTGGAAAAGCCAACATCCGCCGAGCGCATGCCGTTCATCCGGTTTCTGTCCTGCAAAGCGAATATTCACTATGGGAGCGCAACCTGGAGGAGGATATTATTCCGGTTTTACGAGAACTAGGCATTGGACTTGTTCCGTTCTGCCCACTCGGACGCGGATTCCTGACGGGAGCTGTCATGCGGGCCGAGGATTATCCGGAAGACGATTACAGACGCAATGATCCACGTTTTCAGGGAGAGAATTATGATCTTAACAGGAAAGCGGCAGAGGTCGTTTCGGAAATAGCGGCAGGTAAAAAAGTAAAACCAAGTCAAATTGCCTTGGCCTGGCTGCTTCATAAAGGTGAGGACATCGTACCGATTCCAGGTACGAAACGTCTCCAATACTTGGAAGAGAATATGGCTTCGGCTGAAATTGTTCTGAGTGGTTCCGAGCTAAAGGAACTTGACGAAGCAATGGCGCAAGATAACATTTCTGGGCAACGTTATCCGGATTGGGTTATGGAAACGATTGATCGCTGAAGGTTTCCTTTGCATTCATAAACCATTACAAACGAATCAAGCTGTGGAGGGTATGAGGATGAAGGATCAAAATAAACAAACAGTTTTAGTTACCGGCGGTACTGGTTTTGTGGCGGGATGGACCATTTACGAACTCCTCAGATGGGGATATAAAGTACGGACCACCGTAAGAAGTAAGGAGAAGGAACTGTCGGTTCGTAATATGCTTTCGGATATTGGGATAGATACCTCACCATTGTCTTTTTATATAGCGGAACTTACCAGCGATGAGGGTTGGAACGAGGCGGTGGCAGGGGTGGAGTACGTGCTTCATATTGCTTCTCCGCTTGTTACGGGGGATCATGACGACCTGAACGCTTTCGTGATCCCTGCTCGCGATGGGGCGCTTCGTGTACTTCGGGCGGCGATTAATGCCAGTGTCGAACGTGTGGTCATGACTTCTTCGCTCGCTGCTGCAACCCCTGATATTTCCAGTGAAAACCAGCAGGTCAACGAGTCGTTTTGGTCCGATCCGAACGACAAAAATCTGAATTCTTACCGCAAATCGAAGGCCATTGCCGAAAAGGCTGCTTGGGATTTTATGAAGGAGCACACAAGCAAAACCACTTTAGCGACGATCCTTCCGGGAGCTATATTTGGTCCTATTCTTTCTGCTCCCGTTCCGAGTTCCATCGGAGTGATCCAAAATCTGGTACAGGGGAAAGGACCGGGTAATCCGAATATCGGATTCGAAATCGTCGATGTACGCGATTTGGCAGATCTCCATATTCGGGCGATGACTGAGCCGAAGGCATCTGGACAACGGTATATTGCCAGCAGCGGATATATGAGGATGGTCGATATGGCCAAGTATCTGAAGCAAAAGTTAGGGGAAGAGGGAAAAAAGATTACGACCCGATCTATTCCGGATTTTGTGCTAAAGAGTGCCGCCAAATTAAATCCGTCCCTAGCCTCCCTAGTTCCAATGCTGGGACGTAAATTCCGTTATACTTCGAAAAAAGCAAGGTCGGAGCTGGGCTGGAATCCTCGTCCGGTGGAAGAGACCGTTTTGGACAGCGCAAAAAAACTGATCGAGTCTCATTTGATTTAATAGAGTATTACTTGATCGATTAAATACATTCAATGTTTTTTGGTTCGTTTTTTCTGTAATCTGTTTCACATATAGGATTCATATGTTTTATATCTCTTCCTTATAAGCGAAAAACTTTGTAATCTGGATTACAGAAGAGGAAATTATGGTGGTTTATGATGAATGTAGCACTCCGCTATAGGTTATGTTACACGAGGAACGATGATCGCGGAGAGTGGAGCGGTTGTCGTTCGCAACATTGAAAGGAGGAGCAAAATGTTACATGATGAGGCGACGGAAAACATAACATCATTTTTGCCACAAATAAAGATATTTGAATCGCTTCCAGCAGAAATTATCCGTGAAATCGAACAATTGGTAACAAGATCAAATACGTATAAGTTTTCAAAAAACTCTATTCTTCAGACGCCCGGTAATGAAAGGAATGGCTTGTTTTTCGTAATCGCCGGTAAACTTCGCTTTTACAAAACCAATTCGGCCGGCAAACAACATACGGTCTGCATCCTAAGTGAAGGCGGCATGTTTGGCGAAGTTGAAACGTTTTCATTGGGCACAAGAGGGACTTATGTGGAGACGATGGAAGACTCGATTGTTTTTTCGATTCCGACTGAACAATTCGAACCGCTTTTAAGCAAGTATTCTGAATTGTCTTTACGATTTTTATCGGAAATAAGCAAACGCCTGCGAGATCAGGATGAATTGGTGGAAAAATTAGTTTTTAGGGATCTACGTGGTAAAGTGCTTTATTTTCTCAACCGACTATCTAAAAAGTTCGGCATAGAAGAAAATGGATACCAAAAAATCGATATTCCCCTGACTCATCAAGAATTGGCCAATATGATCGGTGCCACAAGAGAGGCGGTATCGCTTATCTTACAGGAACTATCCAATGAAGGTATTCTCGTGACCAGCCGTAGAATGGTCATGATTCATATCGAAAAAGCAATGAAAGAACTGGATTGATTTCATGACCTGTATGAATTTCCCTTCGACTATATGCTTTTCAACGTAATCTAAATTACTGTCGAATTATTCATCTAGCGTTATGATAAATGCCGTAACGGAATCACTGCAAAATATGAAACTTATAGGAGGAGTCAACATGTCCAATCAACAAGTTCAACTGAATATTCGATTCAAAGCTAAACCAGGGAAAAAAGAAGAATTCCGCAAGGAGCTATCTTCCCTTATTGAGGAGATGTCATCCGAGAAGGCATTCATTAGCGCCATTGTTTCGGACGATCTGGATCAGCCGGATGACTTGATCATTTATGAAACATGGCAAGGCACGAGAGATAGCTGGCTTGCGGAAGAATTTATTAAACCATACCGCAAGAATTACGAAGGAACACTGGGCGATTTAATTGTGGATAGAAGCGTCAGCTGGTTGCAACCGAAGGGCGAATGGGGAAGTCATATAACGAATGCATGATGACGTTGAATCTTTAACACTTTAAGGTCCATGAGGATGCATTAATTTCATGGGGGGCATATAGACATGGGGAAATTGAAAGACTTGGACAAACTGTTTGATACGGTAAAGCAGGAGAAAGGACATCTGGATATTCTATTCGCAAACGCTGGACTTGGCAGCATTCTGCCCTTGGGTCAAATTACGGAAGAGCAGTACGACACGACCTTCAACGTGAACGTAAAAGGTACTTTGTTCACCATCCAAAAGGCTTTGCCGCTGTTTCCAAATATGACGGGAACCATCATCATAGGTACCAAGTCAGCTCTCCGTCAGATGGCGAGGAACTGGGTAATGGATTTGAAAGGCACAGGGATACGACTTAATGTACTGAGCCCTGGCATGGTCCACACGCCAGCTTATGATGATCTGTTTGGCGAGGCGTTAAATCACGTCCTTGAATCGGCGAAGAATGTCGTTCCGCTAAGCCGCTTGGGCAAGACGGAGGAGATTGCCAACGCGGTGGTGTTTCTGGCCTCGGAGGAAAGCAGCTATGTGAACGGCGTCGAATTGTTCGTAGATGGCGGTATGGCTCAAGTCTGACCTTTGCCATTCGTGAGAGTAATATTCGCTTGGACGATTAAGGAGCCGACAATTCTATTAAAACCAGGCGTAAGGGTGCTGATAAAATGCACCCTTTTAATATGCCATGCAAAAAAACATAAAAACCTGTTTTAGTAATTGACCCGTGGAAAATAATAGGATAAGATAGGGAGTATATGGTACGAAATGGAGGTAATTGTCTTGGATGAGCTGCAATTGGATGGCTTAAAAATTGATTCTTTGGTTGATTTGCTAAGAGCCTCATATTTCTTGGAGGAATGGGACAGGATGCTTGAAATAGCAGATGAACTTCTCTTATCAGCGAACCACGTATACGATAAGCAAAAAGAGGCTTTGCAATCTGGGCAGTGTTATTCCTACGGCAATCGTAAAAGGCATCTTATTTATTACTTTGGGTTCAGTCAGATGGCAAAAGGGAATGCTTTCGAGAAAAAGGGATTGTATGAGGATTCGTTGGCTTGCATAAAAACCTATGCCGATTTGTCTTGGTTGGACGATGGCAGCAAAGAAGCCAAAGAGGAAATTGATCTCTTTAAATTGTTCGCCAAGGGCAATTCATACAGCGTGAAGTTGCTTGCTGGGAAGCTGGAGGTTTTAGATTCTTATGTACAATTTCTAAAAGAATCAAGACCAGAAGAGTTATTTCCGGGGCTTATAACAATTCTGGAATCAGCACTGAAACACAATTTCAATGTCGATGAAGTGCTTCAATCACTTAGCGGAGACACCTTAGAAGTAATCCACTATTATGATAGAGAGAAACGTAAGACAAGGTATTTGACAAACTATTACTACACATTAGCTCTATACAGGTTTAAAATGGGACAACATGAGAATGCAATACATAATACATTGCAAGGATTGGTAGCTTCTGATAACTTTAAAGATGTAGCGTCGTTCAAAAAATGTGTAGCACTGTTTGAGGTGTATCGGGATTACGCAAGTGATGAACAAAAAGAAAGCTACAACACTTACATGCTTGCAATTCTAAAGGAGGAACTGAAAAATGAAAAAAACTATTATATCTATGATGATCGTCTTGGGACTGTTTAGCTTGACAGTAATCCCTTTTAATGGATCTTCTCCAACAGTGACCACAAACGGACATGGCATGGATCATTAGGTCACAAAAGGTTATGTGAAATTTAAACCTAAATGACCGCCCCCATTGGGCGGTTTTTCCTCTGCACTTCTGGATATAGAGATAGTTTGTAGAAAATCAAAAAAATACAAGGAAAATATTGCGTAACTGGAACATACTCTATTTCTATTTATTAAGGAGTTGAATGAGAGAAATGGTTAATAGTAAACTCAAGAAAATTGGTTTGGGTGGTGCGATTTTCGTTACATTAACCATGATTCTTGTTTGTTCCTATCTTGTGTATTTGGACGTTAAACCTGTTCACGATTACTTTTCCCCAAAAACAAGTGCGGGCGTGAATGTCGAAAATGAAGCTGGCGAATGGAGCAGCCTTAAATTCGATGGTCAGGATTTCATCAGATTTGACAGTGCTTTTTGGGATAAAGAGATCGTAAATGATGCAAACAGTGATGGGAACGCCCAATTGAGAGTTAAGGATGATAAAGGTAATATTGTGATTTACGAGTTTCAGGTTTCCCCTGGAACAAGCAAACAATTAAGCAGCCTTAAAAACGATAAACAGTATTTCTTTGAAATCAAAACTGCTTCAAAAGGACAGTTCACGATTAATGCAATCTAAAAAATGGGACTCAGAAAATAAATCTGGGTCCCATTTTTATTGACATTAAAGTATAATGGAAATATATATGGATACGGAGGAAGGAGATGAATATATGTTAGGAAAAGATAGACAAAAATAATACTATATGAAAGCTACGTATTATTAGACCGTAGCTTTTTCTTTTTCCCAAATACGTACATATGTACAAAATACGAGTTTTGTGAATAAGAAGGTCGGATTATGTGTGGCGCACTACCAAAACTACCAAAAGATCTCTTCACTACTGAAGGATCTTTTGGTGTACAACTGAGAGCGTGAATCCACTTGCAAGATACTGTTATGGTGTCTAATGTCCACCTGTATTGGAAGCCCAGACAGGATACCAGCCCAAGGCCGGATTTTCATTGTTGTACAGTACCAGATTGCCGTCATTTTGCATGATCAGCACATTGCCTCTAAGATTGGCTGGCACATTGTCTGCTCCATACCATGCCTTAGCCCACGCCAGGTTATCCGACGTCCAATAAGGTGTGTTTTGCGGATCTGATATTACTAACTTCCCGCTGAAATAATTAATCTGGAGTTTATGTATTCTCGTGTCTTTAGTCTTGGAGTTCCATATCATCGTGCGTGTCTTGACGTCCCAGAGCTGCGCATCGCCCCAGTTATCAAATTGAAACGAAAACCTGTTATTGTCTGACACTAACCCTCCACCGGCGACATTATACATCGTGTCATAAATCAGCCGATCTCCACTGGCGGAAGTCACAGGGGAAAATGGAATCAAAAACATGAGCATGGCAAGACAAGATAAAAAGACTTTTTTCATATAACATCCTCTTTTCCTGAAAATGTTTTAAGTTACTTGTCAAGTATATCATATATTTTTCTTTTGTGGATGAAAATTCAAGTTCCCATACAAGATCAAGAAAAACGGGAAGAAGTACGCCTTCCATGATCCGGAGCAGGATTCACGGTGGTAATAAAAGTGGTGAATATTCCAACATCTCGGCAATCGGACTTGCTTCAGCAACAAGTGTCGGGGCAGGCGCTAATCTATCAGGACTGCCAGCCTCGACCAGCGCTTTGCTCCGCAGCATAAGAAGGCTTTCAATCAAAAGAAGCACCCCGGTTCCCATCAGAAGCTATTCAACGGCTATAATGTCAGCTATCGGCCCAAATGCAAGCATTCCTAGTGAGGGTGCAGCATCTGCTGCACCCTCAACCAGTTATTCATGAAATGATCGAGCTGGCAAAATAACTGCCGCCGAGGGTTATGCTTTTTGAAAAATAAAATCTCTGCTCTTTTCCGCCAGTTTCAGCACATGCTTCAGATCGACGTGTAGAAGCTTTCCATGCCGCTTTACAGGACGTCCGGCTACAAACACTGTATCCACATTTCCGGGATTGGAAAATTGCACAACAGCCCCTTCAGGATCATTGGCCGGGAACATATTAAGATCCGTGGTCCGAATCATGATCAGGTCCGCTTCTTTGCCGGGAGCAAGGGTACCTATTTTATGATCAAGCAGCAAAGCTTTGGCCCCTGCGGTGGTAGCAAAGTGCAAGACTTGTGCGGTTAATAGATTTAATTCAGTCGGCATTTCGTTATTCTCTAAAATTTTCTGGTTAGCACGCGCCCTTTCGGCTTGCATCAAGAACTTCATCTGAGTAAACATATCTCCTCCGGTTGACGTGACCACATCAACACCAATCGTGGGAGTTCCCCCATTTTCAATGAAGAATCCGGTGGCGGGATAACCATGCCCCATCATCATTTCGATTTCGGGAGTAACAGACAATGATGCACCGGAATCGGCGAGCATCTTGTATTCTTCGTACCTCATGGTGTTCCCGTGCACGATGTTCACATCTGGTCCAAGGAGGTCAGCCTCGTACAGCTTTTGGACGGAGTGGTCATGAGGTCCCCAATTGCCGAAACCCAGATGCATGGAGCTGGGTATCCCCAGCTCTCTGGCAATCCTCAGCTCCTCTACTGTGGTGTCCCAATGGCTGAACTCAGGACCGCGCATAGCCAGACCCAGGGTCAAAAGCTGGTCGTTAGACGAGAAATATTGCTGTTTTACCCGCTTCACATCTTCCGAAACCATGAGCCTGCTCTCGCGGTTCCAATATTCCAGCTCACCGGAAACCCCCAGAGCGAAGACCGCCCGAATTCCGGAATCCTGCAATCCGCGAATAAGCTCGTCTGTATGATCGGGCGAATAGCTCATGCTCCAGTCAAGCAGTGTCGTTACACCGGCATTCAATGCTTCCAGGGCTCCCAGCAAATTGGCTATGTAGCTGTCCTCAGGACGCAGCCTGCTCCCATATCCGCTATAATAAATATTTTGCAGATAGGTGGGCAAAGACCAATCCGTACCGATACTGCGGACCAGGGATTCCCACACATGGCGGTGAGTATCAACCAATCCGGGCATGACGATCATGCCGGCGGCATCTATTGTTTCACAATCAGAGCTGTGCAGGTCGGGTCCTATCTGCGCAATACGAGAATCACGAATGAGAATATCTGCCTTTGTAAAATTACCCACTGATTTGTCCATGGTCAATACACAGCCGTTTTTGATTAAATACGTATGAGTCATGCATTCATCTCCTTATTAAATATAGATCATGATTTAACATGATGTGTACTAATCGAATAATATTGCTAAGTTATAATAATGATTCCTAAAAAAAGAAAGCGAAACGCCTATGGACCCGTTAAACGGGAAAAGGCGTTTCGCTTGAACATATATTGTTTCTGAGTTATTTATTCCTTAATAAATTGACGGATATCCTCAAGCACCTTGGAACCCTCTTGCGAGAAGATGCCATGGCTGGCGTTCGGCATCATCAGCAGCTTGGAGCCGGTGATGCGCTGGTTCAGAATCTTGGCGTGCTTCGGACGGAAGACCCAATCTTCTTCACCGTGAAGAATAAGTGTAGGAGCAGTGATCCTTCCGAGCCGCTCATAGGAGTCGAATTTTTTGATAGCTTGCTGATGAATCTCCATGCTTCTGGGATTCGGCGGAGCGATTTGCATCCGTTTGATGAATTCTGTGATTCTGTCCGGATTCTCTTGAATATAAGTATGGGAAAAAAGCATTTGCAGCGTATCCTGCGGGGAAAAACCCGAGGATTTTCGCGACATCCACTTTAACATCCGTAAAGAAGGCAACGCCCTGGTTACTCCACAGGTTGTGCTGCATAAAATCAGTTTCGCCACACGCTTGGGGAACTCAATTGCTATCTCCTGCGCGATCATGCCGCCCATCGAAATGCCTAAAATATGCCCCTTGTCGATATCAAGCGCATCCATCAGTCCGACGACATCTTTGGCCATATCTGAAATGTTATACGCCTCGTCCGGTGCATCACTCCCCCCTGTTCCCCGATTATCAAGCATGATGAAGCGGTTGCTTTCACTTAACCCCTCCCTCATGGTCGGGTGCCACCAATTCATATTGCTGTCTCTCCCCAAAATACCGATCAAAGGAAATCCTTCTCCAGCCGATTCGTAACAAATATTTACGCCGTTGACGAATACCTTATTCAATATCAACCACTCCCAGCTTCAAATCCCACACTTATTGTACTCAAGCCGTCAACACTTGTTCTAACCGGTAAGCAATCATGTCCGGATTAAAATATTCGAGTAAATAAATGCCTGGATAGGAGCCGAATTCAATAGAATATGTCTTGTAAGGCGTCTTAACATTGTTCATTGTGGAAAAATAAAGCTTCATCGGCTGCTGAAACAAATCGATCGCTTCATCATCGCTTCTCCATCCGTAATCGACGATCTTACGCGAGGTTTGCAAACCCAATGTGCTTATCGTTTTCCCGATCCCTTCCTGTTTTGTGGCAATGGCCTCAAACATGACGGAAGGTACGTGTTTCGAGCTTACGAGCGCAATATTGTGAGATACAACTAATTTACTTTTTGCACCAATTAAAATAGATTCTCTTAAGTAAAAAGGAGCTCCTGAAGCACCGCCAGGATGTGCTTGATGCTCTTCCTTAATTTGCTCCTGCCTGAGCACCTGAACAGACATGCTTTCATCCATCAACGTTTCGAGTATATCAGTAGTCCGTCCATCCGTAATCAACAATATTTTAAATAAAAGCATCTGCAGAAAGTTCAACGCTGAGTCCATGTCCCTGACTTCAATACTCGCCATTCTGAACCCTCCATCAAATTGCGTTATAATCACCCTTTAACATTAGGCACAGTCAGCATATTATAAAATTGGAGCACTTTATCCTTATCGACGGATCTTCGAAATGCCATGGCAGAACGCGGATGCTCGTCGAGCATTCCTGTGATCATGTACGGTATGATATAACCCCATTCTTCCTTTTCTCGAAGAGGAATCATGTAATTCTCTATCATGTCAAGGACGGGACCTACGCTGTACTTCACATTTTTCAACTGGGCAAGCAAAAGCTCTGTAGGGCAGTTGCCTGCGGCGCGCCCCATCCCGTAAACGGAGCAATCCAGCAGCTCGACACCATGATTCGCAGCTTCCAGCGTATTGGCAAAGCCCAGCTGAAGATTATTGTGCATATGTGCGCCGATGCGCTTTTTTTGCAGATGCTTCCGAAACTTTGTCACCAGGCAGTGGATATCGTTTGGCATCAGACTTCCGTAAGAATCCACGATATACACAACATCTACGACACTGTCAGAAATCATCTCGAACGCTTCATCAAGCTGCCCCTCTTTGACGTTGGAGAGTGCCATGATGTTCAATGTTGTTTCGTAGCCGCGGTCATGAAACAGTTGCACCAGTTCAAGCGCTTTATCGATTTCATGGATATAACAGGCTACGCGAATGAGATCAAGCGGGCTTTTTTCGCGCGGCAGGATGTCGTTTTCATCAACCCGGCCGATATCGACCAAAGCGGACAGCTTGGTGGCCAGTTTATTCTGAATGACATCGCGTACAAAATCATCATCCAGAAAACGCCAGGGACCAGCGGATTCGGATCCTTTCAGCAGCTTGGGTGAATTTTTGTAACCGATCTCCATATAGTCAACGCCAGCTTCATTCAAGCATTTATAGAGATATTGTACGAATTCGACGCTGAAATCCCAGTTGTTTACCAGTCCCCCGTCACGTATGGTGCAGTCGATAATTTTGTGATTCGTCCTATCCTTCATGCAAGATAAACTCCTTCCAAAGAGAAGTTGGAAAATACGAAGATCGTCGTCATCTACCCGGGTTCATTCTGAGACCCTTTATCCTGTCCTTTTACCAACCTTTATCTTTCTCTTTTTACGAATTCTCACATCGGATTTGCGTACACCTTTGCCAACACGTACTCGTCTAAGGGCTGTTTTGGCTCCCAGCTTCCCTCTTTTTTGGGACCGTGCTTTTCTGCGAGGCTTCCTCTTCAAGCTTCTTTTAGTAGAGAAACTCCTAGTAGAGATACTTTTTTGTCTGTTCTTCCGCTGTGAAGAGCCTGTTGATGCTCTTGATCTTGGAGTTCGAATGGCTTGCTCAGTGGAATTTTGCGCATCGGTTCGCGATATGCTCTCTTGACCCTGCTCTGTTTGCTTTGGTGCAGAGGCAGGCTGAAACCACACCCAAGGATTAGACGGCATCGGAAGGGACTGCGGTGTGATTTTGCCAACCGGTAAGTTGCTCACTTCTTGCAGAGGAGCTGTTTTCTGTACCGGTAGCCTATTCAGGCTGTTAGCAGCTTCTATTGTGTGTGCGTGAACGCTCCCGGTGTCCAAGCCTATTTCTGAAGCAACAGGATTAGGGCTTTCGGCAGCCGCTTCCTTCTCAAGTTCCGCCGCTTCTTCGGAAATAAACGGCCCTTGATGATCCGTTATCTGTTCGAGTACAGAATCAACGGCCGAAGCTTCCTGCTCCACGGATTTTTCCGAGAGGGCGGGACGATGTGACGACAATTGCTGAAACTCGTTCGGGATTAATTTCGGGGAAATGATACCGCCAACAGGTATTTGATCCGCCATGGCCGCTTCTTCTTTATTGGAGTTGACAGGCTTCGTGACCGGTGCGATTTCTGCAATTTCTGAAGCCATAAGGTTAAGGTTTTCGGCAACCGTCCCCTCTTCAAGTTCTGCCGCTTCTTCGGCAATAAACGGCCGTTGATGATCCGTTATCTGTTCGAGCACAGAATCAGCTACCGGAGCTTCCTGCGCCACGGCTTTTTCCGAGAGGGCGGGACGATATGACAGCAATTGCTGAAACTCATTCGGGACTGATTTCGGGGAAATGGTGCCGCCAATAGCAATAGGCATGGGTTCGGTTTCGGAGGCGATAATTGAAGCCTCCTGAGAAGGAGCTTTGCTCTCTTCTTGCAGGACAGATTGTCTTTGTCCAGTGTCTTCCCCCTGCATCGTCGACTCCGTATTCACGGTTTCAGATGCTTCTTCTCTGTCCAAGTTGGCTGGCCACCCTGCGATCAAAACCTTTTCAAATCCATCTTCATCGATAGACGGAGGTGACTCTGGATGATCCGGTGTCCGTTCGGGCACAAAATCACTTACCTCCTCTTCCTGCTCTCCGGCTTTTTTCAATCTGGCGAGCAGGTACGAAGCCAAATGGAGAAATGCGAAAGGAAGCACCGTCGAAGCTATGGCTTCAATCGGTGATTTGTCCGCCTCACCAGACTGATATTTACCCAGTTCTGCTTGAATAAATTGAGTCCAATTGTCTTCCTCATCGTTCAGCGCCGGTTCCGTATTCAGAGATTCAACCTCTTCTTCTAGAATGGAGGTGGCCGGCTCCGCGATTGAATCCTGTACTTCAGCATCCAGGTTGTCGATTTCTATAGCTTCCTCCTCTTCAGCACCATCCTCCTCGGAGTCCGAATCATCGTTGGAATGATTCTCCCCGCGATCATCCGGTATCTGTTCGATCACAGCATGAAGAGCAGGCCCTCCCGGCTCCGCCGATTTTTTCAATTGTGCCATCAGGTAAGATGCTGCATGGCGAAATGCGAATTGGAGTGCCTCCGGTACAACTCTGCGAGGGCTTGAATTGCCTTTGTCATCAGGTAGCAATTTGCTCAGTTCATATTGGATAAATTGCCGCCATTCCCTATCATCATCATGCAATAATAACAACTTATCATACACAGGTATTCCCCCCTGCCCGTTTGATTTTTATGTCATGGTATTACTAAAAACTCATATTCGATACCCACAGGAGCGGAACTTCAATTTCCGTTCCAGCACATTGTGTCATGGCCCATATAACCGTTACATTAGCGTTCAACCAGGCACATATGCCCAACACTCCTAGTGAACGGTTACCATACAATGAAAAACATATCGGTTCCCAAAGGATGGGTGACGCGGAACAAAGGAGTTGAAAAAAATGAATAAAAAAACGAGGAGCAAAGCGGAAACGTTGCTATTCGTTTTTTGTCTTTCATTTACCGTATTTATCTTGTTATTTATTCTTATTGCCACTGTCATCATGATATCGAAAAACCATAGAAAAGGAGGAACACTGTTTTCGCTGTTTCAGACTACACCTGAGCAGGAATCGGTCCCGGCAGATTCCCTTCAGCACGAGATTTGGCCGGTTGAGCCAGTTCCGAAGAGAGAACTACATTAATGCAAAGGAAGGTGCTGTCCCTTGAATAAAGAAGCAACGGATCAGAACCAAAACGAGCCGAAGTCGTTCGAGGAGCGCTTGGCCGAGGCAATTGATCTGCATAATGAAGCCGTCGCAGGGAAAAAGGAGGCTGTATGGAAGGCCCATCAAGAGTTTGAAAGATTGCGATTGGACCATCCTGGCCATCCTGTTGCCGATGCGTTCCACGGCAGTGTAATGTCGTTAATTGCCCGGGATGAATCCAACCCGATGACACGCCTCCAGTGGGCGAATCGCAGCTTAAAGCTGCTGGATGAGGCGGTGGATGCCGATCCAGCAAACAGCAGAATCCGCAGGCTGCGCGGTAATATCGCATTTCGGCTCCCTGAAGAGTTCTTCCACCGCACGGAAACGGTGATCGAGGATTATCTCTTCCTCATCGACTGGGAGCTTCGTTACCCAGGCAGTCTCTCAATAGAGACATATAATAAATTGATCTATGAGCTTGGTGAGGCATACCACCGGATCAATCGTCTGCAGGAGGCCGAAATGTGCTGGAGTAGACTGCTGAAGCAGACAGATGATCCGGAGTACCATCGTCTGATAGATCAAAAGCTGCGTAGGGGTAAGGATGCAGAAAGCAGTTCGTAATTCGCTCAATAAACATCGGGGGAGGTGAAGCACATGACCGATGTAAAGCAAGAGTTTTCTGTTTTCGCGAAACAAATGTTGAAGGAGCTTGCAAGCTTAAGTGGCAATTTGACCGACAAATTTGCTGATGCCGTTAAGGATGGTGCCGATCGATCCAGCGAAAAAATTATGAAGGCGGTAATTGAATTCGCTGAGCCGTCCTCTGTACTTGTCGAAAAATTGACGACTGCCGTTAAAGAAGGGGAGAATAATAAGATCCTGGAGGCGGTAGACGGATTTATTCACCCTTCCTCCGTGTTGGTCCATAAAATTTCAGATTCCGTCAAAGAAGGTGCCGCTTTGGTCGGGGAAAAAATGGTGACCGCACTGGAAGAGTCCGTTAAGCCAGACCCGGTGGATGCCAAAAAATTCAGGGAAGCCGTTAAAGACGGGACGAGTATGGCTAACGAAAAAATGAAGAGGGCCGTAGAGGACTTCTCCGAGATGATTAAAGCATTCAAAGTTGGAAAAAGCTAAGCACTGACCCTCTCATCATAAGGTGCAACCATCGCAACCATGAAAGGCCCTAAACCGGATAACCCGGTTTAGGGCCTTTTCATTCCATTGTATTCGGGAGATTGCCTCTCACAAAGAAACCTGCGCTGTTCATTCGCGCAGGTTTCACTGGGCTTTATGTTCAGTTAGTTGAAGTGTGCCGCACCAGGATCGCCGGCTTCGAGCTTTTGGATATACACCGGCTTCTTTGAAATATCGTTACGAACAAGCTGCTCACGGTTCATTAAAATGCTCTCCTCGGCAATCTCTACAGTTACAGCTACGCCCAACAGCCTGGACAATTGAGCCTGCATGCTATGAATCTCCCATTTTGAAGATTGATGTGAATCCAAAATAAAATGAAGTCCGTTTACTTGTTGTACTGCCTTCCAGGCATCCGGTGCGGGAAACAATGAATATACAGCGTCCTGAATATCCTTGCTGTCCAACGTTGCCCTGCCGATGCGAATCCGCTCCTTGCGCCTGCCGAAATGAACCAGCTTGCCTCCGCTTCGGCCGCAGGAGCAATCACAGGGCTCGATGGAGATAATGTCCTCATTAAAATAGCGCAGCAATGGGGAGGCTTGATGGGACAGCATCGTCAACGCTGCAAACCCTCTCTCTCCCGGGGCAACGGGTGCGGAGGCGTCTTCCTTTAATACCTCAACGAGAAAATCTTCCTCAACGACGTGCATGATGCCATGCTCACACATGGCCGCGATATTGCCGGTTTCAGTGGAACCATACAGATTGTATACCGGTACTCCCCACAGCCCTGCGATATGTTCCCGGCGAGGTTCACCCATCAATTCACCGGCAGTGCAAATCGCGCGCAGGGCAGGAAAGTCCGTTTTGGTGTCCGAGCCCAGTAAACGCGCCGTCTCCGCCAGCAACTCCATCTCTCTTGGAAGACCCGCGATAATGGTAACGCCCAGACGTTTCATAAGCTCCAGCACTCTTGGATAAGGCGTAACCGGAGTGCGGCCGCTGGCAGGCACGACAAGGGAGCCGGCTTGCCTGGATGCATGCTGGAACAAAAAGGCGGGAAGCGACATCGCATAAGGAAACCGAATGAGCACAACATCCTCCGATGTCATTCCAACCCCACATGCTAAAATCTGTTTCCCCCCTGTTTCCAAGTCATCCTGGGTAAACCAGGACGCCGACGGCTCTCCCGTCGTCCCGAACGACTCGTGATATTGCGCTGTTTCCTTCATGTTAACAGCAAGATAGCTGAAGGCGCCGCCCTTTCGAAGATCCTCTTTCATCGTTAACGGCAGGGTAAGAATTTGTTCCAACCCAACATTTGCAGTTGCATATCCTGCCAACTTATCTCTATAAAGAGGCGTTTTCTTGATACGTGTCAGCAGCTCCTGAAATTTGTGTTCCCTGTTCATAAGAGTGTTGGACATTGAGATTGACTCTCCCCTCATTTAAACTCAACAATTCAACGAATGAAAATTCTCGTTGCTTTGCCGAATGTACGAGGCAGCGCGTGTTTAATTTCAACCTTGCAGGCAATGCCCAGGCGATCCAGCATATGTTTCCGAATTTTTGCCGCCAGTTGTTCGTTGCTTAATGATGTGCGGTACGGTTCAGCCTCGATGGTTAAATCCCCTTGATCGATAATGAAGTGGTACCACAAGCTAATGTCCGGAATTTCCATCAGGAAATGCTCCAATAAAAACGGGGAATAATCGTTACCATTCAAATGCAGCATACTTTCCATTCTGCCTCTAAGATGCAATATGTCCATCGTAATTCCGCAATCGCACTGAGATTTTTGCAAATAACCAATATCGCCGCTGCGATAGCGAACCATCGGCATTCCGTCCCTCAGCAGTGTCGTAACGACAATTTCACCGGTTTCATTGTATTCAAGCGTTTTCCCTGACACAGGGTCGACAATTTCCACCCTAACATGGCCTTCCATGACGTGATACCCTTTGTGCTCCTTACACTCAACCGCAATTCCGCCGCACTCCGTCGATCCGTAAAAGAACGATACTTCGCATCCCCACTCTTTTTCCAACCGGCTGCGGAATGTATTGGAGCACCCTTCTCCTGTCAGCAATATGCGCCGCAAACGAATGTCCTGGCCCAGTTTAATACCAAAACGCACGCTTTCTTCCACCAAAAGGGCTGCATAGGAAGGGGTGGTCACAAGCACGCTCGCCTGAAACTCCTTCATTAACTCCAGGGATTTGTCGACAGGTGCCATGTACCCGCCTTTGCCAAGGGAAAGAACCGTCGCCCCAAACGAAAACTGCAGCAAACGCTGGAACCCTAGCCCAGGCAATGCGAACTCATATGGAAGCGCAACGGCACCCACGTCGGTTACCGTCTCCGGAAACAGAACCGGATATTTGGGCAATAAATCGTAAATATACTGGTCGGCTAAAGTGTATGAAGTGTAAATCGGTTTTCCCGTTGTTCCGCTTGTAAGGTGGACCTGGCCGATCTCTTTAGGATCGACACACAGGAGCTTCGTTTTATCCCCGCGAATGACGTTCTTGTTCAGCATCGGTACAGAAGATAATTGCTCAAGATGCTCAATCGATGGCTGCTTAAATCCGGATTCCTCCAGCATTGATCTATAGAATTCATTGTTTTTCCAGACATGTTCAAGCGTTAAATTAATGGCTTTCAGTTGATATTCATCACGCTGCTGACGCGACCGTTTTTCGATGGTTGTGTCTTCGTTGTCCAATTGATTGAAGAACATTCTTAACGGTTCCAAATGCGATGAATGCTGGTCGATGGAAACGGTCATCTTATGGGACTGAGATCTCATGGGCAAACCTCCCCTTTTTCTCCTAACACTCCGTTTATGATAAGTAATTAAAAAAAAGTCCACAATCGACATATGCCCAAATAAAAGAGTGAGACGATAAATGGATTAAATTGCCCCGGGCCTCCCCCCTCCAAATCGAACCACGTTGGCTTTGCCTGATCCATTTTTCGTTACATTTCGTGTATCGTAGACAAATTTTGATTTTTCTAATATGCGTTCAATAGGAATTTGGGAATGATCAGTAACGATGAGAACACAGTCCGTTTTTTCGAAGAGGTCATCCGTGCATGACTCGCTGCTGTATTTGCAGCCATCAAGTGAAAATTCAGGGATGTAGGGATCGTGGTAATGGATCGATGCACCCAGTTTTAGTAACACGCGCATAAGGGACAGAGCAGGGGATTCTCTGATATCAGAGGTGTCTTTTTTATAGGTGACCCCATAAATCAGGATATTTATGTCTTTGAGGTCTGTCTCGCACGATAAGTGCTTCTTAATTTGATCCGCAATATAACTTGAAATCTGTTCATTCATAGTGTGAGCAAGTGTGATGAACTCGCTCTGAAAGCCGCTTTGTTTGGCTTTCCACTGCAAATATAAAGGGTCAACCGGTATACAATGGCCTCCTATTCCCGGACCCGGATAAAAAGCCTGAAAGCCATAAGGCTTCGTGCTGGATGCGCTAATGACCTCCCATACATCAATTTGCAGCTTGTCGCATAATTGCGCGAATTCATTCATAAACGAAATGTTAATGAGCCGATAGGTGTTTTCGAGCAGTTTGGAAAGCTCCGCAACCTCAAGAGAAGAAACCTTGAAAACTTGATCAAACACTTTACTGTAAAACCGAAAAACACGATCCATACAATCTTCAGTAAGACCACTTACAAGTTTGGGGACCTGTTCCAGACCATAATCCTTATTGCCAGGATCAATGCGCTCAGGTGAATAGGCCAAATGAACATCCCGCCCGATGTGCAGCCCGCTGGTTTCAAGAAGCGGCATCAGTATGTCTCTGGTTGTCCCCGGAAAGCTTGAGCTTTCCAGGATGATTAACTGCCCTTTTTTTAGTCGGGGAGACAGCGCCATACCAACACTCTCCAAATAGGAAAGCTCCGGATTTCGATCCTCGCCTAACGGTGTAGGTACGGCAATGATGATAGTATCCGCATCTTTGATTTTGTCGTAATCCGTTGTAGGTGTTAAGCGGCCCTCAGCTATCCATAGTTTTACTTCATCACCGGAAATTTCCGGTATAAGGCTTATTCCTTGGTTCATGTTGCTGATTTTTGTGGGATCAGTGTCTATTCCAACAACCCTAAAGCCTTTTTGCACCAGGAGTATTGCTAACGGCAAACCCACATATCCTAGGCCAACGATGGCGATCAGTTGTTCGTTTGAATGATCCGGGTCTATATTGCTTAGGCTCATGGCCATCCCCTTTCACTACATCGTATTCTATAAACTATGGAGGGTGGTTTATTTTGGTATGGGCAATAGTATGGTCAAAGGGGTATTTCATTATATTGGGCAGCGGTTGATTTTATTGGCGGTCTGGTGTCCTTCCCACACTCTTCGGCTCATGAACCGCATATAGTTAAGCAACAGAAGGGAGGTTGAACGGTGTCCCGATCTAAGAGGAAAGGCAAAGTATATTATAGAGATTGTGCAGTTGTACTTACGTATCACGATCTCGATCCGGATGTCCATTTAAATTCACCATACTGTCTAACCCCTCGTCTGTTTGGCGAACATTTGGACGCATTGAAACAAAACGGATTCAAAATCATCAATATGGAAAGCTTCATCAAATTCATGAAGTCAGGAAAACGCATCCCTCCAAATGCTGTCGTCATCACGTTTGATGACGGTGAAAAAAGCTTCTACACGTACGCGTACCCATTACTTATGCAAAGATGCGTTAAAGCCACCAATTTCATCGTAGGCAAGAAAATCGATGCAGGCCGCGGAATCAGCTGGGATCAAATGCGTGAAATGAAGCAAAACGGATTCAGCTTCTATAGTCACACTTATAATCACCATCGCAATTCAAATTACGGAGAGAATAAACGTCTTCTTACCAGCCCTCAATTTCTTGAAAACGAGAATCGATTGGAATCCGAAATCGAATATGAACATAGAGTTCTGGATGATCTTTCTCTCATAGAGAACAGAATACAGGAGGAGCTTGGCGAACAAACAAAATTATTAAGCTTTCCCTTTGGGGCTTATAATGACAAGGTCGTAGAGATTGGCCAAAGCATGGGGATTGAATTATTTTTTACGGTTAACAGAGGGTTAAATCATGCAGGACAATGGCTTGTGAAACGTATTAACGCAGGCGAAGGGGATTTATCCCCTGAAAGTCTTATACAATTGATATTGAATTATGCCGGCCAAAAATCATAATTTCGCTGGGGGGGTATCATGCAAATTGAATACCGTTGTACAAAGGGACTGCTGAAATTTCATTTTCGTTTACAGCATGACGACCTGCCCAGATCCGACATGAAAATGGGAGAAACGTCGTGCGAAATCCATTTGCCTCCTGATTGGGACATCGAAAAGGTCCACCCTGATGTACTGGCATTGGCTTCCCTGTTAATCATTTATCCTTTTGCAGGACCCCGTATCCTATTGCCTCAGGGAGTAAGCCAGCGGTTTCATGACTTGTTCAGACGTACGACAAAAAAAGAAATTTTGCCTGTAGATCCTAACTTAACTCCAAGACAGGCTCCTCACCCTTCCGTTCCGGCTTTAGCCTATAGCGGTGGAGTCGATTCAACCGCCGCATTATTGCTGATGCCAGCCAATTCCTGCATTGTTTTCCTGGAAAGGATCATACCATTACACCAAAAAACAATGTATAACAAGGAAGCGGCTTTACTCGCCTGCAATACGTTGAGAAATGAAGGAAGAAATGTATTTATCATTAAATCAAATCTTGAGTATGTAAGAGAACCTGTCGGTTTTCCAGTGGATATCGCGAACGCAGTCCCCGCCTTGTTGTTGTCAGATTATGCGGGGCTGGATAGTATCGCATGGGGGACGGTGATGGACTCAGCCTATCAGGTCGGTCATCTTAAATTCGCCGACTATAAGCAAAGGCTTCACTTCAATCGATGGGGAAAGCTTTTTGAACTGGCAGGCATGCCTTTCAACCAGGTAACCGGGGGAATCTGCGAAGTTGGTACGTCAATCATCGTTAAAAACTCCGCCTATCGTACGATTGCCCGCTCCTGTATGCGTGGTACTGCAAACAAGCCGTGTGCAACATGCTGGAAATGCTTCAGAAAAGGCTTGCTGGATGGTGTTCTTGAACAATCAACACCAAGTTATTCCGAGCTTGACCGATGGTTCAGTCTTCCTCATATCAAGAAAACCTTGAATCAATTTCCTATCCATTCGGAAAATATCATTGCCTATATTTCTGCCCACTACGACGGGCATCACCCGGTGATGAAGAAGCTGAAAAAAAGAACCCGGGGCGATACCCTTCCTGTGAAGTGGATGGAGAAATGGTATCGGCCCTCCATTCACCTGCTGCCTGAGAAGTATCGCGGGTTCGTCGAAAAGCAAATTACAAAACATCTAAATGTAATGAATTCCGAAGAGGAGCAGCAAGCGGAGAGTTGGAATTTGGAGACTTATCGGACTACCGATGAATTTCAAAAATATGCAGCCGAGTTGAGGACTGCTCTGGACACCCATCCATCCTTTTAAATATAAGTAAGCAGCAGCCGCGCCATTTCATCAGCACCATTCAGTGCAGCAAGCCGGGCGGCAGCAGCTCTCATTTTTTGATTTATTCTTGAGTCAAGAGCCTTGTTCAATGCTTGCATCATATCATCCGGGCCCGGATTGATTAAACAAAGTCCCGCACCGGAATCGTCTGCGCGCATGGCTCTTCCTACTTGATCATCCCGGTTCGTATTTTCATTGGGAATAAAAATGGTCGGTACTCCAAAATGCATCAACTCATGAAAGGTATTATAGCCCGAAGCGGAAATGGCCACATCAATGGCGTTAAAGTAGAGGGAATTGGGATAATCGCGCAGAATCATTGCATTATCGCTTTCAAAAGACAGTCTCTTTCCGATCATCGACTCCCCGAGTACGATTCTTACATCTTGCCTTTTGTCTAAAACGGATATTATGTTTGCTATTACCGGATGGATGTCGTTTATATTGCCTGCACCCAGTTGGATATAGACCAGCTTATCGTTCGGGCGCAGCCGCCATTCTTTTCGTACGGCTTCCCTGGACAGCAGTTCGGATTTATCCAAATAGATTACGGGTTCACAGTAGCTTATATGTTCGGATTCCTTTCTTAATTCAACTCCCGCTTCACCCGGAACGATGATTTTATCGAACAGACTGCCCTCATTTCGAGACTGTCTGTTCGGCCCCTTCTTATTTTGTTCCCTTCTGACCCATATTTTGTGCATGGATGGATGTTTGGAGAAAGTTGAAACAATCCCGTCGTATGGAGTTGCACCATCAAAGACCAGCATATCCGGTTCATGTAATTGCAATATCGCAGATAACTGTTTGTACAACAATCCGTTCCACTGTCTCGCTGTGAAATCCTGTGAAAATGAGCTCCTGGCAGGTTGATAATACCCTAAAAAACCTTCTCTCATCACCAGATGCATTGCCGGACTTGTGCTTAGAAAGATAATGTCCAATGCTTCGTCAAGCTTCTTGATTCTCCTTGCCAAGGCAAGCAGGCGGGTCAAATGACCCAAACCACTCCCATTTGTCGGAACAAAAAGTATTCTGCCCTGACTCATTCATAATCCCCCGTTCATCCGATCCGTATTAGATTTCAATACTAGGCTGACACCCCTCTTCTTGTGTATGTAGGCTGGTGATTATTTGTGCCTGTTCATTTGCAGTCCAACCACAGAGTTACCCGACGAAACAGACGCAAAAAAAGGATATCCATCGTCTGCATCAGCGTGGATATCCTTTTTCATTTCTGCTATCAGGATACGTGGAACTCACGCCCGTCAAGCACTTCATCTACATAACCAGCCCGGATCACAAAGTCGCCAAAATGCTCGCCCTCTTGGCGTTCCTTGGCATAACGGGTAATGATCAGCCGCAGTTCTTCGAGAATTTCAGCCTCTCCGGTGTTTTCCTTATACAGCTTGTTCAAGCGGTTGCCTGTAAAACCGCCGCCCAGATACATATTGTATTTGCCCGGCGCTTTCCCGATAAAGGCAAGCTCGGCCAGCATTGGACGGGCGCAGCCGTTCGGGCAGCCGGTCATGCGGATCACAATGTCTTCATCCCGCAGGCCGGCCTCTTCCAGCATCGGTTCGATTTTAGAGAGCAGTGTCGGTAAATACCGTTCCGATTCAGCCATCGCCAGACCGCAGGTTGGCAGAGCGACACAGGCCATGGAATTTCTGCGCAGGGCAGAATAATGGATGCCGTCGGTGAGCCCGTATTCACTGATCAACTTCTCGATTTTTTTCTTCTTTTTCGGGCCGATGCTGCCGATAATCAGGTTCTGGTTCGGGGTAAGCCGGAAATCGCCGGTGTGGATTTTGGCAATCTCCCGCAGTCCTGTCATCAGCAGATAGCCCTCTTCGTCCTTGATTCTGCCGTTCTGGATGAACAGTGTGAAATGCCATTTTCCGTTGCTGCCCTTCACCCAGCCATACCGGTCGCCATTGCTGTCAAAATGATAAGGGCGCGCTTCCGCAAGACTCCAGCCCAGACGACTGCTCAATTCCTGTACGAGCCAGTCAAGCCCGCGGTCGTCAATCGTATACTTGAAACGGGCGTGCTTGCGGACTGCCCGGTCGCCATAATCTCTTTGGATCGTTACGGTTTTTTCAGCGACTTCGATCATTTGCTCAGGTGTACAGAACCCGATTACCTTGGACACCTGCGGATATGTTTTCGGATCACCATGCGACATGCCCATGCCGCCGCCTACGGTAACATTAAAGCCCTGCAGTTTACCATCCTCCACGACAGCGATGAACCCCAAATCCTGCGAGAACACATCCACGTCATTGGATGGCGGGACCGCAATGCCGATTTTGAATTTGCGGGGCAGGTAAACAGGACCGTAGATCGGCTCCTGCTCCTCCCCTTCGTCCCGGCTGTCGACGACCTTCTCCCCGTCCAGCCAGATTTCATGATAAGCTCTGGTACGCGGATCAAGATGATTGCTGACCTTGCACGCCCATTCGTACACCTCGCCATGAATATCGGATTGATAAGGATTCGGGCTGGCCATGACGTTCCGGTTCACGTCGCCGCAAGCCGCCAGCGTACTCAACAGTGCATCGTTGACTTCGCGGATCGTATTTTTCAGATTCCACTTCAATACGCCGTGTAGCTGGAACGATTGGCGTGTGGTCAGTCGGATCGTGCCATTGCCGTATTTATGGGCGATCCGGTCCATCATCAGCCACTGCTCAGGGGTGACCACCCCGCCGGACGCCCGCACGCGCAGCATGAACTGATAGGCTGGCTCCAGCTTCTGTCTGGCCCGCTCGTTCCGCAGATCCCTGTCGTCCTGCATATAGCTGCCGTGATGCTTCATCAGCCGGTTATCATCCTCGGGAATGGACCCGGTGATCGGGTCCTGCAGCGTCTCAGTCAGGCTGCCCCGCAGATAATTGCTGCGCCGCTTGATGTCCTCGACATCACTGTGCGGCTGGTCATGGGGGGGATAAAATTGATTTTGTGCCATGCTTGCATCTCCTCTCGTAATCATCAGGACTGTCGTCTAATATACGTCCCGCTGATAACGTTTTTCCTGTTGCATACGAATCATATATTCCGAGGCTTGCTCCGGGCTCAGACCGCCTTCCTGCTCCAGGATGGTTCCAAGGGCGGCATGGACATCATGCGCCATCTTCTTCTCATCCCCGCAGACATAGATATAGGCGCCTTCCTGCAGCCATTGATACAGCTCGCTGCTCTTTTCCAGCATCCGGTGTTGAACATATATCTTCTGGTCGGTGTCACGGGAGAACGCTACATCCATACGGGTAAGAACGCCCTCCTTGAGCCAGCGCTGCCATTCCACCTGGTACAAAAAGTCTGTGCTGAAGTGCTGATCCCCGTAAAAGAGCCATGTCTTCCCTGCAGCTCCTGTCTCTTCACGTTCGCCGAGAAAAGCTCGGAACGGAGCTACGCCGGTGCCCGGTCCGATCATAATTACCGGAGCATCCGGATTCTCCGGCAGCTTGAAGCTCGGATTATGCTGAACGTATACCGGCAGCTGATCGCCGGGCTGGGTGCGTTCCGCAAGCTGTACGGAGCATACGCCGTACCGATTCCGTCCTTGCGATTCATAGCGCACTGTCCGCACGGTCAGATGCACTTCATCCGGGAAAGCCTTCGGACTGCTGGCAATTGAATACAGGCGGGCAGGTATTTTACGCAGTATTCCTGTAAATGCTGAAGCAGGAATCCCTTTCAGGCTATAATCCTGCACCAGATCCAGCAGGTCTCTGCCTTCGATATAGCTTCTCAAATCCTGCTCATGTCCCGGTTCCAGCAGCTTGGAAATCCCGCTGTCAGGAACGAGCTGCGCCGCCTGCTCCAGCAGCGGTTTGGTCAAGACCGTAATTTCATAATGGCGCAGCAGCGCATCACGCAGCGCCAGCGCGTCACCATTCTTCAGCGCGACGGATTCCTCCGGCTCCCAGCCCATCGCATCAATCAGTTCGTCCACCAGGCGTGGGTCGTTTTCCGGATAAATGCCCAGGCTGTCCCCTGCTTCATACTGCAGATTGGATCCTTCCAGGGACAGCTCGATGTGGCGGGTTTCACGGTCCGAGCCACGGCCGTTCAAATTCAGGTTTTCCAGCACCTCCGCATGGAAGGGATGGGTCCGCGAATATTCCGTTTCCGTTCCGCTTCCGTCAGCCGAGCCTGCGGAAACGGGGGTGACTGTGGATGCGGATGCCTGCCCCAGCTCCTGAACCACCTGGTTCATCCATTCCGCTGCCGGCTCGTCAAAATCGACATCACAGTCCACACGCGGTACGATCCGCTTAGCACCAAGCTCCTCCAGACGCTTGTCAAAATCTTTGCCTGTCTGGCAGAAGAACTCATAGGAGGTATCGCCAAGCGCCAGCACGGAATAACGCAGCTCCTCCAGCTGAGGAGCTCGCTTGCTGTGCAGAAATTCATGGAAGGCAATCGCATTATCCGGCGGTTCACCTTCCCCGTGGGTGCTGACGATGATCAGCAGGTTTTGCAGCTTTTTCAATGTATTGGGCTTAAAATCCCCCATGGAGGACACGGTTGCCTGGAAGCCGCGGTCTTCAAGCAGCTTGGCCGTCTTCTTCGCCAATCCGCTGCTGTTGCCCGTTTGGGACCCGAATAGGACCGTGACCTCCTTGGATATGCTTGCCACCTCCGGGAGAGCCGTCTGCGGAGCTGCATCAGCAGGCGCAGCCGGAGCCACGGCACCCTGAAGAGCCGTAAGATATCCGCTAAGCCAGATTCGCTGTACCGGTGAAAGCGTAGGCAAAACACGATTCAGCAATTCCGCTTGTTCCTGATTAAAAGGGCTGTTAGTTACTTGTAATTCCAACGATATCCCACCTCGCAAAACTGCTGTTGTATGAAATCCTAGTATTTTGATCCAAATTAATTTTCGCTCTATTGAACCTATCACAGCAGGCGATGCTGGTCAATTATATTCATTTTATATGTTTTATCAATTCTGCTGATAAAGAGGAAAAGACCGGGAATGAGGAACGATTCACCCTCTTTCGCTGCGGATTTTGCTTGCTAAATTTGCTATGACATACTAAGATGGATGTGAACATATGTTCTTGTTTCTGTGTTATTAAGCACGGAAGAGTTTGCATCAGGAAAGGGATGGGGCGCCCCATGAATATAATACATTGGACGGATTTACCGGATGGCATTGCTGTGCCTGTGCCGGTCGAATTCAGCTTCGAGGAGAATCTGAAATATCTCGCCAGATCGACCAACGAGTGTATGTTGGAGATACGTGACGGCAAAGTCTATAAGGCGATTCAGGCTGGAGAGGAAGTCGTGATGGTTGAAATCGGTCCGGATGAGAGCGGTGGGCTGCATGTCCGGTTTTTGGAGAAATCAGGCGGCATTAGCAATCAACTTCGCGAGCATATTGCATTTTACATCCGTGACTGGTTCGATCTGGACAGGGACCTTGCTCCTTTCTACGAGATGGCTCAAGCGGACGCGCTGCTGAGCCAGACGGCCAGGTCGTTTTACGGCTTGCGTATTATGGGAATACCAGATCTGTTTGAAGCCGTATGCTGGGGGATCATTGGGCAGCAGATCAATCTTGCATTCGCATACACCTTGAAAAGACGGTTCGTTGAAGCTTACGGCAGCTCCGTATGGCATGGAGGGCAGCCATATCAGATTTTCCCCGCCCCCCACCGCATTGCGGCTTTAACAGCAGAAGAACTCCAGAGTCTGAGCTTCACCGCCAGAAAAAGCGAATATCTTATTGAAGTTGCCAGCCGGATCGCAAGCGGCCAGTTGAGCAAGGAGCAGCTTTTGCACGCAGGCAGCATCAAAAAAGCGGAGCAGATGCTGACCTCCATCCGCGGCATCGGCCCCTGGACCGCCAACTATGTATTGATGAGGTGCCTGCGCTTCCCGTCGGCTTTTCCGATCGATGACGTAGGCCTGCATAACGCTGTAAAAGCGGTGCTCGGCTCAGACCGCAAGCCGACCAGGCAGGAGCTGCTGCAGCTGTCCGCCAACTGGTCGCCCTGGGAAGCTTATGCCACCTTTTATCTGTGGAGGGTGCTGTATTAGCTGATCCACACCTCATTTGCAGTTTCAATTACAAGCCGGATTTTGTCCCACTGCTCTTCCTCGGTCAGCAAATTGCCCTCCTCGGTCGAGGCAAAGCCGCACTGCGGGCTAAGACAGAGCTTGTCAATATCTACGTATTGAGCGGCTTCGGCAATTCTCTCTTTGAGCTGCTGCTTGCTTTCAAGTCCTCCATGCTTGGTCGTAACCAGCCCAAGGACCACGAATTGATCGCGAATATGGCGTAATGGCCGAAAATCACCTGCACGCTCATTGTCATACTCCAGGAAGAATGCGTCGACCTTCGCCTGCGAGAACAGCTGCTCGGCAATAGGCTCATACCCTCCTGCCGCAAACCAGGTGGATTGGTAATTCCCGCGGCAAACATGCAGCGCAATGACCATATCCTGCGGCTTATCTGCGATGCTTTCATTGATCAGACGTACATAATCGGCAGCAAGGCGGTCGGGGTCCATACCAACTGATTGCAGATGCTCCCGGTGCCTTGTGCTGCACAGCGTACCCCAAGCGGTGTCATCCAGCTGCAGATAGCGGCAGCCCGCTTCGTAGAAGGCCTGAATGGCTGACCGGTATACTTGGATGATGTCACGGTAAAGCTCCTCCTGATTGGCATAGACTGCATTTCCGTTATAATACTGGACGAAATGGAACAGCGACGGAGAGGGGATGCTCATTTTCGCCACTGCGGTTCCCGCCAGAGTATGAAGCTGTTTAAAATGCTCCACCATGGGATGATGGGCAAAAGCTATTTTATCCACAATCTGAAAGGATTCCGCCCGTGTCCCGGCGTCTGTTCGTCCGGGTCCCTGGTTAAGCGAAATCTTCCGGGTCCCTTGGATCCCGAGAAAGAAATCGAGATGCCACCAGGAGCGGCGGAATTCGCCGTCCGTTACGGCCTGCAGTCCAAGCTCTTTTTCCATACTGACCAGCTTGGCGATTTCCTTATTTTCCACGTCTTGCAGCTGCTGCTTTGTGATTTCGCCTTCTGCGAAACGGCGGCGTGCTTCTTTCAGACTTTCAGGCCGGAGAAAGCTGCCGACGATATCATACCGAAACGGCGCTGTGTTTCGCTTGCTCCCTGTAATAGATGTTGGCATATAGTTCCTCCTGGACTAAAGTAAAAAGTGATTGATACTAAAGAAATGCCTGGAAACCAAATCATTCAGCAGATCAATATAGGCTGACGCAATCGGGCTGGGCTTTCGTTCTTTATGCGTGATCCAGCCGACTGTGAACATTTCGCCATTCTCCACCGGAATCGTAATGAGTGAATTTCCTTCCAGCTCCGAAGCCAGAAGACCCGTGCCTATCGTATATCCGTCCGTGCCTGCCAGCAGATTGGATAAGGTGGCCCTGTCATTTACTTTGATGCTTTTATCAATGCGGGCGGCTATCACCATCTCCTCCGCAAAGTGCAGCGAGTTATTGTCCCCTTGCTCAAAGCTGATAAATGGATAAGACGAAATATCCTCAAGCGCGATGCTCTTCCTGCCCGCTAAAGGATGGCCTGCCCGGATAAATACATGCGGATGTGTATTAAATAACGGCGTGAACTTTAAGCTTCCGTCACTGAAAAGCTTGTTTAACACTTTGGAATTTCGTTCACTGATATACAAAATCCCCACATCGCTGCGCAGCGTTCTGACATCGTCCACGATTTCATAGGTTTGCGTTTCGCGCAAATGAAAGCTGTAATCGGTCAATTCGCTCTGTTTCATCAGCCGCACAAATGCATCCACGGCAAAAGCATAATGCTGGGTAGACACGGCAAAACGGTTTTGGCTGTGCTGCTTTCCGCTGTAGCGGTTTTCGATAAAGTCAGCCTGCTCAATCATCTGTCTGGCATATCCCAGGAATTCCATCCCCTCAATGGAGAGGCTGATGCCACGGTTGGTGCGCTCGAAAATGGTGATCCCGAGCTCGCTCTCCAGCTCTTTGATCGCATTAGAGAGGCTTGGCTGTGAAATGAACAGCCTCTTGGCCGCCTCGCTCATGGAGCCGCAGTTCGCAATTTCGATTACATACCGCAGTTGCTGTAGTGTCAATCCGTTCCCCCCTTTCTGCTGGCTTCTTAGTTTCGTATCTTTTGGAGAGCTTTTGTTGAAGTTATGTTACACGCTACGCTTACCAGTAAGGAGGGGAAATCAATCTGTGGTCAAAACACGTTTTCCCAACGTGAAGGCCATAACCAGCATCAGCACGCCAATACATGCCGGAAAACCGAATAATTCAAACCAATCCAGTGCCGGAGGCAAGCTTTTCATCCATTGGTAAACAGCTCCGCCTGCAAGCGGCCCCAGGAATGAGGTCAGGCCTGTTAACGCCGAATACGTGGCCACATACATCGGCCGTTCACTCTTCGGCGTATCCCCGATGGTGAAGTTAAAAGCCAACTGGTTGAAGCCACCTATTCCGGCTCCAAGCAATATGTGAGAAACGACCAGGACAGGCAGCGCCGGTAAAACTGACAGCAGCCCCCAGGACAGGCAGGAGCCTGCGACTAACGGCAGTGTCCAGAAGAGCAGCTTTTTGTTGCTATAGCGGGCGTTCAGGTTGCCCCACACATAAAAGCTGATCATCATGGCAATGGTCTGGATCACCGTTAAGGAAGAAACGGTGCTGTAGCTCAGCCGCATTAGCTCAAGCATGACATAGGAATAAAGCGGTACGATCAGCGTCTGCATGAGCAGCCAGCCAGCAAGAAAACCAGCAGCTCTCATAAACCCGGCGTCCTGCAAGGGCTTGCGGACCATGGGGAGGAAAGCGGTTTCCTTTGATCGTTCAAAAGGCAAATCCGGATAGAAAAAATAGATGACGATATTAGCAACCGCACAAATCCAGATCGGTATAAAGAGCAGTAAAAAGCCTTCTCCGCCAGGATAACGGTCCAGCAATAACCCGCCCGTAAACAGACAGATACTTCCCAAGGCGTTCAGCACCGTATTGCGAATGCCGAAATGCCGTCCTCGTACCTTGGCAGGTATAAGGTCACTGATGAGGGAAGTCCACAGCATGGCTGAAACCGCGTTGCCTATGAAGGCTGCCGTGTAGGTTACGATATATACGGTCACCCATACATCCTTAGGAAACAAAAACGGGATCAGCCCCGTTCCCGCCCACAATAACCGATGTACGGCAATAAACCATATCAGGGCCGTCCTGCGGCTGCGAATGCGCTGTATACCATATGCAGCACCAAGCTGTGCAATATTTACCAATGTGGTCATGGCCAATACAAAGCCGATTTGACTTGAATTAGCTCCCAGATAGAGCAGATACCCGGTAAGGAACGGTCCGCCGAGAAGCACCTGAAATATGGTGGAGGGCACTCCCTCCCAGGTTGCAATCCGAATCTGCCTGCGTTGCTCCGAAAGCTTGCCGCGCCGACGCTGCCAAAAAGGACGTTTCACTGGATGAACTGGGTTAACGATGGAAATGCACTCCTTCGACAGTCTGCAACTGCCACGATGGTAACTTCTTCCCCATTCTACTCCCGGCTACAAACAAGTCAATAAGAAAAAAGAGGCCGCCCCTCAGATCATGATTCATGACCTGCTGGGACAGCCCCTTAGCTCATTTAAACATTTTGTTCGCCATCATACGTGGCAATCAATTTGTACAAATCAGGGCGGCGGTCCCGGAAAATCCCCCATTCGATCCGTCCCGTTTCCAGCTCATCCAGATCAAATTCTGCTGTCAGCACAGTTTGCTCTGCCCGTCCGGCTTCGGTTACCTTTTGCCCTTGCGGCCCGGCGATAAAGGAGGAACCGTAAAACGTAATTTTCGAGTCATCATCCTCTTCCACACCAATCCGGTTGGACGCCACCACCGGAATCAGATTGGCCGCTGCGTGTCCGAGCATGACGGTCTGCCAGTGATCCTTCGAATCAATGGCAGAATCTTGCGGCTCGGAACCGATAGCTGTCGGGTAAAACAAAATTTCTGCTCCCATCAGGGTCATAACTCTAGCGGCTTCCGGATACCATTGGTCCCAGCAGATACCTACCCCGATTTTGGCATAACGCGTATTCCAAACCTTGAAGCCGGTATCGCCAGGGTTAAAATAAAACTTCTCCTCATAGCCCGGCCCGTCAGGGATATGACTTTTACGGTACTTGCCCAGCACTTCTCCGTCGGCATCAATGACGGCCAGAGAGTTGTAACGCGCATAGTTTTTCTTCTCATAAAAGCTGATCGGCAGCACCACTTGTAATTCCTTGGCGACCTTTCTGAAATGGCTGATCGCTTTGTTGGCCTCCAGCTCCGTAGCCAGCGCAAAGTAATCGGACTTCTCCTTCTGGCAGAAATACGGAGTTTCAAACAGCTCCTGCAGCAAAATAATCTGCGCGCCCTGCGCCGCCGCTTCTCTCACCAGCTTATCGGCTTTCGCTATATTCTCGTCAATGTTGGCTGAGCAGCTCATTTGTGTAGCTGCCACTTTTACTTTTCTCAAGCGCTTATCCTCCTCTAAGTTACACAGTTCCGGCCGCTGGCATTTGCTGGGTGGTGCAATGCACATTTCCGCCCTCTTTAATGACAGCCATGCCGTCCACGGTGCGGATTTCCCGGTCAGGAAATGCCTCGGACAACCGCTGCGCCGCCTGCCGGTCCGTCTCTTCCGCGTCACCGCCGAAGACAGGCAGAATAATGCCACCGTTAACGAAGTAAAAGTTAATGTAGCTGAGCGTCAAACGGCTGTCTTCATGCATTCTTTGCGGCGGCTGCTGGATGGGAATAATCTCAAGCTTTCTTCCCTGAGCATCCGTCTCCTGCTGTAAAATCTCCAGATTTTCGCGCGTAATCTCATAGTTCTCGTCCGCTGGATCGTCGCATACCTGGATCAGAACCTTACCCGGAGCAGCAAAACAGGCGATATTGTCAACATGGCCGTCCGTCTCGTCACCGCTTAAACCTCTCTTCAGCCAGATGATTTTGCTGACCCCAGTGTATTTCCGCAAGTACTCTTCAATATCCGCCTTCGACAGCTCCGGATTCCGGTTCGGGTTCAGGAGGCACTCCTCCGTCGTAATCAATGTGCCCTCACCGTCCACGTGAATAGAGCCACCTTCCATAATAAGAGGCGCATCAGTACGGGGAACGTTCAGCTTCTCAAGAATGCGGGGCGCGACCTGATCGTCCAGGTCCCAGGGTGCGTATTTGCCTCCCCAGGCGTTGAACTTCCAGTTGATTCCGGCCAGCTCCCCCTTGTCATTCTTCACAAAGGTGGGTCCGTTATCGCGCAGCCAGGCATCGCTATGCTCAATCGGCAGCAGCTCAGCCTGTGGTCCAAAATTAAACTTTTGTACAGCTTCCATATCCTCCGGGTTGACAACAATCGTCACTGGCTCGAATTCAGCCATGGCGCGCACAATCTCCGCATAACCCTCACATACGGCGGTATGGGTATCAGGATATACCATGGATTCACGCACAGGCCAGGATATAAAAGTTCTTTCATGCCGAGCCCATTCAGGCGGCATTGTATAGTTAAATGGGGTTGAATTCATAGGTTCTTAGGCTCGCTTTACTATAGAATATGGTCACCCGCTGTGCGGGCACCTACAACATAATACAATAAGTTGGCTTTTGGCTCAATCCACTTCATCTGCGTTTAGATGACCCAATTCCCATTACGGAAAACAGGCTCGATGCTTCCGTCCTGCAGCTCACCGTCAATATCAAGCTCGGCGGAGCCGATCATAAAGTCGGTATGAATCAGGCTGACATTGCATCCGTGCCGCAGCAGCTCTTCATTGCTCATCTGTGTGCCATTCTCGATATTGGTCGGATAAGCGCTGCCTAAAGCAAGGTGACAGGAGGCATTTTCGTCAACACCGGTATTGTAGAAGATCCGGTTCAAATTCGAAATTGGCGAATCATGAGGCACCAGGGCGACCTCGCCCAAATAACCGGCCCCTTCGTCCGTGGCGAGCAGATTTTGTAAATGCTCTTCTCCCGACCCGGCCGTGAATTCCGTTACTTTGCCATCCTTGAAGGTAAAACAGATACGGTCCACGAGCTGGCCGTTAAGATTCAGCGGCATAGTGCTGGTCACATATCCGTTTACCCCGTCCCGCTTTGGCATCGTAAATACTTCCTCTGTCGGCATGTTATGCACAACAGTTGTCCCTTGCTGGTTCTCGCTTGCCCCTCCGTGCCAGATATGCCCTTCGGCGAGCTCGATATGCAAGTCCGTGCCGGGAGCGCGGTAATGGAGGCTTTTGTATCTTTTACCGTTAAGCTTCGCCCGCAGCTCCTTGAGGTGTCCCAAATGCTCATGCCAATTCTGCACCGCATTTCCGCCATCGACACGGTTCATTTTGAAAATGGTGTCCCACATGACGCTGATCCGCTCTTCTGCTGGAATATCGGAAAATACTTTGTTGGCCCATGCTCTGGTCGGCGCTTTGATCAGGCACCAGCTTATTTTGCTGTTGCGTGTGTAATCGGCGAATGCCCGTCTTGCCCGGGCTGCCGCTTTGGTGGAACGGGAGACCTTTTGCGAATCAATGCCCTTGTAGAGTTCTGGATCCGGCACACGGATTGTCAGCGTAGCCCCTCCCTCTTCGGCAAACTTCTCTAGCATTTCCCCCTTCCAGGCCGGAAAATAATCAAGAGTGCCGTCATCGGCAAACTCATAACGGCTGCGGACAATCTGTTCATCCTCAAAATCAACCTGCACATACTTGGCCCCGGCCTGATATGCCTTCTGCACGATCAGCCGCGTAAACTCTACCGTTTCGAGCGGCGAGGTCACCATCAGCACCTGTCCTGGCTGGATATTCACCCCCACCTTCACGACCAGTTCGGCATATTGTTCCAATAATTTGTCGAAATCCTTCATTTCTTGCACACACTCCTGTTATGTAAAGTCGCTTTCCATCATACGCTTCTATCCCCATGCTTGCAAAGCTTAGCTGGCGGAATATTTTAAAGGACCGGTAACATAACGCTCCTTATTCTCAATCACATACTCAAGGAAGCAGCGAACAGCCATGGACGCCTGGCTTTTATTTTTGATGGCAATGCCAATTTTTCTTGAAAAGCCGGGACTCGTTTCCTTGGTGACAATCCGGTAAGGATTTCTGTTCAGGACCAGCTCAGCCAATATGCTGATGCCAAGCTCGTTTTCCACCATAGACATGATGGTGTAATCATCTTCCGAGCGGTATTCGATTCGCGGCTTCATATGGTGCTTGCGGAACATTTCCAGCACTTCTTTTTTGGTGCCTTCGTCCAGCAGTATAACGGGTTCCTGTTCAAAAAGCTGCAGAGGCACCAGCTCATGATGAGCATATGTATGACCTTCCGGGAGTACCGCCAGCATTCTGTCCTCACAAATGGGAATAACCTCGAACTCTTTTAAAGCAGGCTGCACCACAAAACCGAGGTCAACCGTCCCGTCCGTTATCCACTGCTCGATTTCCCGATAATCCCCTTGCAGCAGCTCAAACCTGATATTTGGGCGCCTAGCTTTAAAGTCTTTAAGAATCGGCGGCAGCAAATGGCAGGAGACGCTGGAAAAAGAGCCGATCCGAATCAAGCCGCTTTCGATGCCCAGCAGCTCAAACACTTTATCAGACAGCTCATGATGAGCACTGCTTAAATTCCGAATATAAGGCAGGAGCTGTTCACCATCTGATGTAAGCCAGACCCCCGCATGGCTGCGGTTCAGCAGCTTGATGCCAAGCTCGGTTTCCAAGGAGCTAATAATTTGGCTGACCGCCGATTGGGAATAGTTGCAATACTCCGCCGCACGCGACAGGCTGCCGAACTCCACCACTTTTACGAACACCTCGTATTTTGATCTTTTCATCAGACACCCTCATAAGAATATGTAATATTCAGAATCATATATATTCACTTCTCTTATATACTACCTTTGGCTAAGATGGGATTCAAGCCGCTTATAAAGACGCTGCATTTAGACACTGTATTTTAGACGCTGCAATTATTTTAGTAAAAGGTGGACATCATGACTCAGAAGAAAGCGAATTGGATTTTAGCAACGGTATCTTTGGTCTGGGGGTTATCGTATTTATTGATGAAGCTGGGCGTGCAGGGAATTCCTCCATTTAACATGACTGCGCTCCGGTGTGGAATTGCTTTCCTTGTGACTGCTCTTGTCTTTTTCCCGAAAATAAGGAAGGTTGATGCGAAGACATTGAAGTACAGCGCCGTTTCTGGCGCTCTATTATGCGGCCTTTTTACCGGCTTGCTGTATGGGCTGCAAAGCACGGCCGCTTCCTCCGCAGGGTTCCTGACCAGCACTACGGTGATCATGGTCCCCATCCTGCTGGCCTTCATCACCCGCAAGCTGCCCAACCACAAAATTGTCCTCGGTGTGATCGTCGTATCGGCCGGGCTGTTATTGCTGACAAGCAGCGACCGGTTTGCTTTGGATATCGGCTCCGTTTATTGTTTGGCCGCCGCGCTGCTGTATGCTATTCATATTATCGTTTCAAACCGGTTTGTGCGTGAGGTGGATTCGCTGCAATTGGGCATCTATCAGCTTGGATTTGCGGCGCTGTTCGGTTTGGTCGGAATGCTGATTTTCGAACACCCCGTGCTGCCTGCCACCTCCGTTCATTGGGTCGCCGTGCTCGGCCTGGCCCTGGTTTGCAGTGCGTATGGTTTTGTCATGCAATCTATTGCACAGAAGCATACCACGCCTGAAAGTGTAGGCTTTCTGTTCTCCCTTGAGCCGGTATTCTCGGCTATATTCGCTTTTGCCTTCCTGAATGAGATCATGGGGGCGCAGGGTTATGTTGGTGCCGGGCTCATCCTGGTGGGCGTGTTCATCGCAAATCAGCGGGCAAGTTCAGCCGGCGCTCCAGCGCAGGTTCATACAGGTTGAAGGTTGAAACAAATAAACCAAACAGCGCGCACCGATAGAAGTTCGGTGCGCGCTGTTTGCTTGACCTTATAGGATATATCATCAGCCTGAAGAACTGTGTCTCCAATGGAGGGTTATCCTGTAAATGGAAAAAAACAGTTGCTTCTTTGAATGGATTATAATAATGTTAATTCGTAAATATATTTGTATATAAACCTACATACGGAGGGATGGTTTGTAATGAAACAAAGTAAAAAAACAGCTTTGCTTTTGTTATCCTGCCTGACTGCGGCTGGCAGCAGTATCGTCAATGGAGCTGCCTCTGCCTCCCCTGCTGTTCTAACGGCTGCTGATTCAGCGTCCACCATTGAAAGCGTTCACAAAAAATCCGATGTGATCCCCTCTTTTTCCGAGGTCACTGTTCATGATCCTTCTGTCATTAAAAGCGGTGATGCCTTTTACGTCTTCGGCTCTCATCTGGCCTCCGCCAAAACCAGGGACCTTATGCATTGGCAGCAAATCTCCACCGTCGTAGACAACAATAACCCGCTCATCCCCAATGTATTCGAGGAGCTTCGTGAAACCTTCGAGTGGGCGCAAAGCAGCACATTATGGGCTGCTGACGTCATTCAGCTGGCGGACGGAAAATACTATATGTATTACAACGCCTGCAAGGGAGATTCCCCACGATCCGCCATGGGCATTGCAGTTGCCGATCGTCCGGAAGGCCCCTACAAGGATACGGGCATTATTTTAAAATCCGGGATGTGGGACGAAATCAGTGAAGACGGGACCATTTATGATGCGACCATTCACCCGAATGTCGTCGATCCGGACGTGTTCTTCGATAAGAATGGCAAGCTGTGGATGGTGTACGGGTCGTATTCGGGCGGCATTTTTATTATGGAAATGGACCCGCAGACCGGCAAGCCGCTGCCTGGGCAAGGTTATGGCAAAAAGCTGCTTGGCGGCAACCACAGCCGCATCGAAGCTCCCTATATCGTGTATAATCCGCAAACTGACTACTATTATTTGTACTTGTCCTTTGGCGGACTGGATGCAGTCGGGGGCTATAACATCAGGGTTGCGCGTTCCAAAAGCCCGGATGGCCCTTATGTAGATACGGCAGGCAAAGATATGATCAACGCCAAAGGTGCAGACGGCACTTTATTCGACGATGCATCCATTGCGCCGTATGGAAGCAAGCTCATGGGCAACTTCAAATTTTCCGCACTGGATGGGGAAAAATATACAGATCAGGGTTATGTGTCCCCAGGTCATAATTCTGTATATGTTGACCCGAAGAGCGGCGAAACGTTCATCTTCTTCCATACCCGCTTCCCCGGACGCGGTGAAGAGCATCAGGTCCGCGTGCATAAAGTCATGATGAATGAGGCCGGATGGCCGGTGATTGCTCCTCATCGTTATGCAGGTGAAACAGAACGTTCGGTCGCTCCCAGAGATATTACAGGAGTGTACAAGTACGTCAATCATGGCAAGGATATTTCGGCAGACATCAAAGCTTCCGCAGCGATTATGCTGAACAAGGATGGTAAAATCACAGGAGCTGTATCAGGAACATGGAAAAAGAACGGCAAGAACGATATAACCCTTACGCTGAACGGGACAACCTACAAAGGAAAACTCCTGCGCCAATGGGATAACGGTGCCCAAAGCTACGTCATGACCTTCTCGGCCCTGTCTGGAGACGGTACAGCTGTCTGGGGAAGTCGTACTGCTGAGTAAGTGAACGGTTTAATACGAAACGGACCTACACTCCCGGGTGGAATGCAGGTCCGTTTTCTGCTTTTTTTGTTGTTATTTGTAGAGTTATGAAAATTATCTCACCCTCACCGATTTTCGGATGATCAGTTCGGTTCCCATATAGATTAATTTTTCTTCTGTGGATGGCGACTGGATCAGCTCCAGAATATGGGACGCCCCAGCCGCGCTGATCTGTTCAATCGGTCTCTTCACCGTCGTCAGCGGGGGGGTCATATATTGGGAGTATCCGATATCATCAAACCCGACGATGGAAATATCCTCAGGCACCCTCATGCCCTGCTCGAACACCGCATTCATGGCGCCTATGGCCATATCATCATTGGAGCAAAAAACCGCAGTAGGCGGTTCTGCCAACGCGAGCAACCTCTTCATTGCCTCGCTTCCGCTTTCGGTATCATACTGGCCTGCAACCATGTATTCATTATGGATCGGCAGCTGATGCTCAAGCAGAGCCTTCACGAAGCCGTCTCTTCTCCGCTGTGAAGATTTGAACCCTTCCCTGCCTTCTATTAAAGCCACCCAGGTATGGCCGCATTCAATAAGGTAAGAAGCGGCATGATAAGCTCCCTCCATATCATTTGAAATGATATTAATGATTCCCTCGCCAGTTACTTGGCGGTTCAGCACAACGAGCGGGATGCCCTCCCGCAGCACATGATCAATAAAAGGGTTGTCCTTTTCGCTCTGGCTCATCAATAAAATGCCGTCAAACCGTCGGCCATGGATGGAGGAAAAATCATCAAACTCATCAATTCCACGCACAAACAGGTTAAAATGCGTATCAATGACGGAGTTTACTCCCCTGATCGTATCCGCAAAAAAGCTGGAGGACGTTCCCCGCGAAATGCTGGTGAAGAATAACCCAATGGTATGGGACCGCTGCATCACAAGGCTTTTGGCATTGTAATTCGGAGTGTAATTTAACTGCTCGGCCAGCTCCAAAATTTTGCGTTTGGTCTCCTCCTTGATCAATGGGCTGTTGTTCAGCGCTCTGGATACCGTGGTATGGGATACGTTGGCCAGTCTGGCGATATCTTTAATTGTGGCTGCCATTTTTGCACCTTCTTTGCCGTTCGTATTAGCTATATCACAACAATACCATATCAGGAGCATCCTTCATAAGCACAGATGAAGATTTACTTCAGTGACGTGGACTACCCTTTGTATGTTATGAGACGCTCCGGGAACGAATCCTTCCTCCAACCGCTGTTGCTCTTCACGCTGTAACTTGTTCCACTTTTTTAGTTGGCACTTGATGACAACTCCCGCTGGGGACGGAGACCCCTATTGACGGGATTCCAACTGGTCAATGCGTTCTACAGCTTCTTCAAAGTCATTGTCGAGCATTCGCATGTGACCTTCCAACTGGCGGAAGTTTCTTTTCGTTTCCCTACGAAATGTGTGCAGCTCGTCGGATACGGCATTCAGCTTCTCATTTTGTGCCTCTACCTTGCCGTGTAGTTTATGTACATCCATAGCCATGGCGTCTAGCTTTGCATCGGTTTCTTCTTGACGGTCGCGAATCGCGCGGCTAATTTGGTTTAGTTCTTTCTGTCCTTCTTCAAGAGCTTCGAGCTTCCGAAGGATCAAGTCGAGTTTATCCATGGATCCTGTCTCCCTATTTTTAATTTTTCACTTAAATTCAGTATATCATAACCTCGGAACCCCTGCTTCTTAAACAAATGCGGGTGGGGTCAGCTTCGCTGGTACTACCCGTGCACGTTGTTCCTAGTCACGAAATATCTTCGACTAACAGTTAAAGAAACAGCGGTGAAACAAGACTTGAAAAATAAAGTCTAGTTCCACCGCTGCTGTCATTCAACTAACGTTCCTCGTTAACGCATGCCAATGACTTTTATAAACTCAACTAAGTCAGGAAGATATCAAATTACCCTTCTTGCGAATTTCTTTCGTGAATGGCTTCTTCAGTTCGTGGGATAAGGAACTCTACGCCAAATTTTTCCGCATCCGCTTGCACTTCCTCGATGAAAGGACGGAAGCTCTTATTGTATTCTTGGAACGCAAGTTCAAAATGACCATGGCATTTTTGGAAAGCATCAGCCAAGGCGGCCGCCCCATCTATTGCCAGTGATCCACCCATGCCAGCAGCCGGAGAAGCGCAGTATCCAGCATCACCGACCAGCGCTACCCTGCCTTTTGTCCATGACGGCATTTTCATTTGGCATAGCTTGTCAAAGTAAAAAGTTGTCGAATTCTTCACTTCTTCCAGCAATTCCGGCGTTCGCCAGCCCATTCCAGAAAACTGATTCAAAATTATATTCCGTTGCTGTTCTTCGTTTCGGTAGTCGTAAGGGATTTCCTTCTCCGAAAAAAAGCCGAGGAGGATATCGGTTTTATTGTTGTAGGCGTTTAGCATGACCGTCTTGCCCGGCTCATTGTACATCTGTGTCGTATTCTCCCGGATCAACAGCTTATCCACGATCGTGATAGAGAAATAAGCATTAAGGAAATGCGAAAATTCCGCCTCCTCGCCAAAGCAAAATTTTCTGACAGCCGAATGAATACCATCACAGCCAAATACCAGGTCAAACGTGCGCTTTTGCCCCCCTTTAAAAGCTACGGCGACGCCGTCACTTTCTTCCTTTAACGACGCTATGCTATCGCTGAAAATAAACTCGACATCATCTTTGACAGCCTCGAACATGATGTTCAGCAATACATTTCGCTCGATTTCGTATTCATCTTCTGCGAGCTGCTCACTGTCTTTTTTAATGAAGTGCGACTTTTCAGTGACATCATCGGAATTTTTGAATTCCACCACTTCCATGGTTATTCTGTTCGCCAGGATTTGGTCAAGTAGCCCCATACGTTTCACGATGCCGACGGTATTTCCGCGGATATTTACAGGCGTGCCCCCTTTTTTGAGACCTTCGGCGATCTCAATAACGGTCACGTTGTAGCCTAATTTATTCATCCAGTAGGCTGTTGAGAGGCCGGCGAAACTCGCCCCGCTAACCAGGATATTTTTTTTCATATTCGTTCCTCCCGTGATGGTCGTATTTGTGTTCAATAAATCCACAATATTTTTAATGACGTTGTACAGAGTAACATTGCTTTATGAACTGAATATGAACAGCTCGTGCGGAGCCAGGCGTGTGCTTCACATCAACAAAATCAGGATATGTATCTGGTGATCCATGTACTGAAAGTACATCTGAATATACCTCAGTAAGCTTCACTTCTACCACGACAAAAAAATAGGACAAAAAAGCTGTCTAATGACAGCCCTTGTCCTAAGTCGATTCATCCCATGCCTAAAGGTAGGGCTTTCTCGGCTAAAATTTGTAATGTTACATCATCTGCAGATTAGGAGCTGCAACCCTCGCATTCATAGTATTGATTGGTGGCGTCCAGTGTTTTCAGCAGCTTGCCCACAATCACATCATCCATGTCTACAAACTCCAGATCGGCAATGCGCTCATGAACGGCCGCCTTCGCCTGCTCCTCAGTTTCAGCCACCCAGCTGAATTCGCCTTTGTAGCTGGTGGACTTCAATTCATATTCAAAAAGATAACGAGTCATCCCGGTTCCCCTCCTATGTACTATGTTATAGTAAGCTTCTTTTTTTCTTACTTTCAACAAGATACACGGAATCGGCATATTCTGCAACAATACTAATAAATCAGGTTGAGTCAATAGAGCCGAAACCAGGTTCGGAAGATCTCTATCGTCCGTTTAGACGGGGAAATATAGTTGGGTTCACTCCACATTTCCTCCCGAACTTGTTCTAAATCGTGCAGTAAGTCGTTTTCGTTGACTCCCTTGGCCTTGGCTTCCTTCGCCATCGAATCTAAAAATTCGCGTAAGGCGACCACCTTGGACTTTGTAATTAGATTTTCCTTTTCAATGTAAAATTCACTCACTGCTCGCCCCTTTTAAATCCGTTTCCCCCGAACACGTCAATCATCATCATGGCCCCTAGCCGAAAGCCTTCAGTATACGCGGCAGCAGAAGACATGGATGTCGATTGCCCTAACAAATCGATTAAATTCTCCAAGTCATCGAACTCTTCCCGCGAAAGCTTCTTGTGATAGGCATCCATTAACGATGAAATCTTTCGGTTAAGATTGAGATATTCAGAATTTGCAGGGCGTAAGCATTCGTTAGGTCTGAGGTTTCCATAATATAGATTTTCCAAAACAATGCCCATAGTTCTCCTCCTATGTGTTGCAGATATAATCTCCGGAAACCGGGTCCCTCTGCATCATACATCATCAGATCACAGCACATTGTATTTTAGCGGTATAATCACTAAAAATATTTTTATATCCTTAATGCGGAGAAAGTCCAAAAGCAGTATGATGAAAACATGAAATCAGAATACTGAAATGACGAAAGGATGAATTAGAATGTTCGATGTTCAAGTAAATGAACGCGGACAAATAACGATCCCCAAAGAGCTTCGTGAGAAGTTTAATATCAACCCCCGTGACAACGTGAAAATTGACATCGATAAACAAGATCGTTTGATCTTGTATAAAAAGAGTTTTCTGGACGATCTGGAATTAATTTGAATATTATCTTAGTAGGACTAGGCCAATCCCCTTATAACGAATGTATACCAAACAAGAGTGGGTGTTCATATGGAAGATGTGTTCAATGCGCTACCAGTCTTAGAGACCAATCGACTTAAACTAAGAAAGATAACATTAGAAGATGCAGAGGATATGTATTATTACTGTTCTAATGAGGAAGTACCGAAGTACGCTTCCTGGAATCCTCACAAAACAATCACAGAAACAAAAGAAGCGATTGAGCGAGTACTTATCCAGTGGAATAATAAGAGCTTGGTTCATTGGGGGATTGAATATAAAGAAAATAGCAGGTTGATTGGTACAATAGAGTTCGCTACATGGGATAGACAGCATAAAATTGCCGAAATGGGATATGCCTTATCACCGGATTATTGGGGAAAGGGTATCGCAACAGAAGCCGCAAGAAAAGTTATTAAGTTCGGTTTTACCAATATGGACTTGGTTCGTATTCAAGCAAAATGCTATTTAGAAAATATCGGTTCTGCACGAGTTATGGAAAAGGCGGAAATGTCATTTGAAGGAATTATTAGAAAAGGGCTCCTCATAAAAGGGAGACATCAGGATTTAAAAATGTACTCCATACTGAAGGATGAGTTTCAATCTATATGCTGAACTAAAGGGAAACGTTAGTTCAATGAAACAGCGACAGTCTAGGACTTTATTTTCTCGTCCTTGGCTGTCGCTGTTTCAATTTCTGAGGTCAGTCTACGGAAAAGGCCGGGCCACGGACAACATTATGATTGAGCGTTTTATAACTATGAACTGCCTCACCAGTCCCTGCAAAATCACACACCGGCTACGGTGTACAACCGGGAGGTCCAACTGGTATCCACAAGCGTATAACGGAGGGAACTTCGTTCCCCTCCCGCGCCTTCGCTTGGGCTTTGCCCTCGATCTGCAAAGCCTCCTGTTGCTGCTTTGTTATCTTTTTCACACCTTAACTATATTAGAGTACTTTCAAGCTTGGTTTGTTGGAGCACTCTTTGGGTGGATAAACGAAAGAGAAAATGGAATTGGATCTTGCCACATTTGATAATGATCTGTTTGTCAAACAACCCTGCACAAGGAGCGAACGCCTTGCAGTTCTTTCAGTAATTCAGAAGCAACAAGCGTAGAAGTACGATGGTTCGCTTCCTCTGTCAGCCCGGCTACATGCGGCGTAATTATACAGTTTTTCAGAGACAGCAGCGGATGATTGGGGTCCGGAGGCTCTGCTGACAATACATCAAGCATGGCCCCTGCAATCCTCTTGTGCAGTAGCGCTTCATACAGCGCCTGTTCATCAACGACACCACCCCGTGACGTATTGATTAAAACCGCGTGCGGCTGCATCTGCTCGATCGCCGCTTGATGGATAAGCCCTTTCGTTTCCGGCAGAAGCGGGACATGGAGGCTTATAAAATCGGAGTTTTGCAACACTTCCTCCATAGCAGCCAGACGGATGCCGGATTCGGCAGCTGCAAAGTCATACGCTGACAATTGCGGATCGCTGCCCACGACCTTCATGCCGAGTGCCTTGGCCCGCACTGCCGTGCGGTGACCGATCTCGCCAACTCCGATGAGACCCAGTGTTTTGCCTGCGACCTCATGACCACCAAAGCGCTTGCGATCCCAGTTTCCTGCTTTTACATCGTCTGATGCTGCCAGCAGCGGGCGCGTGAACGTAAAGATGGCGGCCAGCACATATTCAGCTACAGATGACGCATTGGCATTCTTCGCACGGATGACTGCAATTCCCCGCCGTTTTGCCTCGTCCAAGTCAATATTGTCCAGTCCCACCCCCAGTCTGCCGATGACAGTCCTTTTCTCCATCTCGGCCAACAGGGAAGCATCCACCCGCGCCTGATTGCGCACGATTAAAGCTTGCGCCGAGGCTGCAGCTTCTTCCAGCCGCTCGCGGTCGGCCCAGAGTTCCGGATCATACTGCACTTCATGCCCGCTGTCCTGCAGGATACGCAAACCTGAGTCCGTTATATGCTCCACAATGACGATCTTCATACTTGCCCCCTATTTCCGCAGCCCCAGCTTGGAAGCCAGCTCGGTGTAATAATCCGTTTCTTTCTGCAAAAATTGCTGATATTGCTGCTGATTTAAATAAGAGGGCTGCAGCTTCAAAGTCTCCAGCTTCGCGGTAAAATCGGGGTCCTCAGCCAGCTCGGCAAGCGCTTCGTCCCACTTTTGCACGACCTCATCCGGCGTCCCTTTTGCCATACTTACACCAGTCCACCAGAACGCAGACAGATTTTCAATCCCTTGTTCTCTGGCTGTTGGCACATCCGGGAAATAGGGGCTTCTTTCTTCACCCGAAACAGCGAGTATTTTCAGCTTTCCGGCCTCGGCCATGGCGGACACTTCGCTTACCGGATGCACGGCCAGCACCGCATTGCCTCCTGCTACGAGCGGAATCGACTCTGCCGTCCCTTTGGTAACGATCATGCGGGTTTTGGAGATATCCACACCGATTTCATTCAGCCACTCCGCAACAGCAAAGGAGGAGAAACCCGCGACGCCGGAGGTCGTCCAGGTCAGATTCTCCGGATTGGCCTTCACCCACTCGGAAAATTCCTCGAAACTCTGCCACTGTGCATCACTCTTCACTGTAAATGCCGGAACATCCTGCACGATCCGGGATACAAAAATCTGATCCTCCGCCTTGACAGGCGGGTTCGTATACCCGGCCGTCATCATGGAGCCAAGTGAAACCACATTGGCCATCACTGTATAACCGTCCGGCTGTGCTTGCTTCAGCGCATATTGCGCTCCCGTCGCACCTCCGCCTCCCGGCTTGTTGACTACATTAACCGGCTGTCCCCATTTCTCGCTCAGCTTTTCCGCCACCGCTCTCGCCACCAGATCCACGCCCCCGCCTGCCGCGTAAGGAACGACATACTCAATCGCTCTTTGCGGATAACCACCTGAACTGCCTTCCGCGCTTTGCGCGCCTTCTGCGCTGCGCTCCGTCTGCTGTCCTGCTCCACAGCCCGCTAGCAGCAGCGATGCTGCTGCCAAGCCTGTTAACAATAAGCCGATTTTTTTCGTCACTGATGTTATTTTCTTCATCATTTCTGTTCTCCCTTACAAGTTAATCTCATCGTTGACAACCGATATTTCAAAAATCCAGCGCTTCCGCCGCTTCTTCCTGTACTCTCCTTCTCGTCCGTCCTGCCAGCCAGATAGAGGCAAAGAACAGGATAGCCGCTGTTATAAGGAAGGTAAGCGCAAGCGGACGGGTCACGAAAATGGAAAAGCTGCCGCCGGACATGGATAATGCCTGTGTGAACGACTGTTCCATCAGCGGCCCCAGAATAAAACACAGAATGAGCGGCATTACCGGCCAGTCAAACTTGTGCATAAAGTAACCGAGCACCCCAAACACAACGGCAACTCCGACGTCAAAAAGGCTATTACGCACCGTGTACGCTCCGATGATGCTGAGCATCAGAATAATGGGAGCCATGATGCCAAAAGGAATTCGCGTCAACCGTGCCCACAGCCCCACCAGCGGAAGATTAAGAAGCAGCAGCACGATATTGCCGATCACCATGCTGGCGATGACGGTCCAGATGAATCCGCCTTTTTGCTCAAACAGGAGCGGGCCAGGAGCCACTCCGTAGATCATTAATCCGGCCAGGAGTACGGCAAGTGGCGGGGATGAAGGAATGCCTAGCGCAAAAAGCGGAATAAAACCGGCAGAGCTGGTCGCATTGTTGGCCGCCTCCGGCGCCGCCACCCCTTCAATCGCCCCGCGCCCAAACAGATGGCGTCTCTTCGAAAACCGCTTCACCACATCATAAGATAGAAACGAAGTGATGGCCGCCGATATGCCTGGCAGCAGGCCCAGGACAAAGCCGATCACGCTGCCTGCTGCAATCGCTCCCGAGCTCTGGCGCAGATCGCTGCGTGAAGGATAGACACTGCCGATCCGGTCGGAGGAGACGGCTGTTTTCTTTTCCTCCATGCTTCGTAACACCTCTGTGATCGCAAACAGCCCTATAATGATACTGATCATCTCGAAGCCGCCGGACAGACTGTTGAATCCGAAGGTGAAGCGAAACATGCCGGTTGAGCTGCCCAGGCCAACCATCGAGAGGAGAAAACCGAACAAACCCATAATGAGCGATTTCAGCAATGAACCGCCCGTCAAGCCGGATGTCACCGCCAGCGCCAGCAGCATGACGCTGAACAACTCCGGTGGTCCGAGCTTAATGGCCTGCTCTGCCAGAACCGGTGCAAAGAAAACGAGTCCGAACACGCCGATCATTCCCGCAATAAAGGAAGCGATGGCTGCAATGCCAAGCGCGGGTCCGCCTCTGCCCTGAACTGCCAGCGGATAACCGTCAAGACAGGTCGGCACAGATGATGCTTCACCGGGAATGTTCAACAGTATCGCCGTCGTTGAACCTCCATACATTGCGCCATAATAAATACCGGCAAGCATGATGATCGCCTGGGCAGGCTCAAGCACTGCGGTGAGCGGCAGCAGAATTGCTATGGCGGAGGTGGGGCCCAGCCCCGGCAATACGCCCACAAACGTCCCGATCAGCGCACCAATGGCTGCCATGAGCAGATTCATGGGCGTCAGCGCGTCCACAAATCCATAAAGCAGTGCTGCACCGGACTCAATCATAACCACACCTCCACCCATCTGCCGACAGGCAAAGGTGTCATGAGCCAGGTAATAAAGATAAAGTACAGCACACTGGTCAGAAGAACAGCCGACAGTACAGCCCGCCACCAGCGCATGGCTCCGATCCAGCGAAACAGCAGCAGTGAGCATACCAGCGTTGCAGCCGTATAGCCGATCCATGTCATCAGAAAAAGGTACGCGAACAGCAAGGCAGTCACAGCCGACAGCATAACAGCCGTTCTCCCTGCGGGAAACGGCTTAACTATTGCCTGTGCAGCACTGCCTTTCACCGTTAACGCAATACCGGACAGAACAAGCCCGGCTCCAAGCAAAAAAGGAAATACGTGATCCCCAATCCACAGCCCTGCTTTGTATTGAAACAGCTTTACCGCTTCTGCCAGGGCTGCTGCACCGATCAATACCGCTAAAGCTCCGGCTGTCCGGTCCGCTTTTTTGCTAATCATTCTGTCTCATCCCTCTCCCTTTGAATGTATAAACAAAAAAAGAGACACGGGAAAAGCGAGCACAGTATGGCCCTTCTCTTCCAGTGTCTCCGGTTTGTCCGGTCGAACCTGAATTCCGATATTTTTCATGTGATTAATGTGTCATCATATTAACAGCGGGTAACAATCTAGTCAACCATGGATTTCTGCAAATACATAAAGGTTCAGGAAACAATGGTAATTTACTGCTTTCGCAGTGCTTTTGAATATTTGGCATAAATAGTTAATATAATTAATCATAAATGCAATGAAATCCTCTTTTTTGTTTTCATTCCTCGCTTCCAGGCAGTATACTGGTTTGTAAATTATGGATTTCGTTAAAAGGAGACTGCTGATTCATGCCATCCATACGAACAGACCGCAAAGCTTTACGCAGGTATCTTCTTCATACTCATCATCTGCTGCCGCTTCCTTCCTCTTTGCCCGTTCCGGAAGGCCCTTCCTCACAAACCGTCCTGGACATGGTTCGTTCCCTGGCAGCCGTACAATTGGACCCGGTATCTGCCGTAGCCCCCAATCAGCACCTCGTATTGGCGGCCCGTCTTCCGGGGTATCGGCCGGAAATGCTCGAAGAGCTGCTGGCGGAGCATAAGGTATTCGAGTATGTGTCTAACGCGGCCTGTGTAATGCCGATGGAGGATTATCCCCTTTATGAGCCTGTCCGTGAACGAAAGCGTAAAGCGGTTCAAGACAGATTGACGGAAATGGAACCGGTCGTACAAGCCGTGCTTACCCGTCTGCAGGCTGAGGGGCCCCTGCCCTCCCGTGCTTTTCAATCCGCAGCCAAGGTGACGGGGTATTGGGAAAATCCGAACAACATTCCGAAAACCAAGGATACGTCCCATGCCCTGACCTTGCTTGTGGATGCAGGCATTGTACGTGTCGTCGGGCGAAAAGGTACGGAACGTTTTTTTGCATTGACAGGTACGACCGTTCCTGATGAGCTGCTGCAGAAGGCTGCCTCATCGGACCCGGCGGCTATCCGCAGCGAACTGCTGGATAAGTACATCCAGGCCTACCGAGTGTTCGATGCGCAAGACCCGCGCCTGGGCTGGGTTAAATCCACCGCATCTGAGCGAAAAAGCTGGATCGAATCCCGACTTCAATCCGGACAGCTTGTGGCCCTTGAGATTGAGAGCGTAGCAAGACCGTATTACCTGCCAGCCTCCGACGTGGAAGTGCTGCAGGAGTTTACCGAACAGGCTGCTGCCGACGCGAACCAAGGCTCTCCGGTGATTTTTTTGCCGCCCCTGGACAACCTGTTATGGCGCAGGGAACGCCTGGCTGACCTGTTCAACTTCCATTATAGATGGGAAATCTACACCCCGGCCGTAAAACGGCGCTATGGCTACTACGCGATGCCGATTCTGTATGGGGATGAGCTGATCGGCAGAATGGACCCTCGTCTTGACCGCAAAACCGGCCTATTAACTGTTCCTCTTTTGCAATTGGATGAGCATATTCAGATCACGGACGAGCTGGTTGAAGCATTGCGCAGCGGATTAACACGGTTTGCGGCTTCTTTTCAGGCAAACCACATCATTGTGGAAAAGACAGAACCGGCCAGCTTAAAAGAAACCCTGTCCATGTAACTCGTTTCAAGCTTGTTGCAATGGAGTCATGGACATTACAATCATAATGAAGATACAGGCAGAGCAGGATAAATAGAAGACTTAGAGCAGGACAGGAGGACATCATGTACAGCTACGAATGGGAGCAACTTCAAACCAGGCTGCCACAATGGGTGGAGGAAAGCCGCAAACAGCATGTTCACGGCCAGGTCGCCGCTTATATTCCCGAGCTGTCCAAGGCGCCGAAGGAGGCGCTTGGAATTACGATTATGGATGGCAGAGGAAATACCATCACTTCCGGTGACTGTGGCTGTATTTTTACGCTGCAGAGCATTTCCAAGGTATTCACCCTCATCCTGGCCTTGATGGATAACGGTGAGCGCCTCGTGTTCTCCAAAGTCGGCATGGAACCAACAGGAGACCGCTTTAACTCCATGCTGAAGCTGGAGCTGGTGGAGCCCGGCATTCCGTTTAACCCGTTCATCAACGCAGGGGCCATCGCCGTTTCTTCCCTGATTGCAGGCAACAGCATTGAGGAAAGATATGCGCGGATTTTGCAATTTTTCAGATTGCTCGCTCATAATGACCGGATGGACTTCGACCAGGACGTATACGAATCGGAATCGGCAACAGGTCACCTGAACCGCTCGCTCGCTTATTTTCTGATGGAAAAAGGGATTTTAAGAGGCAAAGTCGAGGATGTGCTGGAGGTGTACTTCCGCCATTGCGCGGTCAACGCCACCTGTGCCGATCTTGCCCGCATGGGCCTGATTCTCGCCTATAACGGTTACGATCCGATCCGGAATGAGCAGCTGATCCCGCGCCGCTACGTTCAGATCGCCAAGACGTTCATGACCACCTGCGGAATGTACGATGCGTCAGGCCATTTTGCCATTCAGGTGGGGCTGCCTGCCAAAAGCGGCGTGTCGGGCGGCATATTGACAATGGTTCCCGGACGTTACGGCATCGGCGTTGTGGGACCTGCTCTGAACCGGATGGGCAACAGCACGACAGGCGTGCATCTGCTGGAGACGCTGTCGCGGGAGCTGGACTGGAGCATGTTCTAGCAGTTCCAGCAAAAAAGTATCCTTTCGATCCGGTTAATCCGGTTGAGGGATACTTTTTTTCGTGTAAATGGATTTATACGTTAGATGTAATTTCCAGCTTGATCCCGATATTAAACGGATCTTTGACAAGCAGGGCACCATCATGTGCTGTAAGGGAATAACCGCTTTCGGTCAAACGGGAGACGACGGCATCCAGCTCCTTTTGATCCGGCAACCGCAGTGTAAAATAGTCTATTCCTGCAGCATTTTCCGGCACTGGCGGTACGCCCACCCCTGCCCATGTATTCAATCCGATATGATGGTGATAGCCGCCAGCCGAGATGAACAAAGCCATGGAGCCGTAGAAGGCTGTAATATCGAAACCCAACAAGTTGACGTAAAATTGCTCTGCATCTTTCAAATCCGATACGTGAAAATGAACGTGCCCAATAACCGTGCCCGCAGGCAGACCTGTCCACTGCAAATGCTCGGAGGCCGCCAGCAGCCCCTCTACATCCACGGGATCGGTGCCCATCACATAATGCCCTCTGCTGTCACGCTTCCAGGTTTCACGGGGCCGGTCAGCATAGATTTCTATTCCGTTATTATCCGGATCGCTCAGGTACAGAGCTTCGCTGACAATATGGTCCCCCTGCCCTACCGGCACGTTGTGGCGGATCAGGTTGCGGACGGCCAGACCGAGCGATGCACGATCAGGGACGAGGATAGCAAAATGGTACAAGCCAGCTCCGGAACGCTCCGGCAGCACAAGCGCATCTTCGATTTCCCGGAGAATCAGCAGCGGTTTGACCCCGTCGGCCGTCATCTCGGCCTGTCTTCCCTCCTGCTTCAGCACTTTGAGACCGATAACCTCAGTATAAAACGTAATGGATCGCTCCAAATTTTTAATTTTCAGACTCACCAGACCAATATCCGTTGCCGGATGAATTTGCGGTGTCATAATTTTCATGCCCCCATTGAGTTAACATAATTTCCATTACGTAAAATTCAAACTCGCAAACTTTTTCACAACAATACATAAAGTATCTCTGTGTGACAAAATTACCACCTTACTATTAGAAAGTCAATTGTTTTTTGGTTGGACAAGTGAATGTATAACCGTGCGTTATGAAAAAAAGAGCCGCTGCCGGCTCTTCTGCTTAGCTCTATGATTTCACGCTTGGCTCAGTTCGCCTGCTGCACATCTCAGCAGCCTTCCGCACGGAACGAACGATGCCACCGTAACCTGTGCAGCGGCACAGATTGCCGCACAGCGCCGCCTCAATCTCTTCCTGCGAAGGCGAGGGATTGCGGTCCAGCAGCGCTTTGGTCGACATGATCATGCCTGGGGTACAGTAGCCGCATTGGAAGCCCCCCTCTTCCACAAACGCCTGCTGGATCGGGTGAAGGTTGCCCATCGCTCCTTCTTGCAGTTGCTCTCCATCCGCGTTCAAGCCTTCAATGGTCGTAATACAGCGCCCTTCGCATTGATAGGCCATCAGCAGACAGGCGTTGGCCGGCTCACCGTCAAGCAGCACCATGCAGGCTCCGCAGCGCCCCACCTCACAGGAAATTTTTGTGCCCGTCATGTTCAAATCCATCCGTAAAATATCCAGCAGCCTTCTTGCCAGAGGGACCTGCAGCTCGATGGGCGTGCCGTTAATCACGGCATGCCACGTATAGGTTTGATCATTCATCAGCGCTCCGCTCCTTCCCTGACTGCCAGTTCAACCGGACGAATCAGCTGCTCCCGATTTATCGGCAGCCTGTTGACCCACACTCCTGTCGCCTGATGAATGGCGGCTGCCATGGCCGGGGCCAGCGCGACGGAGCCCACCTCACCGATGCCCCGCGGTCCGTACGGGTCCCCCTCGGGCAGTTCCTGGATCGCTTCAACCTCCAGTGAAGTGTGGATATCGCAGATCGTCGGAATGATATACGTATCCAGATTCGGTGTCAGGTAACGGCCCCCTGCCATAACCGCATCTTCGGTCAGCGTGAAGCCGAGCGCCATAACGCTGCCCCCTTCAATTTGCCCAAGGTAGCCCATCGGATTGATGACCGGACCCGCTGCCACCACATGCTTCGTATCAAGCAGCTTGACCTCCCCGCTCAGCATGTTCACCTCCACTTCGGTAATTATGGCTGCGTAGGTATATAAATAATGGCCACCGACGATGTTATCCGGTGTGGTCGGATAATCAAATTTGGTATCAAAAATAAGCTCTTCATCGGCCGCAGCTGCAATTTGGGCATAGGTGACAAGCGGATTGCCGCCGGGTTCCTTGTTGAAGCTGCCATCCGTTCCATGTTCCGTAGGCATTTCCCATACTCCCCCCGACCCGGTAACCAGACGTTCCTCCGGAACGCCGCTGAGTGCGGAGGCGATGGTCTTGATTTTGCTTATAAAGGGAGCTTTCAGTCTTTGCAGCGCCATCCATGCCATCGTCGTGGATCTGGAGGCTGTGCTGGAGCCACTGTGAGGCACCTTGTCCGTATCCCCGATGACAATGCTGAGATCCGCTGCCGAACAGGCGAAAATGTCCAGCAGCATCATTTCAAGCGTAGCGACAAGCCCTTGTCCGAACTCCTCGTAGCTGAAGGCTGCTTCAATTTTGCCCACCGCTGTCAGCGACAGCCTGCCTCCGGCCGGATCGGGTATACCGTAGCCGAGCCCCGCGCCGTGCATGGCGATCGCGGCTCCAACTCCTTTTTTGATCCAAGGCGGAGTATCTTGTAGCTTCAGGCTGTGTTTGCGCTGCCAAAGCTCCGATTTCTCGACTGCTTCCCATACCTGTGCCAATCCTTCAGTCTGCAGGATGCGCTGTCCGAGCGGACCGGGGTCCGAGCTTGCGCGTAGATTGATGCGGCGGAATTCCCATGGATCCATGCCCAGCTTTTCTGCCAGCCGGTCCATCTGCCCTTCCATCGCGAAAATCGCCTGATTGCCGCCGAAGCCCCTGAATTCCCCGGATACCCCGTTGTTCGTATAGACGGATATCCCTTCAACATCCACATGCGGGATATTATAGGGGCCCATGCTGTGCTCTGTCGCAAAATTCAGCACCGGCGCACCCAGGGTGGCATAGGCTCCGGTATCCGCCGTAATCCTGACCTGGTGCGCAATCAGCCTGCCGTCAGCGTCGGTTCCCGTCCGCATCTCGATTTTCATGGGATGGCGTTTTAACCCTGCCCGAACGGATTCCTTGCGCGAGTTGTGCATTTTGACCGGACGTTTGCAGCGGAGCGCCAGCAATGAGCCGTAAGGCTGCACATTCAACTCATCCTTGCCGCCAAACGAGCCGCCGATGGGGCTGGAGACAACACGGATCGACTCCTCTGGCATGTCAAGAATCCGGGACAGCTGCATTCTGTCTTTATAGCCGTGCTGTGTGGCGGCATATACAGTCAGGCGGCCATCCGCTTCCGGTACGAACAGGCCACCCTCGGTTTCCATATACGTATGCATCTGGCGCGGAGTGCAATAAGTCTCCTCCACAATGTAAGCACAGGTGCGAAAAGCCTCTTCCGCCGAGCCCCTTTTCACTTCCGTCCGATGGAGGACATTACCCTGCGGATGCAGGAGGACCGCATCCGGCGCGAGCGCCGCTTCGGGGGAATCCATCACCGGCAGCTCTTCGTATTCCACAGCGATCAGTTGCAGCGCGGCTGCGGCGATTTGCGGAGTTTCCGCAGCAACGGCAGCAATGGCATCCCCCGTGTAGCGCACGACGGTATCGCAGAACACCGGCTGATCCGGCGTGGCGATGCCGAACAGATTCATCCCTGGCACATCGCAGTGGGCCAGGACAGCGTGCACTCCTTCAAGCTGCTCCGCAGCCGAAGTGTCCAGTGAAAGAATGCGCGCATGCGGATACATGCTGCGCAGCACGCGTCCGTATAACATGCCGGGAAGAGACAGGTCTGTTAAATACTGCAGCTTTCCCGCCACCTTATCCGGACCGTCCGGGCGTTGATACCAGCGCTTACCGCTGTTTTCACGATTCAGCAGCATGTGTTCACTTCCTTTCCCTAATCATGGCTTGCAAGCTTATACAGCTCTGCGGCCAGCAGATTGCCTGCTGTCATGGCGCGGTATTCCGCCGTAGCAAATGCGTCTGTGAAGGTTACAAATTCATCTTTCACTGTCTTGGCGAGAAGCGAAAGATCCGTGAGCCCCTTGTGCAGCAAAACCTCGGAACAGGCAAGTCTCATGGCGATGCCTGATCCTCCACCTGCCGCTACATGTACATTGCTCCAGCCCCCGATACTGTCAGGCCTGCCCATAAACGCGACGGTCACCAACGAAGGAGTGAACGCTTCACGTCTGCCGATTTTACGAAAAAACGCGACTTCATCACCGGATGGTGAGGGGATAAGCACCCGCTGAAGAATGAGCCCCTGACAGTGTGTGCCCTGACGGACCATTTGCAGCCAATCTTCGATGGCGATCCGGACAGTTCCGTCTTCGGTATGCCACTCAAGCTGTGCCCGCAAGACGAGCAGGGCAGGAATGGAATCTCCGACACCTGACGCAATATTGCCTCCGAGAGTGGCGGTCGTCCGAATCGAAGGAGCACCGATCTGCCGTGCCGCTTCCGCCAGCAGCGGGGCGTTTGCAGCCACAAGCGGGCTGCGGCAGCATTCGGCCAGACTTGTCATCGCCCCGATGGACAGTATGCCGTCTTCCTGGCTTATTCCGTACATATCACGAATGCCATGCAGCGATACGATTTGCTGCGGCAAAGGAGCAGTTTCTCCCTCCCATTGGGTGCGCAAAAGGGTTCCGCCCGCAACGTAGCAAGAGGTAACCTCCGAGCCATTTTTCCAATACATCGCTTCCTCGACGGCTGCAGGAAGCCGAACAACGGGTAGAGGGCGAATTGCAAAATTTCCATTGCTCATGTTCCTTCAGCCTCCTTCTTTCTAATGAAATTAAAATCCTCAGGCGTATCTGCGTCGAGGAATACATGGGAGTGTATTGAAATCCTGATTCCCTGCAAGGAGGAGCCGTTAATCAAAGCACCTGCCCCTTGGTCCCCTTCCAAAGATTGCAGCCTGCTAAATAAACTGCTGGCAAGCAGCACAGGCGGTTTCGCCTTTCCTTGATCGGAGGCAGCGACATAATCCAGCTGCCGATTCGATGCAAAACGCTCCAGCAGTGTGTTGATATGCCCGCTCCTTACGAAAGGCTGGTCGGCAAGCAGGATCATCGCAGCGTCACACTGGAGAGCTTCCGCAGTCCGGATGCCGCATCTCAGCGAGTGAGCGAGCCCTTTGTCCGCATCGGGACAAACGATGTAACGGATTCGTTCCGGCGCAGTCTTGACGCCATGTGTCGGTTGCAGCCATATTGGCAGCTGCTCCGTTCGCCCGACGACCAGGATGGCATCAAGCCGGGAATCCAGCGCCGCTTGCAGCACCCGGGCGGCCAGACTGCTTCCGTCCGCCAGCGGCAGGGCAAGCTTGTCACATCCCATGCGCGTACTGCGTCCGGCTGCGAGCACTATTCCGGCTGACTTCATAGCGTGCTGCTCCTTTCGGCTGCACAAGCTGCTTTTCCCGCCGTACGGCGATCAGCTCGGCCGCAATACTGACGGCGATCTCCTCCGGTCCGTCCGCGCCAATGGCGAGGCCAACCGGCGAGTACAGTGCCATAGGCATGGCCAGTTCCTGGGTCAGCCGTGCCGTGCGGTCCCTGGAGCCCATAATGCCGAGATAGGCGCACTCGGCATCCTGCAGCAGAGCGAGAAATTCTTTCTCCCGCTGGAATTGGTGGCTCATCAGCAACACATAATCGCTGCTGGTGATGTCCAGCAGGGCGAAGAGTTCAGCCGGAAATCCGTAAACCAGCTCCGCTCCCGGAAACCGGTCCGCAGTCAGCATCGCCTTCCGCCAGTCCGCAACCGTAACCCGAAATCCGATGCCTGCGGCGAGACGGCATACCGGCATCGCGTCTTCTCCGGCGCCAAACAGGATGAGGCGCGGCTTCCCTTCGTAAGCCCGTGAATATACCTCCGGCCAAGGGGAGGCCTCCTGCAGCTCTGCCATTCCGTCCAGCTCATATTCCGCCGTTCCGGAGTCCCAGTCATAACGGCGTGTCAGCATGACACGCTCTCCTGCAAGGAAGCGGAGATGCATCTCATGCATCACCTGCTCAAGCTCTCCGGTTACAGGCTCCAGCACAATATGCAGCAAGCCTCCGCAGCCGATATTTTCACCCCAGGAAAAGTCATCCTCCGGCCGCATGTCATAAGGGACACGTTCGATTTTTCCGGAGCGGAGCACCGTTTCCCCGCATGCCAAGAGGTCACTCTCCAAACATCCCGGGCTGATACTGCCCCAGATGGAGCCCTGCTCGCCCAGCAGCATCAAAGCTCCCTCTTTGCGGTAAGCATGCCCGTCAACGTATACGACGGTAGCCAGCACCTTGCGTTCCTCACTGTTCGCTGCCGCTGCACATAAGTCTGCCATTTCCATCGCATACTCCTCCTCTGCCAGTTCGGGCTTGCTCTCTGCTACATGGTTTTCACCAAACGCGCGATTGATTTATCCGCTTCCTTCAATACAACAGAACGGTCCATCGTCATGACTTTGCGGTTCTCAAAAACGATATTCCCGTCGACCATGACCGTATCTACATTGCTTCTGGTCGCGGAATACACAACACGGGAATAAACATCCACCTCATAGGATGGGTACGTATGGTAGTCCTCCAGGTCAAGCAGTACCATGTCGGCCTTCTTGCCGACCTCCAGGCTGCCGATCTCGCGGCTCATGCCCAGCACCTCTGCCCCTCCCATGGTCGCCATGCGCAGCACGGTGCGCGCATCCATTGCCATCGGTCCTTGCGGCACCTTCTGAATGAGCGCCGTCAGCCGCATTTCCTGAAACATGTCGAGATTATTATTGCAGGGAGCCCCGTCAGCGCCGATGCCAACATGAATCTGCCGATTTAACAGATCCGGAATCTCGGCAATGCCTGACGCCAGCTTCAAATTTGAGCCCGGACAATGGGTAACCTTGACGCCCCGTTTGCGAATGATCTCCTTCTCTTCCTCGCTAAGCCAGATGCAATGGGCCAAAATGAGTCTGGAATGCGCCAGCCCGATATGATCGAGGTACACGATATTGCGCATCCCCCGCTCCGCTTCCACCAGCGCGATTTCGCCGCGATTTTCCGAGGCGTGTGTATGCACTCTGACATGGTACTTGGCCGACAGGTCCCGCACCTGCTTCAGCAGTGACTCTGTACAGGACACGACAAAGCGCGGGCTGAACGCATACTGGATTCTGCCGCCGCCGAAGCCGTTCCATTTCTCCAGCAGATCGACGCTCTCACGGATGGAATCCTCCGTTTTCTCACGCAGCGGTTCGGGAACTTCGTCTCCGTGATCCATCATCACCTTGCCTGAAATGGCGCGAATCCCGCTCTGGGCAATCGCCTGAAAGGCTGATTCCGTGTGATGCACCGTCTCCATATCAAGCACGGTTGTCGTTCCGCTGGCGAGCAGTTCCCCGATACCCAGCAAAGCGGAATAGTAGACCGATTCCTCGTCGTGGGCCGCCTCGAGCGGCCAGATTCTTTTGCGCAGCCAATCCATCAGCTCCATATCATCGGCACGCCCGCGAAACAGGGTTTGGCAGAGGTGAATATGCGTCTGCACAAAGCCTGGCAGCAAAACCTTTCCTTTCGCATCGATGACACGGTCGGCTTCCTGCTGAAGCTCCGTCCCGATCTCCGTAATCAAGCCGTTTTCAACATACAGGTCCCCGACAAAAATATCTTCATCCGCGTTCATGGAAACGATTTGTGCGCCTTTAATCAAAATACTTGCCATGCTGTTGTCCCCCTTATAAATTGCCAGCGGCGTCCATCATTTCCCTGTGTACACATCCAGTGCCGCCTGCACCGCTTCCCCGGCCGGAAGCCGGAAGCCGCAGCGCAGCAGAACAGCCTCCAGCGCGCCGAGCACTTGCAGCACATTCGTTTGACGGCAGCTGAAGCCCATCGTGCCAATCCGCCAGATCCGTCCCTTGAGCGGCCCGAACGAGCTGGCAATCTCGATGCCGAATTGATGCAGCAGCATGGAACGCACCTGCTCACCGTCAATGCCTTCGGGAATGAGCGGGCACGTTACGACTGGCAGCTTGCTGGCCTGGCTTCCGTACAACTGCAGCCCCATCGCCTGCAGACCAGCTGTCAGCGCAAGCTCATTGATGCGATGCCTGGCAAAGCGCTCCTCCAACCCCTCCGCCAGCACAATGCGAAGCCCTTCATGAAGCGCGTACAGCATGCTGGTCGCCTCGGTATGATGATTCAGGCGCATCGGACCCCAATAATCCTGCAGCTGGCTGAGATCAAAATAGTTGCTGCGGATCGAATCAGACACCGGACGTGCAGCAGCTTCGCTAACCGCCGGATCAGCCAGCCCACGTTCAATCCGTTTCCGGCTCAGCAGCTGCTGCTCCACACGACTGTTATAAGTAATTGGCGCCATCCCGGAAGGAACGGAAAGGCATTTCTGTGTGCCTCCGATCACCGCGTCCAGCATCCATTGGTCCGTTTCTACCGGTGTACCTCCGATCGTAGCCACAGCATCAACGACGAGCAGAATGTCCAGCTCCCTGCAAGCTTTGCCGATCTCCCCCAGAGGCTGCACCTGTCCCGTGGACGTCTCCCCGTGCACGATAGCAACAAGCTGCGGCTTATGCCGGTGGATGGCCTGAATGATGATTTCCGGATCAAATACCGTTCCCCACTCCGTCTCAATGACGCTGACTTCGGCCCCGCAGCGCTCCGCAATTTCCGCCAGCAGATGACCGAAGCGCCCGAAGATTGGCACCAGCACCCTGTCCCCTGGCCGGATCAGGCTGACAAGCACGGCTTCAAGCCCCGATCTGGAGGTGCCGTCCACGGGAAAACACCACTCATTGCCGGTGCGGAACACTTCCCTTAGCATAGACATTGTCTCGTTCATCAAATCTGTGAACTCCGGGTCGAATTGGCCCAGCACCGGAAAGGACATCGCTCTTAGCACGCGCGGGTCCGCCTCCACGGGGCCGGGCGTCATTATCGTTCGCAATGAAGGGGACAGTTCTCTGTAAGCACTCATAAATCTACACTCCCGTAGCCGAATTGATATAGGATATCTGCAAGGATTTTAAAACCGTTCTTTAAAGCTTCAGGCTCTGTATATTCTGCAGGGTTGTGGCTGATTCCGTGACGGCTCGGAACAAAAATCATGCCTGTCGGACAAATAGCGCTCAACATCTGCGCATCATGGCCTGCCCCGCTCGGCATCATGTTGCTGGCCAGCCCGCGCTCCCGGCATATGTGCTCCAGCTCCCGCACAATCCGGTCATGCATCGGCACAGCCGCCGCCCGCAGTCTTTCCACAGCGGTAAACTGGACTCCCTCGGTATCCGCAACCTGGGCGAAGCGCTGCAAAAGCTTATCCGCAAACCGCTGCAGGACAGCATCATCCGGATGGCGGATATCCAGTGTAAAGGTAACGCTCCCTGCAACAACATTGGATACTCCCGGAGAAGCATACAGCGAGCCAACCGTCGCCACGAGCGGGTCTCCTTCCCGCAGCGCCGCTTCCCTCGTCAAGGCGATCATCTGCCCGGCAGCAGCCATTGCATCCTTCCGCCACCGCATCGGGGTGGTGCCCGCATGATTCGCTTCACCCTGCAATTGAATCTCATAGCGGTGCTGTCCCACGATGGCGGATACAATCCCCGCCTGCAAGCCTGTTCTTTCCAGTACAAAGCCCTGTTCAATATGAAGCTCCACATAAGCCTGCAGCTCCAGCGAAGGGGCTCTGTACAAGCAGTCCGGACCGAATCCACATCGTTTTGCGGCCTCCAGCAGCGTGACGCCATCCTTGTCGGCATGCTGTCCGTCAGCTTCCCAGCTGCGCAACCCAGCAATGCTGCCCGAGCCCCAATAGGCTGTGGGGAAGCGGCTTCCCTCTTCCTCGCAGAGGGACAGGGCGAGCAATGTCCGCTTTGGCGGACCATACGCCGTACGCAAATACGATAAAGTCAAAGCCGCCGCCACCACCCCGAGGGCTCCGTCGAACCTTCCGCCGTTGACGACGGTATCGATATGCGAGCCTGCGGCGACCAGCGGAAGCGAAGGATCGGTTCCCTGCAGCCTGCCTGCAAGATTGCCGGTCTGGTCAAAGTCTGCCTCAAGCCCTTCCTGCTCCATCCATTGCCTTAGCGCCTGCTGAGCCTCCAGCCACGCATCGCTGTACAGCAGGCGGGTAACTCCTCCTTCTGGAGTTCTCCCGAACTGCGAAAGCCAATCCAGCATTTCCGGCAATCGATCACAGTATTGCTCCAGCAATTGCGCAGCCTCTTCAGCAGGCCTCACCATGTCATGCATATGCCGTTCCCCGCTCGTAAACACCGCTTTGCTTACCAGGAATGAAGATCCCCTTGCACCCTTGAGCTTGAGCCACACCTGTGCCGTGTTCATATACTTGATGCCCTCTGCAGAAGGTTGCAGCTATCGAGTGAGAAAATGCATACCCGATATAAGGACTCTGCTTGTGACGATACAGCAGGTTCTCAGGCTGCAATACAAACCCGCTGCTGAAATCAATCAATGCAAAATCCGCATCCTTACCAACCTCAATCGAGCCCTTGCGGTAAGCAAGCCCCGTTCTGCGAGCTGGTGTGGCAGCAGTAGCTTCAGCAATACGCTGCAAATCAACTCCACGCTTGATATATCCTTCCTCGATCATCATGTTCAGCGTGCTTTGTGCGCCCGAAATTCCGCCCCATATCTCGAAATAATTGTCCGACAGCTTCATTTCAGGCGGACATGGCGAATGATCTGAGGCAATGATATCAATGGAGCCCCGGCGAAAAGCTTCCCACATCCCCTCTCTATTGTCCCGGTCCCGCAGTGGAGGAGCACATTTGGCCACCGCACCGATACACACCGCATCCTCATCGGTAAGGCTTAGATAGTGGGGGCAGGTTTCCGCCGTGACATCCAAGCCTTCCGCCTTGGCGGCATCGATAAGCTCAAGCGCCTGCACACTGCTGATATGCACAAAATGCAGGGCACATCCTGTTTGCCTTGCATACAGCAAAGCCCGGTTTACCGCCTCCACTTCAGCAATCACCGGCCTGGAAGCAAGATATGCCCGCATATCTATACTGCCCTGGGAACGAAGGCGTGCAGCCATCTCCTGCGTAATGGCGTCACTCTCTGCATGAAGCGCCAGCAGCCCGCCCAGTCCGGCGATTTCACGCATGCCTTCCAGCAGGGTCAGATCGTCAGCTCTTGTAAAAATGTCTTCCCCCTCACCGCCCGGCTCGGACATGAAAGCCTTGAAGCCAACCGCTCCTCTTGCGGCCAACGCGGCCAGCTCATCCTTGTTGCCGGGAACAAGCCCTCCCCACAAGGCATAATCAACATAAGAGGAGCTCTCCGCATGCTCCAGCTTGAGATCGAAAGCTTTGGCGCTGACGGTCGGCGGAACTCCGTTCAGCGGCATATCCACGCAGGTCGTGACCCCTCCGGCTGCGAGTGAGGCAGAGCCGGTGGCAAAACCCTCCCAGGAGCCCAAGCCCGGTTCATTAAAATGTACATGAATGTCGATCGCCCCTGGCATCACGGTTAGCCCGGCCGCTTCATACACCTGCCCCGCATCCGTGTCAGGAATGGTGCCGATGGCTGTGATTACTCCGTCTTTTACGGCGATATCCGTCTCCTTGCAGCCGTCAGGCAGGACGACGGTACCTCCCTTGATAATGAGATCATATTTCGGAGACATCCGTTCTCCCCCTTATAGTAACGTGTTCAAAAAGTCAGCTTCCTCGATAAGTACTGTAGCCTCCCGGCGCAATGAGCAGCGGAATATGATAATGCTGCTCTGCATCGGCAATGTGGAACCGGATCGGGATGATATCCCACAACGGCTGTTCTGAGAGCCCGGAATTATAGACCTGTTTCAGATAAGCTCCTGCCCCGAATCTCAGCTCGTAAACCCCTGGCACAACTCCCGAGCTTTCCAGCAGAGGAGCTGTTGTGCGCCCGTTTTCGTTCGTCAAGCTTTCAGCCACCAGCTCCCACGTGCTATCCCCGGTTATGCGGTACAGCTCAATTTTCATCCCTGCTGCCGGCTTTCCCCGCCCGGTATCCAGTACATGGGTTGTAATCCGTCCCGCCATCAAGACCCATTCACCCCTTGATGCTTATTGAGCCAATCCTCCAGCCTGAAGCCGGCAATCCGTAATACCTGCTCTACAGCCGTTTTCCGTTCTTCCTCTTCGGAATGATGGATGCGCCGCTTGGCCGCCTCGATAATGGTTGCCGGTGTGTGCCCTTTTACAGCCAGAATGAATGGAAAAGCAAACTTCTCGGTATAACGCCGATTCAGCTCTGTCAGCTCCTCATATTGCGCCGGAGACAGGGAATCCAGCCCCGCCCCTGCCTGCTCCTTCACCGAATCGGAACTCATCGCCATTCTGGTCCCCAGATCGGGATGGCTGCGCAGCAGCCGCAGCACCGCTTCAGGCTCCGCCTGTTCCACAATCGTCTTCATCTCTTCGAACATATGTGAAGGAGACATGAAGGGCCTCTTCTCCCATGCTTGCTCCGCAATCCACGGCGAATGCTCAAAAAGAGTGCCGAAAGCAACTGCAAACTGTGCAAGATCAAGGCTGTTCATGTACTCCGTCACCGCCGTATCGCTCATTGTCCTGCCTCCCATGCTGCTTGATTAAACGTAATTGTAAAACCCGCTCTCTGACACGACAATGTTAATAACGCATTATTGTCACTTAAACTAACATTATGAAAAAAATTTGGTCATCGTGCATGAAGCCATGTTATTCGCCCCGCTTTTGATCAGCCGATTGCAGGAATTTGCGAAATGTGAATGCCATCTTCAATTTCAAAAGGTCGTTGTTCTTCTTGAAATCCATCTGCAGCAAGCCAGCGATCTTATCCATCCGGTAAGTTACCGTATTCCTGTGCACGTAGAGGCGTTTGGCCGCTTCATTGATGAGCCCGTCATGCTCTATAAAAGCTTCCAGCGTAAGCATCAGCATATGATTTGCTTCCCCGTCGCGCAGCAGCGGTTCCAGCAGCTTGTCGCAGTAATTGGACATCACCTCCGCAGGCACATGCTGATACACGTATGCAAACTCCAGCGTATCAAATTGCAGCGCCGTATCCTCCATGCCGAACCTGATCGCGAGCTTGCGTGTCTCCAGACATTCCTGGTACGCTTCCCGGAGCTGGGCAAGCCCGGGCTTCATCTTGCTGATCCAGAACCGGGGCTCGGGTTCATTTTTGGCACGCTGGCTTTCGATAATATCACTGAACCTGCTGGACAGAAATTTCACCAGCCGCTCCCCGCTGTCTTTGCCCGTCGGGCAGCTATAGATGGATAATATTCCTTGATCGACATGAAAATGATGGGCAGAGCTCAGTTGCATAAGCGGATTGTATTGCAGCTCCCTGTGAATTTGCTTCAGCAGCTTTTGAGAGGAAAAAGCCGCAGGCTCCAGGGTGGTAAGCACACATTGGTAAGCTCCCTCCGCAAGGGAGACTCCTTTGCCCGCAGTATAGCTGACGAGATCGGAGGAGCTGATTTTGCTGTTCAAATACTGCATCATGACCGTCTTCATCTCATCCTGAACTGTCGGGTGAATGTGCTCTCTGTAGGTCAAATCCATGTAATAAGCCAGCACCTCCGCAGCCTGCTGGTACAGCCCTTCCTCAGATCTGGGTGAATGGGGGGATTCCGTGAACACAAGCAGAAAACCGTACTCCTCCTCCTGCTGTCTGATGGGCATGCGGTGACAGAGACCGGCACGCCATTTGGTCTTGGAATACATCGGCTTCCACGGCCACCCCTGCATCAGACCGGGCTGCGCACCTTCATCGGTGTTGGCGAACAGGACATGCCCTCTTGATCCGATCACCGCGAGGCGGCATCCAAGCACCTCAGAAAGCCCCGCGAACACGTTGGGATCCGTGCCTTTTCTCAGGGCGAATTGCATCAATCGCTTTTGCCTGTCGACAATGGACTGCAAGGCCTTGGTGCTGCGTTCATACTCGGCGCGAAACAGGGCATCCATCTGATCGGAAAACGTAAATTGAAAAGGAAGTTCAAGCAGCGGAAACTTCAGCCGGTCCGCTTCCTCAATGACCTGCTCGGGAATATGCTGCCAGAAGCGGCCCAGCTTGACGCCAAGTCCCGCACAGCCCCGTTCGTCCAGCCGCTGCAGCAGCCGCATGACCCCTTCCTGGCTATCTTTAAAAATGAAGCCTGTTGTAAACAGCATTTCACCGTTTTTTATCCAGTCCGCTATATCGGGTGCATCCATAACATTGACCGACTTCATCATTCTCATTGTTCCCTCGGAGCCGGCTACCAGCTTCGCTTCGGAGAGGGGATAAATGCTTAAAGCCTCTTTTACCGTCAGTCGCATGATGATACCTCCCTTTTAATTATCATGTTATGTTATATATATATTTTTATTTTGTTAGTTATTATAACATCCCCTTTCAAGAAAAAACTGACATGAGCTCTTGAATTTTTTTCACATAAAAAAAACCGTGTCACCTCTTACGGGTGCACGGTTTTTAGCTTCTTCGTCATATGCTTGGCCCTCGTCCGAGCCAGAGCTTCATACGTGAAATCAATTCTTCATATTCAATGGCTATCAGGCTTTCGGGTGAATCATTTTGGCCGGATCGACATACTGATCAAACTGCTCTTCGGTTAACAATCCTGTCTTAAGAGCGGCTTCCTTCAATGACAGTCCCTCTGCATGAGCAAGCTTCGCGATCTTGGCCGCATTTTCATATCCGATGTAAGGATTCAATGCGGTGACAAGCATGAGCGAGTTATGCAGGTTATGCTCGATTTTCGCCATATTCGGCTCAATGCCAACCGCGCAGTTGTCATTAAAGGCAATGATGGAATCGGCCAGCAGATACACCGATTGCAGGAAATTGTAAATAATGACAGGCTTGAACACATTGAGTTCAAAATTGCCTTGGCTAGCCGCAAAGCCGATCGCCGCATCATTGCCCATCACCTGCGTAACGACCATCGTTAACGCTTCACTTTGAGTAGGGTTAACTTTGCCCGGCATAATGGAGCTTCCCGGTTCATTGGCCGGAATCGTGATTTCGCCAAGACCGCTGCGCGGTCCGCTTGCGAGCCAGCGCACATCGTTGGCGATTTTCATCAAATCGGCGGCCAGTGCCTTCACGGCCCCATGAACCGCTACGACCTCATCATGGCTGGTGAGCGCATGAAACTTGTTCGGCGCCGAAGTGAACGTTTTGCCTGTGAAACCGGAAATCTCGGCGGATGTCATCGCACCGAACTCCGGATGGGCGTTAATTCCGGTGCCCACAGCCGTTCCGCCAATGGCCAGTTCTTTCATGTATTCGACCGTAGCGGTGATCATGCGGGCACTCTTGTCCAGCATCGCCTCCCAGCCACTGATTTCCTGACCGAGGGTTAACGGGGTGGCATCCTGCAGGTGCGTGCGGCCGATTTTGATGATGTCCTTAAACTGCTCCGACTTGCTGCGGAACGTCTCTTTCAGCTTGGTTATGGCAGGCAGCAGATGGTCCTCTACAGCGAGCACACCTGCAACATGCAGCGCCGTCGGGAACGTATCGTTGGAGCTTTGCGACATATTCACATCATCATTGGGATGCAGACGCTCTTCTTTGCCGTTCTGTTCCAGCCACTGGCTGCCAAGGCGGGCAATGACTTCGTTCACGTTCATATTCGACTGTGTGCCGCTTCCGGTCTGCCATACGACCAGAGGAAAATGATCATTCAGCTTGCCAGTCAAAATTTCATCTGCAGCATATACGATCGCATCCTTCTTGTCCGCCGATAGCTTGCCCAATTGGTGATTGCTAATCGCTGCGCTCTTCTTGAGCACTGCAAAGGCATAAATGACCTCTATGGGCATTCTTTCCGTGCCGATCGGGAAGTTCTCCTTGCTGCGTTGGGTTTGAGCACCCCAAAGACGGTCCGCAGGAACTTTGATTTCACCAATGGTATCTTTTTCAATCCGGTATTCCACTGTAATTCCTCCTTCATCATATGTACTGCATGTTCTCTCAAAATTTATGACTTCCTGTCATATTATACCGCATATAAGATGAATCTTCACCGTTTTTTGCAAGCGCTTTTTTTAATGAATAATTAAGTTTACATAATTATTAATATGTTATTATGGTCGCAATTAAATAGTTTTGTTGACAACGCATCGTTTAGTTTATATACTGTGTACGTATGATGCACAGTTATAAGTTTTGATTTTTACTGTGCTAATTTCAGCACAATTAACAAAAAGAAGCCAGGAGGCTAGATGAGATGGAGAATACACAACAATTACAAGATTTCAGCAGTGTCATTAAGGAAAGACGTTCTGTACGGCATTACGATCCTGCGTTCAAGATTTCAGAGCAGGAGCTGAAAGAGATTTTGACCGAAGCGACCCTTGCGCCGTCAGGCGCTAATTTTCAGCCCTGGAAGTTCATTGTCTTCAATGATCAAGCTTTGAAGCAGCAACTGTTTCCGATTGCAAACAACCAGCAGCAGGTAGTGGACGCCTCGGCTGTAATCGCAGTGCTGGGTGATCTCGAATATATCAAGCAAACCGAGCAAATTTATGATTCGGCGGTTGAAGCCGGCTACATGACCAAGGAGGTTAAAGAAACGCTGGTCTCCCATATAGAGAGTACGCTGGCGACTATGGATCACCATGATATCGAAAGTGGTGTGTTATTTGACACCGGTCTCGTCTCCATGCAACTGATGCTTGTCGCTAAAGCACGCGGATATGATACGGTTGCCATGGCTGGTTACGATAAAAATAAGTTCAAAGAAACCTTCAACATTCCTGAACGTTACGTCCCTACCATTCTCATTGCCATCGGCAAAGCATCACAGCCAGGACATCCGACCACCCGGTTGCCGATTGATGATGTACTATTCTGGAACGGTTTGTCCCAGTAATATACTTCATCGTCCTTAAGGTTACATTGCAAAGACGTTCCAAATCAACTTTATACATCGTTGGACTTGGAACGTCTTTTGCAAGCTTCACATGTTCCCTTAAAGAATTGCCAATACCACGCAGTCCAAACTTGGAAGCCGCAAATGACACCTGGGTGAAATGATTGTTCTCAAGCCCGGCCGTCGAACCGATCAAAATGATTTTGGCGTTATCCGATTTTTTCAGATTGGGAAGCAGCCTTTGGATACAGGTAATGGCGGAAACGACATTGACATTTAGAATATTAGCGATTTCAGCGGGATCATCCTGCTCAAAGTCATAGTCTTCCCTGAAGCCACTGCTCTCCCAGATCCCCACGTTATAAATAAGTACATCTAGAGCAGTGTCATTGAATGCATCGGCAATCTTATTACCGGCTTCGACCGACGCCAGATCCGCTTTGATCCAATATCTGTTGACTCCATCATCAAGCTGCAGCGTCTCTGGACGGCTTCTGGAAACAATCCATACATGGTCTCCCCCCTCGATAGGAATCTGCTGGTCTATCATCTATACATCAAAAATAGTTAATATGCTGACAGATTAAGCGCAAAATATATGGGCTGCCCCAAGCAAGGCTTGCAGCATCTTAATCCGGGTAAATGCAGTACAGGCTGGCGCTTTGCTCGAACCGTTCGCCTGGCAGCAGTTGAATCAAGCCAGCTTCCTCTGGTGCAATGTTGCTCAGGTTAGGAGCGTTGACCCGGTTCATTTGCGGTTCAGGGCAGATAAATGAACGGTTTGCGCCGTTATTCCAGATCATCCAATGCTTATAGGAAGTCCCGACATCATACACCAGCTTGACCCCTGTCCGGAGATCCGTGAGCTCCATATAATTACGGCCATTTTGCGGAACAGCCGTGTAATGGTTATCCATAGCCGCAAAATACGGGTTAACACCTTCCGTCTTCATGGCCTGTTCTTCTTCAGACAGCGGCAGCAGCCTGCCGGTTGGCAAAGAGCGCTCATTCAGCTCAATACGTTCGCCAATGGTTACCTTGATCCGGTAATCGTCAGGCGTGCTGCCGGCAGCAAAGGGTGCGTTAATGGCAGTATGAAACGCAAACAGGTTAGGCATCGCTTCCGTTCCCTCATTCACAATAGAACACTGTTGGTGCAGGCCTGTGCCGTCCAGCCTGTAACGCAGATAGACTGTAAATTTGAAAGGAAGGTACTGGTGCATCGGATGCTGCTCATCTACCTTTTGGCTGATCAATACATAGCTTTCCACATCGGTCGTGCCGCAGGCGACGACTTTCCATGGCACGTTATGCAGAAAGCCGTGCAGGTGATTATGTGTCGCTTGCTCATTGATCGGCAGCTCGTACACAGTTTCTTTCCAAGGGAAATTGCCGTCCTCGTAACGGTTTGGTGGAAAGAGAAAAGGAATTCCGTACACCGAAGGATTGGCGGTGAAGTCATTCATTGCATTTTCGTCCGGCTCCCGCAAAAAGCGGTATCCTCGCTCCGTATCCCGGAATGCCACCAGATTTCCGCCATATTCCGGAATCAACGCGGCCTCGTACGTTCCGAACTTCAACCAAATTGCGTCCAGGCCATTAAACGGCTCTTGATAAACAGTGTGCTCGATAGACATGTGAAACCTCCTTGAAAATATGTATCCTGTTTCTTAAGCTTATGAAAACGCTAATATGCCTGTCGGCAAGACTATACCACGCTCTGTGCAAAAATTCCATTACAAAAAGAAAACGGCCCTCCAAGGCCGCTTGATTCAGACATATTTTCCTTCCTTCGGCACCGCCATTTCCTCGAAATGCTCTGCCATCTGCTGTAGCTGGCGATCCAGCTCGGCCCCCTTCATGACAGGACCGTGACCTGTTACAACAGTGGCAGGGCGATGCTTCGCAATCAGTTCAACCGAACGCCTGGCGGCAGTCCAATCGGTAGTAAAATAAGTCGGCGGGCCATGGATCTCCCCTACCTGCTGTACGACGGCCAGTGCCGATTCCTGTTTCACACTGATCATGGCATCCCCGGAAACAAGCATCCGATCCGCCGGCCGGAGAAGAGATACATGTCCGGGCGTATGCCCAGGGGTATGAAGCCAGCTCCAGCCTGGGGCCCCCGGTACGGTGCCGTCGGCAGGGAGCGGCTCCACACGATCATCCAGATCGATCGCTTCATTCGGGTACAGAAAGGATACCCCTGCCAGCAGGCCGCCGCCTACGGAGGGGTCTGCGGGAAGATAATCCTGCCACCCCGTAAGATAAGGAAGCTCCAACGGATGTGCGTACACCGGAGAACCCCAATGCTGGATCAGGCCGATTACTGTGCCTACATGGTCAAAATGGCCGTGTGTCAGGATGATTGCCGACGGCGGGCCGGGGTACCTGGCTTCAGCAACCGCGATAATGGCGTCTTGAAATCCGGGCATACCGGTATCCACCAATACCCAGCCACGGCGGCCCGGCTCACCTATAAACACCGTATTTACAAATAATGTTCGCAGCTTCAGAATGTCTGGAGCAGCCTCTTCCGTTGCTGTCAATCCATCGAAGAACAGGGAATCTGTCATATGCAAGGAACCTCCAGTATACACGGAAATATCTCAGTTAAATGCCTAATAGTGTTCCCGTACCCTTGTCATCATATGATGTCCATCCTAAAGATAGTCCAACAATCTGCCTGCATAGACTTGCTTTATTCCTGGAGAGAGGCTTGAGCCGCCTCCAGCAGCAGATCGAACAGATTGTCGTCTTCCTCCAGCCTCGCATCAACTGCCAGCATTTCCTCCTCGCTCCGCCGCCCTTCTGCAAAATGGATACTATAATCCCATTTCTTGCCCTTTTTGCTGTACAGCAGAACCTCATATGAGGACTGATTGCCTTCGAGCGAAAAAATAACGTGACCTGTGTATGTACCATCCTCTCCCTTTTTCAGCTCTGCCTGTTTAATTTGAACCTCTTGTGCCAATTCGGCCATGAGAATCCTCTCCTTTTATGTATATTGGTCTGTTTCTCAGATGCTTGTCCATGGATCAAGGCAAGCTGATTTGTGAACCTTATCGTTCCATTGTACAATAGAAACGATACATACGATACGGCGAATGCGTATGATCCCCGTATCATCTTTTTAAAAATGGAGGAATGAACATGTCAGACTTTCAGCAAAAGCTGCAAAAATATGCCGAGCTGGCTGTCCGCATTGGAGTCAATGTGCAGCAAGGCCAGACGTTAGTAGTCCATGCGCCGATCTCGGCGGCCGAATTTGTCCGGCTTATCGTGAAGGAAGCATACACAGCCGGCTCCAGCCTGGTCAAGGTGAATTGGAGTGACGAGACGGTTACACGCCTGCAGTATGAAATGGCACCTGATGAGACGTTCGAGATTCCGCCAAAATGGTATGCCGCAGAAATGACCGAGCTGGTCGAAAACGGGGGAGCCGTGCTGCATGTGCTTGCAGAAGATCCTGATCTGCTGGCAGGAATCCCTTCCGGCCGCATTCAGGCGTCGCAACGTGTCCGGGCTACCGCATTGGCCAAATACCGCGCCTATCAGATGGCGGACAAGTTCAGTTGGTCGATTGTTGCCGTGCCTTCCGCCGCATGGGCCGCGAAGGTGTTCCCGGACGCTCCAGCCGCAGAGCAGATGGACAAGCTGTGGGATGCCATTTTTAATACCGTGCGTCTGAGTGAGCCTGATCCGGTGGCGGCTTGGAACGATCATCTGCAAAACCTGCAATCCAAGTCGGATGTGCTTAACAGCAAGAACTATCATAAGCTGCACTATACCGCGCCCGGCACGGACCTGACCATCGAGCTGCCTGAAGGTCATATATGGGCGCAAGGGGACAGCATTAACGCACAGGGACATAGTTATGTAGCCAACATGCCGACAGAGGAGGTATTTACAGCTCCGCTCAAAACCGGCGTAAACGGCAAAGTCCACAGCACCAAACCGCTCAGCTACGGGGGCAATATTATCGACAATTTCACTCTCACCTTTGAGAATGGCCGCATTGTGGACGTGCAGGCACAAACCGGGCTGGAAACACTGCAGCACCTGATTGAAATGGATGAGGGCGCCCATTATTTAGGCGAGGTGGCCCTGGTGCCGCACCACTCCCCCATCTCGGAGAGCAACATTTTGTTTTACAACACCCTGTTTGATGAAAATGCCTCCAATCATCTTGCGATCGGCACTGCGTATTCCTTCTGTCTGAAGGGTGGCAAGGACATGACGCAGGAGCAGCTGGCCGAGCACGGCCTGAACCACAGTCTGACCCATGTCGATTTTATGATCGGCTCTGCAGACATGGACATCGATGGCATTACACATGACGGACAACGTGAGCCTGTTTTCCGCAAGGGCAACTGGGCATTTTAACTCAACAAAGTAAATTGAACAACCAAAAAGGAGTACCCTGCGTCATTTGATACGGCTGCAGGGTACTCCTTTTCTGCGGAGGCCGATCAGGCCCCCGCTTCTTCAATAATAAGCTCTTCTTTCATAAGCCGGACACGTGAGATCCGTTTATTCTCCGTCTCTTCCACCATAATCAGGAAGCCATTATGGGCAACAGATTGTCCCGGCTGGGGAGGAATGGCTTCAATTTGCGAGTACATCCACCCTCCGACCGTATCGAGATCCTCGCTGCTCAGTTCAAGACCGAAATGGTCGTTGAACTCTTCAATCAGCATCATGCCGTCGATGGAGAATTCTTCTTCTCCGATCTGCTCCAGCACTGGCCGCTCCTGATCAAATTCATCCTGAATTTCACCCACGATTTCTTCCATAATGTCTTCAAGGGTGACGAGGCCGGAGGTTCCGCCATATTCGTCGATCAGGATCGCAATTTGCGTCTTGCTGCGCTGCATCTTTTTCAGCAAATCGCTGATCTGTGTCGACTCGGGAACAGCCAGAATCGGCCTGATCATCGTCCGGGTATCCAAAGTATCCGCCCGCAGCAGATCCTTGATATGAATGAACCCGATAATATGATCCTTGTCTTCCCCGCAGATCGGATAGCGGGTTCGCATGCTGTCCAGAGCGATGGTCAGGTTCTCTTCTGTCGAAAAATGACTATACAGACAGATCATTTCCGTTCGCGGAATCATAATCTCACGCGCCGTGGTTGTCGAAAAATCAAATATATTATCAACAAGCGCCAATTCTGTGTTATCAATTAGTCCGCTTTTATTGCTTTCCTTCATCAGTATGCGGATTTCCTCTTCGGTATGAGCGGATCCATCATATTCAGATACCGGCTCGATCCGGAATAACCGCAGCAATCGGTTGGCCAGGCCGTTCAGTACCCAGATAAATGGATACATGATCTTATAAAACCATGTCATCAAGGCGGCCGAGTATAATGTAATCTTTTCTGCATTGCGGATGGCGATCGTCTTTGGCGCCAATTCACCAAGCACAATATGGAGAATGGTAATCAGGATAAAAGCAATGACAACGGCGGTTCCGTGTACATAGACGGGTCCAAGACCCGCGGACGCAAACAGCGGCTCAATCAGGCCAGCAATGGCGGGTTCGCCGATCCATCCCAATCCCAGGGATGCCAGGGTGATGCCCAACTGACAAGCGGATAAATAAGCGTCCAGGTTATGAATCATGTTTGAAGCATAGGCAGCCCTCTTGTTGCCGGTATCCATCAGCATATCGATCCGACTTCCCCTGACCTTGACCATGGCAAACTCAGCGGATACAAAAAAGCCGTTAAGCAGTACCAAAAAGAGAACTGCCACCAAATTTAAAATTATGGGTAAAGGATCACTACTCAATAAATTTCCCTATCCGTCCTCGTTGCAGACAGACAGGAGCACCTCCTTCGATTGGTTTGTACTGTACTGTGATTGAATCCAAGACTCAGCTTCAACTTCCCAACGGGCTCACTCCTCTTCTCATAAGTAAATTCTTATATTACATTATATAGTTATAGACTACACAACGAAATAGCCGGCTATGACTGCAAACACGGAAGATAACCCGATTTTATGCAGATTTTAGCTGATATCCGGTATTTTGAGGCCGAAAAGCCCGATTTTGGCCCCAAACGACAGTTAACCCTCTGCTGAGCAGAGGGTTCGTACATCATATGAGAGGAAAAAGCGATTTATCTCGACGTTGTCGGAGGATTGCCCATGACTCCGGGATACTGATAGACGAGCGGCTCGTTAAAGGTGGCATAGTCAAGGTTCACCATTAATAGCATAATCCGCATGCCTGACGGGTCGCTGATAATAATATGATCACGGCCGGCGGCTTCCACTTTTCCTTTGAAAATTTTGGCGTTCCAGTCTTTATTGTTCTCATAGGTCATATAAAAGGTACCCGTTTTACCAAGATTCAAACGCAAAATGTTCTCGATGTAGGATTGTTCAAACTGCGGCGCCTGTACGACGGTTCCTGTCGGGGTCATCATGCTTCCGCTGTTAACCTGTGGCGGAACCATGCCTTGACCTGTAACGTTCATGCCCATGTTCGTTCCCATCGGCATCATCCCGGCTTGGGGCATCATCTGCACGGGTGCGGCATTGGATGCAAATCTGTACGGATCCGTGAACCCCCCCTCATATGCATATGGCGGATAAAATTGAGACATCATTGAATACCCTCCCTGAATATGTTTCTTCTTCTCTAGTAAACTGCAGGACAGTCAGCTGCTGACGGGTTATAGAAGCAATGAGCTTTAAAACGGCCTGAGTGGCTTTGGTTATACCACGTTCCGGGACATCCGCCAGCAGGCCTGAAAAACCATAAAGCGTTGGAGGCCGGCCAAATTTTTTCTCCGTTGATGACCCGCCGGGCAAGCCGGATATCCCGCTCACGAGCCCTTTGATAAAAATACCCCTTCTGTGTTGCTTCAAAGCCGCCAGGGCTCTGAAAAACCATCTGCTTCATCTGCCGGATATCCCTGAAATCGAGGCAGTTGCCGAGAATGCGGTTCACGCCGACATTGCCGACCATCAGCATTCCCTGCTCCCCTTCGCCCTCGGCTTCCGCTCTCATCAGACGGCCCAGCAGCTTGACGTCCTCTGAATTGGATTTGATGACAGCCACCCAATCCCCTCCTTGCTCCTGATTACATACTATATCGTATTGTGCATCCGCCTATTAGGTGACTTGTTCGGATACAAAAAAATACCTTTCCGAAGCATTTCGTTCCGGAAAGGTATAGTACACAGCCTTACGCTCAGGGAATATAGATCATTTTGCGTGTCATTCCGCCGTCAATCACCAAATTTTCACCTGTAATGAAGTCATTGCCTGGCTCCGTCAAATACAGGCAGGCCCTGGCAATATCCTCCGGTTTTCCCACACGCCCCGAGGGATGCTGGCTGTGGTCCTCCGGGCGAAGCTGCCCATAATCCCCTGTCTCAATCCAGCCCGGGCTGATACAGTTGACACGGATGCCATCACGTCCGAGCGAAACGGCCAGCGCATGCGTCAGTGCGGTGATCGCGCCTTTGGAAGCGGCATATGCTTCCGTGTCAGACTCGGACATGGCAGCACGGGTGGAGGCGATGTTAACGATAGAACCGCCCTCTGCATTGCTTTTCATCACCTTCGCCGTTTCCCGGCTGGCCAGAAAGCAGCTGCGCGCATTCGTGTTCATCACATCGTCCCATTCGGCAGCCGTCAGCTCATAGGGGGATTTCCATACACCTTTACCCGCGTTGTTGATGAGTATATGTATGGTGCCGTATTGCTCCTTGGCTGTATGAACCAGTCTGAGAATGTCCTCCTCGCTGCGCATGTCGCATGCAACAAACATGGCTTCATGTCCCTCGCTGCGTAAAGCCGCCGCCGCTGCCGCTCCTTTTTCCGCATCATGATCGGCAAGCACGACGCGGGCCCCTTCACCTGCGTACGCGGCAGCGACTGCGCTGCCGATCCCCTGGGCTGCCCCTGTAACGATCACAACCTGCTCTTCAAACCTCATATCCATTTTCCTCCTTGAGGGATTTACCCCAGTATAACAACTCCTTTCTATTATATGAAACCATTTAGGCAGCTGCAGAAACACGATTGGAGAATGGCACGCATCTTCCTGCTGTACTCACCCGGAGACCATGCCTCCGGTGCCCATGGAATGGGGACGATGGTCACGCTCAAACCCGATATACCTGGTCCCCTGGAAGGTCAGCCTGCCCGAATCCCCCTCCGAGCACATCCCATACTGCTCCCCGTTCACTTTAAACTCGAGTCTGTCCCCGCTCTCCACTTCAAAGGTTAAGTAATACAATGTAGTCGTAGCAGGGGACGAATCGTCCAGCTGTCTTTGCTGTATATACATTCGTCTGGAGGCGATGCGGGAGCTTACCGTCAGCACCGGCTCCGTCCGGTTCCGCTTCCAGCCCAAAATTTCCTTCCCGGCCGACAAAATGATAATTCCAAGTATCATGACAAAAAAGACAGGAAATACGGTTCCCATCAAATCAAACATCCATAGTGATTCGAACCCCACAGAATGATCCCCCTTTACGAAGTAGAGAGCTGTTCTTTCTTCTCCCCATGTATATGCCCGAGCCGCAAATACTTGACCACGCCTGGCCCCCGACTTTTACCGGCAACAGTAAAAGCCTCGCCGAAACAGCGTTCGGGAGGCTTCAGCCGAATTTGTATTGAAATGGGGACATGCAGCTCATGTTATAGCCCCTTAAGCGTGAACCTGCCGCAGATACCATCGGGTTTCATCGCTTTCTGCTTCCATCCGGTTTTGCTCTGCATAATGCTCAGCACAGCGTCTGCAATCATCTTCAGTCGTACATTCACTTGCATCGATACAGGTGTAGCAGAATTGAAGCAAATATGCGGTCATATTCGGCTCGACATTCGGATTAGCTTTCAAGGGGATCACTCCTAGGTTCTTTATGTACCCATTATAACAAGAGAAACTTAATAAAATTGTGATTATTTTCACATATAAAACAAAAATTGAAGCACTAAAAATTGAAAAACAAGCAGACGGCAATCACCGCTGCTTGTCCTCGTGTCTGCTATAAAACTCTCCAGGTACGGCCGCCGTCTGTCGTCTGCATCAGCAGCGATTTACGGTCCTCCGCTTTTTCAATCAATAGCCAACCCACTCTGGATGAGGCAAATCTGATTTTTACCGGCTCAGGATACTTGGCCAGCATGTCCGACAAAATTCTGTTAGGCGCAAAGCGCGTCCAGGTACGGCCTCCATTCGCCGTATAGTGAACCGCCCCATTCAGCAGAATCCAGCCTTCCCTTCGGTTCAGAAAGGTTGGGACGGCTGCGCTCTCCGGATGCTCGGGCACAGCCAAAGGCATGAAGGAAAAGTCCCAGGTCAAGCCACTGTCCGATGTGAAATAGCCGCTATATCGTGTTTTCCCGGATGTAGAGCATTTTAGCGGCAGCCAGCCGGAAAGATCGATCGCATCCGCAAACTGCGGCTTGCTGCCGGCATCTGCACTGCACGCCGCAGGTGTGTCCAGATCAGAGGAGGAGGACCAGGTCTTTCCTTCATCCTTTGTCACATACAGGGCCGGTGATCCTTCAAAATTCAAGGTAACCATCCCTTCACCGTTTTGCCTGAAGCGAATTCCGGTTACCTTGCCGGTCAGAGGCAGCACGGGAAGACGGCTGTCTTCGGCCAAATCGCCAGAATTCTGCATATACATGGCCCAGGTTGCGCCGCTGTCCTTCGTGTGATACAAAATTTTCTGTTCCCTGGTTTCGTTGGCGAAGTCAGACGCCATAATCCAGCCGGTAGACGGGTTCGTAAAAAACAGGGCGCTTACGGTTCCGCCGCTCGGCAATGCGGTGAGATTCCAGGTGGCCCCCCCGTTATTCGTGCGCAGTACAATCGTTGAAGTCCGGTCCCAGGTTTGGCGTACGATCCATCCATGGCTTGCGTCCGTAAACCAAATCTCCTTGCCGTATTCCAGCTCTCCGGGAAAAGGAATATTCTCGGATGGAGAGATATTCGTCCACGTTTCTCCCTGGTCATGGGTATAGTAGATGCGCAGTGCATTGCGTGTCACGCCCCAGGCAATGCCGCTGGTGCTGTCAAACAAATGAAAATCCGTCAATCTCGTTTGAATTTGATATTTGGTCGTATCTTCTCCTGTCTTGGCCGGCACAGCCGGTACGACAGTAATCGTCTGTCCATCTTCAACATCCTGCACATCCATTATCGCTGGCTTATCCTTTTCTTCAGCCGGCTCTGACGTGCAGGAGATCAGCATCATGCTGGTCAGCAGGAGCCCGGCAAGCGGCCTGCACCAACGCATTTTCATTTCATTAGTCCCTCCAGTTGCCGCCGGTTTTAAAACTGCAAATACAAGATTGGTGTTTCTGAATCTACTATTATATCATAACAAACACGCAATCTCATCCGCCGGACTTCTTGTGGACGCTGCCCGGATTGACTGTTATGCTTTCGTAGTAATCAGTTTAATCCCAAGAAGCACAAAAATAGCGGATGCCCCGCAGGCAAGCCATTCGTTAAATCGCTCGCTGTGCAGCAGTCTGCGGTGAAATACGCCGGCAAAATACCCGAGCAACCCGAAGATGATAGCGGTAAGCACCATAAACACAACGCCGAGTACAATCATCTGCAGAGGTACATATCCATAGCTGTAATTGACAAACTGGGGCAGAAAAGCAAGAAAGAAAATGGCAACCTTCGGATTCAGAACATTCATGGTCATGCCTTTGAACAGGAGCCTGAAGCCCTGCTGATTGGAAGCGCTCGACAAGACACTCCGATCCTTGCGGTGAATAAAAGATTGATAGGCCAGATAAAAGAGATAACATGCCCCGGCTACTTTAAATACGGTAAACACGGTGGCCGAGGTCTGTACAATAATCGATAAACCCAATGCGGCTGCCAGCGTATGTACAGTATTGCCAAGACTGAGGCCAATGGCCGTCATGACCCCTGCCTTGCGTCCGTTCGTTATGCCCTGTGTAACCGTGAAAATCAGGTCAGGACCCGGAACCAGAATCAATAATACCGACGCGCCGATAAAGAGCATCATGGCAGATAATGAGAACAACGGGTTTCCTCCTTTAAAAATAAAACATGCATTCTACATTACGAAAAAGGAGCATGGAACAAAACTGGCCCGGACTGCAAATGGTGTACGGGCCAATCAGCTTTTTACATGACCTCCGCTTCCTCTTCCCTCTTCTGCAGCAGCCGCTCAGCCACTTCCGCAAACGACTCCGGCTGCAGCAGCTCGACCGGCGAAAAGCCTTTGTCAAACGTAAAGGAGTCCCCCTCAATAATGAGCGCATACCGGTCATGCAGCTTCGCAATATGCAACTTGCCGCCGAAGTCGGACAGCAGACCACGCACGGTTGTATCGTCAAGCTTGAAGCGAATTTCAATCTCCGGCTTGAGTTCCACGATGCGCTGGGCCGCCTCGGCAACCTGAACAGGCTCCCATTTTTCCTGCAAATCACGCTTCTCACTGGACGCCCATAGCTCCAAATCCCGCTCCTCCTGCTGTCTCGCCTCACTCTCCGCATCCGGCCACTTGGTCTCGACATAGTCCTGTACAAAGCTCATGACATGCTCATTGACAATCTCTGGCATGGACTGCTCATAGGTCACAAATTTCAGGAAATCCTCAAAATAGCGTGCATGGGAGGATTGGTGAATCTTGAGCTCCCACTCATCTACCATGCCTTCTTCTATCATATAAGGATACATAATAGATTTCATGTTGCGGGCGGAAATGGCCATTTCCACCTCGCTGATGAGGCTGCTCTCGGAAATACGCGCAATTTTCGGTTCAAAGTCGCATTTCAACACGAAAATAAACGGATCATCTGAATGGGTGTTCATGATGGTCTGCACGACAATCAGCGCCCCGCCCCGTACAGCGCTTGTATCAAGGTACATACGGACCAGATCATCGCAGGCATTCTTAAAATCTTCCTTGTCCCCTGCCGCACGCAGACGGGCGAACATGTTAAAGTTGGGGTTGCTGCTCAAATCATGCTCCGGCTCTACGATAAAGCGGCCGATTTTGGTCGGAGCCTGCTCTGTGCTCGGATTTTTCTCCACCTTGCGTTTGCTGATCCGTGCGAATTCTCCGTCAAGAAATTTCTTGACATCGCTCTCTTCGTAATCATAATCGTCCATCGTGGCGTAATGCTTGTATGTTTTGCCGCCCTGTCCATCCTTGCCGTCAACCTGAATGACAAAAAAAGATAAAAATTCAACTGTAAAGTTCATAACGTCAACTAAGCTCCTTTTTCAGGCATGTACCGCGTAATTATATCACCCGGCGGGAAAAAGGAACAGCGTTCAGAGAAGGAGCCTTGGGCTTAATTCAAAGTCCATATCACGGTCCTGTCGATTCCGTCCGGACGGATCGGGCCTTCTCAGCAGCTTTAGGCAGTGTGGCGAAAGAGTGAATGACCATGCCCCCAACAACAAGTAATAAACCAGTCCAGCCTGTTAAGCCAGGCAAAGGCGCAGATAGTACAATCACCTCCGCGATCAAGGCAAAGACTACTTCCAGCGATTGTGTCGCTTCCACACCGGCCAGCCGCTGCGGGCTGCTGCGGACCATTTGGGTTGCCTGAAAAAACAGCACCGTCGCCGCCACACCGGAGAAAACGGCAACAAGCAACGAGTTATACAGCTGGCTTGCACTTGGAGGTCCGGACGTCATCCATGCATACAGGGACAGCAGCAGCCAGAACGGCAGGCTGCATAACGTCATGGCCAGCACGCGCTGGGGAGCATCAAGACGTCCGCCGCTGATTTGCATCAGCTTTCGGTTCCCTGCGGGGTATGCGGCACAGGCGATGATAATCGGCAGCACTCCCAGCAGCAATTCACGGCCGGTAATGCTTGCCGCATGACCCGCCTGAACAAGAACTATACCCGATAAGATGATGAGAGATGTGCATAAAGCGGCAACGGGGATAGAGGATTTAAAGACGACGGTCAGTCCCTGCTTCCTCCAGTTTTCCTCAAGTACGGGGGCAATCATCAAGCCGATGACGATTGTAAGCTGCCATGTGGCCGCCACCAGCCACCCTGGGCCATATACGGAAGCAAAGCAGATAGGCGCATAGAACAGCACGAACCCGATAAAGCTCCACAGCATCCATGCCCCCGGATTGCTTCTGATTTCTCTAAAAACAGGAGCAATCCCGCCGCGCAAGGCCACGAGCCCCAGCAGCAGCGGAAGCATCATCTCATATCGTAAGGAAGCGCTCCAGGCCCAGCTGCCCCCTTCCAGATTCATTATCCGGTTCAGAATAAAAGTAAACGCAAAGAAAAAGGCTGCTAAAATCCCGATCCACAGCGGCTTCATTTGCTCCCCCCCTTCTGCCCGGCCAGCAGCGCCCCCAGTGTTAACCAATTCCGTTCCGTCAGTTCCCCGGCCTTCTGTGCGTTGCCTTCCCTGGCCGCTGAAATAATCTCTCTATGCTCCTCCACCGAGTGAAAGCCGCTAATGGATGAAAATTTCGCCAGCGAGATGCGCCGCACCTTCGGAAGAATCCGTTCCAGCGCATCCTGCAGCTCCGGATTGGCAGCCGCTTCAATAAAAATGGAGTGAAAACGAGTATCCTCCTCCAATGCTGCTGTGGTGTCCTGCTGCTGTAAAGCCGTAAGCAGCCTTTCATTGGCAGCCTCCAAACGCTCAAGATGCTTCTGGTCCAGATGCTTGCAGCCCAATCTGGCGGCAAGGCCAAACAGCGAAGCCACAACAACGAAGGCATGGGCCGCATCCTCCTCACGGAGCGGCGCTACCTTAGTTACCGATCCTGGAAAGGACTGGATCAGTCCTTCATCCTCCAGCCGCTTCAAAGCTTCACGTACAGGCGTCCGACTGACGCCGAAGGAATCGGCCAGCTTGGCATCATGAATGCGCTCCTCTGGAGCAAGCTCAAGCGAGATGATAGCTTCTTTTAACAACATATACACCTGATCTCTTAACGACATACGATTCACTTTGGCAATATGTAATTTATCCATAAAACCAATATATCGCATATTGATTTTTCTAACAAGTAAATTGGGCGATTAAATACAAGCAGCTTATGCTTTAATATAGCTGCCAGTCTAGCTGAAGGGAGGGATGATTTATGCAATTGACGGATTTTTTTAAAAACTCTCCTCTTCATGATCTCGAACTTGATTTGGAAGGAAACAAGGACTTCTCACGCGAGGTTGAACTATAAAAGCGCCGCGTACCTATCAGAGGTAGCGGCGCTTCTTCGTTTGTTTTCCAATACATCTTGTATTACTTCTTTGGTTTACATAATAATATTTATGAAACCATTATGAAGGGAGTTGCACATCCAACAAATTCATTGCTGTTTCTTTCTCCCGGTTGGTCACATGTGTGTAAATAGTCGTTGTCTGGATCGACGAATGTCCAAGCAGCTCTTGCACCGTTCTCAGATCGGCCCCTTTGCGCAGGAGCATGGTGGCAAACGTATGCCGCAGCTTATGGCTCGAAAAAGTTGTTCGCTGAACAGTTCCTTTTTTCACCTGGTACTGCTCGAACGTTTCATACGCGATTTGCTGAATGGTACGAATCGCCAGCCGCCGCCCTTTTTGCGAGACGAACAAGGCTTGTTCCTTGCTGCGCCAGGGCTGAAGCCGGGTATTCACCGCCTCCTGCAACAAGCGGGCCACCTCGGCCGGAACAGGCAGGGTCCGCCATTTGCGCCCTTTGCCAAATACGCTCAGCTCCCGGCGTTCCGGATTAAAATCTCCTACATTAAGCGCATGAACTTCACCGACACGCAGCCCCATATACACCATCAGCAAAAATATGGCCTGATTCCGGCTCGCATATTTCCCGGTTACAGATAATAGAAACGGCTGAATGTCTTTTTCATCCAAATAGACGGGCGATCTGTTCTTTTCTGTCTTGGCCTTCTTGATGCCAGCCGCCGGGTTGTTCGTGCTTAGCTCGAATTCCTGCAAAGCTTTGAAGAAGCTGTTGACGGCAGCATGCTTCCGGTTGCGTGTGCTGTCCCCCGCCCCGTTCTCTCTCGCTTGTGACAGATACGCCATGACATGAATCTTTTTCACCAGCTGTAAAGGCTTTTCATTCAAGGAATGGAGGAACTGGTACACATCGCTTATATAATTTTTTTGCGTATGGGCCGTAAAGCCGCTATCCTTCATCCAAATTCGGAAGGCCTGCAGCTCTTCTTCATAGATTTCTTCGATGATGGAGTGATCTGTTTTTGATTTCGGCAACTTTTTTCTCCCTTTCATCTATTGGAAACTGTTTCTACCCACACAGTGTATAGGAAGTTGGGATAATAATGCAAGTTTTAAGTTTACATAATTATAGTTACGTATTTTTAATCTCTCAGACTTTCATTTTAATTTTTCGGACTTAATGGCCTTTATTCGGGTAAGTGGTCTTCCTTAACAAATAAAGTCGAAATAAACAAAAACAGCGTATAATTTATGTTATACGCAATTATTTATTGCTGTTTTCCCTTGAAATGGGCGCTGTATTGCCGTAATAACAATGGCCGGAACGATGATATGCGCGTTCTGGCCATTGTTTTACTTTATTCCGCTATCTTGTATGGACTTTCCGTGTTCCTGCGTCCTCTTTTCAGTCCTGTGCCACGATTTGCAAACCGCGAGTCTTAATGCCCAGCCCGAGCGCTGCTTGTACAAGCTCTCTCCCCATTTCCTCCGTAACCTTCGGGTACATCATCGTATTGCCTGCAACCTTGTCTGAACACCAGGTCAACCTGATCAGGAGCATAAAAGTAATGTTCGGATTATCTCTCGGAAGCTGGAATGACCGATAGAGGCTCTCCGCTTTGCAGCTTGTATTCGATCGTCTCCCAAATTTTCTGCAAATCGCTTTGCTGCCTTTTGATTTTCTCCTGATAGCTGCGCAGCATCTCTCTCATTTCCTCATCCATCTCCATGTTATTGTCTCTGTAAAGCCCCAAAAAAGGACGGATTTCCTCAAGAGACATTCCGGTTTTTCTTAAACATTTGATGACTAAAATAATTTCTTTATCCCGATCGTTGTAGATACGGTGCCTGTTTTTCTTTCTTTGGATCTGGGTGAGCAGCCCGATTTTTTCATAATATCGCAAAGCATCTTCGGTCGTATCGCATAAGTACATCATCTCTTTCATTGTATAACTGTTCATTCCAATACCGATCTCCTCTTTGCTGAAATTATAGGGCTATTTTACAACCTGGAGCCAACACCAGGTCAAGGTAAATGGGGATCAACATCATCATGTATTCTTCTACAAACCGACATCTAAAAAACATATCTCACTTTATTGGGTCTCGTTATTCTTTTTTGTTGCAAACTCAACAAAGTTAGGTTAAAGTTAAAGTATGTTATTTTTATTGCATTTGCAACAAAATACGTGTTAATGAGGTTAACTTATGAGGGAAATTCTGCGTGAAATTGGAATGATCGCAAGGGCATTGGATTCTATAAGCAATATAGAATTTAAAGAACATGACCTTACCAAAGGGCAGTACTTGTATCTTGTCCGAATCTGTGAACATCCAGGAATCATTCAGGAAAAGTTGGCTGAAATGATTAAAGTAGACCGGACAACCGCAGCCCGGGCCATAAAAAAACTTGAAATGAATGATTTTATCGAAAAGAAAGATGATGAACATAACAAAAAAATTAATAAGCTCTTTCCAACAGAAAAAGGGAAACATGTGTTTCCCTATATAAAAAGAGAAAATGAGCACTCAAATCGTGTCGCATTAGCGGGATTATCCGAAAGTGAAGCAGAAACCATTTTCATTCTTCTGCAAAGAGTAAGAAAAAACATAGAAAAAGATTGGGAATTTGTAAAAAAAGGAAATAAGAGAACGTATTGATTATTAAAGGAGAGACCTATTCTAATGACCATAACAATAAAAAAGTGCAGCCATGAAGATTTACAATTACTCCAAGAAATAAGTATAGAAACATTCAACGATACATTTAAAGATCAGAATTCACCTGATCATATGAGAGCCTATTTGGAAAGAGCGTTTAACTCTAAACAGTTGGAAAAGGAATTGTCCAATAACACTTCGGAATTCTTTTTCATTTGTTCCAATGAAGAGCTTGCAGGATATTTAAAGGTAAATATGAATGATGCCCAATCCGAAAACATGGGTGATGAGTCTCTTGAGATCGAGAGAATTTATATAAGGAACACTTTTCAAAAACACGGGCTTGGTAAAATTCTGTTAAATAAAGCTGCGGAAATTGCGCTGGAACATAATAAAAAGAAAATCTGGCTGGGCGTATGGGAAAAAAATCAAAATGCCATTGCTTTTTATAAAAAGATGGGGTTTGTGCAAACAGGAGCCCACTCTTTCTATATGGGTGATGATGAACAAATAGATTTTATAATGACCAAAACACTCACTCATATAACATTTCCCTGAAACGATATTCAACTAACGGGGAACATACGCATCCGGTTGGTCCAGTCTGCATGCCTATCATTCCGCTTGGATTTTTTTAGAGTATAAATGGACTTGATCGCCACTGTCAATTACTTTTGTCCTTAGCAATAGGCATTTGCTGCTAAGAGGGGACCGCCACCCAATGGCCTTTGGAAACTTCAATCATGCGGGAGCTCTCCAACTGGTATTTATCTGCTCCCTGCTCCTCTTCAATAATCTGTTCCTTTTTCGTTTTCCCTGCTTTCGGGTCAGGCACAGGAATCGCGGAAAGGAGCGATTTCGTGTATTCATGCTGCGGATTGGCATACAGCTCTTCGCTTTCCGCGAGCTCAACAATTTTACCTGCATACATCACGGCCACCCTGTCACTGATATGCTTGACCATGGCGAGGTCGTGGGCGATAAAAAGATAAGTGAGATTCAATCGCCGCTGAAGATCTTCGAGCAGCTTCACAATTTGTGACTGGATTGAAACGTCAAGCGCCGAGAGAGGTTCGTCACAGACAATGAATCGGGGTTCAACAGCCAGCGCGCGGGCAATCCCGATCCGCTGCCGCTGTCCACCTGAGAATTCATGCGGATAGCGGTTGGCGAATGAAGAGTCAAGCCCGACCATGTCCAGCAGCTCTTCCACTCTTTTTCCACGCTGCGGCTTGCTGCCGTAAAGCTTATGTATATCCAGAGCCTCTCCAATAATGTCCCGCACTTTTTTACGTGGGTTCAAAGAGGCATACGGGTCCTGGAAAATGATTTGCATGTACCGCCGCATCTGTTTCATTTCCTTGGCTGACAGGCGTCCGAGCGCCATGCCCTTATAGAGCACCTCTCCGCCTGTGGGCTCATGAAGCCGCAGAATGGAACGTCCCGTTGTGGATTTCCCGCTGCCCGACTCCCCCACCAGCCCGAGCGTCTCTCCTTCTCTGATATAAAAACTGATATCGTTAACCGCCCGCACCACCTGACCTTTCCCCATATCAAAAAATTGCTTGAGTGCACGCACCTCGACCAGTGGACGTTCGCTTTTTTCACTTAAACTGGCCTGCTCCTGCCTCTTAGGCTTCTTGCTTTCATGTAATCGCGGAAGAGCGTTCAGCAGCTTGCGTGTGTAGGGATGCTTCGCATTTTCGAAGATGTCCGCAACCGTTCCCGACTCGACAATCTCGCCCTCCTTCATGACCGCTACCCGGTCGCACATACCTGCCACGATGCCCAGGTCATGTGTAATCAGGATGATGGACGTGCCAAATTGCTGCTGCATATGCTTCATCACCTGCAAAATTTGCGCCTGGATCGTCACATCAAGCGCGGTCGTCGGTTCATCCGCGATCAGCAGGGCCGGGCGGCAGGCAAGCGCAATGGCGATCATCGCCCGCTGGCGCATTCCTCCCGAAAATTCATGCGGATATTGCTCGTATCTCCTTTCCGGCTCCCGGATGCCCACAAGCTTCAGCATCTCAATGGCCTGCTCCTTTGCCTGCCTGTGAGACAGCTTTTGATGCTTGATTAAAGTTTCCGCAATCTGCTCACCGATCCGGATCGTCGGATTGAGTGAGGTCATCGGGTCCTGAAAGATCATGCCGATATCCTTGCCGCGGATGCTCTCCATTTCTGGCTGCGTTTTTTGCACCAAATCGTCACCCAGAAAAACAATCTTTCCGCCCCTGATCGATGCTGGCGGTGACGGCAGCAGCCGCATGATCGACCGTGCGGTAATACTTTTACCACTGCCTGATTCCCCAACAATTCCAAGCGTTTCCCCCGGATAAAGCTCAAAGCTCACTCCCCGCACAGCTTCGACCTCCAGGCTGCGTGAGGCAAAGGTTACGCGTAAATCTCTGATTTTTAAAATAGGTTCCACACGAATCACCTGCCAAGTTAAAAGTACCATCCGTTTCTGAATTGTCTTGACTAACCACAAATGCCCAAATAAAATGTACTATATTCATCGGATTAGTACAATTTAATTTTGTAAGGAGGTGAAATCTGTTGGAACTATCCGCAGCCACCAAAGCTTCTTCAGGCTATTCCCACGCTGTTGCCGAAGCTTACGGGCAGATGATGCTCCATCCTGCATACCGCTTCTGGCTGTTGCTGACCGGCGCCCCGGTAAATCTCGTTGTCCTGCTGGTGCATCTGCACCGCAGAAGAACCTCCCCCGCACTCACCCTGCAGGCGCAGGTGGAAACAGAGCTGCGGGCTGCAGGGCATTATGACAGGCTCACGGCTGAGTTTGAGCAGCAGCTTATACATAAACAGCTTTTTTTCGGGCAGCAGCCAAACAAGCGTGAAACGTACCGGGAAGTGGTTCAGCGGGCGGAAGCGCGGTTTCGGGAAATCGTCAACGAAGAGGTTGCTCAGCGGGCACAGGATAACCAAGCAGGAGAGCACAGCTTTACAGACACGTTCCGCTCGCTTGCAAAGCATCCGTTGTTTCTTTTGTTATCCATCATTCCCGGTCTGCTGATGTATAGCCTGATGCTGATGTACAGCAATCCTTATGTGAAGTTCGTATTCGAACGGCTGGTCATGACGCTCTTCGTCATCCTTGGTGTGGCGCTGATGGTATTTACCATCCTGTATCTGTCACCATTCAATCCGGCCGCCAACATTCTTGGCGAAACAGCGACGCCTGCACAAATTCAGTCATTTAATTCATTGTATGGGCTGGATCAGCCTTATCTCACACAGCTGTGGAACAGCTTAAAAGGCATCATGACCTTTAATCTCGGCAGCTCGTTCACCGGCAATGAAGAGGTCGTTCCCACAATTGCCAGAAAGTTTCCGGTCACATTCATGCTTGCAACCATCTCGCTTTTGCTGGCGCTGGTGATCGCTCTGCCGATCGGCATCCTTTCGGCGGTAAGGCCGAATTCCTTGTTCGATCACAGCTTTATGTTCGTCGCTCTGCTGGGCTTGTCCATCCCGAACTTTTGGCAGGGACTGGTGCTCATCCTGAATTTTTCGATTCATCTGGGATGGCTTCCCGCAACCTATAACCCGCAAAACGCATTGTCCTTCGTGATGCCAGTCCTTGTGCTGGGAACCGGCTTGACGGCTGCGGTCGCAAGAATGACCCGGTCTTCCACGCTGGAGGTGATCCATGAGGATTATATTCTGACGGCCAGGGCCAAAGGGCTTAACCGGTCGCAAGTGCTGATGAAGCATGCGGTCCGCAACGCCCTTATCCCGATCATCACCGTGGTTGGGCTGCAGTTCGGCGCCATGCTGGGAGGAGCGGCCGTGACGGAGAAGGTATTCAATATCAGCGGGCTCGGCAGCTATATCGTGGATAAGCAGTTTATCCCCGATATTCCAGCCATTATGGGCGGAGTGGTGTACACAGCGATTACCATATCACTCGTCAACGTCATCGTGGATGTGATGTATGCCTTTATTGATCCGAGAATCCGCACAAAAATGAAACATTATTAAAGCAGGTGAAGTCCATTGTCCAAAAGACGTTTCGCCCGTCACGAAGATGGGCACAAGCTTAAAACATCCACAGAGTACAACCAGGCCGTCTTTACCTGGATCAGCTCGCTCGTGGTTACACTGATTCTGCTGTTCAACAGCTTCAGCTATGACAGCCGTTCGCTAAAGCCGCTGGTGTTTACGGTATGTATGCTCTATGCCTTCTTCACCCTGCTGCAGGCTGTCGTTACGGTAATGGTTCGCACGGATCTCCTTCGTTACGGGGCCATCCGCCGCCGCACAAGAGCGCTCGGTTACATCCAGCTTCTAAGCATCGCCACAGGCAATATTTTTATTGTGACTGCGGCATTTGGACTTGTAAAAAAACAAAAGACAGCCGAGTATACGCTGGCTGTGTATATGCTGCTCACACAGCTTTTCGTGATTGCTGTATCGGCCTTGAATATGTTCAAGCCTTATGTGGCGGATGCCTTCCCTGCCGCCATGCTCATCCTGTGCGCTGTTGCCCTGTTTGATCTCGCAGCACTGCTCATCATTGCGAAGGCTGTAGGAAAAAATGATATTGCCCCAGGGCTGGTGTGGCTTGCGGTACCGCTGATCCTGACAACGATAACAGGCAATCTGTTCTCCCTGCTGCTCGGCATCATTTTACTGGCGAAACTACGAAGCAGAAACGATCCGGCCGCACCCAAATGGGAGGATATTGCAGAACGAATCACGCAGAACAGTGCCCCCATGCTGGGTTTGCTTTTTATCGTTTTTCTATTCTCCATTTCCATCTGCAGCATATTCACCTTTGACTACAGCATGGCGGTGGAAAACAATTACAGCGCTATTTTGCAGCCTCCAAGCCTGGCATATCCGCTGGGGACTGACAACTTCGGCAGAGACCTGTTTGCCAGAATCATCTTCGGAGCCAGAATTTCGCTTGTTGTCGGAACGATATCTACCCTGATCCCGTTCCTGGCAGGTGGTATCCTCGGAGCGGTCTCCGGATATTATGGCCGCCATTCCGATAACATCATCATGAGAACACTCGATATTCTCTACTCCATCCCGGGCATTCTGCTGGCCATTGCCATTATCGCCGCTTTTGGCGCCAGTACGGTCAACCTGATTGTGGCCCTCAGTATCGGAGCCATCCCGACCTACGCCCGTACAATGCGGGCCAGCGTCATGATGGTGTCCACGTATGAGTTTGTCGATGCCGCCCGGGCACTTGGCTCGGGAAATCTGTCCATTCTGTTCAAGCACATTGTGCCGAACTCGATGGCGCCCATGATCGTCAAGGCAACCTTGACGATCGGATCGGCTGTTATCGCCACCAGCAGCTTAAGTTATCTGGGGCTTGGTGTGGAGCCGCATATTCCGGAGTGGGGAAATATTTTGAAGCTGGGCAGCACCTATCTGGAAACCAACTCCTATCTGGCCGTTTATCCAGGCTTGGCCATCATCGCACTTGTGCTTTCCTTTAATTTTCTGGGAGATGGTTTGCGGGATGCCCTTGATCCGAAAATGGCTTAGCCAATGCTCCATGCATTCCGGGGAATTACATCAGTCTTATATATGAAACTATAGACAAGGAGGAAATAAAGGATGAACAAGAAATCGTTTGCCGTCATTATACTTGCTTTTTTACTGGTTTTAAGCGGCTGCTCCATAACGACCAAATCTGACACTGCCAATCCAACAGCAAAATCCGCTGCGGAGGAGACATCTGAGAATACTTCCAATGGGGTAGATGTAGAACTGCTCGCGCAAACCTCACAGGAATCCGATGTCAACATCATCCGCGATCAGCTCACCAAAAACGGGTTTAACGTCAAGCTTAACTTGCAGCCTGACTTCGGCAGCTTCAGCGCACAAAAGGACGCCGGCAATTATGACATTGCCTTGTCCAGCTGGACGACGGTGACAGGCAACCCGGACTATGCCGTCCGTTCCCTGTTCAAAACCGGGGGTGACTACAGCATCCTGTCCGATCCGGAGATCGACAAGCTGATTGATCAGGCTGCTTCTGAATCACCTGAGAAATATACGGAGACCTACAAGCAGCTGGAGCAGCGTCTCGTTTTTGACAAAGCTTACATCGCTCCCCTGTATATCTCGCTGAAGAGCCAGGCAGTCAATAAGGACATCTTGAAGCCGGAATCCGTGCGGTTGTCCAAATCCCGTGCGCTGGCCTGGGAGGATATCGAATTTAACGATTCTTCCCGTAATGCATCAGATCCCCTCGTCCTGACCCAATCGATTTCAACCCTGACATCACTGGATCCAATCAAGGGAAATGACGGCTCCATCAATACGATCAACACAAATATGTACGTGCGCCTGATCAATTTGACAGATGACGACAAAATTACGGCCGACGGATCTCTCTCCCGCAACTTCACCATCGCCGAAGGCAATTCGGAGTACTACTTTATTTTGAGAGATGACATTAACTTCGCGAAGGTAGAAAATAAAAAAGCGGCCGATTCCGGTGAGCGAGTCGGTGCGGAAGACGTCATTTTCTCCTTGAACCGCGCCAAAGACCAAAATTCCGTACCGGATCACCGCACGTATTCACTCCATGAGCATATAAAGACGGTTGAAGCCGTTACGGATCTGAATGCTTTGGACTCTATCCACTCTGCCGACGGCGGAACTGTCCGCGAAGCGCTGGAAAAAGGGCTGGGTGCCCCCATCGCTTCCCTGGTTGCGGATAAGACCAAGGCGAACAATGCACAAGGCAAATATCAAGTGGTTAAGCTGACAACCACAGAGCCATTCCCGCAGGTGCTGAACTATTTGGGCCATCAATCCGCTGGCATTGTATCTGAAAAACAGGTCAAAAGCATCAACACCTACGATGTGTCCACCTTTGATGTTAACAAAGACATACCCTACGGCGATCAAAACACAGTGACCGAAGGCGGAAAATACAATAATACGCTGTATGCCAGCGGTCCATATGTCCTGATCTATAAAAATGACTATGAGGCGGTTTTTGAGAAAAACCCGGCTTATATGCCAGGTACGGAAAATGAACCGAAAATCGCAAACATCTCGCTCCGCTTTATCGCGGATGCGGACAGCGCACTGTCGGCACTCAGAAGCGGTGAAATTTACGCCTATTACGGCGTTCCGGAAACCAAATATGAAATTGTGAAAAGCGATTCAAAACTGAAGCTGCAGACTTTGGAAAGCAACGGCGTCACTTATCTGCTTTTCAATGTTACCGGCAACCGTGAGGTAAGCAAAAGCGAGGATTTGCGAAAGGCGGTCCTGTATTCGATCAATCAGGATGAAATCCTCCAGTTTTATGAGGGAAACAAAATCAAAGCCGCATCGACGGTCAGCCCGCTGGTGAAGACGGGAAATGAGCTGACTGCCGACCCGGCAAAGGTGCAGCAATTTTTGACCAGCTATAAAAGTCAGAAGCCTTAATTTTTAGTATCGCAAGCCTTCCCGGACAACAGCCTGCAGCTCAATCTCAAACAGAGCCTCATTTCTCACTTGCATTAACTTTCCCGCCCGATCGTACGATGAGGTCACCAGAACTTACTGGTCGACCTCTTTTTTGTATGGTCATGGCAAAAAGAAATCGCCTATGCGCGCACATCCCTTAACCGCAATCCTCTGTATCAATAAAGAGGTTAAAGCATCTTCCTTTCTGCGCCTGACATTGACTTTGCATTTAGTGAGTCTAATCACAGGGTTGAATCTCCGCCAATTTTATAATCAGGTTGTGAATGAAATTACAAATAACCAGGAGGAATCAATCATGGATCAATATGCCGCAATGATTAACGCTACAGAGTACCCGCCGAAATTCAAGCACAAGGTCATTTTTGATACATTTTCTGCGCTGCCGCCGTCCAAAGCGATGCTGCTGGTGAACGACCACGATCCACTCCCTCTCCGCTATCAGTTTGAAGCGATGCACCCCAATGAATTTACATGGGAGTACATCGAAGAGGGGCCTGACGTTTTTCAGGTCAAAATCGGCAAAATCTAAAAAGCCTGTGAGGAGCTTCGTGAGTTTCGTTAAAGCCCCCAAGCCGACCGGGAGGGATAAATGGTATGAAACAGGAACAATTTAACATCGTAGAGTTGGATGTAAGAGCGCATTTGCGCAATAAAAGCGATCCGTTTCACATCATCATGGACGCAGTCAAAAAACTGGATAAAGACGACATGTTTATTCTCCACGCTACAATCAAACCCGCTCCATTGATCACGCTTCTAAAGATGAAGGGTTTTGTGAGTAAAACAGAGAGAAAAGCGGAGAATCATTGGGTGGTCACCCTTGTCCGGAAAGAGAACAGGCAATGGCTTAATGAAGCCGACCACAGCATGGCAATGAATATTGATACAGAAAAGGCTCCGAGACAAGAATCATGGGATACCGAGACAATTCCGCATATCATTGAGCTGGATAACCGGGGGCTGGAGCCCCCACAACCCATGGTTAGAACACTGTCCGCCTTGGAACGAAGCCGTCCAGGGGATGAGATCTGGATTCATAATGACCGTGTGCCGGTGTTCTTGATGGAGGAACTCACTAATCTGGGTTATTCCTATACGGTGGAAGAACAGGCAGATGGCACGGCAAAGGTGAAAATTATGAAATGGTAAAACCGCATCAGGGACGGATTGCTGTTCCTCTATTCGGGGTCCCGCCAACATTTTAGCGAAAACATACGCTAAGCCTTCAGATGTGACCGGCTTAGCGTTTTACCAATCCCGCCCGATGCTTCGGTGATAAGTACAGTTTTGCTCATTTTGTAAGCTGTGGGTATATCGCAGCTACACCACCGGCGAGAGCACTTTGGAGCTTGCGGCTCACTTCATCAGCAAGAATTTCAAAGCTGTCAGACTCTATTCCATCAATAGCAATTTTTGCGATTTCCGCAGGGTTGGACTTGGGAGCTTCAACGCCTGACGTCATGTCTGTCTCCATATAGCCCACATGTAAGCCAGCTACTTTTACATTTTGAGGATACAGATTTAAGCGCAACTCGTTCGTCATTGCCCACTCTGCCGCCTTTGCAGCCGAATAAGCGCCTTCACTCCCCCCCATACTGAACCATGATAATGCGGAAAGAATATTCAGTATTGATCCTCCCCCATTATTTATAAGAATAGGTGCGAAAGTGCGAACCATGGAAAGTGTGCCAAAAAAGTGCGTATTAAACTCCAAATGTATTTTATCGAGATCACCGTCAAGCAAAGAAACGCCTGTAGTCAATCCTGCATTGTTGATCAGAAGCGTAACATCTTTAGCTGCTGTAGCAGCTGCAGCTACCTCTTGAGGGTTAGTAATATCAAGCTTTACAGGAATTGCACCGGGAATGTCAACGGACTCCGGATTTCTTGCACCAGCATACACCTTAGCCCCTCTGGATAGAAGTTCAAGGGTAAGATGGCGGCCAAAACCTCGGTTTGCTCCGGTGACAAATGCGACTTGTTCAGAAATTTTCATTTTTATGTGCTCCTTTTATTGTTTTGTTTTTGATGTAAGCCCAACCAATGGGATTGACGCTGCTTCCTCAAAGGAAAGGTTTTGAGGTGAAGCCTCCATCTTAAAGGTTTAACGAAGGATTCTTCGCTTCTCTGCTTGTAACCAACCGGGAGTCCATCCTTTTTCCATCGCATCCAGGGTTACTCCTGGTGGAACAATCGTATCGATCGCATCCAGTATATCCGTGCTTAATCGGATGTCACTACCCTTTAATGTTTCCCGGAGCTGCTCGATCGTCCTAGCCCCAACAATTGCTGAAGTAATGGAAGGATGAGCTTGCGTGAATGCCATGGCAAGATGTGGTAAAGTCAATCCCGCTTCATCTGCAAGTGTTTGAAGTTTGGCTATGGCTTCAAACTTGGACCGATTTTCTTCCCGATTAGGGTCAACAATGGATTGCAAGCTTCCTGCAAAGGTGGCTGCTCTTGAATCGGAGGAGACTGATTCCCCAAAACGGTATTTACCAGTTAATAGACCACCCGAAAGTGGGCTCCAAACCAAAACGCCCATTCCGTATTTCGCTGTGGCAGCAAGCAAATCGAATTCGATACTGCGGTTTAAAATGGAATACGGGGATTGTTCAGAGACAAAACGTGCTACATTTTTGCGTTCGCTGGCCCATTGAGCCTCTGTGACTTGCCAGGCCTGAAAATTGGATGTGCCAATGTAGCGAATCTTCCCTTCACTGACCAGATCCGTAAGTACACCAAGCGTTTCTTCAATATCGGTATTAAGGTCAGGCAGATGTAGTTGATACAGATCGATATAATCGGTTTGCAGCCTTCTCAAACTATCTTCTACTGCTCGTTTTATCCAATATTTTGAATTTCCGGATTGATTTTGTCCACTGCCCATGGGATGTCCGCCCTTAGTGGCCAGAATGACATCCTGCCTACGACCTTTTAGAATTTCACCTAGAATTACTTCTGATTCACCACTTGAATAAACATCCGCAGTATCGATTAGGTTAATTCCTCCAGCAAGAGCTTCATCCAGAATGGGTGCAGCCTCTTTCGCCGTATTGTTCCCCCAAAAACCAAATGTACCAGTACCTAATACAAAACTGCTTACTTTAAGACCCGTACGACCTAATACACGATATTCCATGTTCACTCAATCCCTTCTTTGTTTTAAGTAATTAGAATTCTAAATTAGTCACACACCTCCCTCAAACGATTGATGAAGCCGGATGCCGTCTGCCAAAGGCTTTTATTCAAATTCTTCTAATACGATTTTTCCGATCGTGCTTTAGTTTTTTCAAAATCCCTGCCTCATATTTAAAGGGTTAAGCGACGATAATCGAGAACGACTATTCTAAAATGTGCACAAGTTATTACTCCCTGAGTGAGCATAGCCTTAGGCGAAAGGGAGACTCACCCATACAAGAGAGCAGCTGCTCTGCTATTGTGAACGCTTTGGTAGACTTTATATCAACATCGGCATCGCGCGCTGCCAATTCCACCGCCGAATTCACCATTTCAATATAACATATTGGGAACGAACAGTAAAGAATTTATTATCATCTCCTTGAGTACGATAGTATCCGCTTTAGTGAAAGCCTGCGACTCGGCTTGTCCGGGTAAAGCATCCCGGACCCTACAAGATTGAGGTCTTAGCGTATATTTTCATCAAAATGTTCCAGGACCCCTATTCAAACCTAAAAAGAACTGTACCCGAGCCAGATGGCGCGGTACAGTTCTTTTTAGGCGAACAGTCATTAAAGCTCCGGTTTGGTATCCTCAAGCACTTGTTTGAGAACCAGCGCATGATTGCACTTCTCATCTTTTGCCGCATAAAGCAAGGTCACCGTTTGCTGATCGGCCCAAGCACGCAGCTGCTGCAGATAAGGCTGAGCAGGCTCGTCCCGCAATTCTTCCCTATAACGGCTGCTGAATTCCATGTACTTAGCGGGATCATGTCCAAACCATCTGCGCAGATCGCCGCTTGGAGCCAATTCCTTCATCCATGTCGTAAGCTGTGCCCGCTGTTTATCGATTCCGCGCGGCCACAGCCGATCCACCAGCACCCGGATCTGATCATCCGGGCCAGGCAGGTCATATATTCTTTTGATTACAAACATAACAACCTCCGCTTGCGCAAACGCTCTATCTTGAAGCTACCGGGTAACCGACAAAGTTGCTGTTGCTCCACGATCCGCATCGTTGAATTGGTGAGTAACAATCATGTACTCTCCTTCTTCATTCACCTCGATCTCAATGATCGCCCCGCCGCCTGCCGGTAGAAGCACGGTTTGCATCCCTTGCAGTACATTCTGCGGATTTCCATCCAGATATACCTGATCCATGATGGCCCCTACGATATGAAACGAGCTGACACGGTTCGGCCCTGCATTGACCACATAAAAACGCACTCTGTCCCCTGCTTTGGCCGTAAAAGGCTGATCCTTCATCGCTTCCGTGCTGCCGTTGAACACTACATGTGTCGGTTCCCCTTCACTAAAGGCTTGCAGATCATTTTCCTTGTAAAATTCGCTTTGTACGATCGTATACTCCCGATCAACGATCTTATCGGTCGGATATCCCTCCGCCGATTCAACGATAATCATACCATACATGCCGTTGGCCAGGTGCTGCAGCACCGGTTTGGTGCCGCAATGATACATAAATACGCCGGGATGGTCTGCTTTATATTTAAAGATCCCATCCTCTCCCGGGTTCACGTCAATAAAATGCTTGGAGGGTGCTGCTTGAACGGCATGCATATCCATGGAATGCGGCAGATTCGGGTCCAGATTGCGCAGGGTCAGATGAATTGTATCCCCTTCCTTCACCCGCAATACCGGTCCGGGCACGGTGCCGTTGAACGTCCATGCATGATAGGTGTAACCTTTGGCAATTTCGATAGCGGTTACCTGGGCGGTCAGGTCAACATACACCTGATCGCCTTCTGTTCGGATATCCGGCTTTACCGGAGGCTGATCAAGTTTTTCCTCCGGCAGTGCTGGTTGAGCGGTCTCCTTTGGTGCAGACGATTCTTGTGATGGGCCGGATTCACAACCGGTCATAGCCAGGACAGCGAACACCGCAATCATGATGAATATATTGAACCAGTGCCTGAACATGGGCATCTTCCTTTCGTACGGAGCACTGCTTTCTTCAAATGCGTGTTCAAATATTCTGCGCATACCGTTCATCCGGTATATGATTCAGCATAACGTAGAGGACCGCTGATTCGGCTCCCGTGTTGTGAAACGAGAACTCTTCTTCTCCTTCGCAATGGACAACGTCACCTTTTACAATGTCTGTATCGCTGCCGTCGATGGTTAGCGTTCCTCTCCCTTCCTGCACGGTCAGGTACAAATGGCTGCCGGGATGACGGTGAGGTGGAAGCTGCTGTCCGGGCCGGAAGCTGAGCGTAAACACGACGCTTTGACCATGCCTGAACAAGATTTTTTTCATAAAATGCTCTTCATTAAACTACTGATATTCCTTTTTGCTCATCTTCTCCATATCCTTATCCTCCCTGATTTAAAGATAGCCCAGCCATTCCTTGGCTTCGTCGGACATTTGCTCCGGACTCCACTGTGGCTCCCATACGACCTGCACCTGAACGTCACGTATTCCTGGAAGTCCGGCAACTGCCCGTTTTACCCCGCCAACCAGCATGTCATGCATCGGGCAGCCGGGTGTGGTCAGGGTCATGGTGATTTTTGCGGTCCCTTCTGTACACTGCACACCGTAAATCAATCCCAAATCCACGATGTTGATGCCAAGCTCCGGATCATATACCTCCTCCAACATAGCCATGATTTCTGCTGATATTTCCGTTTTTTCATGCAAACCCATGATGTTATTCCTCCCTTGCCTTCCGTTATTTTGTAAACACACGCGCTATTACACTCATATAGATCAAGGCCGCAATGGACAGCGCACTCCCGGCCGCTCCCACCAATCCCCCTTGTCCCGAACCCATTCCAACCAAGAGCAGCAGCAAACAAAATGCCAACACTGCCAGGCTTGAATGAACCGGCCGCTCCAGCAGAAGCTGACCCATGGTCGGAACTTTGATCTTGCCCACCTGCGGGCCATACTTGTGTGTCCACCACAAAAAAGGAACGATTTTGGACAAATAACCCATAATGGTGATTCCAACCCATCCGTATAAATAACTCCAAACCATCATTACAATGAAGGAATGAGGAAGTTGATCCGGGATAAGCAGATAGCATACGGACGCAATGACTGCCTCGGCCGCCAGCATCCTTGCAGCCCATACCGCCCAGGTAACTCCCGCGCCGGGATCGGGCTTATGGCGGACGGCATACATCTGCTGCACATGACAGCAATACAGAACCAATGCCCCTGCCAGCAAAAGAAAGGCAATGGATTTGACGAAGCCCCAGTCCGTCATAAAACCGAGAACACCACACCACACAGCCGCATTCCACAACAGGATAACTTCCTTTTGCAACCGCTCAGAATAATGATGGGCCAATAAAAACATGGGCAGCAGCTTGTAGCTGAAACCAACGATCAGCAGCCCGAACCATCCGGTCATGCCAAGCCATACATGGGCTCCGAACAAACGGTCGTGGTATATCCCGAGCCAATTGAAATGAAAATCCATGCCCAGCAGCATGCCACTCATCCCTGTAAGTCCCAAATAAATGACTGCGCTGGCTGCACATAGGGTAACTGGATTCCAGCGGCGTCTCTTCCATAAAGTGACTCCAATATTCCACAAAAACAGCATAATGCCCAGAAATGCCGCCGTTGCGCATATGGCAATCCACCCGGCATGGGCTGTACGAAATGCGAACAGCAGCCCTGCCGTACCCAAAGTAAAGAGCCCGTACTGGACAAAACCAAGCTTTTCACTATAAATAGCTGATTGAAGAACAACCGGGACCAGCTGATAAACTGCCCCCATCGCGATCATGGTCGCCCAACCGAGAACCAGCAGATGCACCATATACCAGCCGTCCGGAGTCCGGGGATAGTCAGTAATCCAGCCTGCAAAGTCCAGCAGTGTCAAAACATGATACAGCACAAAGCTGATCATACCCGTAACAATAAAAGAAAAAGGAAGCTTGAACATACGAGTATTCACCCCGTCCCAAATAAGATTCAGGAAATCTGCACCCTCCTTTTGAGAATGGTTTTCATCTGTTAAGAGTATTGTAAAAGCTGCACGAACCGCACATTGTGATTTCAGTCACAACATGACGTATGGGAGGGGTTAAGTGCCGCGACCCAAATCTGTCACTTGGAGGCGGAAAGTGAGGACTGCTATAATAATTCTGATCCCATAAAACGCAGTACGGAAATCTCAGCATTTCGTTGGGGTACATGTGGAGGTATAATTATGATTTTACAAAAAGGCGAGACTCTGTTCAGACAAGGTGAATCGGGGTCTCTGTATCATCTGAAAAGCGGTATGTTAAAAATTGTGCGCATTCACCCCGACGGTACGCAATTGCTGGTAAACGTCATTGTGCCGAGCGAAACTATTCCTCATCATTCCCTGATCAGCCCTAACCCGTATTTTGGTTCGGCAATCGCGCTAGTGAAAAGCGAGGTGGACGTCCTTCCCCGCTCAGACTGGTATCGTGAGCTTGAAGAGAACCCGGAGCGCTGCCGCGCCATCGCCCTGCAATTACAGGACAAGCTGCGCATGATGCAGCAGCGCATTGATCAGTTAACCGAGGTATCTCCCGCTGAAAGGCTGCTGAAGCTGCAAGCGTGGATTCAGCCTTATATTGCACCGTCCACATTGACGGATGTTCTGACCCAGGATGAAATCGGTCAATTTATCGGCCTGCGCAGGGAAACGATTAACCGGCTGCTCCGCAGTCAAATCAGATCCGGGGAAAAGATGAAATCCAGCAATTGAAACTTACACTTTTTCTTCTCCTTTTCTTGCCCTAGAATGAGAACATCGTTCCACGACCGATCAAAGAAGCATCGCGGCAAGTATACATTAAAAGGAGAACTAAAAGATGGCACACACGATTCGACAGATTCATCCTCTCGCTTGGACGATCATTATCGGCACCTTGTTCGGCAGACTTGTAACGTCCATGAGCATTCCCTTTCTCTCCATTTATTTAACGCAGGTTCTGGGGGCCACACCTTCGCAGACTGGTGTCACGGTTGCCGTCAGCTCGCTCGCCGGAGTGCTTGTCAGCTTTTACGGCGGCTACATATCTGACCGTATTGGACGCAAGATCGTTATGCTGGTCTCCATATTCGGGTGGGCAGCCGTGTTTGTCGGCTTCTCCACGGCGGAGCACCTTGTGATGTTTTTTATCTTCAATACTTTGAACGGACTGGCCCGCGCTTTTTTTGAGCCGACGGCACGGGCCATGCTGTCCGACATTACACCGCCGGAGCACAAGTTGCTTGTATTTAACCTGCGCTATGCCGCGATCAACATGGGGGTCGTGTTTGGTCCGCTGATCGGACTGCAGCTGGGTACGGCACAATCGACATTCCCTTTTCTGGTCGCCGCGCTCGTATATACGGCTTATGGAGCTGTCCTGTTTTTCCAATTCTCCCTGCACCGTTCCGCCCTGACCCGTCGTACGGACACAAGTCCTCCGAAGCTGGTTGAGGCTTTGCGGATTACGGGCAGCGACCGCGTCTTTTTGCCTGTACTGATCGGCACCGTTTTTTGCGTGCTGGGTTATGGGCATTTCGAATCAACGCTGGCGCAGTATCTGATCTTGAACACCGACTTTGCCGACGGAGCGAAAGTGTTCTCTTATATGCTTTCTTTGAATGCGGTAACCGTGCTGGTTGTGCAGTTTCCGATCGTGCGGCTGATGCGCAATCTGCCTCCGCTTGTTCCGCTGATGCTTGGCAATCTATGTGTTGCAGTGAGCTTTCTGCTTTTTGGCATCGCGGAAGGCATCGCATTGATGATGATCGGTGTTGTGGTGTTTACGGTCGGAGAAGTGATGCTCTTTACGATGATGGACATGCTGGTGGACCGGATTGCCAAGCCGGAGTTGAAGGGAACGTATTTCGGCACCATCGGCTTCAACCACTTCGGCAACGTATTGGCCCCGATTTTGGGCGGATTGCTGCTTGATCATTTTGGCACCACGAACGGCCTGACCGTATTTATTCCACTGACGATCATGACCATCGCTGGTCTTCCTTTCCTGTATACCGCACACCGGCGTTTGGTCAGACGTGAACAAGCTGCCGCTGAACAAGCAACAGCTCTATAAATAACGGTATATCATAAGAAAACGTCTATCAAAATTCGATGCGCTCGGGAAGCTCCTTGACATACTTGTCCGAAAGCTTCATCCATTTCCTGATATATTTATACTCGGACTGGTAAGGCGACAAATCCTTGACCGGCTGCAGCGTTCGGAGCGATACCGCCTTACCGTCCGTAAAACCTTTTTTGCCTGCGATGAACAAAATCTCATTGTTAAAAAACGATCCTGTAGGCAAATAATAACGGATACCGATAATATTGTGGTCTATGTTCATCAGATCATGCCCAAAGGCGGTAAACCCTTCCTGTGCCAGGTCAATGCCCATAATGTTCGCCACGGTTGGCAAAATATCCACCTGTCCACCTACCTGTTCAATCACCCGCCCGGATTGGCCGGGAAGATGGATCATCAGGGGTACGTTGAACCTGGTGATATGACGGTGGTACGGAATGCCAAGCGCCTGGCTGACCTCCGTAGGCTTGAATTTTTTGCGGTTCAGGCCGAAATGGTCTCCGTACACGACGACAACACTTTTCTCCCATAAACCGTTCTTTTTCAGACCGTCGATAAAAGTACCTAACGCATAATCCGCATAGTTCACAGCCGTCAGGTAGTCTCCAAGCGGCTGGCCTTTCAGACGCTCTGGCAGCTTTAGCCGTTTGCTTGCATCAGGTATCGTGAAGGGGGCATGGCTGGAGGCGGTAATGAGCTGGGCATAAAATGGTTTCCAACTGTACTGCAGAGCTTCCAGCTTGTTCAAGCCCACCCGGAAAAGCTCTTCATCGGAAGCGCCGAAGCGGTTGAAGTTTTGCTTGTGGAAATAAGGCTTGTCATAATACTTATCGAAATTCAGAGCCTTATACAGCTCGTCACGATTCCAGAACGTAATATTGTTGACGTGAAAAGTGCTGGCTGTATACCCTTGCTTGTGCATCAGCCGGGCCAAACTGGGCAGCTTTTTTTCGCTGTAAGCATAGGACATCGGCTTATTGCCTACCGGATACACGGAGGTATTGCTCAAAAACTCGGCATCCGAGGTGTTGCCCCGGCCCATTTGCTGAAATATGTAAGGGAAATACAGGCTTTCCGCGGCCAGCCGGTTCATGACCGGCGTCAGCTCTTTACCATCTACAGAGGTGTTTAACAGAAAATTTTGAAAAGACTCAAGCTGAACGACGATCAGATTGCAGCCCTTTCCTGCCCCAAAATAGGCTGGCGCCCCCGCTTTTTTATACTTTCGGTAAGGATAAGTCTCCTCCATTTGCTGAATGGCCTGGACGGTGGACTGCAGGCCCGTATTCATCGTGCTGGTCTGCTTCTTTGCTGGCGGGACCCTTTCATGATGAGCAATGCCAGCGAACACGGCCAGACCGGCCAAGGCAGTGACAGCAAGGATTCCGAGCGTGCGTCTCCTTATCTTCTTTTTGGCATTGTTCATGATATGCTCACTCTCCCGATGATGCCGCAGCAGTTCTCTGCTTATTTTCCCCGCTCTCTAACCATCCATGTACTGTACGGAAACGAACTTTTTTCCAGATTGCAAAGCAAAAAAATCCCGCCCCGGTCACTTGGACCCAGGACGGGATTCGTTCATCGCATTTACTGGTCTGCGTTTTCTTTCGTAATCAACTTCAATTCAGCAGGGATGGACTTCTCGATCTTCTTGCCGTCCAGCACATCACGTGCTGCCTGTACCGACAGTTGTCCGATCAGTTGCGGTTGCTGTGCAACCGTCGCCGTCAATTTTCCTTCCTGAATCGACTTGATCGCATCATCGTTGCCGTCAAAGCCGATGACCGGAATATCCTTACCGGAGCTTTGGATCGCCTCGATAGCACCGAGCGCCATTTCGTCGTTATGGGCAAATACCGCCTGCACATCCGGGTTGCCCTGGAGCAGGTTTTCCATCACATTCAGCCCCTTGGAGCGGTCAAAGTCAGCCGCTTGCTTGGCCACAACAGTGAGCTGCTTGTCAGCAATTTCGTGGAAGCCTTTGCCCCGCTCGCGGGTTGCGGATGCACCCGGCACACCTTCCAGCTCAATCACCTTCGCTCCCTCGCCAAGCTGATCAACGAAGTATTGGGCTGCCATGCGTCCGCCTTTAACGTTATCAGATGCCACCAATGCCGCAACCTCGCCTTTATCGGCGGAACGGTCCAGTGTAATGACCGGAATGCCAATGCTGTTAGCAGATTGGACGACAGTGGAAATGGCCGCAGAATCGGCCGGATTGATAAGCAGCGCGTTCACTCCCTGCTGGATCAAATCATCCACATCGTTGGTCTGCTTGGCCGAATCGTTTTGGGCATCAACAACAATCACCTGCATGCCCAGTTTTTCTGCTTCTGCAACTACCCCATCCTTAAGGGATACGAAGAACGGATTGTTCAGGGTTGAAATTGACAGACCGATTTTGATTTGCTCCTGGCTTCCGCCGGAGCTAGGCTTGGCCCATCCCGGAGGCTCCAGGGAGCATCCGGCCAAAACAATCATCAATGCACTTACAAGAAGGAATATGCTTAGTTTTTTCATGTTCGTCTCTCCCCTTAAGCCGTTTTCTTGCGGTCCAGCAGGACTGCAATAGCAATAACGACACCTTTGACAACCATTTGATAGAAGGAGTTAACCCCCAGCAGGTTCAAGCCGTTGTTCAGAACACCGATGATCAGCACACCGATAAGTGTACCCACAATCCGGCCGCGTCCGCCTGACAGGCTTGTTCCGCCCAGCACGACGGCAGCGATGGCATCCAGTTCATAAGACGTTCCGGCCGTTGGCTGTGCCGAGTTCAGACGGGAGGTGAGAATCGCGCCGGCCAGTGCCGACAGCATGCCTGCCAAAGAGTAAATCATGATTTTGACACGCGACACTTTAATCCCGGAAATAATGGAGGCTTTCTCATTACCTCCGATAGCGTAAGTTTTACGGCCAAAGGCTGTTTTATGCAAAATTATCCACAGAATCAAAAAGGTAATCAGCATCGTGACGGCCGGAACAGGAATACCGAACAGGTAACCGCGTCCAAACAATTGGAACAGCAGGCTATCGCCCAGTCCTGTGATCGGGTTGCCGTCCGTATACACAAGCGTCAAACCTCTGAATACGGTCATTGTAGCCAATGTGGCAATAAAAGGAGCCATTTTGCCCTTGGTGATCATGAGGCCGTTCACCATACCCATGACACCGCCGAGCGCTACGCCGATGATGATGGACAGAAGCGGATCTACTCCGGATAGCATCATATTGGCCACAAAGGCGCTCGATAATGCAAGAATGGAGCCTACCGACAGGTCAATCCCGCCGGTCAGAATCACAAACGTCATGCCAAAGGCAATCAGCGCGTTAATGGAGACCTGGCGCAGCAGATTCAAAATGTTAAGTGGTTCCAAAAAGCTCGGATTTAATACCGAAACAATGACGATCAGAATGATCAAACCGAGCAACGGTCCCAATTTTTGTGTCAGATTCCCAAGGCGGAAGCCGCCTTTTGCCGTGTTGTTGTTCTGCAAAGTTGTCATCTCATTGCCCCCCTGTGGCCAATGTCATAATGTTTTCCTGTGTTGCCTCTTCTTTTGACAGCTCACCGGTAATGCGTCCTTCGTGCACCACCGCGATCCGGTCGCTCATGCCCAGCACCTCGGGAAGCTCAGATGAAACCATGATGATGGCGACGCCGCGGTCTGTCAGTTCATTCATCAGCTGATAAATTTCCCGTTTGGCCCCCACGTCGACGCCGCGTGTCGGCTCATCCAGGATGAGCACGCTTGGACCGATGCCGACCCACTTGGCGATAACGACCTTTTGCTGGTTACCCCCGGACAGGTTCCGGGCCGCCGTCTCCGAGGACTGGGTTTTGATTTGCAGCCGTTTGATCAGCGTATCGACAAAATCCTGCTCTTTCTTGGCGGATATGAATCCTTTGGCTGAAAAGCTGAACAGATTCGGCAAGGCCATGTTCTCACGAATCGAGAAATCCAGTACCAGCCCTTCATCCTTGCGGTCTTCCGTAATAAAACCGATTCCGTGTCTGACCGCATCGTCCGGCTTCCGGATATGAACTTTTTTGCCGCGGAGCACAATGTCCCCGCTGTCCAAACCATCGAGTCCAAAGATGGCGCGCATGATCTCGGTGCGCCCTGAGCCCATGAGGCCGGAGAAGCCGAGAATCTCGCCTGCTCTGACAGAGAAACTGACATTCTCAAACAGTCCCTTGCGGCTTGCATTGCGCACTTCCAGCACAACTTCTCCATATGAAGGGTTCCGGGCAGGATACCGTTCCGTCAACTCGCGGCCGACCATTTTACGGACGACTTCGTCAAAGCCTGTCTCCGGGATCGGCTTGGTATCCACAGTTTTGCCGTCACGCATCACGGTAATGCGGTCACAGATGGTGAAGATTTCCTCCATGCGGTGCGAGATATAGACGATGGATACTCCGTTTTTCCTGAGTGAGGTGATGACATCAAACAGCTTCTGAATCTCGCGTTCCGTAAGCGCTGCGGTCGGCTCATCCATGATGATTACCTTGGCATCCGTCATCAAAGCTTTGGCGATTTCAATCATCTGCTGCTGCCCGACAGAGCATTCTCCTGCAGGACGTTCCAGCGGAATTTGAACCGACAGCTTGGCAAATTGCTCTTGAGCGAGCGCTTTCATCTGCTTCGTATTCAGCAGCCCCAGGCTTGAGGTCAGCTCCTTGCCGATGAACAGGTTCTCAAGCACCGTCATTTCCGGCCAAACGTTCAGCTCTTGATGTATGAAGGCGATTCCCTGCTGCTCCGCTTCCTTCGGGCTGCCAAAATAGGTTTCCTTTCCGTCAAGCTCGATGGTGCCTTGATCTCTCTGATGCAAACCGATCAGAATGTTCATCAATGTCGATTTACCAGCTCCGTTTTCGCCCATCAAGGCATGGACTTCGCCTTCCTTCAGTTCAAAATCCACTCCGCTCAGCACCTGATTCGTTCCAAACGCTTTATGAATGCCTTTCATCTGAATATGCATGATGCAGCCCTCCTTTTAACCAAAATGGACACCCGCCTGTAAAATGCAATTGGCATAAGGCGTCGCTTCTCCCGTGCGGATTACCGCTTTGGCATCCCGGGTAAGCGCTTTAAATTGCTCGTGGCTTATAGAAGCATCAACGGTGTCGTTTCCGAATTTTTCAGTCATAAATTGCATAACCTCCGGATTCTCGTCCCTGATTTCTTTGGCCAGAATGATCTTTTCAATGACCATATCCTCCGCAACCAGTTCCACAACCTCCCGGAAGCCGGGAGTACCCGGCTTTAAGGCCAAATCGATTTTGGGTACACCATCAGGCACGGGCAGGCCAATATCGGAAATGACAATGATGTCCGTATGGCCAAGATCAGACAGCACCTTGGAAATATGGCTATTTAGTATCCCGTGTCTCTTCATTACAGGCTCTCCTCCACTTCACGGCGTGCCGGCATGCCACCCTGTGCCCCGAATTTGGTAACTGACAGCGATGCGGCCCGGTTGGCGAAACGTATGCTTTCCTGCAGCGGCTTGCCTTCCGCCAGAGCGACGGCAAATGCGGCGTTAAATGTGTCTCCCGCGCCTGTAGTATCTACTACTTCCACTTTGTAAGCCGGTACCAGGATCTCCTGCTCCCCGTCAAAATAGCGGACTCCCTTGCTGCCCTCCGTAATGAACAGCTTGTTGGGATATTTGCGCAACGCTTCCGCCGGAGTCAAACCCCCAAACAATACTGCGGCTTCATGCTCGTTAGGTGTGAGATAAGCGGCATTGCTAATGACCTCTTCCGGTACGTTTCTTGCCGGTGCCGGATTCAGCAGCAGCGGGGTTCCGCTCTCGGCGCAAAGGGCGCTCACATGCACAACCGTTTCCTCAGGAATTTCCTGCTGGATCAGCACAATATCGGCGCTGCGGATCGCATCGGCCGCTTTGTCCACATATACGGGCGTAACCTCGTCATTAGCTCCTTTGACGACGACAATGCTGTTGTCACCTTCCGCCAAAATGATATGAGCTGTTCCGCTTTCCATATCTGTAACCGGTTCCACATACCGTGTATTTACAGAATTGGCTTTAAAATTGTCCAAAATGGCCTTGCCAAAATGATCGTCGCCTACCCGTCCGATCATCGTAACCTCCGCTCCAAGTCTTGCCGCGGCCACGGCCTGATTGGCTCCCTTGCCGCCAGGAACGGTTTTGAAGCTTTCACCCAGGACTGTTTCTCCGGCCCCTGGGCGTTTTTGGGAGGTGACCACCAAATCCATGGAGCTGCTGCCGATTACGCAAATTTTAGCCATTCGCATTCACCTTTCTTGTCGTGCCCCGTTCGATAAACTCGACAGGCATCTGTATATTTTTTTGATCGATTGGAGCCTGTTCAATAAGCTTGATAAGCAGCCCGGCCGCTTCCCTGCCCATCTCGTACGCCGGCTGGCGGATGGTTGACAATGCCGGCGACAGCAGGCTGCTCAGGGGAATATCGTCAAAGCCGATAATCTGCAGCTCTTCGGGAACCTTTCTTCCGATCCGCAGCGCTTCATGCAGCACTGCAGTCGCCGCGATGTCATTACTGGCAATGACGCCATCGGTCTCGCTGTGCTTGCTGAACAGCTCTTCCGCCCATAATGCGGCTTCGTTAAAGGAAAAGGACGTCGTCTGTACCACATGATAATCAAGTCCGGCCTGGCGGATCATTTCAACCGCGCCCTCAAAACGGTCCTGTGCAGGTCTGATATGTACCGGACCCTGCATGACTGCGATACGTTGGCTGCCGCGCCTGATGATTTCTCTGGCAGCCAGGCGGCCGCCTTCTCTGCCGTCCGCATATACGGACGGGCTATCCAGTGGTGTTCTGTCAAGGAACACGACCGGGATTTTCAAGTTTTCATATATTGGAGAGTGAGGATAGTTCGTTGAAGAGATGACACCGACCACATTATTCTGAATAAAGGTCTGGATGTAATCCTGTTCCTTCTCTTCATCCTCATCGCTGTTTCCGAAAATCAGCCTGAAATCCTGCTCCTGCATCCGGTCCTCAACGCCGCGGGCCAGCTGTGGAAAATAAGGGTTGGCGATGTCCGGCAGCAGCAGGCCAATCAGCTTGGACTTGCGTTTATATAAGGAACGCGCCACCTCATTTGGCGAAAAGTTAAGCTGCTTGACGGCTTCCTCTACCTTCTTGCGTGTATCGGCGTGCACATAGCCTCTTTCATTAATGACCCGTGACACGGTGGCTACCGATACGCCAGCCAGAACAGCTACATCTTTAATTGTTGCCATGTTATGTTCACCTCAATGTGTAACCGGTTACAGATCTAAAATATCATATTTTTTTCTGTTTGACAATTTGTTTTTTGCTGGAAGTTGCAAATTGCGTAATACGTAATGATCTTTTATAATGAGATAGTTGTAACTAATGTAGTTATAGCTATCCGAAATAATGGAGGTTTCCTCATGATCATTGAAGTTTGGTCTGATTTTATGTGCCCTTTTTGCTTTATTGGCAAGCGGCGGCTGGAAAATGCTTTGGCACAGTTTGAGCATAAGGATCAGGTTAAGGTGCAATTCCGCAGCTTTGAGCTGGACCCTGCCGCTGCCAGGGACTCCGGACATACCATGCCTGAGGAGCTGGCGGCGAAATATGGCGTAAGCGTGCAGCAAGCCGAAGCGATGAATAAAAATCTGGAGGCTCAGGCACGGACTGTAGGCCTCAATTACAACCTCAATGCAATCGTCCCTACCAACTCGTTTGACGCGCACCGTCTGGCTCACTGGGCAGACACTCAGGGTAAGATGGCGGAGCTGAGTGAACGGTTATTCAAGGCTACGCTTGAGCAAGCCAAGCATATTGGAAACATTGAAGTGCTTGCTGATCTGGCCGGGGAAGCAGGCCTCGACCGTTCCGAGGCACTTTCCGTGCTTACAGGCGATCAATTTACAGCCGAAGTGCGCAGAGACGAAGCGCAGGCACAGCAACTCGGCATTACCGGTGTTCCCTTTTTTGTGTTAAACGGAAAGTTCGCGATCTCGGGGGCCCAGCCGGATGAAGTATTTGCCGACGCGCTGCAGCGAGCCTGGAGCGAGCGCTCTCCTTTTACGATGATGGAGGCCGAAGACAAGCCTGACGCTGCTGTATGTACAGAGGAAGGCTGTGAAATCCCGCCAGGAAACGGAAAAGAATAAGCAAATGAAGAGCGTCAGCCTACGACTACACAATAAGATCCTGGGCTGACGCTATTTTATTGAGCTATCGATTCACCATGCTTAACTTTTCAATCGCTTGTTGTTCGGTCTGCAAGAAAAAAATATCGTTTCCGCCATTGCATTCATACATGAAGTCTTTAAAGCTGCGGCTTGTATATGCCGAGATATATTCATAATCCCTCTCCTCATGGTTACAATTTAATTTTTTCAGAAATTATCACTCTTTTCAGCCTCGTTTCGCAGTATAATGAGAAGCATGCTGTGCTTTACAGCTCTAACGAACGAGACAGAAAGAAGATGACTTCCATGATTTTGTCTATTTTGCTCAATGTTGTCCTGCCTATTGTGGTGCTGATCAGCTTCGGCTGCATCATGCAGTATTCCTTCCGGCTTGATCTGTACACGCTTGCCAAAATCAATTTTTACTACATAACGCCGGCAGTCATATTTTTTAGTTTGTACCAATCGAACGTTTCGCTGGTGCTGCTTGGGGAAGTGGCCCTTTTTTATGCTATTTATGTATTCATCCTTTTCCTCATCAGCTGGACGGTGGCACGCTCGTTGAAATACTCTCCCGGCATGCGGGGAGCATTTACCAACAGCGTGATGCTGGACAACTCGGGTAATTACGGGATGCCGATCAATGAGCTAGTATTTAAAGGGGAACCAGTAGCCGCTTCCGTGCAGGCGCTCATTATGACTTTTCAAACCTTTATTACGTTCACCTACGGCACCTTCGTCGTTCAGAACGGCGCCTCCAATGCCAAAAAAATTTTGTTGAATTTTCTGAAAATGCCGGTGCCCTACGCGCTCATCCTCGGACTGCTTTTAAATGTGCTGCACACGCCGCTGCCCGCTATGCTGACCGAGCCCTTGGGATACATAAGCCGTTCCATGGTCGCCATTGCCCTTCTGACCCTTGGCGCACAGATTGTACAGTACCCGTTCCGGCTGCGCCGGACGGCTATTTATCTCAGCATGATTCTGCGGCTGCTGGCCGGTCCGGCTGTTGGCTTCGCCATCATTATGCTGCTGGGGCTGAAAGGCATCCCTGCACAGGCACTGCTGATCGCCTCCGGGATGCCCACAGGCGTAAATACGTCCATTCTGGCAGAGGAATATAAGAATGAGCCGGACTTTGCGGCACAGACGGTACTGCTTTCCACGATTGTTAACGTGCTTACGATGACAGTTCTGATTACATTAGCCAATCATTTGGGATAATACGGCTATCGCCGCCTTGCTTCCGGAGGCTGCAGCTGCTTTTTCTCATGTGCTAAAATACTGGCTGGGACTGCCTCTCCAGGGGTGAATTTTTTCCGTAAAATTCCCGCCCGTATATTCACCGATCACCTTGCGCCAAAAAGCACGCGCGGGCGCATTGTTTTTCACCTGCGTTACCTTCCAGTTCCCTCTCAGCCTGCTGAACAATTCGCGTGCGGCCCAGGAGCCAATGCCGTATCTGCGAAAAGGGCGCATGACAAAAAATTCGGCCATATAATAATCCCCTTCGAGCTTGTCATCAAGCCTGTCCACCAGGGCAAAGCCGGCCGGCTTGCCCTTATGCCACATAATAAAGGCCATTTTGCGATCCCCGCTTGTCCAGTATTGGTCCAGATCCGGATACTCGGGAAACCTGCCGTCAACTGAAAGGTCAATCTCGATAAACTCGGTGAAATCATACAGATAAAACTGCATAAGCCGCATCATGATCGGCCGCTGCTCCCAACTTGCCAGCTTTAACATCGTTTTCATTCGATCACCTTCCACGCTTCTGCTGAACTCCTTCCTGTTCAGTCATCGGTATTGCCGCAGTTCCGCCCGCCGCCGGTTACTTTTTGTGTTAAAATATTCATGAACCACGAAATCAGAGGTGCAGACGATGAACATTCAAAAAGGAATCGACCGGGTCAAGCTGGACGAAAAGCTGCCGGCTATGCCATGGTATGTGCAGAAATTTATTGATTACAAGCTGCCTGATCTGTCCCCCTCCACCCTGCTGGAGTATATCAGGGATTATGAGATCTTCTTTTCCTGGCTGCGGGCGGAGGGACTCTCCGCGGCTGGCACGAACAGCGGTGTGACCCTGGAGGAGCTGGAAAAGCTGCATATGGACAGTATTACCGGATTTCGTCTTTTTTTAACAACAAAAAGGGATGGGGCCAACTCCAGAATTACCGTATCCCGCAAGCTGTCGTCCTTGCGCTCCTTATTCCATTACCTCAGCCAGATCGCGGAGGACGAAAACTTTTATCCCCTGCTGAAGCGCAATATTATGGCCAAGGTCGAAATCAAGCGTATACATAAGCCAAAGGATACAGCCGCCAAGCTCAAGGGTAAAATTCTTGAAGACGACGAGCTGCTTGAATTTATCGCCTATATTCACGAAGGCTATGGCCATGATGTGGAAAATAACAAGCAGGCGCTATATGCCTATGAACAGAACAAGGAGCGCGACGCATGCATCGCCAGCCTCATTCTCAATTCGGGGCTGCGTGTATCCGAGGTGATCAACCTGAATCTGGATGATCTGGACCTGGCCAACAGGCTCCTGTATGTCTATCGCAAAGGAAACAATGATGAAACTTTTAAAGCTCCCGTCTACTTCAGGGAACAGGCCAAAGATGAGCTAGCCTTGTATCTGTCCATCCGGCAGCAGCGATACCGTGTGACCAAACGGGAGAAGGCCTTGTTCGTGACCCTGCCGAATGGGAGCAATGAAGGAAAACGGATGACCAAACGGGCCATACAGGCGATGATTATCAAATATGCCAAAAGGTACGGCAAACCGTCGTTAACCGTTCATAAGCTGCGGCATTCCTTTGCAACAGACTATTATTTGCAAAATGATATTTACAAGACTAAGGAGCAGCTTGGCCACGCCTCCACAGAAACGACAGAGGTATACGCCCATCTTACCGATAAAACGATGTCTGAAGCGATTGAACGCCGTGCGGATTCCTAGGCTCAGCCTTGGATCTGTTCTTCAATCCAGCGTGCGGCGTGCTCCACTTCCTCCGTGCTATACACCATCAAGCCCGCAATCTGCTGCTGCACCTGTTCCTTCATGCCCGGCCAGCAGACGGCACCCGCCACACACGGCAGCCTATCGAGCAGCCCGGTGTCCCCGGCTTCCTTGATCATGACCAGCTTCGGGAAAGGTGCCTCCTTGAAGCCCTCGATCAAAATACAATCATAGGCGTCAAAACGTCCGATCAGCTCATACAGCCCGGCGGCTCTTTCCTCCAGAACCGCCGTACGGCTGGCTGAAACGATGGCGATGCTCTCCGCTCCCGCCTCGCGGTGCTTGTATGTATCTGTCCCTGGATGGTCCATTTCAAAGCCGTGCGCATCATGCTTAATGACGGCCACCCGATGCCCTCCGGCTTTGAGAATGCTCAAAATTGAAGTGAGCAAGGTTGTTTTCCCCGTATTTTTATACCCGACAATCTGACAAATAAACGGCAGCTTCCCTTTACGATCGAGCTTCATGACCCTCCTCCTTCCAGCTTGATTATCTCTATCTTGTCTCCTGTTCTCAGCTGACCCGTTCCGGGAGGAATGACAATAAGGCAGTCACTGTCTTTGATCGAAATCATGACGCTGGATTCGTCAACCGCCGCAGGTACGGCATAAATTCTACCATCCCGGATTTCGGTCCGCGCCCGCACAAACCTCGTAAAATTGTTCACCCGGTGATAGTCCGCGCCCAGCAGAACCTCCCAGCGCGGGAGGAATGGCTGCTGCGCACCCAGCATCGTTCTGATCACGGGTCTGACCAACAGCTCACAGCCGACAAAGCATGCGCCCGGATTGCCTGACAGGGCAAAGAGGAGACCCTCATCGATGACCGCTGCCGTCGTGACACTACCAGGCCGCATCGTTATTTTATTGAACAGCAAATTAACGCCTTCCTGTCTGACCAGATCACCCATAATGTCATAGTCCCCAACGGAAACCCCGCCGCTCGTCACCACATAATCAAAACCCGAGAGCGCATCCAACACTGTTCTGCGGGCTGCCTCCACATCATCCTGTACGGAATCCAGAATATAAGGCTCGCCTCCCGCTTCCCGAATTTGCACAGCCAGCATAAAGCTGTTGCTGTTGCGGATCCGTCCCGGCTGCAAGGGCTCGTCCACGGCCAGCAGCTCCGATCCTGTTGAAATGACGGCTACCCGCGGCTTGCGAACAACGGGTACGCTGTGGATGCCAAACGAGGCCAGCACGGAAATTTCACCAGCTCCAAGCTGCCTCCCCTGTTCCAGCAGCAGTTGGCCCTCCTTTAGTTCGTAGCCGACAGGAGTGACATTATTCCCCGGCTCCACCTTTTTCTTCAGTCCGACGTATACATCGCCTCTTTCCTCGCGTTGTCTCGTCGCCTCAAGCATGACAACGGCATCCGCTCCTTCGGGAACCTGAGCCCCCGTCATGATTCTGGCAGCCAGTCCGGAGGCAATGATGTGGTCAGATACCTGTCCACAGGGGATTTCATCTACAACACGCAGCCATACGATTTCATCCTCCGCGCAGTTCTTCGTATCCGCACTTACAACCGCATATCCGTCCATACCCGAACGGCGAAAGTGCGGAAACGGATGCGGCGCATGCAGCGACTCGGCCAGAAAGCGGCCATGCGCTTCCGACAGCAGCACAAACTCGGCTGCCCCCGGTTTGCCATACTGCATTACTCGCTTCTGTGCTTCTTCAACAGAGATAGCACGCCGTTTAAATTTTTCGTTGGAATAGTCATCACTATGCTTCATAAACCCACCCTTTTCATCAACGCTTATACGCTCTCCAGCTCTCTTTCTCTACGTCTGCCTTTAAAACCCATGCCGCTTCACCACTCATACAAAAATTTTGGCTTTCTGTGAGATTCACACCACCTTCCCTTTCCGATTTAGAAAAGCTTTTTCTTCTTCCATGGACTTCATGAAATACTTCGCTAATCCCAAATAATCGTCCGTTCTCAGATAAGAATAATATTCAGCCCTGTCCTCCACCTTAACAACTACTGGGGGAAGGTTGTTTTGTAGCAGGAGATAATTCACTAAAGCCCTTCCCGTTCTGCCGTTTCCGTCTTCATATGGATGAATCTTCTCGTAAGTAAGATGGAACCAAGCTACCGCTTCAACAATATCCTCTTCTGTCTTTGAATATATGAATTTTGCATTCATCAAATCATCCAAGGCATATAGAATTTCAGTTGAAACGTTCTCTGGCTTAGTAGTTAATCTGCCTCCAACCATATTCTGAGTCCGTTTAAACCTACCTGAATTATCGTCTATGTTAAACATAGTCAACTGGTGTACCTCATGCATAACAGAAATAGTCAACTCTGCTGTGCAATGATTCAAGATGTAATTCCAGACAGAAGACAGATTTGTTAGCTCATAAAGTTCTCTTGTAGTCACAGCTCTTTTAAAAGCTGGTACAAATCCATCTACCAAAAGAACCTGCGTTTCATCTATGCTAATGCTATTTCCCTCGATGGCTGCTGAGTTGTACACAGACCTTACGAGTATACTTTGCAGATACTCATGGTCTCCACGGATAATCCTTACAATGTCCTTTTCTCCGAAGCTGGACATAGATTTCATATTCACACCGCCTTTCCTATTTTATTTCAACTTTGAGTCACACTTCGAGTGAAGTTTCAAAGTAACCTCCCCAGAAGTCTGACTCAAAATCTGATTAACTAACTCGATTATATCAGGTATGTATCGTGCTTGAAATCTAAAAAAGGAAATCCCGGCTGAATGATCGGGATTTCCTTATCTTAAAATTCCAGAAAGTATAAACTTCCTGGTATAGGCTTCCTGGAATCGCAAGAAAAACTACTGCTAAACGCGGTCTGTCTTCTGTGAATTACGTCGATAGACGTTTTTCTTATCGTCGCCCTCGCCTGCTGATTTTGCCGGAGCCGATACGTGTCTTGGGCTTGGTGATGGATTTGCGCGGAGAATCAAAGATGCTGCCGCCCTTATTCCGATTAATCGAGCCTCTGCTTGGCGAGCTTTGACCACCGCGGTCAAATATGCTTCCGCCGCTGCCTACGGCAGATCCTGTGCCGCCACGGCGGATAACCGATCCGCTGCGGTCAACCGTAATGGGCGGAATTGCTTTTTTCTCGCTGGTTGTAGGCTTGTGGTATTGGCCCCCAGCAGGCGGCTTGTAGACATCCCGGCTGGTATAACCTCTGTATGAGCCCCCTCGTACGGTATCAAAAAGGTCGTTCAGCAGACTGGCGACCAGATATCCCTGCAGAAAGCTTGAGCTGTAATTCTGCTGCACATACTGTTTTGTATCCACTTCAATCAGCGTATCCGAAGACTTCTTGGGGTCCTGCTGCAAATGGTACCATTCATCCGAATATACGAGAAACATGCGCTCCGTACTTTCAGGCGACATTTGATCCGGAGTACGGCTGTTGGCCAGCTCCTGTGCCACCTCCGGCACCGTTTTGCCGGCTGCCCGATATACGTACGAGGTAGCATTGCCGCTGCCGCTTACCGATTCAAGCGGATACGTATCCTTGACCGACGGTGCACCACACCCGCTCAGCACGGACATAAAAAGGCATAAAGCCAAAATGATTTTTAAATTCCTCTGCCAGGCAGCGCGTGTATTCATAGGTATCCTCTCCTAGCTTGCCCGGATGACCTTCACGTCTCCCGGAATGGCTTGTTCTCCTTCATACAGCATAAAACGCCCGTCCTGCCACTCAATGCGCAGCATACGGTTGTTGTCCGCCTGATACTGCCATACATGCTGTTCGCCGCTGTTCGGGAAGGGGGTCCTGCCCACGGCGGATACCGTGCCTCCGAACTGCTCCTCAAGGTGATAGTCCAGCCCGTCCAGTTCCATGACGGTCGGCAGTTCGTCCGGGGTATCCGGACGCCCGTCAATGGGCTGATACATTACAAACTTCAGCATTTCCCGTTCTTCAATATATAAATAATCAATATGGCTTCCATCCTGCAGCGTCAGCATGACCGCATTCCGGGCACGGTTATGTACCCTTCCGGCCACCTCATAGGTGGTAAGCGACACCTCGCATATGTCGCCCGGCATCAGCTCAAGCATGCTTCTCTCCCGCTTAGGGGGCTCCGGCTTGGCAAACAGGTTGGAAATTCGTTTCCACATGCCCATCGCTATGTTCCCGCCTTTCTTTTGTTAAAAGCAAGCTGTAATAATGAATGCACCGACCAGGTGCAGTGTACCGGAAAAAAGACCATAGCCCAGCTTGCCCTGCTGTGTTCCTTCATCAAGGTCAAAGTGTGCCCATCGGCGCAGCAAAACGCGGACCACCGCTTCCATGATCAGCAGAATGACAAATGCCACCACGGAATACAGAAGCGCAGTGCCAAGACTGTAAGCAGTTGCGATCGAGCCTGACAAAATATACCCCTGCGCGATCAGCTTCAAAATCATTCGTGACGTCACAGCCATATTTCCGTTCTTGACCTCTTCAAAATCTTTGTATTTCGTGAACAGCGAGTCAACAAACATCAATACAAACAAAAGTACCGCACCGGCCACCGTCCAAACGAACATAGCCGTCAAGGTTTGCAGATCCATCAGCTTCATCCTCCAACATTGTCCTGGTTTGCAGTGAAAAGCGAAGGGAAACGTCACATTGGTCCCCCTTCGCTTCCTTATAAAGACGCCGCAGCGTCTTTAGTGGTTCAGCATTATTTATTTTCGTACTGCTTTAATAATGCGGCCAGTTCGTCGTCCACCGCGCCCTTCTTCTCAAGCTCCTTGAATTCATCGTCCAGTGATTTGCCTTTGTTAGACATCTCGTTGCTGGCTTCGGCTCTAGCCTCCATCTGCAGCATCTTCTCTTCCATTCTTCTCATACCCGCTGCTGCGGAGTCGGAGCTGAAGCCACTCATCGCATTATTGATTTCCGTTTGCGCTTTAGCGGCGTTGTAGCGCGCAATCAATGTGTCACGCTTGTTCTTCATCTCCGTAAGCTGTTTGCGCATTTCCTCCAGCTTGCCGCGGAGATTGTCTGCGGAAGCTTTGTTCTGATCATAGCTTGCTTTGTACTCGCTCATTTTGGCTTCGGCCGCTTTTTTCTCCTCAAGCGCCCGCCGCGCAAGCTCTACATTTTGGGCTTTGGCGGCAGTGTGCGCCTGTTCATCGCGTTTTTTCACCAACGCTTCCTGTTCTTCATAAAGCTGCTTGAATCTCTTCTCGATGGCGATTTGAGTTGCCACCGCTTTCTCTGCATCTTCAAGATCCTCCTGCATATCGCGAATATATTGTTCCGTCATTTTGATCGGATCTTCCGCCTTATCGATGATTGCATTGATATTGGACATGGTAAGATCGCGAAGCCGTTTGAAAAGAGACATTGGGATTTCCTCCTTAAATTTTTAGCTGTTAAAAACTCATTATGCTTACATTTACGTAGACAAATACTCCAGGTTTCATTTTCACGAATCCTTATGTCACTTATTTTATATCATCCTGCTCCATCCGGGCAAATCCCGCTTGAAACTGGCAGGAATAAATATTATCCAATTGGAGAAGGATACTATAATCCGACGAATCTACCGAGAGAGGATGCAATCCATGTTCCGTTCTTTTTTGCTGCCCAGCATACTGATCGTACTGCATATGGCCTTCGGCCATTCGCCTTCTTCTTCTCCGCCGCAGATGCTTAAAGCCGCCACGGACACAGTCGTCATCACAGCAGCAGACGAGAACAAGCTGAGCAGACTGCGTAAAAAATACGCCGATACGTTCAAAATGCAGGGCCCGCGCACAAGGCAAATCGCCCTCACCTTTGACGATGCCCCGGATCCGAGGTTTACTCCTTATATTCTGGACGCTTTAAAGCAGAATCATATCAAGGCCACCTTTTTTGTTGTCGGTGATAAAGCGGAAAAATACCCTGAGCTCGTAAAACGCATGGTGAGAGAGGGACATATTGTGGGAAATCATTCCTTTAATCACCCCAATTTCAATAAAATTTCGCTCAGACAATTTCAGCGGCAGACTATCAAAACCGGACTTGCTATACAAAAAAGCACCGGCTATAAGCCGCTTCTGATTAGACCGCCCTATGGTGAAATCACAGAATCCCAGCTGCGCTGGGCCCGCCGCAGCGGATACACCGTCGTCAACTGGAATGTCGACTCCCTGGACTGGAAAGGGATTGATAAGGAGCAAATCCGCCGCAATGTGCTAACGACCACCGGGCCAGGCTCGATTATACTGATGCATGCAGGAGGAGGTACGACCTCCAACCTGACAGGAACGATAGAATCCCTGCCCTCGCTCATCCACACATTGCAGCAAAAAGGCTACATTTTTGTTACCGTTCCACAGCAGCTCGATATTCAGGCTCATAAATGAGCATGGCAATGTGTATTTGAAACCAAAGAACCTTCCAGCCTATTGAAAGGATAGAAGGTTCTTTCATTCATGTCTATTCAATGACATACAATTTAACATTTTGATAGCCGAACTTGCTGACAAGGGACTTGCTTCCAGGGATAAAAATATCGATTCTATTACCTTTGATCGCGCCGCCCTTATCGCTGGCTGTTGCCACAAAGGCGTGATCCGGCAGCCCCGAATGGGAGTAACCTGTAACCAGCACCTTGGTGCCCAGCGGAATGACGTCTGGGTCCACCGCAATGGTGCCCAGCTTTAACGAATTGCCAAAATAATCGACAGCCCCCCACTTGCCGTGCTCATCGGCCACTGCTGAATAGGCTGAGGCTTTGACATTGATTTCTTTGGAATAAGTAAAGGTTTTGCCCCAAGCGGTTACTTCGTTGGCCGACTTTTGCGCCACAGCGTTCGGATCTTGGTTCAGGGTAGCCGCTTTAACCAATCCCCCGTTTACTCCGCTGCCAGGGAGCTTGATCTGTCTGCCAACATAGATGTTATTCGCCTCAATATCCGGATTCTCCTTCATCAATGCCTGGAGGTTGACATCGTATTGCCTGGCAATCTTGAAATACGTGTCCCCCTCCTTCGCCGTATAAACCGCCTCCGCATGGACCGGCACCGTATTCACGACCAGGCCGATTCCTGCCGCAATAAAGGCCGCTTTGAATAATTTCTTCCATTTTATCATTGTATGTACCTCCCAGGATGAATTCACGCAGAATCATTTTCAGAAAATTTACCGGATTTCGTCTTCCGTACTTTGCTTGTTCAGGTTACTACCTTCTGCATATTATCACAACTTTGTAACCTTTTCTTTATGGAAATGTTACCATTTACGGACCGTGATACAAAATTTCGGAGCTGACCACTTGCCCCGGCAGCTCCGCTTTCTTCTATCCAACACTACAGCCCCAAGTTCTCATCACCATCATCCGGCTTGTCGACCGCTGCCACAAAGGCGCTCTTGGCCAGGTAACCCTTGAGGCTGTAGTAAATCTCCATATAAGCTTCTGCCGATACATTCCAACTGTAGTCTCCCTTGAATGCGGACTGCACGATCTGCTGCCAATGCTCCGGCTGACGAAAAAAGGACATGGCCCTGCGAATCGTATGCATCATATCATGCGCATTGTAATGCTCAAAGCTGAAACCGTTCCCTTCCCCTGTAAGCTCGTTATAAGCATGAACTGTATCCTTCAAACCGCCTGTTTCGCGGACGATCGGGATGCTTCCGTAACGAAGCGCCAGTAACTGGCTGATGCCACACGGTTCAAAACGTGATGGCATCAGATACATATCGCTGGCCGCATAGATTTTGCGGGAAAGCTCCTCGCTGAAACGGATCTGGGCGGACATTTTCAGCGGATAACGCCCGGCTGCTTCGCTGAACCAGCGCTCATAAGATGGATCTCCGGTACCAAGAACGACGAACTGGAAATCGTCGTAATACATCATCTCATCCAGCACCCGGGTGACCAGATCCAACCCCTTCATGCTGACCAGCCGGGTTACCATTGCGATCAGCGGAACATTCGGGCGTACGGGCAGGCCGAGCTCCTGCTGCAGCCCGATTTTATTGTCCCGTTTCTTGCCCGAACTGCTGCGGTACTTGACATAAATAAGCGGATCGATCGACGGATTATAGCTTTTTACGTCTATCCCGTTAACAATACCGCTCAAGCGCCCTTCATCCCCCAATTTGCGCAGCAAACCGTCCAGACCGTATCCGTAATATTCCGTCTGAATCTCCGCGGCATAGGTCGGGCTAACTGTCGTCACGTGATCGGAATATACAAGGCCTGCCTTCATAAAGTTCACCCTGCCGTAATGCTCCACACCATCGACATGAAAGTGGCTGCTGTCCAGGCCGAGCAGATCTGTTAGAACTTCATAAGGGAAATCCCCTTGGTACAGCAGATTATGTATGGTGAACACCGTTTTGATCCCGTGATAAAATTTGTGGTGGCTGTATTGGTCACGCAGCAGCAAAGGAATCATCGCCGTATGCCAGTCATGACAGTGCAGAATATCCGGCTTGAAGCCCAGCTCTGGAAGTACTTCCAATACGGCCCTATTCAGGAAGGAAAAACGCTCGCCATCATCCATATATCCATAAATGCCTTCTCTGGAAAAATAGTATTCATTGTCCACAAAATAGAACTTGATCCCATCCAGCGTCAGCTGCTCGATACCGCAATATTGATTCCGCCAGCCTATCTGCACGTGTTTCACACCGACAGACTTCATACTTTTCTTGTACTGCTCCGGAATGCCGGCATATTTGGGCAAAATGACGCGGACATCGTTGCCTGCCCTCACGAGTGCCTTCGGCAGAGCTCCCAGGACGTCAGCCAGTCCTCCGGTTTTGATAAAAGGATGCACTTCAGCGGCGGCAAATAAAATATTCATTGCGGTTTCCTCCTTCTCGGTTTGGTAGCTGTTTTTTTCTCTTTCACGGAACTTTCCGCGACAGCAGTCTGCGGCGCTGCGGCAGTCCGGCGCGCAGTTATCTTTTTCAGTATAACCATGCCAAGCGGCGGAAGTGTCAATTCGAGGCTTTGCTTCTGTCCATGCCAGGGCACCTTGACCGTGCGCAGCACTTCCGTATGGACTAAGCCGCTTCCCCCGAATTCTTCCTGATCACTATTAAAAATTTCCATATAGCTGCCCGGTCGTTCCACTCCAATCCGGTAATTCATTCGCTGCACCGGCTGAAAATTGATCAGAACGATCAAGCCATTTCCTTTTCTGCCCTTGCGCACAAAGCTAATGACACTCTGTGCATCATCCTCCGGACTGATCCATTGATAACCCTCCCACGTATGATCCTGCTCCCAGAGCGCTTTTTCCCGCAGATACAAATGATTCAGGGCAGCGGTATACCTGTGCAGCTTGCGGTGGCTGTCATAATCGAGCAGAAACCAGTCCAGCGCTTCCTCATCCTTCCACTCTATAAACTGGCCAAATTCCCCGCCCATAAAAAGCAGCTTTTTGCCCGGTGATGTCATTTGGTAGCCGAGCAGCGCTCTTAATCCGGCAAATTTCTGCTCATAGCTGCCTGGCATTTTATCCAGTAAAGATTTTTTGCCATGTACAACCTCATCATGCGATAAAGGGAGCGTAAAATTTTCGGAGTATGCATAATATATAGGAAATGTCAGCAGATTATGCTGCCGGGGCCGTTCGGAAAAGTCTGTCTCCATGTACTTGAGCGTGTCGTTCATCCAGCCCATATTCCATTTATAGTTAAATCCCAGTCCCCCTTCATTCGTCATCCGGGTAATTCCCGGCCAGGCACTCGATTCCTCGGCCATCATCAGAGCATAGGGATAATCGTTGAATATCGTCTCGTTCAGTTGCTGTAACAAAGAAATCGCTTCCTCATTCTCGATCCCCCCCTTGGCGTTGCGGTTGAAGCTGCCCTCTTCCTTTTCAAAGTCCAATCGCAGCATACTTGTCACCGCATCGACCCGCAGACCATCAATGTGATACACATCCATCCAGAAAAGCGCGTTGGAAATCAGGAAAGAGCGGACTTCCGGTTTGCCGAAGTCAAAGGTAAGCGTCCCCCATCCCGGCTTCTCGGCCGTTAGAGGATCGGCATACTCGAAAAGAGGTGATCCATCGAACATACGAAGTCCATGCGCATCCTTGGCAAAATGAGCCGGAACCCAGTCCAGAATGACACCAATTCCGGCTTGATGGCATTGATCCACAAAATACATGAAATCCTGTGGGCATCCGTATCTGCTTGTCAGCGCAAAATAACCTGTCAGTTGATATCCCCAGGAAAGATCATAAGGATGTTCGCTTAGGGGCATAATTTCAATATGTGTATACCCCATTTCCTGAATATAAGGTACCAGCAAATCTGCGATTTCCCTGTATGTATAGAAGCTTCCGTCTTCTTTCTGCCGCCATGTGCCCAGGTGAATTTCGTAGATGTTTATCGGCCTGTTGTATGGCTCCCGCTTTTTGCGGCGCCATGTCGAGTCTGACCATTTATACCCGTTCAGGCTGCCTACGATGGAAGCCGTAGCGGGTCTCAGTTCAGCCCGGACTGCGAAGGGATCAGCTTTAAGGAATCGCGTGCCATCAGGACCTGTAATGTCATATTTGTAAAAAGTTCCTTCCGTGATCCCCGCAAAAAAGCGGCTCCACAATCCTGATTCGGGTATCTTATATAAGGAATGGGTTTGGCCGCTCCAATGATTCATGTCCGCCGCAAGCCCTACATGCAGTGCATTCGGTGCCCATACAGTGAAACGGACACCTTTTTCGCCGTTTTCTTCCGTGAGGTGCGAGCCCATGAAACGATAGGCGTTATAATGGGTTCCTTCATGGAATAGATAAATGTCCTGACTCGAAACCGCACCAGTTGCCCGTAAAACGGCCGAATTATGGATGGGTTGAGCTTGCTCTCTCAAATGATCACCTGCTTTACATAGTTAAACTTTACTTAACTTATTACCCCATTGTTCCCAGTTTGAAAAGGAATTTTGCGGCTGCTTATATTATTTGCATGATTTCCATTCATTCACAGCCCTGGATCGTTTCAAGAGTGTCTGTTTTCGTTTATGTATGTACTACATTGACAAAATTCGGGAGGGAATCGAGATGTACAATAAAGAATGCATTGCCATGTTGCTCGCTGGCGGAGAAGGACGCCGCTTGGCACCGCTGACTTCAATCATAGCCAAACCCGCCGTTCCATTCGGCGGCAGTTACCGGATTATCGATTTTCCTCTCAGCAATTGCGTAAACTCTGGAATCGATACGGTCGGTGTCTTGACTCAGTACGAAGCAGAGTCGCTTCACCAGCATATCGGCGAAGGTGAACCATGGGGATTAAACAGTACGACGGATAAAGGGATTACGCTGCTTCCTTCATATAATACAGGCATTTCCGAATATTTAGGAACAGCTGATGCCATTTATAAAAATCTGGAGTATATCGATCAGCAAAATCCGGAGCATGTACTGATTCTTTCTGGCGATCATATTTATTATATGGATTATCGTGAAATGCTGGAAGCTCATAAAACGAAAAAAGCAGCAGCCACCATTTCCGTGATGGAGGTGCCTTGGGAGGAGGCTAGCCGCTTCGGCGTTCTGAGCACAGATGAGCATAAGCATGTCACCCGTTTTGACGAGAAACCGGAGCAGCCGGAAAGCAACCTTGCTTCCATGGGCATTTATGTGTTCAAATGGAGCTACCTTAAACAGCTTTTAATCGCGGATGCAGCGGACGACAGCTCTAGTCATGATTTTGGCAAGGACATCATTCCCAAAATGATTACCGATAGGGAGCCAGTATGTGCCTATGAATTTCAGGGCTACTGGAAGGACGTGGGTACGGTGCAAAGCCTGTGGGATTCCCATATGGACTTGTTGACGGCAGAATGTGAAATTGATTTAAACCGCCAGGACTGGCCGATGTTTACCCGTGAATGGCGGCCAAAGCTCAGCGCACGCAGCAATTCACTGCCGCAGCTGAACAACTGCCTGGTGCATGAAAGCTGCAATATGGAAGGAACCGCGGACGGGTCCGTTGTGTTCTGCGGTGTAGAGGTTGGCAAATCGACCCGAATTGTAGACAGCGTCGTCATGCCAAATGTGAAAATCGGCCGCAACGTCGTCATTGAGCGCGCCATTATCGGGGAAGGTGCCGTCATCAAAGATGGCGCCGTCATTAAGGGATCCGCCAACGAAATTGTAGTCATCGGTCCGTATGAAACGGTTCTCGGCAAGCCTGCCGTTCGACCTCAGGCCGCCCGTTTGCTGAAGGATGCTTACGAGAAAAATGCCCGTCTGCGTGCAGAAGGCCTTTCTTCCTAATATGATAATGGGATGTGCAAAGTTTGGCAACTTTGTACATCCCATTTTTTCATGACAAGGAGATTTTCTCAGGATCGGACACTCTTCTCTCCTCCCACTCGCTGCGCAGAATCCCCATTTCAAAAAGGCTCCAATACTGATCGCCAATCCGGGCGCATTCCCTCATCAAGCCTTCCTGCTTAAAACCTGCGCGTTCATACGTACGGATAGCCGATTCATTAAAATCAAAAACGCCCAAGGTCATACGATGCAGCTGCAGCACGTCAAAGCCAATGCGAAGCGCTTCATGGATCATGCGGCCTCCGCAACCTTTCCCTCTATATTCCGGGTTCCCGATCACGACCTTGCCGATGCGGCCCGACAGATTGCGTCTGTCCAGCGCGATGGACAGCGTGCCAATGATGTCCCCGGACAAAGCATGCAGTACTTTGTACACGAGTTTTCCGCCGGCGGCAGGATCGTTTGCATTCTCCATGTACTGGCTCAGTGCATCCAATTGCAACGGATGATCCCACAAAGCGCCGGCCCACTGCAGCTGAAACTCGGGGGTACTGGCCCACTGCTGCATGAGCGGTAAATCTTTGTCCAGCATGTACACGAACCGGATATCCCTGTCGCTATGCTGCTGCGGCTGCTTTTCATAAAGAGTGACAAAACGTCCGCCCATATCCGAGATGCCCATGAAACGGTAGCCTTGTTTTTGATACACGATGTTCAGCTTCGGATTGTCCGCGGTGCAGTCGAGCCGGAGCCCCCTCTTCCCCAGTTTTTCCACAAGGTTTTCTGCCGTGCGCAGCAAATGTTCTCCAATGCCTGCCCCGCTGTAGCGCCGGCGGACGGTAAGCCGGTGGAGATAGCCGAAGCTGCTGTCATTCCGCTCCTTCCAATAAGCAGGGTCTTCATCCTGCATTGTAAACATGCCGGCAGGCTCGTCGTTGATGTAGGCGACAAACACCTTTCTATCCGCAAAATATTCGGCGACAAGCTGCTCGGTAAACAGGGAGCGGTCCCATTGTTTGATTTGTTGCTCTGACAGCCAGCCCGCCGCTTCCTGCAGCAGAGCCGTGACGATGCCGGTTTGCGGCAGGGCCGCTTCCGTGATTTTTAATAAGCCCAGATTGGTAGATACAGTGTCTATGACTTTGGCATCATTCATTTATGAGCCCCCGCTTTCGTTTCAGCTTCAACAAAATCAGACGGAACGCCCGGTTCTTCCAGAGCGGGAAGCTTCACCGTAACGGTGGTTCCTTGCCCAAGCACACTGTCCATCAGCATTTCTCCCCCGTGCCGTTCGACAAATTGCTGGGAAATGGTAAGCCCCAAGCCTGTTCCCCCATTCTGATGATCCACCTGGAAGAAACGATCCCGTACTTTTTGCAAATTCTCCTCACTTATTCCAATTCCCGTATCCTGAACAGACACGGCTATTTGCTGGTCCGCTTTTCTTAAGCTAATGAAAATATAGGAGTTCTCACTTGAAAACTTGATTGCATTGTCAACAATATTGAGAAATACCTGCTTGAGCCGGTTACCGTCCCCATGAACCAGATAGGGCTGCTCTTCAGCATCCAGATTGAGCTTGATCTTCTTCATCTCCGCTTTGGCCCACACATTCAGCATAATCTCCTGCAACAGTTCCCGCAGATCGACGGTTCCCATCACCAGCTTCATCTCATTGCTCTGCAACTTGGAGAAATCGAGGATTTCTTCCACAAGCCCGATCAGTCTGTCCGTCTCTTTGGAAATAATTTGCATCCCGATTTTTGTCTCCTCCGGATCATAGCCCCCTGAGTTCAGCGTCTCACTCCAGCCCTTGATGCTGGTCAAGGGGGTGCGCAGCTCATGGGAAATGGAAGAAATGAAATCATCCTTCACCTGGTTCGTATGCACAACCTCTTGGGCCATATAGTTCAGGGTGGCTGCAAGCTCGCCAAGCTCATGCGGGTGGTTCCCCCTGATACGGACATCAAATTTCCCTTCAGCCATCTGGGCCGACACTTCGGTGATTTCATTAAGCGGCCTCACAATGGAGTTTGCCAGACCGATGCTGAAAATAAGGACGATCGTCAACACCGCCGCTCCTACACTGATGGACAGCAGCGTAATATAAAAGAGTCGATCGTTTACTACATCAAGCGAGGTTACGTAACGAAGGATATAAATATTATCCCCGCCAATGCCTGACAGCTTTTTGGATATAGCCATCACCTGCTGGCCGGTTTCCGGTTGTTTGCCTACCCACCGTCCATTGCCTCCGGCCAAGGCCTGGGCAACGTCACTGGTTTGGATTTTCCGGTCTGATTCAAAGCCGGTGGAATTGATAATAACATTTCCTTGCTCATCAAGCACTTCCAGAAGCGTTCTTTCTATTTTGAAATTGTTGATCAAATTCGCGTTCAGCGATTGTCCCGGCATGCGCAGAGGCTGAGAGAGATCGGCCACGTAATCGGCATGCAGTTCAATGTGCCGATAGATGGTATCATAATAATAGGATCTGATCGCAAATAAGAAAATGATCTCCACCAGCAGCAGAGCCAGAAATACCACAAAAAAGTAATGCAGGACAATCTGCCTGCGGATCCCTTTCTTAATCATTGACCCTGACCCTTCCATTTATATCCGTGGCCCCATACTGTCTGCAAATAGGCGGGCTCTGACGGATTAGTCTCGATCTTCTGGCGAAGGCGCCGGATATTCACGTCTACAATTTTCGGATCCCCCATATATTCCTTGCCCCAGACGTGATCAAGCAATACATCCCTGCTGAGCGGCGTGTTTTCTTTTTCCAGAAAAAACTGGATCAGCGAAAATTCGGTCGGTGTCAGTTCGATCGCCTGACCGTTCTTTTTGAACTGCTTGGAAATCAGATCGAGTGTAAACGGTCCGGAATGGAATGACACCTTGGCAGCCGTCTCGCGGTGCACATTGACCCTTCTTAACAGCGAATGGATGCGGGCGATCAGCTCCGTGGGGCTGAACGGCTTACTAACATGGTCGTCTGCACCTACGGACAGAGCGTATACCTTATCCTGCTCCTGAACCTTCGCTGTCAGAAAAATAATACCGAGCCGTTCATTGGTTTCACGGACCCTGCGGCATACTTCAAAGCCGTCGATGCCAGGCACCATCACGTCCAGCAGCGCGATATCAATATCCGGGACCGAATTCAGCAAATGGAGAGCCTCATGTCCATCTCCTGCTTCCAATACTTCAAATCCGTTGCGCTTCAAATTAATAACAATAAAACTGCGAATGGATTCTTCATCCTCAAGAATCAAAACTTTACTCACTGCTCTCCTCCCTTTCCACCGCTGTATTTAACATATTTCCCATTTTGCGTTTAAATGCTCCCGACTCTTTGATGCCAACCACCTGACCGCTTGTACGCACCAGTTCCTCCCAGCCGCTGCTGACATTATCCCATTGTGAGAGCGGGAAAAACTTGATTTCCGCAAGCACCTCATCATTTTCAATCCTTACGAAGCGCAGATAACGTTTTTTATCCGAGTTGCGGTTAATCGTCACTTTGCCGTGCAAATCCTTCGGGATATTCAGAATAAAGAGGTTCTGGTTGTCCCGATACTGCTGCAGCTTGAAAATCGTGCCCTGCTCACCGTCCCACTGGTAAAAGGAGACAAAGAAAGGCACCTCGGTCGGATCGGCATTCTCCCAGCCTGCCGGCCTTTCAAGCAGTCCGAATTCGAGAATTCCGTCGTTGTCCACATCTTCACTCAAAATAACCGCATCCCTGTACGTGTGGTCCACAAGATCGAGCCGCTGCATTCGGCCACCCTTCATGATAATAATATTGGACACCGAAGCAGACTGGGTGATCATCGTATCGATAATCAGGCCGGTCGTGTTCTCCGCCACCTGACCAGCTGCCACGTTGTACACACCGGATATCTGGCTCTCCATATCAAGCCGTCCGATTTCCCGGAAGCCGTTATTATACTGATAAGTTGTGACCGTAAAATACTCATTGCGCAAAAAAGATATAATGGTAATATCCGTTAACTTGTCGCCATTCATATCCATCGGTTTTTGCCTGCTATCGTCCACCACAAAATGGGAATACGGCATCTGCCAGACGACCTCCAATGTGCCTCCGGTATAGGAGTATACGATCAGGGTGTTCTCGGAATCCTCTTCCCCGCGCGAGAAACCGGCCACAATATCCAGTGTTCCATCATTCGTCACATCCACGAGCTTGAACGATTCCAGCACAAGACCCGCTCCGTTAAACGTCAGCTTCTTTACCCATGTGCCGCCCTGATTCTCCAGCAGCATACCGTGAATGCGCACATTTTCATCCTCTGGAGTCTCGTAGAATAAAACGGCTTCCTGTATCCCGTCGTTATTTAAATCCCCCACTCGAATCGAGCTGGTATCCTCCGGATCACGCGGACTGACAATTTGATTCCCGGCCAGCTGTGAGGTAATCACACTATGCAGCTTCTGGTTTCCGTCTGACATCATCGGCTCTCTCATCAAGGAAACCGGGTCTGTTTCGTTGCCAATGCCGCAGCCGGCCAGCAGAAACACCGCAACCAGCAGAAGCCCCGCGAAGCCCAGAGCGCGCAGTCTTGTTAACATGCATTCACTTCCGTTCAAAGCATATTTTTCTCCCCGTAAGTTAACCTCCGTCCATGAACGTCGAAGACGATCTCGCCTCCCTGAAGCCCCCAGATCCGGGATGCAAAACGCTCGGCTATCTCCAGTGGAAGCACGCTGATGACGGTGATCCGCTCCTGTTTGCACAGCCCCCGCAGCGTTTCCAGCACCTTGTCCGCCGCAGCAGGATCCAGGCCGTTCACCGGCTCATCGGCCAGAATAACCTTGGCGCCATGCACCAGCGCACGGGCTATAGCTACCCGCTGCCGTTCTCCTCCGCTTAGTTTCTCGCATTTGGCATGAGCTTTATCCAGCAAGCCCAGCTCCTCAAGCGTATCCATCGCTCCCATATAATCATCGGAACGGACCATGCCCGTAATCATTCGCCAGACAGGAGTTTGTCCCGCTCTTCCGATCAATACGTTTTTAAGTGCGCTCCGGTTCAGATTCACATAAGGATTCTGCTCCAGAAAAGCCCATTCCCGTCTTTGCTTCAGTTTCCCCGAAATGCCGTTCTTCAGGACGTCTTCCCCGTTTATCATGAAACTGCCGCCGTCCCACGATTCCTTCAGCGCCAGACAGCGCAGCAATGTGCTCTTGCCGCTGCCGCTCGGTCCAACAAGCGCAATAAATTCGCCCTGCTGGATATCTGCGCTTATATTGCGGAGCACCGGAATTCTGTCTGCTCCGACATGTTTGGTCAGCTGCCTTATTCTGATCATCGGATATTCCCCTTCTTGTCCGCACCAACATATTTTGAAACCTTCTTAATTACTTAAGTTTATTGTAATAAAAGAATAATTTCTATGCAAACAAACGTTCTAGACAGACTAGTTCACATTATAGTGGACAACGCCCGGCAAAACAAGCGATAATGAATGTTGACGCAATTATTTCAAGGTTGCAATAGCATGCTGTCTGACAGGAGGCATTTTGTCGCATGAGCTACGAGGTCAAAATTGACGCATCTCCGATTTATGAGCTGCTCGGAAGCTTTATGGTATACGTCACCAAAAAATGGGTTCGGGATCTGGATGTAGGAACCGCATGGATTGAGCAAGTTGATAACAAACTATCTTCTGAAGCAAAACAAGCCATCGACACAGCCAAAGATCTGCCCTTTAATGATTACGATGTTTTGTATGCATGGGCCTTTACAAGGCCGGGCTTTGATGAAATCGCAGATTTTCTCGCCTATCTGGAGAGCAGTGATGACCGGTCGCTGCATGAGCGGATCTTCCATCATCTTCCTTTCCTGACTCCAGAGGAATCCATCAGAATCCGCCGCACCTATGTCCCTCTGCTCCGCGCCTGGGACAAGGAGTATTTCCGCCAGCAGGAAGGGGAGCTCCGGGCCATCGCCTTTGAGGATGCCGAGGAGAAAAAAATGCTGCTTGGCAAAATGGATCCTGATGCGCTTGTAGAATACGCTACGGCAGGATTGGTAGTTCCCCCGCTGCAGGATCTCGATACGGTCGTGCTCTTCCCGAGCGTACACAATCGGCCGATCAATACGTACTGCTTTTATAGCCGGATGCTGCTCATCCAGTATCCGGTGGATATTCCCGAAGAAGACGAGGATGCGCCTCCTACCATTTTACTGAGACTGACCCGGGCTGTTGCGGATCCGCAGCGTCTGCGGCTGCTCCGCTATTTTGCCGGCGAGCCGCGATCGTTGTCCGACATGCGCCGGGATTTAAAGCAAGCGGATGAAGAGCTGATGTCTGACTTGATGATTTTGCGGGTGGCCGGGCTGCTGCGCATTCACATCGGCCGTTACGGCAAGGAAAAATTCAGCATCCGCCCCGAGGGCACTTCGGATCTGCAAATGTTTTTGGAATCATACGTCCGGATTTGACCAGCGTGCATATCCGGACGTCAGGGAGGAAATCAACAGTTTATGATCACACGGCAGCAAATTATATTTGATTTGGATGATACGCTAGTATACTGTAACAAATACTTTGATATGATTCTTGACCAGTTTTTTGAGACACTGCAGGAATGGTTTGCGGATGAAGCTCTGACGACCGGGGAAATCCGCGACAAGCAGATCGAAATTGATGTCGCCGGCGTGAAAAAGCTTGGCTTTGCCAGCGAGCATTTCCCCCGCTCACTGGTTGAAACATACCATTATTTCTGCAATGCTTACCAGCGCGAATACGTTAAAACGGAAGAGGAACAGCTCCTGCTGCTGGGAAGAAGCGTATATGATCAGGAGGTGGAACCTTATCCCGGCATGGTGGAAACCCTTGAATCCCTGCGTAAGGCCGGTCATACCCTGCACCTGTACACCGGCGGGGAAGTCGCAATCCAGCAGCGGAAGATCGATCAAATGAAGCTGTCCACATACTTTGAAGACCGTATTTTCATCCGCCAGCACAAAAATGTGCAGGCACTGGAGGAAATTTTGCGGGCGAACCGGTTTGACCGCAGCGTGACCTGGATGATTGGCAATTCACTGCGCACAGACGTATCGCCGGCGCTTGAAGCGGGAATCCATGCGATCTATTTGCAGCAGGAAAAGGAATGGGTGTATAACATGGTGGAGCTGCAGCAGAAGCCTGCCTCTGTGATGTATACGATCAGAACCCTTACGGAAGTTCCCCGTGTCATTCATGAAAGCATTCAAATCCACCAGCAAAAACGGACCCTCGGTTAGGGTCCGTTTTTGCTGCACGTCATTCCATTCTGACTCCCAGTTTGCCCGTCGGCGCATCCTCAAGCACAATTCTCGCTTTAACAGCTGAACCGTCGCTGCGCTTGAATGTCAACAACTGGGTCTGGCCTTTGCCCAGCAGTGATTTCAGCATTGCTGCTGACAGCGTTTTGCCCTTGTATTCCTTCCAGATGACAAACCCGCAGCCCTGTTTGAAATGGGTGCATCCATAGCCTTTCCTGCCTTCAATGATCGAGCCGCCGCAGCCCGGACGGGGGCAGTTCCCAAATTTCGTCCGCTCCGCCACAAGAGTCGCTGATGCGGAGGCGCTTTGATCGCTTCCCGTGCTGCTCCCGGCTTTTCCGTTCCCGGAGCGTCCCGCACGTCCCTTACGCGTCCGGCTGCCGCCGTCCGTGCCGAAGGAGTCCGCCGCCGCAGGCGTCTGTTTTCTAACCTTTTCAATGACGGAGAAAGTGAACTTTTTTACATTTTCCATGAACTTTTCCTGCGCAGCCTCACCCTTGGAAATCTGGTTCAATCTGCGTTCCCATTGTCCGGTCATTTCCGGGCTCGCCAGCAGCTCGACCCCGGCATGACGAATAAGCTCGATGGCTGTCTTTCCTTTTTCTGTAACGAGAACGCGCTTGCCCTTCATCTCGATGTAGCCGACCTGCTTGAGCCGCTCAATAGTGGCGGCGCGGGTGGCGGGTGTGCCCAGGCCGGCATCCTTCATCACTTCGCGCAGTTCCTCATCCTCCATCTGCTTGCCTGCGCTTTCCATCGCCTTCAGCAAGGTGCCCTCCGTATAGCTTTTAGGAGGCTGGGTCGCTTTCTCCTTTACCTCCGACTTGACGCAATAGGCAGGCTGGACTGGGTCGAGCTCGAAATGTCCCTCCGTCCACTCCTCCGTCTCTTCCTCTTCATCCTTCTTGCCGCGCTTGCCTGATTTCTTCTCAGTGTCAGACGCAGCTTCAAGCACGACCTTCCAGCCCAGCGAAACGAGCTCCTTAATGCCTGTTTTGAAGATATGCTGCTCCACTTGTGTCAGCACCGTATGCAGCTTGTACTCCGCCGGCGGATAAAAGTGGGACAAAAAGCGGCGCACTACCAGATCATAGATGTTCTGCTCTTCTTTGCTAAGCGTACCCGTTCTTTTCAAGGTGGGCAGGATCGCATGGTGATCTTCAACCCTTGCCGGATTGCAGACCGATTTATTTTGTTTGTGAACCAGCCTGCTATCCGCATTTTGCGCAAGCTCCGCATATGGACCGGATTGCAGCATATGAAGCACTTTGTGCATGCCTTCAATATTTTGCTCTGTTACATAGTTGGAGTTCGTTCGCGGATAAGAAATGACCTTATGACGCTCATACAAGGCCTGCGCCACATCCAGCGTTTTCTTGGCCGAATATCCGTACCTGGCGTTCGCCTCGCGCTGCAGCAAGGTTAAATCATACAGCTTGAAGGGATATTCCTTGGTCGGCTTCATTTCATATTTGGCAATGCTGCCTGTTTTGCCTTTGACCGCGGTGGCAATGTCAGCCGCCTTCCCCTGCTCGGTCAGCCGGTCTCCCTGCCATACCCCTTTATATTTGGTTTGTCCCTGCTTAAAAAAGCCCAGCACCTCGTAAAAGGTCTGGCTTTCAAACGCCGCAATCTCCTTCTCCCGGTCATGGATCAGGGCCAGCACAGGAGTTTGCACCCTGCCAACAGATAGCAGTGCGTTGTGTCTGGTCGTAAAAGCACGCGAGGCATTCATGCCGATCAGCCAATCGGCTTCACTTCGTGCCCGGGCGGCCAGGGTCAGATTTTCATACTCCGAGGCATCCTTCATATTCGCGAAGCCCCGCGAAATGCTTTCGGCCGTCAGATCCGAAATCCACAACCGCTTTACAGGCTGCCGCAATTTCAGCTGCTGCTGGATCAAAGCAAAGATATACTGCCCTTCACGCCCTGCGTCACAGGCATTGATGATGGAATCGCAGCGTTTGGCCAGCTCTCCGATCGTTTTCAGCTGATCCTTGGTCTTCGGATTGGGAACAATTCTGAAATGCTCCGGTATAATAGGCAGATCATTGATGTTCCAGCGCTTGTACTTCGGATCATAGGCATCCGGCTCGGCAAGCCCGAGCAAATGGCCAATGGCCCAGGTTACAATATAACGTTCACCTTCCAAATAACTGCGGTTGTTCTTCGCGCGGGGCTCGATCACCGCCGCTATCGTCCGTCCCATGTCGGGTTTCTCAGCGATCACCAGCGTCTTCATCCATTTCTTCCTCCCTGGCGCCTGCAGCTTAGCAAGCTTGATCCTAGTCCGTTTAGAAGCAAAAAAAGCTTTCGTCTAAGAAAGCTTTATGCCATGATTACAGTCTATTATACCACAGAAGCCGATTCTTCTAAAGGAAAAACAAATCACACAAAAGTTATGTATATGTTAATTTTCATGTCACATAAAGTACGAAACTACGGAATAACTTTTAATCTTCGAATTATTTTTCAATTTTCGCATATATGTTGTGGCTAAGACAGAAGTTATATGTTATATTTAATGACGATAGAGGTGCGAAAAAAAGACTCCGCTTAAGCAGAGTCTCGAAAAATAGGATCATAGCTATTGATAAAAGTTTAAACCAATACTGAGGAGCCCATCAAATATTTATCCACTTCACGGGCCACTTCTCTGCCTTCGTGAATAGCCCAAACAACCAGGCTCTGACCACGGCGCATGTCCCCGGCAGCGAACACTTTATCCACATTGGTTACATATTTGCCGTAACGGGCTTTGACGTTCGAACGGCGGTCGGTTTCCAGGCCCATCTGCTCAACAATGGTTTGCTCAGGACCGTCAAATCCGATCGCAATCAGGGCCATTTGCGCAGGGAATACACGCTCTGTTCCAGGGACCGGTTGATAGATCTTGCGTCCTGTTTCATCAACAATACGCTGAATTTGAACCGTATGCAGCTCTTTCAGGTTTCCGTTGTCATCCCCGACAAATTTCGTGGTCATGATGGAGAACTCGCGCGGATCATCGCCGAAAATCGCCTTTGCCTCTTCCTGAGCGTAATCGAGCTGATACACATTCGGGAATTGCGGCCACGGATTGGCGACAGGATCCCGTTCCAGCGGGGCCTTGCTGTGAGTACCGAATTGGGTCACGCTGCGGCAGCCATGACGCAGCGCTGTAGCAACACAGTCCGAGCCGGTGTCGCCCCCGCCAATGACAATAACATCCTTGCCTTCAGCATTAATGAATTGACCATCCTCCAGACCGGAATCCAGGAAGCTCTTGATCGTTCCATTCAGGTAGTCCATCGCATAATGAACTCCGTTCAAATCGCTTCCCTCAATGCTGAACTCTCTCGGCTTGGTTGCTCCTCCGCACAAAACGACCGCATCAAACTCATCAACAAGCTGCTGTGCCGGAATGTCCTTGCCGATTTCCGTACCGGTAATGAACTGTATTCCTTCCGCTTCAAGCAGCTCCACACGCCGCTCAACCACTTTCTTATCCAGCTTCATGCTTGGAATACCGTACATCAGCAGTCCCCCGACACGGTCGGCACGTTCGTATACAGTTACACTGTGGCCTGCTTTGTTCAGCTGGGCAGCCGCTGCCAACCCCGCCGGGCCGGACCCGACGACAGCTACGCGCTTGCCTGTACGCTTCTCCGGGGGATCGGGAACGACCCAGCCCTCTTCAAAGCCTTTCTCGATGATCGCTTCTTCAATGGTCTTGATCGTCACGGGCTGTCCGATCAGACCGACGGTACATGAACCCTCGCACGGAGCGGGACAGACGCGCCCGGTGAACTCCGGAAAGTTGTTCGTCTTGTGCAGACGGTCCAGGGCCTCTTTCCAGAGTCCACGGTATACAAGATTGTTCCACTCAGGGATGAGATTGTGAACAGGGCACCCATAGGTGCTGCCGGCCATATCCAAGCCTGTATGGCAATAAGGGGTTCCGCAGTCCATGCAACGGGCACCCTGTGTGCGTAATTCTTCTTCGCTCAAATGCTTATGGAACTCCTCCCAGTCCTTAACCCGTTCCAGCGGGTCGCGGTCTGCAGGAAGCTGTCTCTTATACTCCATAAACCCTGTTGGTGTAGACATCTTACGTTCCCCCATCTCCTCTTATCTGTGCCCGCTTCGCAAACATTCCACAACTCCCTCTCCATGAAGGGAGCTCAGGAATATGAAACGGTAACCCTCAATTGAATCAAATTTGATTCATTGTAACACAATAAAGCAGAAAAGTGTTGAAATACTGTGCAACTTTTTAGCGAAAAGCGAAATGTATTTTCAATCATATCAATAAATATTTCAAATAGCATACCATACACAGATATGAATAATAAACAGGAAAATCGTATATTTATTTGATTATGTGCTTTATTTGGCAGCAGTCAGACTCTTTCATAAAATACAAAACGGTAGCAGTAAGGGTTCTTCTCGTCTGTTATTCCCTGAATTTCGCGCACGGGTTTCCAGCCGCTCCAGTCCAGATCCGGAAAGACCGTATCTCCTTCGAACGCTTCTTCAATACGGGTTACGATCAGTTCGTCGGCATAGGGCCAGAACAGCTTATAGATTTCCGCTCCTCCGATAATCATAAGCTGCTCCTGCTCGGCCAGCTTCATTCCTTCTTCAAGACGGTGAATCACATCCGCTCCGTCCGCGATATAATCAGGATCACGGGTCAAAACGACATTTTTGCGCTGCGGCAGGCTTTTCCCTCCAAAGGATTCCCACGTTTTGCGGCCCATCAGCACCGTTTTATTAATTGTCTGTTCTTTAAAAAATGCCATATCCCGCGGCAGTCTCCATGGGAGAGAATTGTTGTTGCCGATCGTTCCATTCTTATCCATCGCCCATATCATGGAAATACTCATGTAAATCCCCCCTTCACGTACCCAAAGGCTCGTGTCCGGCAGTTCTGCCGTCTTTAAATCGCTACCGGCGCCTTAATCGCAGGATGATGTTGATAGTTCACAAATTCAAAGTCTTCAAATGTATAATCGAAAATGGTATCCGGCTTCCGCTTGATCATCAGCTTCGGCAACGGATAAGGCTCACGCTGCAACTGGGTGCGAACTTGCTCGAAATGGTTTGAATAAATATGGACATCTCCGCCGGACCAGATGAACTCGCCCACTTCAAGGCCGCACTGCTGGGCAACCATATGCGTAAGCAAAGCATAACTTGCGATGTTAAAAGGCAGTCCCAGGAAGGTATCCACCGAGCGCATCGTCAGCATGCAGGACAGCTTGCCGTCGGCAACGTAAAATTGAAATACAAAATGACATGGCGGCAGCTTCATCCGGTCAATTTCAGCCACATTCCATGCACTCACCATATGTCTGCGCGAATCCGGATTGTTCTTGATCGAATCGATAACATTGGTAATCTGGTCGATCGTTCTTCCGTCCGGCGTTTCCCAGGCGCGCCATTGCGAGCCGTATACAGGACCAAGATCACCGTTCTCATCCGCCCACTCGTCCCAGATGGTGACTCCATGCTCCTTAAGATAAGCGATATTGGTATCGCCGCGCAAAAACCAGAGCAGCTCATGAATGACCGATTTCAGATGGACTCTTTTTGTCGTTACGAGCGGAAATCCCTCCGTCAGATCAAAACGGAGCTGTCTGCCGAAGACGGAACGAGTGCCGGTGCCAGTGCGGTCGTCCTTGTCGGTTCCATGCTCCAAAATATCCTTCAGCAAATCCAAATAATTTTTCACTGCACATTCCCCTCTTCATACAAGCATTGTACATGACAGCATTCGTCCGAATTCACCAGATCACGTCATCTTTTATAAACATTCTGAATCTTAGTGTACCATGAGCGGCCAACTCTCTCCAGATGAAAAAAACGTCTGTTCAGATGGATAATACTTGCTTTTGTTAAAAAAAGACAGAGAACGCGCTTGGCGTTCTCTGCTCTGTACAAAATATATATTGCTGCAAAAGAATTAGCGGCGGGGAACCATCGTATGGATGGGGTGACCCAATACCACTTCAGCTGACTCGGAAACCAGTTCACCCAGCGTAGGATGCGCATGGATCGTAAGAGCGATATCTTCGAGTGTAGCTCCCATTTCAATAGCCAGACCCAGCTCGGCAATCAGATTGGATGCTTCGATACCTACGATTTGCGCCCCCAGTACAAGACCGGTTTCTTCATCAGCCACGATTTTCACGAAGCCTTCAGTACCATTAAGGGAAACAGCGCGGCCGTTCGCAGCATAAGAGAATTTGCCTGTTTTTACTTTGTGGCCTTTATCTTTCGCTTGCTGCTCGCTGTAACCTACACTTGCACATTCAGGATCTGTAAATACTACAGCAGGAATGCATTTGTAGTCCACTACGGAAGGCATGCCGGCAATGACTTCAGCCGCCACTTTACCTTCATAAGAAGCTTTGTGCGCCAGTGCAGGGCCTGCAACGATATCACCGATAGCGAAAATATGCTTATGATTAGTGCGACCTTGATGATCCACTTTTACAAAACCGCGCTCATCCAATTCTACTTCAATCAGATCAAGCCCCAGCTCACCATCCGTATTTGGACGGCGTCCAACTGTAACGAGCAGGTATTCAGCCGTTACTTCTTTGCTCTCGCCGTTTACGGAGAATTTCACCGTAACGTCTTTGTCTGTTTGCTCAGCGCTTTCGGCTTTGGCGCCTGTGACGATTTCGATGTTTGTTTTCTTCATGTTCTTCGCAACGAGCGAAGTCATATCTTTATCAAAGCCAGGGAGAACAGTATCCAAGCCTTCGATGATAGTCACTTTTGTACCAAATTTGGAGTACATTTGACCCAACTCAGCACCAATATAGCCGCCGCCGATGACGATCATGCTCTTCGGTACTTCAGGCAGGTTCAACGCTTCTGTCGAGGACAGAATGCGGCCGCCAAACGGGAACGGCTTCAGCTCGATTGGACGGGAGCCGGTAGCGATGATGCAGTTTTTGAAACGGTAACGCGGAGATTCATGATCATTGAATACACGCGCTTCGTTTTGGTTAATGAACATGCACTCGCCGTTGAAGATTTCCACTTTATTGCCTTTGAGCAGCGCGCTTACACCGCTGGTCATTTTCTTAACAACACTTTCCTTGAACTCCTGTGTTTTGGTGAAGTCCACTTTAACATCACCCACCGACACGCCGAAGAAATCGGCGTGCAGTGCGTTTTCGTATTGATGGGCTGCGGAGATCAGGGCCTTGGACGGAATACAGCCGCGGTTCAAGCACACGCCGCCGAGTTCCGATTTATCCACGATCAACACTTTTTGACCCAGTTGCGCAGCGCGGATGGCGGCTACATAACCGCCCGGACCCGCACCGATGACCAATGTATCAATATCCAGAGAAGCGTCTCCTACTACCATTGATTACACCTCCATAACAAGCAGCTCAGGGTTGGCGAGCAGCTGTTTGATATAATTCATGAAGTTTTGGGCTGTTGCTCCATCGATAATACGGTGATCGAAGCTCAGGGACAGTGCCATGACAGGAGCTGCCACAATTTCACCGTTTTTCACGACAGGTTTTTCACTGATGCGGCCAGTTCCGAGGATGGCCACTTCAGGGAAGTTGATGATTGGTGTAAAGAACATGCCGCCTGCAGAACCAATGTTGGTGATGGAAATGGTGCTGCCTCTCATTTCGGCAGGAGTCAGCTTGCCTTCACGGCCGCGGGAAGCGAGATCGCGAATCGAGTCCGCAATCATCCAGATGCTCTTGCGGTCTGCATCTTTAATGACCGGCACGATCAGACCGTTATCCGTATCTGTCGCAATACCGATGTTGTAGTATTTTTTGTACACAATTTCATTTGCTTCTTCGTCGATCATGGCATTCAGAGCCGGGAACTGACGGCTAGCGGCAACGAGCGCCTTCACGATGAATGGCAGGTACGTTACTTTTACGCCTTTCTTCTCGGCGATCGGCTTCATACGGGTACGGAATGCTACCAGCTCGGTTACGTCCACCTCGTCCATAATCGTAACGTGTGGCGCGGTATAAGCCGACTTAACCATTGCATTGGCGATGGCTTTGCGGATGCCTTTGAATGGCACACGCTCTTCTTCAAGCTGCTGGTCTGCTGTTGCAGGAGCCGCCGCCGCTTTCTGAGCTGCAGGTTTCGTTTCCGCAGGTGCTGCTGCCTGTGCTGCAGGAGCTGCCGCAGGGGCAGGGGCAGGGGCTGCTTGAACGCCGCCGTTTTTGAAGGCCTGAACGTCTTCTTTGGTTACTTTGCCGTTTTTGCCGGTTCCGTTCACCAGGGAAATATCCACGCCTTGCTCACGGGCAAATTTACGAACACTAGGTGTAGCAAGCACTTCTTTGTTGGAAGCTGCCGCAGGCACAGGAGCTGCATTGACAGCTACAGGTGTTTCAGCAGCGGCTGGAGCGGACGCGCCGCCTTCCTGTTCAGGAAGCTCGCCCTCTGCGTCGATGATTGCTACGACTTGGCCTACATGGAATACATCGCCGTCTTTCGCGAACACTTCAGCGACGGTTCCATTTACAGGGCAAGGAACTTCCACAACAGCCTTGTCGTTCTGTACTTCCATAATGATGTCGTCGTCTGTCACTTTGTCCCCTGGCTTGATGTGCATTTTGATGATTTCACCTTCATGCAGACCTTCGCCCAATTCAGGGAACTTGTATTCAAACTTGGAGCTTCCGGAAGCAGCCGGATTTGCTGTTGCAGGCGAAGAAGTCGTGTCAGCTCCGCCTTGAGCTGCACCCTTTTCCTGTACTGCGTGGCTGCCTGCGGTTGCTTCTTCCTGTTCAGGCACATCACCTTCCGCGTCGATGATCGCTACTACCTGACCAACGTTGAATACGTCGCCGTCCTTCGCGAACACTTCTTTCACTGTACCGTTTACCGGACAAGGAACTTCTACGACAGCTTTGTCATTTTGCACTTCCATAATGATGTCGTCGTCTGTCACCTTATCGCCGGGTTTGATATGCATCTTGATGATTTCGCCTTCGTGCAGGCCTTCACCAAGCTCCGGGAATTTGTATTCAAAATTTGCCACGTTCAAAACCTCCCAATTTAATCAGGGTCCAGCCCTTTCCTGCTCTCGTTGCCGAATGGCCGGAACCCTCTACTGTGAGCTCTAATTAAAATTCCAGCACTTTGTTAACCCCGTCAATGATGCGGGCTGGGGTTGGAAGCCATGTATCCTCAATTTGCGCGAAAGGATAGATCGTGTCTGGCGGTGCAATACGCAGCACAGGAGCTTCGAGATGAAGAATGGCTTTTTCATTGATTTGGGCAACAACCTCGGCACCAACACCGGAACTCTTCTGAGCTTCCTGCACCACAATGGCACGGTTCGTTTTCTTAACCGAAGCTACGATGGTATCGATATCGATCGGGCTAACAGTACGCAGGTCGATGACTTCTACTTTGATTCCCTTCATTTTTTCAAGCTCTTCAGCGGCTTTAACGGATGTGTGAACCATCATGCCGTAAGTAATAATCGTAACATCAGAGCCTTCACGAACTACTTTCGCTTTGCCCAGTTCAACCGTGTAATCTCCTTCTGGCACTTCATCACGGAATGCATGGTAGAGATTCAGGTGCTCCATGAAGAATACAGGATCGTTATCGCGAATCGCTGCGATCATCAGACCTTTGGCATCGTAAGGATTGGATGGAATAACAACCTTGATGCCCGGTGTCTGAGCCAGCAGACCTTCCAGCGCGTCTGTATGCAATTCAGCCGCTTTTACGCCGCCGCCGTACGGTGTACGGAATACGATCGGGGAATTGTAGCGTCCGCCAGAGCGGTAGCGCATACGTGCCGCTTGAATAGCCATTTGATCCAGCGCTTCAAAAATAAAGCCTACGAACTGAATCTCCGCAACAGGACGGAAGCCCTGAATACCCAGACCAACTGCGAGGCCGCCAATCGCGGATTCGGCAAGCGGTGTATCAAACACGCGCTCTTCGCCAAATTCCTTCTGCAAACCTTCTGTGGCGCGGAATACGCCGCCTACATTACCTACGTCTTCACCGAAAAGAATGACGTTCGGATCACGCTTCAATTCAACGCGCAGCGCGTCGCGAATCGCTTCTTTCATGTTCATTTGTGCCATTGCTTCATTTCCTCCTTAAACATTAACAGATCACATTCGTACCTTATCCATCATGAACCTGAACCGGTCTCAGGCTTCATACCTATGTTTTATTGAAAATCCGCTTTTTGTTCTTCAAGATGCTTCGGCGTATGCTCGAACATGCTGTCAATCAGGCCTGGAACCGTCATTTTTTCGGTTTTCTCAGCTTTCTTGATCTCTTCGTTGACTTTCGCTTTCGCTTCTTCTTTCACGCGCTCGGTGTCCGCTTCCGTCCACAGTCCTTTTTTCTCAAGGTATTTGGCCAGACGAGCAATCGGATCCTTCTCGCTCCATTGTCCTTCTTCTTCTTTCGTACGATATTTGCTGGCATCGTCAGAAAGGGAATGCGGACGGAAACGGTAAGTGACCGCTTCGATCAGTGTAGCGCCTTCGCCGTTGCGTCCACGTTCAGCAGCTTCCTGAACCGCTTTGATAACAGCAAGCACGTCCATGCCGTCAATTTTTACGCCTTTGATACCGGCCGCAACCGCTTTATGAGCGATGGACAGGGCGGCTGTCTGTTTGGAGAATGGCGTAGTAATGGCGTAACCGTTATTTTGCACAAAGAAAATAACCGGAAGCTTGTAAACCCCAGCATAGTTCAGACCTTCGTAGAAATCGCCTTCGGAGGAACCACCGTCACCCGTGTAAGTAATGACCACTTGTTTTTGTTTCTTGAGCTTGAAGCCCATCGCAATGCCCATCGCATGCAAAATTTGTGCCCCGATAATAATCTGCGGCATCAATACGTTAACACCTTCAGGAATTTGGCCGCCATGCTGATGACCGCGGGAGTACAGGAATGCTTGATACAGCGGAAGACCATGCCATACGATTTGTGGCATATCACGATAGCCTGGTGCGATAAAGTCCTCTTTCTCCAAAGCGAACTCACTGCCGACCATCGTTGCTTCCTGACCGGATACCGGAGCATAGAAGCCAAGGCGGCCCTGACGTCCAAGGTTAACGGCACGGTCGTCCCAGGTGCGGGTAAATACCATGCGGTACATAATTTCTTTCAATTGATCGTCGGTAAGCTCAGGCAGCATATTCTCATTAATAATTTCACCTTCCGGGGAAAGCACGGAAAGAGCTTCCACTTCCTCCGTGTACACTTCGTAAGGAACCTTGCTCATTTTCTTCACCTCAACAAAAAATTTGAATATCAAGTTCCGCTGTTATAGAATTATTATACACCTGTTCTACCTCTTGAGTCAAAGATATCCGCCATTTTTATTTGTTTTGTGCAAATCGTGTATGTATAACAGGTTTCACAATTCATTATAACAGCATAGTACATCTTTTAAAATTTAACCAGTCTATGCAACCACGGTTATCTTAACTTATTGTGATCATGAATGCAAAAAATTACCCGCGAAAGGTGACGAAGCATGACGGATTCCCGCTACCTGAAAAGAACGATTCTCAAAGACGAAATTCAGAGCCGTTTTTTGAACGCAAAACGCAATCTCCGGATCTACCTGCCACCTGGCTATAACGAAATTTTGAGTTATCCTGTCGTTTACTGCCAGGACGGCGAAGAGTTTTTCAACTTCGGGCGAATCGCCACCCATGCCAACCAACTCATTCTCGATGAAGGGCTGGAGCCATTCATCATTGTAGGTGTAGAGGTCGATACTTCCATCCGAACACAGGAGTACGCCCCCTTTGGCAGCCTGTTTGAGGCCTATACCTCCTGCTTTGCCAAGGAAATCGTCCCTTATATTGAAGGCAAGTATCCTGTCAGACAAGAGGCCTCCGAACGAGTGCTGGCCGGGGATTCCCTTGGCGGCAGCGTCTCGCTGCATCTGGCCCTGATGTACCCCGAGCTGTTCACAAGGGTCATCAGCCTGTCCGGCGCCTACTACGAGAAATCACGCGAGCTTATCGACCGTGAACAGGACCTGTCCTATCTGGAGGTCTGGATGACGGTCGGCCTGCAGGAAACGGAGTTTCAAAGCGATACCGGAACCTATGACTTTGTTGAAATTAACCGCAAGACAGCAGACCTGCTCAGAGAGCGTGGAGCCACGGTTTCTTATCGCGAGAAGGACGGCAGGCATATCTGGGGCTTTTGGCAAAACGAGCTGCCTGATGCGCTGAGCTATTTTCTCGGACTGGCTTAAGAAAAACGTCCCCACCCACCAATACCCGCTGCACAGCCTGCCTTAACGCCAAATTTTACAGACATAAATCAAAAAAAATTTCGGCAGCCCCCCTGTCCCGGCCTACTGGCCGGGATTTTGCTTTCTCCGCCGTTCAGCCTGTGGTTGCGCTTTCATCCAAACAACAGAAAAAACGGCACTGCTGCCGTTTATCCTTTTCGTCATCATACGACCATATTATAGCTTTTCGCTTACAATCTTGTCCAGAAGGACCTCGCACCCCAGATCAATTAATCTGTAGGTTTCTTCGAAGTTACCTGTAAAATACGGGTCAGGAACCTCGCGGAGCGGCTCGTCGGGAAGCAAATCCATCAATTTCAGGATTTCCGCATCCTTTCCTCCCTGAAGCCTGCGCAAATTTTGCTCATTGGAGTCGTCCATGCACACGATATAGTCAAATTGTTCAAAATCCTGCGCCTGCATCTGCCGGGCAATCAACCCTTCGCTGCTGATCCCGTGCAGCTTGAGCTGCCCGAGCGTTCCTTCATGCGGCGGCTTGCCGATATGCCAGTTGCCCGTCCCGGCCGAATCGGTTGCAATGGCACCCTGCAGCCCCCGCAGCGCAGCCTTATGCCGTAACACAGCCTCTGCCATCGGCGATCGGCAAATATTGCCCAAACATACAAATAATACTCGAATCATGATCCTTATCCTTTCTGAACCCGCCAGTCAACCGCTCCCGGATCTGCCTGCGACGGACGGCGCAGCGATCGCCGCGGGAGTTTCCATTTATAATACACGGAAAGCATACGAAATACTACGACACTTATAAAGAGCACGATCAGCTCTGCCGGGCGGGCTGTGAGCCCGGTACCTACCGCAAGTCCAGCCAGCATGGCCCATACGGCATAAATCTCGTCCCTCAGCACAAGCGGCTTGCGCCCGGCCAGCAGGTCACGGATCATGCCGCCGCCCGTGCCTGTCAAGAAAGCGGCGACCACGGCGGCAATGACAGGATGGTTCATCTGTGTGGCATACAGCGCCCCCTGAATTGCAAATGCAGCCAGACCGACCGCATCGAACAGCGCTTCTGTCCGCTTCCAATGCTTGATCCATTCGTAAGGCAGCATAAATGCAATGACTATGGAAATAACGGCCAGCGTAATTAGCATCCCCTGACTCCAGAGCGTAGTCACCGGAACACCGATGAGAATGTTGCGGATCACTCCTCCCCCGAATGCCGTCACCAGCCCAAGTACAAGCACTCCCACAATATCGTATTCTTCCTCCATCGCCACGATAGCCCCGGACATGGCGAAGGCAATCGTCCCGACAATGCTGAACCAATCAAAGATGTGTAATTCCAACAGCTTGTTTCTCTCCCTTTCTCTTCTGACTGCCTGCTTTCTTGAAATCCCTTACTTCCCCTGTCAACTTTCCACCTTCTCATTGTAGCGAAACCGGAGGAAATTGTGCAAGCGATAATTATCCAGGTTATACTTATACATAGTGCATTTTTTTAGAGGAGATGTAGCGGATGAGCATCAGGAGAGCAATCATATTTTCCGGCGGAGTCCTGTCTTCGGATGACTGGTCAGAGATCAGGGACGGAGACCTGATTATTGGGGCGGATCGCGGAGCGTTATATCTGGTGGAGCACGGAATTCGCCCCGATATCGCCGTAGGCGATTTCGATTCCGTGCTGCCGGAACAGCGGGACAAGGTTGAGGCATGCAGCAAACGTCTTCTCAGCTGTGACCCCGTTCACAAGGATCTTACCGACACCGAGCTTGCGCTTGAACTGGCGATTGAGGAGCAGATCGGCGAGGTGCTGCTGCTCGGCGCTACCGGCACCAGAATGGATCATACACTCGCCAATTTGCAAATGCTGCTGCGCGCCATGCAACATCATATCCACTGTATCATCCAGGATGCGCACAACCGGATCATGCTGACAGGCACGGAAGCTGTTGTAGAGGACAGGGGATATACCTATACCTCCCTGCTCCCCATGACGAATGAAGTAACAGGCATCAATCTTGAAGGATTTATGTACCCGCTGATGAATGCAACCCTTAAAATGGGACAATCCAGGGGCGTCAGCAACCGTCTGACCGCTGCTGCTGGCAAAGTTTCGATCGAGAGCGGCATACTGCTCATCATCCAAAGCAAGGATTGATTACATTTTTGTAATCTTATTTTAACATTTGCAAAAGAGTCAAAAAAGGCTAAAACCGTTGATAATTCAACGGTCTTAGCCTTTTTGCTTGCCGGTTTCCGCAGCATTCCAGCCTTTTACAGCAATTTTAACCGTTTTTTAATAATCCGGTTCAAGGCCTTGACGCACAAGGAATAAACCAGATTCACCTAAATTCTGGGAGGTAACAAAACTGTTATACTCAGTCCTGCAAGAGGGCAAGCATTCAAGCATTCCTTTCGAATGACTAATACTTTTGGAGGTACAACTACATCATGAAGTTCAACAACTTGTTTAAGAAAGTCATCTCTGTCGGACTGGCTGCTTCTATCGGCTTTGGAGCAATCGCAACTATAGAAGCTCCATCCGCGCATGCGGCTACCGCCACATCGACTAAAGGTCAACAAATTGTTGATTTTGGCAAAAAGTACATAGGAACTCCTTATGATTTCGGAGCTAATACCAGCACGACGAGAAGATTTGACTGCTCGTCCTTCACGAAGTACATCTTTGACAAATATGGAGTGAATCTTCCCCGCACTTCCGAGGATCAAGCGCGGAAAGGCAAATATGTTTCCAAATCCAACATCAAGGTCGGGGATCTGCTGTTCTTTTCCAGCGGCAGCCGCGCTAACGGCAGAAATGTAACGCATGTTGGTGTATATGCAGGAAACGGCAAAATTCTACACACTTACGGTTCTCCAGGCGTAACCATCTCCAATTTGAATTCAGGCACATGGAAGAAAACCTACCTGTTCGCACGCCGTGTACTGTAATGAATTGATATCATCATAAATGAAGCAAACCGGAAGCCCTCAGCTCCGGTTTGTTTTTCGTTATGCGGAATATTACGTTGTCTGGCCGGAAGTATCCGTACGCGGCTCCTGAAGCTGGTAACCCACACCACGTACCGTCCGGATGAGTTTGTATTTTTGACCATAGTCAATTTTGACACGAAGATGCCGTATATATACATCCACTACATTAGTGTCCGCTATAAATTCATGCCTCCAAACATGCTTCAGGATTCGCTGTCTGCTGCAGGCCTGATTGACGTGCAGCGCAAGATACCACAGGAGGTCGAACTCCTTCGCTGTCAGCCCGATTTGCTCTTCTCCCCGCTGGACTATCCTCACTTCCCTGTCAATCGTCAAATCCGCCACCTTGATCCGGCTGTTCGTTTGAACGGCACCGCGGAAAATAAAAAGCAAATTTTTGATACGGGCTAGCAGCACCTTTTCCGGCACTTCTGCAGCTACAACGTCATGCGCCCCCCGGTCAAAGCATTCAACCATCTTATCGGCATCCTCGGAATCTGTAATCATGATGACCGGAATCCGCCTCTTTTCATCATGGATGCCGAGCAGCAGCCGGTCCGTCTCCAAAGAAGGAAGCTCCGCGTCGAGCAGCAGCAGTCCGAATTCCAGGTTTTCCACACGATCAGCAGCTTCCAGCGCGCTGTGCAGATGGATTACATCATACCCCGCCTTCCGCAAACCTTCCCCCACACATTCCCGGCTCTCTCCGCCAACGAGCAATATACATTCTTCCATGCGTCACCTGATTTCTGCCGCCCTGAGCAGCCTGGTGATATCTGTGATCCTGTTCATAGTTTGGGAAATTCGCAAGGAATACATGTATCAGGACAAAGAGGGAATTAAAATATTTTATCCAAAATAACGATGATACAACACACGGGCTTCCGCTATATCACTCGTGCCGTGAATCAGCGTACGGCCATCTTCAAAAATGACCATTCGCTGTTTGCCCGCAGCAAAGGAAACCAGAAAAGGATTGCTCTCCACCAGACCGTCCCCGGTGGCGGCAAGACGGGCGGCTGTCGCTTCCAGATCGAGCTTGGTGCGACGGGCAGGTCGGATCTGCACCGTGTCCCTGCCGCACAGCACATCCGCCTTTTGCCGATTAGCGGCCAGCAGATACGGATACACCCTGTTCTTTCCGCAGGAAGGACAATCCTCCTTTTTGGCGCCGGCCACGGAGATCGATACGGTTTCATTGCGCCACACATCAAAGGACAACAGCTTGCCCCGCAGTGCCTCCTTGTGGCCGCTTAACAGCTTGAAGGCTTCCGCCGTCTGATGGGCGGTCACCATCTGCACAGCCTGGGGAAGAATGCCGGCCGTGTCGCAGGTATCTCCTCCACCCGGAATCGTGCCCAGCAGACAGTTCAGGCACGGCGTTTCTCCGGGAATAATGGTGAAGGTAATCCCGTAGCTGCCCACACAGCCGCCGTATATCCACGGCACGCCGAGCTTTTGCGCCACATCGTTAATGATCAGTCTTGTGTCAAAATTATCGGTTGCATCCATGATAATATCCACATCTGCAGCCAGCTCTTCCAACGCTTCACCATCAATATCAAGCACATAGGCATGGATGAGGCATTCGGAATTAATCTCTTCCAGACGGCGCTTGGCCGCGATCGCTTTGGGTGTTCGCTGTACCGCATCCGACTCGGCAAAAAGCTGCTGCCGCTGCAGATTGCTCCACTCGACATAATCGCGGTCAGCGATCGTGATCGTGCCGATGCCTGAGCGGACGAGCGTTTCGGCTATGCCTGTACCGAGTGCTCCCGCCCCGATAATGAGCGCATGGGAAGCACGCAGCTTGCGCTGCCCCTCCCGGCCGAACGGCGCAAAGCGCTCCTGGCGCGAGTAGCGGTCAACCGCTGCCTTGGCGGCTCCTTCAGCTGAATCTGCCGGAACCGCTGTCTTGCGTTCAGTCATTATGATGTAACCATCCCTTCTGTGGGGCTGCTTGCCGCAGCATATCGTTTAACGGGAATCATGCCCGCCTTGAACGCTTGTCTGCCCGCTTTTACCGCGAGCTTCATCGCCTCCGCCATGGCGACTGGGTCCCCCGCGCCGGACACCGCCGTATTCAGCAGTACCCCGTCCGCACCCAGTTCCATCGCGCGCGCCGCATCGGCAGGTGAACGGATGCCGGCGTCCACAATGACAGGAACCGAAGCCTGTTCTATAATGAGCTCCAAGGTGTAAGGATTGAGGATGCCCCGGCCCGACCCGATAGGGGAAGCCCCCGGCATGACGGCGTGAACGCCGAGCTGCTCCAGTCTTTTGGCCAGGATGACATCGTCGGAAATGTAAGGCAGCACGATAAAGCCTTCGGCAAGCAGCATTTCACAGGCTTTTAAAGTCTCAAACGGATCGGGAAGCAGCGTTCTGTCATCCCCGATCACTTCAACCTTTATCATATCACATAAACCGGACGCCTTGGCCAGTTGGGCGATACGGACAGCTTCTTCGGCGGTAGCCGCCCCGGCCGTATTGGGAAGCAGGATGAAGCTGGACAGATCCAGCATATCCAGGAAGTTCCCCTGCCCCTTCTCCTCCAGGTTCAAACGCCGTACGGCAAAGGTAAGGATCTGGCTTTCCGATGCCTGAACAGCTTTCATTTGCGTTTCAAGATCCGGAAACTTCCCTGTCCCCAGCAGCAGTCTTGATTTAAAGGCTTTATCTCCAATATGCAGCATATTATCCGCCCCCCACAAAATGTACAATTTCAAGATGATCCCCGTTCTTCAAATCGGTTACGCTGTGAATATCCTTGGTCAATATGCGCCGGTTCAACTCGACGACAACCGTTTTGACCTGCAGGTCCAATGCATTGAGCAACTGGTCCACATTGTGAATTTCTGTTTCAAAAGTCATTTCCTGGCCGTTAATAACAAGCCTCATCACTTATCCCCCTTGACTGCTGGTGCAGGCTGTCTTTTCATTCTTGCCGGTGACAAGGCCGTCAAATTAAGTTGCTCCACTGTATTGCCTGCCAGCATCTTCGCTATCGCTTCCCCTGTAGCCGCACTCAGTAATATTCCGTTGCGGTAATGTCCACAAGCAGCGTATAAGCCGGCAGCATCAGGTACGGGGCCTATAATGGGAAAGCCATCTTCCGTTTGCGGCCTTAATCCCGACCACGCTCTCAGAAAAGACGACTCCCCGATGTCCGGCAGCCAGGCTGAGGCGCGCTCCAAAAGCTGGCGCAGCCCGCCTGCGGATACATCCGCTCCCCATTCATGCGGTCTGCTGGTAGCCCCAATCCACAGCTCCCCTTCCGGCTTTGGCACCAGATACACATCCTCGGCGTAAATGGTATACTCCAGTGCACGTACTGGCATGGTAACGGCAGCGATCTCTCCCTTGACAGGATACATCTCCGTATGGATGCCGAAATGGTTAAGCAGCTTGCCCGCTTCAATTCCCCCTGCGATCACAACATTTGGACAAGCAATATATCCCCTGCTCATTTTTACACCACGCACCATACCGTCCACGATCCGGATGTCCTCTGCGATTGTATTTGTCAGCAGTTCCGCCCCGTGCTTTTCCGCGCCTGCCACCAATGCCTGTACAAGTCGCTGCGGGAGCAGCTGCGTTTCCCGCTCGCGGAACAAGCCTCCGAGCACCTGTCCTGTCAGGCCAGGAATCCTTCTGGCTATCTCTGCGGCTTCCCACCATTCTGCGGCTGATCCATCCTTGTTCCCTGCCATGCCCGACAAGCGTTCAACTTCCTCCACTGTCCGGGCAGGGAGAACGAAGCCTGTGCTGGTATAACCTGTTACCAGTCCTGCCAGGCCTTCAAGCTCCCGCACCAGCTCCCCGAACAGATTGCGGCTGCGCAGGGCAAATGCGGCCAACTGAGGGTGGGCAAAGGCCTCACATTCTGCCGCCAGCATTCCGGCCGCCGCTCGTGTGGTCCCTTGTGCAGGGACCGATTTTTCGATCAGAATCGTTTTGAAGCCTCTTTTCGCCAGCTGATAAGCGATGGAACTGCCGATCGCTCCCGCGCCGATCACCGTACAGTCTGCCGAATAGCTCATATCTTTTCCTCCTCACATTCTCCTGTATTCCTTTGCCGCTTCGGCCGGATCATCCGCCTTCCAGATGCCTGACATCACAGCGATTCCTGATGCACCTGCCCGCCTGATGCCCCGCACATGCCGAGGCTGGATGCCGCCAAGCGCGATAACCGGAATGGAGACTGCACAGCATAGCTCCTCCAGACTGCTCAGCCCCCGCGGTGGCAGCCCAGGCTTGGAGGCGGAATCGTAAATATGACCGTACAGCACATAATCAGCCCCCGCCTGCTCCGCAACCTGCGCTTCCTGCAGCGAGTGTACGGATGCCCCGCAGCGCAGCTCCGGGAACGTCCGCTTCACAAGCTGCAGCGGCAGGCTGTTTGAGGTGAGCTGCACCGTCCCTGCACCGAACAGAAGTGCTGCGTCTACACGGTCATTGACCGCGAGCTTGGCTGGCGAGCAGCAGCCGCGCTCCGACACCGTAAACATAAATTCGTACAGCTCCGCTGCGCTCAGATGTTTCTCCCTGATGTGCAGCACGTCAATATCCGGTTCGATCAGCCGCAAGATGTCTGCCGTGCGTTCAGCGCTTTGGCAGCCGTCCGTAATAAGATGAAGCTCCATTGCTTTTGCCTCCATGGACCGTTATTCGGGAACGCCAAGAAGCCGCTTCCCGGTCAGGAAGCGGCTGAATTTACAGGTTCACCGAATTTACATGGAACTGCCTCCCTGCTCATAAGCAAGGCCGCATTTGATTCCCGTTCGGCTAATGTCCACTTCCCTACGCTGGTATGATCCAGATCAGGTGCAAAGGGTCCGGAATGCGTTTATTCCGTCTCAGCCGCCAGCCGCGGCTCCCCCAGTGTGATACAGGCCTGTTCAATCGCCTGTATTACTATATATTTTGTTTTCCCTTTTCATGGTAGCACAATCCGTTTCACTTGCCTAGACGTACATCAGATTTCAGTACGAAAAGTCCAAAGCTGTGCTTCTCCTGCACATCAGGCTTTGGCCGACCACTCTTCGACATTCCATACTCTCGTTACCCAATCCTTATAAAAATCAGGTTCGTGGGATACGAGCAGCACCGTGCCTTTGTATTCCTTCAGCGCACGCTTCAGTTCATCCTTCGCCACCACATCCAGGTGGTTGGTCGGTTCGTCAAACAGCACCCAGTTGCTTTCACGCATCAGCAGCTTGCAGAGGCGAACCTTGGCCTGCTCTCCCCCGCTTAAGGCGGACAGCGGACGGGTAATGTGATCATTTTTCAGTCCGCAGCGGGCAAGATGGGCACGAACCTCATGCTGGTTCAAATGCGGATACTCGTTCCACACATCGTCAAGCGGTGTGATCCGCTCAGGGCGCACCTCCTGCTCGAAATAAGCGGGATAAAGAAAGTCTCCGGTATAGATTTTTCCGCTCAGCGGAGGGATTTTCCCGAGAATCGTTTTGAGCAGCGTCGATTTACCGACACCGTTATAACCGACGATGGCAATCTTCTCGCCCCGTTCAATCGTAATGGACATTTTCGGCAGCAGGGGATGGCTGTAGCCGATCTCAAAGTCAATGCCTTCAAAGACCGTTTTGCCGCTGGCCCGCGCTTCCTTGAACTGGAACGTCGGTTTGGCCGCTTCTTCCGGCTTGTCGATCCGATCAATCTTATCAAGCTGCTTTTCACGGCTCTTGGCCCGTCCGGAAGTGGAGGCACGCGCCTTGTTGCGCTGGATGAAGTCCTCCTGCTTCTTGATATACTCCTGCTGCTTTTCATAAGCATCGATATGCTGCGTCTTCTGAATGTCAGCCATTTCAAGGAACTTCTCATAGTTGGCGGTATAGCGGTTCAGCTTGCCAAACTCCAGATGATAAATGACGTTGACGACCTGATTCATAAACTCAGTATCATGGGAAATCAGCATAAAAGCATAAGGGTAGTCCTTCAAATAACGTGTAAGCCATTCGATATGCTCAACGTCCAGGTAGTTCGTCGGCTCGTCCAGCAGCAGCACATTCGGCTTCTCCAGCAACAGCTTGGCAAGAAGCACCTTCGTGCGCTGCCCCCCGCTTAAAGAAGCTACATCGCGGTCCAGTCCGATGGCAGCAAGTCCAAGCCCGTTGGCCATTTCCTCCACTTTCACATCAATCAGATAAAAATCGCCGATCTCCAGCTGCTCCTGGATTTCCCCCATCTGCTCCAGTAGCACCTCAAGCTCCTCCGGTGTGGCTTCGGCCATACTATCCGTAATCACATTCAGTTCCTGTTCAAGCTCAAGCAGGGGGAGAAATGCATCCTTGAGCACATCCCGCACGGTCTTGCCCGGAGTCAGCTTCGTGTGCTGGTCCAGATAACCGTAACGGACCTTCGGTGTCCACTCGACTTTGCCGTTGTCACGCAGCTGCTGGCCTGTCAAAATATTCATCAGCGTCGATTTGCCGACACCGTTGGCCCCTACCAGACCGACGTGCTCTCCCGGCAGCAGGCGGAACGATACATTTCTGAATAATGTTCTGTCCCCGAAATTGTGGGAAACTTCTTCAACTGTTAATAAACTCATTTCCGTTAACTGGCTCCTTATTTTTCATTAAACTTCAATATGACTTCAGGTTTGCTTTCAAAGCCTTATTGTAGCACAAGAGGCAGCCTTACCGGAACTGCCCGCCATAACGAAAATGAAATTATATACCTGCACGACACGGACTCACTGTCTCCGGAGGGAAGCAAACAACGGCTTTTTCCGCCTCGGTCCAGGCAGAGCATCCTTGAACAAGGCTTGCAAAACCGTATCCATTTCTTCACATGGCTCAAAGGGGTCCAGATGGAGAGGCAGCGTATACACCTTTCCTGTACCCAGATCTTTTCCAAGCCTGCGGACTGCTTCGCTCGTTGCCAAAGGAAGGCAGAAGCTCCACTTCTGCTGCGGATACCTGGCCAGAGCACTCGCAAACATCACTGTATCCGGCAGCCTCCACTCCGCCCCGGACCCGACAATCAGCGGATAATCGGCCCGCAAAAATTCCTCCAGCCTTTCATGATTCCCACCACTGCCCAGGTCAAAAACAATAAAATCAAAACCTCCGCTCAAGAGAGGAATGATGTCTTCCGGCGACATTTGACGGCAGTACTGCACCCCCTCAAAGGAAAAGCGCTTCGTCCCCTCCGCCCGCGCGCGTTCTTCCCCCTCCAGCAGCGTTTGTATTCTGGAAAAGGACTGTGATCGTCCATTCAGTTCGGCTACAGCCACCCTGCCGCCCTGCCGCGAAAGATAATGGCTGATGGCAATGGCCGTATGTGTAACCCCGCAGCCCGGGGATACCCCGAGCAGTGCAATCACCCGGGTGCCGGAATATTTCGCCTCCACCGCTGGTACCGGCCTGTCAGCGGGCGGCACGGACAACAGCCTTAACTCATGTATAACCTCCCTGGCGGTCTGGTATCTTTCCCCTGGATCGATCTTTAGCAGCCTGCGAATCACTCTGGCCAAATCACGCGGCAGCCCTGAGCGGATGACTTCCTCTACGCCAGGTGTCCATTCGCTTTGTCTTCCGTCTGTACATAAATACAGCATAAGCGCACCAAGACCATACAGATCGGAGCGCGCATCGGTTTGCCCTCCTCCATACTGCTCGGGTGCCGCAAAACCGACCGTGCCCAGCTTGACGGTGTCCTGGCTGCTGCCGGTACTGTAATTCCGCGCCGTACCAAAGTCGATCAGCTTCAGCTCAAGTCCCGGAGTGATCATAATGTTGGACGGCTTCAGATCGCGGTAGATGATGGACGGCTTGTGACTGTGCAGATAATCGAGCACATCAAGCAGTTGCAGGGCAAACGATACGACTTTTCCGCCTTCCACGATCCCACCGTTGTTCTGCATGTAAGCTTCAAGCGTCATACCTCCGATATAATCCATGACAAGATATACGTTGCCTTCGTTGCTGAAATCGAAAAAATCAACGATCCGCGGCAGCCGCGGATGATTAAGCGCGCTCAGCAGCTCCGCTTCCGCTCTCCACGCCCCCATCAGCTCCCTGTCGGCGACCGTCTCTTTAACTGCCCATATTTTGCCCGTCAGCTTCAGGTCCTCTGCCATATAAACCCGGCTCATGCCACCTCTGCCGATCAGCCGGCATATGCGGTATCTTCCGCCCAATACATAACCGGGCTCATGCTGCCGCTGTTGCTTCATCACTGCTCTTCCCTCCTTGAAAAACAAAAAAGGAAAGCCATCACCGTAAATGACCTCAACACAAGAGATCTCTTTACAGGATGCTTTCCCTGCTTATCAAACGATTTGATTTACACAATTTGGATTAATTATAGTGTATCCTGAGCATTTCTGCAATGCTATTTTTAAGTATATTTAATCATATAAAGTGTTATTTCATCACGGTTATGGAACAGCTGCTTTGCATGCTGCACCTGCATTCCCGCCTGCTCGAAGGAGGAGATGACATCCTGAATGAGCGCGAGCGGCTTTTTGTGCATCAGCTTCACCGTCACGATGGCCGTGCCCCCGCTCGCGAGGCTGTATAACAGTCCCGTAACGAGCTTTGCCATCTGCTTCGGACTCCAGCTCATATCACATACCAGCACATCAAACTCGCTGTCCCGAAACTTGACCTCCCCCGCATTTTTACGGAGAAACGTGAGACGTGGGGATTGCAGAACGGACGGGTCCATGCGCGCCGGGTCCACTGCCGTAACCTCTAACCCCCGTTCCAGCAGGAACGAAGTCCAGCCTCCCGGAGCCGCTCCGATGTCCAGAGCTTTCCTGAATGCCGTAAAATCAATCCCGAAGGCCGCTTCCGCCTCCAGCAGCTTGAATTTGGCGCGTGACACCTGGCCCTCTTCCTTCTGGAAGCGCACAGCCCCTCCATTCCAGTCGGACAGGTTGTCATCAGGTCTGGAAATGCCTGCATACCAGAATTGTTGGCCGGCAAAAACGGACAGGACGTAATCCGCTCCGCGCACGGCAAAATCGAGCGGCGCTTCCGCCAGCTTGTCCGTGATGGCCTGCTTCAACGCTCCCGTGCTGTCCTCCCATTGGCTGTCCGTGCTTTTGCGGACCTGCACGGACAGAATCTGCCCTTGCAGCTCGCTCCGGTTCATGACGAAGGCCGCCAACCGGGTCAGCACCGTATCCAGGCTGCCGCTCTCCTCCTGAAACTGGACGGGAAACAGATGGCGCAGAAACATCGGTGCCTGCGCCTGAATTCTCTCAACTACAGCCGTGGTCTCCTCTGAAAGCGTTACGAGCAGTACCTCGCCTGGAATCAGCACCGTCGATTTGACCGAGCCAAACAACCGCCGCAGCTCTTCCTGGGCATATGGCGCAAAGCCGTGATTGGCCGTACATATAAAGCGCGACGCCACGCCTGACTTTTCCTCATTTTCCTGCATATCTTTATCCATTGAATTCAAAATTACGTTAACCTCCAGCACATACCTTGATCCACGGGCGCTCATCATCCCACTGCAGCTCGACCGGAATCTCATACGTATGCATTATCGTTTCTTTCGCGTAATATGCTCCATTTTAATCACCGGCTTACTCCCCTTATCTGTTCCAGTAAATTTTGCACGGATTCCATCTTGTATATTATTTTCGGCCTGGGGCTCTCGCCATTGAACAACAACAGTGCAGGCACGCTGGATATCCGGTATTCCTGAACCAGATCAGGTATGGTGTTAATGTTGCTTTGCACGATCATATCCTCCGGCAGCATATGGCCGACAATCTCAAGCATCTTTCTGGCTACGGCACAGGTGCCGCACATCGGCGTATACACAAATACAGCAAGCCTGCAGCCTTCCCAAATATCCCTGCGCAGCTCCTGCTGATTGCGCTCCTTCATCGCTGTTCCTTCTTTTCAAGCTGGCTCAGCAGCTCCGGAGGAACCGGATGATTAAACAGCTGCACACCCTCCGGCAGGCTGCCGTACAGCATTTCATACATCTGCCTTCTGCCTGAAAGACTGGACGAGTGAAGGTAGATCTGCTCCGGAAATAATCCCTCTCTGACGATCGCCGCAGCTACCTCCAGCCCTGTCGGCTCACCTGGCCCCAGGTCATAGTCCAGCGAAAGGATTTCAACCTTGTATTCCTGAAGCAGCAGCAGGCACTCCTCCGCATTGCGGGCCAGCGTAAAGCCCTGCGGACAGCGCCGGTAATCATCCATGTATAAATTCATTCTGCATCTCCTTCCGGCTTTATTTCATCTGCTTGCTTCTGCCCATTCCCGCACTTTGCGAATATCTGCCCGGTGTGTTCCGTCCGATCCCGGCTCAGTCTCCATTATCAACGGAATATGCTGAAAAGGCCGCTGCCCCAGCAGCCAGCGAAAGCCCAACTCGCCAATATATCCGGTTCCGACTCTGGTATGACGGTCTTTTCTTTGCCCGCCCGGATAACGTGAATCATTCAGATGAACCGCGCAGAGAGCGTCCCAGTATCCAAGCTGTACCCCCTTGTCCAGCAGGATTTCATCCATGCCCCCATTCCAGAGTCCCGCAGCAAATGCATGGCAGGTATCCAGGCAAAAACCGACTCGTTCAGGAAATTTACTCAAGCTCCGGATCTGCACCATTTCCTCCAGCGTCGTTCCCATCGAGCCATGATCGCCGGCCTGGTTTTCAAGCAGAATTTTGGCTTTTCCTGTCCAGCGGTCCAATACGGCATCCAGGCAACCGATAATATTTTTATACCCCTCCAGAGGATCGCTGCTGCGCAGATGGCCAAAATGAACCACAATCCCCACGGAGCCGCACGCTTCTGCAATCTCCAGGTCATTCAGCAGCGAAGCCACCATGAGCGCATACGCTGCCTCTCCCCGGGAGGTGCCCGCCGCAGGATTGACCGGATATGGCGAATGGGCAATGGATATTAAATGATGGTCCGCACAGTAGTCCCTGCAGGCCTCTGCATCGGAAGCATCCGGCATCTTCAAAGCCAGGCTGCGCGGGTTTTTCGGAAAATACTGAAAGGACAGCGCCCCGGCTTCCCTTGCCCGTTGCGCCGCCTTGTAAAAGCCTCCGCGCGTGCTGACATGCGCGCCCAGATACCAATCAGGCTTCATGCTGGCAATCCGGGCAGTAAAAGACCTTGCGTCCGGCCTGCTCCAGCCTGCGAATCGTTCCCCCACACCGTGGACAGGCCTCGCCTTCACGGTCATACACCTGGCATCTTTCATCAAAGCCGCCCGTCTTGGTATCCCCTGCAAACAGCGGCATCTCCATATAACCGCCATACATATAAGCCTCCCTAAGCACGGACCGGGCCGCTTCATACAGCTTTCCGACCTGCTCTGCGGACGCAGCAATATTTTGCATTTTCGAGGCCGGTGCAAGCCCTGCCGCGAAGGCGATTTCATCGGCATAACAATTGCCGATGCCGGCTATGACATGCTGGTTGATCAGGGTGCTTTTCAGCGAGCTGCGTCTTCCTTTCAGCAAAGCGGAAAAGCTTTCCAAGGTCATACGGGGGTCCAGCGGCTCGGGGCCCAGGTCCGCCAAAGCTTCATTGGTCTCCTTGGCATTGAGCAGATGCAGGAATCCCAGTCTGAGCCCGATGAACAGCAGCCTTTGTCCGTCAAATTCTATTTCAACCTGGGTTGAGCGACCGATGGACTCGCCGGGAGCGGCCAGATACATCATGCCTCCCAGCATCAGGTGCAGCAGCAGCCGCTTGCCTGTGTTCAAATGAAAAATCAGATGCTTGCCGCGCCGCTCAATGTACACAATCGAGCTGCCGAGCAATTGCGAGCGAAAGTCCGCCGCCTCCAGATTGATTGATTTTTCCCGATTGACCGTGATTCCGGTCATCGGCTTATCCAGTATGCGTCCGGATAATAGTACCCGGTAATTCTCCATTTCAGGAAGTTCCGGCATGTGTTATCTACCCTTTCTAGGCTGTATATTTTTGTCTCTTCAACAGATCGTCATTTTCCCGGCGACAGACAGTCGCCCCAAAGCTCATTCAGCCTGCTGCATACATAATCAGGCCGGATTCCGGCTGTCTGAATGTGCTGTTCCATATTGGAGGAAGTTGTCACCCCGGTCATCACAAGTGCTGTCCTGCAGCCTGCGGCTGCGCCGGCAGCAATATCCGTAAGCATATTATCCCCGATTACGACAGCTTGCTCCGCCTTGATGCCCAACCGGTTAAGCGCGTAATCCATCAGGATGCCGGACGGCTTGCCGATGACAACAGGCCTGGTCTGCGAAGCAGCTTCTATGGCCGCCCCGATCGTTCCCGCCCCCGGGATGAGCCCTTCATGCGTTGGAAGCTGAACATCCGGATTGGTTATGATAAAAGCCGCGCCCTGCATAATCCATTGCATGGCGGCGGACAGCTTGGCATATGTAAAATGGCGGTCTATTCCCTGTATCACATAATCCGGCTGCTCCTCAACCAGTTGCAGGCCTGCGCTAACAAGCGCCTGCTGCAGCCCTTCTTCTCCAACACAGTACACCTTGGCTCCAGGACGTTTCCGGGATACATACTGTGCAGCCGCCTGCGCGGAGGTGCAGATTTCTTCTCCCGCTGTCTTGATTCCCATCCCGCTCAGCATATCCGCGATCGCCTCTGGCGTGCGTGAAGAATTGTTCGTCACGAATAGAAAAGGAATTTGCCGGTCACGGCACATACGGATAAATTGATCCGCTCCTTCGATCATACGATTGCCATGAACCATTGTTCCGTCAAGATCAATCAGTAGCGCTGTCAAACTGCCTTCCTCCCTGCCAAAGCCCTAATTCATTTCATTAAATATTCAGGGCATAAGTCATTTACCTGCAATGCTTCGGCCTCACCTATCTATCTTAAGGAAATCAGTGCCGTACGTCCAATAATTTCCCTTGTATTTTAGAAGCAAGGTTAATGAGATTGTCAAAAAATTGTTATGTAAACCCTTCTTCAAGCCTGATCTGCGTCGAAAACTATCGACAGCTGTTTTTTTAAGGAAACTTTTTCGCTGTACCTTTGTCAGTTTCTGCGCTTTCCCGGAAAATAATCAGCCACTCCTGGGCAGCTTTTCGAAAATAAAAGGTACCGAAATAGCTCCGGCACCTTTTTCTTGGAGACCATACAAGCTTAGCTTCAGGCTCTGCAAGGCACCTGGAACAACATATGCTCTTCCGCCAGCATGCTGTTTGGAAAGACCGACTTTGCCTCGTCCAGCAGTTCCTGCAGTTGCTCCATATCCTTGTATCTTGAGCTGAAGTGAGTCATGATCAGCCCGCCCGCGGCGGCAGCCTTGGCCGTCTCTGCTGCCTGCAGCGCAGTGCTGTGATGGTATTCATGGGCTGTTTCCGCCAGCTCATGAAGAAATGTAGCTTCATGGATCACCAGGTTCGCCCCTTTGGACAACAGCAACGCATTCTGGCAAGGACGGGTATCCCCCAAAACGGTAACGATGCGGCCCTTCTTCGGAATTCCGAGCACCTCCTGCGGCTGCACCACACGGCCATCCTCCAGTTCAACCGGCTCCCCCCGCTTAAGCTTGCCATACAAGGGGCCAGGGCGGATACCGTATTTCGCCATCGCCTCTGCGTCCAGCTTGCCCGGTTTATCCTTCTCAGTCACCCGGTAGCCATAGCTATCGATCCGGTGCTCCAGCAGTGCGGCCTCCACCATGAACTGCTCATCCTCAAAAATCAGTCCCCCGTTGTGCTCAACAACGTCCAGCTCATAATTGATGCGCGACTGGCTAAGCTCCAGAGACATCTCGATATATCGCTTCAGCCCGGCTGGTCCGTATACGGCCAGCGGAGATGTTCCCCCCTGGTACGCCCTGCTGGATAACAATCCGGGCAATCCGAACAGATGGTCTCCGTGAAGATGTGTTATGAATATTTTCTCAAGCTTGCTCAGCTTCAGGGGCGATCGCAGAACCTGCTGCTGTGTTCCTTCTCCGCAGTCAAACAGCCACATCGTTCTACGCTCCTCCAGCAGCCGCAGCGCTAGTGAAGTCACATTGCGCTGGAGCGTCGGAACGCCGGCGTTTGTGCCCAAAAAATAAATGTCCATACTTATCCAACCTTCTTCCTGCTAGGCAGCAAAAAACCTCCGAAGCCCGGAGGATTCTGCTGCCAACCTCTTCTGCTTCTATACGCGCGCACAAACCGGGAAGAGGCAGCACTCCTCCTGTTATACCGCAGACCGCCTAGGCTTTATCCACATTAAAATATTGAGCCTGCGGATGGGCGAAGACCATGGCAGAAACAGAAGCTTCTGGCTCCATCATGTACCCCTCCGTCAAGGCAACCCCGATATCCTCCGGCTTCATAAGGTGGAAAAGCGGCTCCTGATCCTCAAGATCCGGACAAGCCGGGTAGCCGAATGAGACACGGATCCCCTGATATCTTGCCCCAAGCCGCTGTTTCATCGTCATATCCGGCGGATCAGGGAAGCCCCAGTTGTCCCTCATCATATGATGAATCCGTTCGGCAAGCCCTTCGGCCACCTCAAGGGCAACCGCCTGCAGTGCATGTGAGCGCAAATAATCCCCTTGATCCTTCCAAGCCGTGGACAGCTCACGGATTCCATGGCCGGCTGTAACGACCAGAAAACCGACATAATCCATTGTACCTGAACTTAACGGTTTAAGGAAATCGGCCAGACACAGGTAAGGCTCGACTTGCTGCCGCGGGAAGGAGAAGCGGTGCAGCACCTTGCCGACATCAGCAGGATCATAGATCAAAATATCATTGCCCTCCGATTGGGCCGGGAAGAAGCGGTACATCGCATGTGCCTGCATGATCGAATCCTGTACAGCGCTTTTCAAAATCCCGTCCACCGTCTCCTTCAGACTGACCGCTTTGGGGTCGCCTGCCGCCAGCAGTTGCTCCACATTGCCCTTCAGACCCAGATGGTGTCCAAGCAGCATTTGCATATTCACATAAGGCAAAATGTGGCCAATCGGGTAATTGCGGAGCACATGGCGCTCAAGATCAGGCGGAATATAGACAGGCACATCTGTCGAGATATTGGAGCGTTCGACGCGGCTCAGTTGGGGCAGAGACTTCGGCTCGGCGGCTGTTTCCGTTTCTTTTTCATTCTCCGCCTCTTCCACCATCAATCGGCGCGTGTCGGGATTCATTAATTTATTGGCCAGGTCCAGACCGTCCATGGCATCCTTGGCATACAAGACAAGACCGTTGTATTCCGGCCTGATCCGGTTTTTAGTAAATTTGCGGGTTAACGCCGCTCCGCCAACCATGATTGGAGCATCAATGCCCGCCGTCTTCAAATCCTGGGCGGTCACGACCATCTGCTGCGCGGATTTCACCAGCAGGCCGGAGAGACCAATGGCATCCGCCTTTTCCTCACGGTAAGCTTCAATAATCCGTTCCGGTGGTACTTTTATACCCAGATTAATGATACGGTAACCGTTATTGGAGAGAATGATTTCAACCAGGTTCTTTCCGATATCGTGAACGTCCCCTTTAACGGTGGCGAGAATAATTTTACCCTTTACCGAGGTCTCAGTCTTCTCCATAAATTGCTCAAGATGCGCCACCGAAGTCTTCATCACTTCAGCGCTTTGCAGAACTTCAGCAACAATCAGCTCATTATTGTTAAACAGCCGCCCAACCTCTTCCATGCCGGCCATCAGCGGACCATTGATGATTTTCAGCGGCGCATATTTCGTTAAAGCCTCATCCAGATCCGGAACAAGCCCCTCTTTGCTGCCTTCCACCACATAAGCAGCCAGCCGTTCTTCGAGCGTCAGATTCGAGATCTGCTGCTTCTTTTCTATCTTTTTGTCCCGGAAAGCCGCCACGAACAGCGCCAGCGTCTCATCATTCGTATTGTAAATGAGGTCCTCCGCCAGCTTTCGCTCATGTGCAGGGATGGAGGCATAACGTTCCAGCTTCTCCGTATTGACGATCGCATAGTCCAGCCCGGCTTTGGTGCATTCATAGAGAAACACGGAATTAAGCACCTCGCGGCCTGCTTCTGGCAAGCCGAAGGATACGTTGCTGATGCCGAGAATCGTGTGCACACCCGGAAGCGCCTCTTTAATGAGACGGATTCCTTCAATGGTCTCCTCGGCCGAGCCGATATACTGCTCATCTCCCGTTCCGACCGGGAACACAAGCGTATCGAAGATCAGGTCTTCAGGGGAGAGGCCGTATTTATGCACCAACAGATCGTAAGACCGTTTGGCTACCTCCAGCTTATCCTCCCTTTTAATGGCTTGCCCCCGCTCATCAATCGTTCCGACCACGACAGCCGCTCCATATTTATGAATCAAGGGCACGACCTGTTCAAATTTTTCTTCCCCATCCTCAAGGTTAATGGAGTTAATAATCCCTTTCCCTTGTGTGTATTGCAGCGACAAATCAACAACAGACGGGTCCGTCGTATCGATCATTAAAGGAACTTTCACCTTGTTGACAACGAGCTTCAGAAAAGCTTCCATATCGGACGTCTCATCACGGTCAGGGTCCTGGAGGCACACATCCACAATATGTGCTCCGTTCTTCACCTGCGCACGGGCAATCTCCGACGCTTCCTCGTATTTGCCTTCAACGATAAGCCGTTTAAATTTGCGTGAGCCGAGGACGTTCGTCCGTTCCCCTACCATATAAGGGCGGTTGTCCTGCTCGATGTAGACCGTTTCAATGCCCGTAATCGCTGGCGGATGCTGCCCGTGCAGAGGTCGTGGCGGGTATTTTGCCATTTCCTCGGCCATGGCCCGAATATGCGCGGGCGTGGTACCGCAGCAGCCTCCGGCTATATTGAGCCAGCCCTTTTCCGCAAAGCCCCCCATCTTTCTCGCCAGCGACTCCGGAGACTCATGATACTGGCCGTTTTCATCCGGGAGGCCTGCGTTTGGATAACAGCTGACCGCAGATGACGACATGGCCGCCAGAGAGCGGATATGGTCCCTCATGAATTCCGGGCCTGTCGCACAGTTCAATCCGACGGAAATGGGACGCAGATGCTCCAGTGATATATAGAAAGACTCGATATTTTGACCGGCAAGCGTTGTGCCCATAGGCTCAATCGTGCCGGAAATCATCAAAGGCAGTTCGATGCCGCTTTTTGCATATGCCTGCCGGATTCCTATGCTGCCTGCTTTCACATTCAATGTATCCTGTGACGTTTCAAGCAGCAGCAGGTCTACTCCACCCTCGATGAGGGCTATGGCTTGCTCCTCATAGCTGTCAACAAGCTCGGCAAAAGTTACACCGCCTGTAACGGACAGCGTTTTCGTTGTTGGTCCCATGGCCCCGACCACAAACCGGGGTTTGCCCGGTGTCTGGAAGGCATCCGCCGCCGCGCGGGCCAGATGGGCTGCAGCGAGATTGATCTCACGGGCTTTATCTGCAATGTCATATTCGGCAAGGACAACCGAAGTAGCGCCGAACGTATTGGTTTCAATCAGATCCGCCCCGGCCTCCAGGTATAACTCATGGATCCGTTGAATGACGTCCGGTCTCGTCAGCACGAGCATTTCATTACAGCCTTCAAGCTCCTCGCCCCCAAAATCCGCCGCAGTCAAATCCTCCTGCTGTATCATCGTGCCCATGGCACCGTCGAGAATAAGTATCCGCTGCTGTATTGCAAGCTGCAAACTTTCTTTCATTGCCCTTGTTCCTCCTCGCAAAACGTTAAATCTTAGTTTAGCAGAAACGCTTCTACTTGAATACACACAACTGTCGAAATATAGAATCTATAGTATTCAACAAAACTGAACAATTCTATAACCGGAAGAAAAAAATTGCCCCCTTATAGTGGACAAAAAAATTAACATCGACACGTGACCTGATATTCGTTATAATTCATAATTAATATAATAATTCCAAGTGGAAAAGAGGGATAAGATGGCTGCGATCGTAATCCGCAACACCAATGAACGCTTCAGCGACGAAGCTGCTGTACAGGAGTTCCTGGCCAAGCAGGAAGTACTGTACGAGAAATGGGACGCAAACAAGCTCCCTGACGAGCTTAAAGAGAACTTTACTTTAACAGATGAACAAAAAGCCCGGGTTATCAGCACCTTTGACAGCGAAATCAAAGACCTGGCCGCCCGCCGTGGCTATAAAATCTGGGATGTCATCACATTGTCCGAAGCGACTCCGAACCTTGAAGAGCTGCTGGCCAAATTTGAAAATATCCACACCCATACGGAAGACGAAATTCGGGCCATTGTAAGCGGTAAAGGGATTTTTATCATTAAAAGCGCTGACGGCGGCTACTTTAATGTGGAATTGTCGCCTGGCGATGTCATTTCCGTACCGGAAAACACCCCGCACTTTTTCACTTTGATGGAAAATCAGAAGATCGTGGCTGTCCGTCTCTTTATCGAAGAAAACGGATGGGTGGCACACAACTATGATGATCCGACTTTCGTTAAAGCTTGAGAAAAACGTCTATCGATGCAAACCACTTATAAACAACCCTGTTGCTGCCCGTCCCGGCCGATAACGGGGTTGTTTTGTTAGGTAGCGGGTACGACAAAACCGCCCGACGCACCTTTCCCGTCCGGACGGTCTATGATCAAGATATTGAGTTAATTACATTCTCCAACTCCGCAAGATGCCTGATTTCAAAATCCGGCTGAATGTTCTCCGTATTGGTCTTGCTGTTCCGGTTCACCCAGACTGCATGAACCCCCGCTGCGAGCGCACCTTTAATGTCCGTCGTCAGCTTGTCGCCAACCATGACCGCCAGCTGCGATTCAATGCCGAGCAATCCCAGAGCATGTCCAAAAATGGACGGATCCGGCTTGCCTTTGCCAAACGTACCCGAAATGACGATATGATCAAAATAAGGAATCAGCCGCGGCACTCCGTCCAGCTTCTCCTGCTGCAGCGAAGGAGATCCGTTCGTCAGCAGCAATAGCTTATATCTGCCCTTGAGGTCATCAAGCACCTGGAAGGTTTCTTCATATACATATGGCCGAGCTCTCCGTTCGGTCCCGAACTGTTCGGCAAGTCTGCCAGCCAGCCCGTCATCGGATACCCCAACTTGTTCGAGTCCTCTTCTCCAGGATTCCTTGCGGTATACGGGCGCCAACTGTTCCAGCTGCCGGAATTCGGGCTGATCTCCGCCAGTAAAAGTTGCCCACAAGCCTTCAAAAGGATTAATGCCTATCATTTTCGTAAAAGGGAAGGTCTCATAGGATTCATAAAGTAATCTGGCCTCTGCCCTTACCGCATCTTCCAGCTTGACCGGATCCACCCCGGTTGCCTCGGAGGCCGTCTGACATACGGCTGCAAACGCTTCTTCAACACTGCGCTCATCCCACAACAGTGTATCATCCAGATCAAACATTACCGCTTGAATCGTCATCCTGCTAGTCCCACTCCTTCATTTAATTCACCCGATGGCTGTTAAAGCCTGTTCCGTGTGTACGATTATGACTCGGACCCTTCCGATTGAAACGCGATTTGGTTGGAAGCTGCAAATTTCTCGAGCCGTTCTGCGATGGCACCGGTATCATACCGGCCCAGCGTTTTGTTAAAAATCCAGTTGCCACCTTTGCCCTGCTTTTCAACGATAACATATCCGGATTGAACCTTGATCCCCTTGATCTGATCCGCTGGCATGGAACGCTCTCTGCCGCCTTTTAACGTATACAGAGCGTTTTTGCCAACCCGCAGGTACGGACGGCGAAGAAAAAATACAACTGCAAGCAGTATATAGAGTCCGAATACAAGCCAATCCATGCCCCTCATGCCTATCTGTGTCCAGAACATGGTCAAGACCAGATACAGGACAGACAGGCCCATCAGCATGATCGGGACTGTCAAATTGCGCCCATAATATGTATCGCCGGCATTGCCTGTGCTGCTGCCGATCGGTTGTCCCCCCTGCTTTCTGCGCTGTTTGTTCACTTTCTCCATGTTTTTGCGAATTTTTCTTTCAAATGAACCAGCCATATGCACATTTCCTTCCTCTAAATAGTGACGGCGCATCTGCACGGGCCGCCGACAAGCGGACCGGACCATAACACCGGCTGTATATCGCTATATAATGTAATTAATGCTTTAGTCCTTTGTCTTGGTCCGGCTCGTCATCCACAAATTCGATGGATTCCAGCTGCTGGCGGAAATTTTTGCGGATGTTGCCCAGATAAATTTCGCGAAGCTCGGCTCTTTCCTTTATTTCGGCTTCAGTCAGGCCCTCTCCTTTTGCTTTGCGCGCGAGCTCATTGATGCGCGCTACCAAGCTGTCAATATCCAATTTTTGTCCCCTCCAAATAAGCAAAGATACTATACACTTTGACACGTTAAAAAGAGCTTGTCAAGGTTCCCCTGCAAGCTCCGCAACAGGCTTGTTCTCAAAATTCTGGCAGGTGCAGCACATCCCCCGCCCTGATTCCGGAGCTCTTAAGCCCGTTGATCCGAATAATTCCTTCCATATAAACTCTTGTATCCATATGGTCGGGTTTGTGTTCCTGTGCGATTGCCCACAACGTATCCCCTGAAAGTACGACTACCTTCTCCCCGGATGCATGCAAACCGGACGAACCTGCAAATACTGTAAACAGGCCGGCAAAAGAAATCCAGAGCACGATTACGACAACGATTAAACGAAGCAGGCCGACCAGTGAGTTTTCCTTCTGCGCGGCGGTTCTCACGTCCGTGTGTCCGCCCTGTACCGTGGCCGTATGATATATGCTTTGATAGGAGCTGTATTTTAACATGTCAACAACCTCCAAACATGTGTTCTTGTTTATCTCGAAACCAATATAACACGAACACATGTTTTGCACAAGTGCGAATTAGAACGCATGTTCCCTTTTATTTTCTTTCTGATTTCATCTGTAAAACCGCATCTGTTCAAGCACGGTTTGCGGCTGCGGAGCCTGCTGAACAATAACTTTTCATCAGCAAAAATTTGTTTGCCGACTTTCAGAACTTATGTTTGTACGAACGACAGTTCTATGCTATAATTTTCCCAAACGTTACTTAAATGGGGTTGATGGGATATGTCTAAGATTTCCAGTAGACAGCAGGCAATTTTGGAATTCATACGTAATGAGGTTCGCTTAAAGGGATACCCTCCCTCTGTAAGAGAGATCGGGGAGGCGGTCGGACTCGCCTCCAGCTCTACTGTCCATGGACATCTGGACAGGCTTGAGAAGAAAGGGCTAATCCGCCGGGATCCCACCAAGCCGCGGGCAATCGAGCTGCTCGGCCAGGAGGATTCGGATCAGACACATATGTTCAGCTATACGGTAACCCGGGTCCCGGTGGTCGGCAAGGTAACCGCAGGCATTCCGATCACGGCCACAGAGAATATCGAGGATTATTTTCCACTGCCTCAGCAATTTGTCGGCGATGACAAGATATTTATGCTGTCTGTTGTAGGAGACAGTATGATCGAAGCAGGCATCAGTAATGGAGACTTTGTTATTGTAAGACAGCAGCAAACAGCTAATAACGGAGATATTGTTGTGGCGATGACGGAAGAGGACGAAGCGACCGTGAAGACCTTCTACAAAGAGAAAGATCATGTCCGGCTTCAACCCGAGAACCCGAAATATGAACCGCTGCGCTTGACCAAAGTCAGCATACTGGGCAAGGTAGTCGGTTTGTTCAGAGATTTCCACTAAATCAGCTTAGACCGAACACACCCCTGCATTTTGTGCTATCTTGCATAAAATGCAGGGGTGTTCCTGTTCCATCCGAAGTTCATGTGATGAATGATTCTGTTTCTGTGCTAATGCTGAGGAATGTCTGCCGTCAGGCAATTGTCCAATCAAGCACGGCTAAATGGCATATGTTATATCAACATATCCGAAAGGAGTTGTCAGAATGACTTATTATCCGGCAGCAGCGCCTATCGTCTGCCCTCCGATTCGAATCATCAATGATCGCTACTATCCAACGGTCGTTCCGGTAGTTCACCCCATTGAAGTGATCAACAAATGCCATCCGGTTCCTATACCGCATCATATGTACCCTGTAATCGTGAAAAACGACCCAAGCTGCTACATCTGCTCTGTAGGCAAAAAAAGAAGAGGCCGCTAAACAGCCCCCCCTTATCCAAATGTGACTATTTACAACCAAAAGCCTTGGAGTGTCCAAGGCTTTTCCGTCCGAACTTCATTTGCACGTTATATTTCCATCGTCCAAATAAATAAAGCCCTCAGCGCTGATGCGCCAAGGACTCTCCCCCTTAGTAAAGGGACAAATACTGATCCCTCTCCCATTGGTGAACCTGTGTGCGGTACATATCCCATTCGATTTCCTTGAGCTCATAGAAGTAGGCAAGAGCGTGGTCGCCAAGCGCGTCAGCAATGACTTCGCTGCGCAGCAGTTCGCCAAGCGCCTCTTTCAGATCAGCCGGCAGGCTGGCGATTCCTTCTTCCACCAGTTCCTCTTCTGTCATGACATAAATGTTACGGTCAATTGGAGCAGGCAGTGAAAGCTCGCGTTTGATGCCGTCCAGACCTGCTTTAAGCATAACGGCCAGCGCAAGATAAGGATTCGCGGCAGGGTCCGGATTGCGGACTTCGACGCGGGTGCTCAAACCGCGCGAAGCCGGTATACGGATCATCGGACTGCGGTTGCTTGCAGACCAGGCCACGTAAGACGGAGCTTCATAACCAGGCACAAGACGTTTGTACGAATTCACGGTCGGGTTCGTAATCGCCGCCATCGCGCGGGCATGCTTCAAAATACCGGCCATGTAATGGCGGGCTGTCCAGCTCAGGCCGAGCTGGTCATTTTCATCATAAAAAGCGTTCTCGTCGCCCTGGAACAACGATTGGTGGCAGTGCATGCCGGAACCGTTCACACCAAACAGCGGCTTCGGCATGAACGTTGCATGCAGGCCATGCTGTCTAGCGATCGTTTTCACTACGAGCTTGAACGTTTGAATCTGGTCGGCCGCTTTAATCGCATCGGCATATTTGAAGTCAATCTCATGCTGTCCCGGCGCCACCTCGTGGTGGGAGGCTTCGATCTCAAAGCCCATCTCCTCCAAGGTCAGTACGATTTCACGTCGGCAGTTTTCACCCAGATCTGTAGGGGCAAGATCAAAGTAGCCGCCTCTATCATTCAGCTCTTCGGTCGGATTACCTTTTTCATCGGTTTTGAACAGGAAAAATTCCGGCTCAGGTCCCACGTTCATGGACGAAAAGCCCATTTGCTCCGCTTCCTTCAGCACTCTCTTCAGAATGCCACGCGGGTCGCCAGCGAAAGGAGTGCCGTCAGGCATGTAAACGTCACAAATCAGACGCGCCACGCGATCCTGGGTAACCCAAGGGAAAATGACCCAGGTATCCAGATCAGGGTATAGATACATATCGGATTCTTCGATACGCACATAACCTTCGATCGAAGAGCCGTCAAACATCATTTTGTTATCCAGTGCTTTCACAAGCTGGCTCACCGGAATTTCCACGTTCTTGATCGTGCCGAGCAAATCCGTAAACTGCAGGCGGATAAAGCGTACATTCTCTTCCTGCGCAATGCGGAGAATGTCTTCTTTTGTATAACTCAATGTAACCTCTCCTTTTATCTGTTATCTGTGGACGGTATCCAAAAGAATTTTACAAATCTGAGAAATATCTCACTTATTATTAAAAAAGCGCGAGAGCTCCCCTTGAATGAGCGATACCTGTCCCGGGCGTTTGCCTGCCACCAGCTGCTGTTTCAGCAAACGGTGCAGCTGCGTATCGGACAGCTCACGGCGTTTGACTTCCGTATCGGCCGTAATGACTGTCGCTTCCTCGGATTCCTTGCTGACAGGGTTCATCACCTGCTTGATCCCTGCTATATTTACACCTTTTTCAATTAAAGCCTTTATTTCAAGCAGCCGTTCCACATCATTAAAGGAGAACAACCGCTGGTTGCCTGAGGTCCGCGCCGGAACAATCAGACTGTGCTGCTCATAATAACGAATCTGCCTGGCAGACAAATCAGTAAGCTTCATCACGATTCCAATCGGGAATAAGGCCATATTTCTGCGAATTTCGTCACCCATCGTTCATCAACCTTCCAGTGATCTATTCTACTCACCCCATTGTACATTTTCCTGATGTAAAATGTCAACGGCGTGTTAGGTAAACTCACAGTAAATTACGATCCTTCATCGTTTGCAGTGCTTTCAATACGCCAAATTTGACGTGGGAATACGTTAATCCGCCCTGCATATAGCCGATATACGGCTCCCGGATGGGCGCGTCTGCCGACAATTCAAGGCTGCCCCCCTGGATAAAAGTACCTGCCGCCATAATGACAGGATGTTCGTATCCGGGCATATCCCACGGCTCTGGCACCACATGACTGTCAACCGCAGCAGCCTTTTGAATTCCCTGTACAAACGCAATCAGATGCTCAGGCCCCGCAAAGGATACGGCTTGAATCAGATCGGTCCGATGCTCGTCCCAGGCCGGCTTGCTTGTAAATCCGATGGTCTCAAATACGGCGGCAGCAAAAATACTCCCCTTCACCGCCTGTCCCACGAGTGTCGGAGCCAGAAACAAGCCTTGATAGATGCTGCGCGTCGTCCCCAGCATTGCGCCAACCTCAGCGCCGATTCCCGGCGCCGTGAGGCGGTATGCAGCCAAATCGACATACCTTTTGCGTCCACATATGTAACCGCCGGTTTCGGCAATGCCTCCGCCCGGATTTTTGATTAAAGAGCCTGCGATCAAATCGGCACCAACCTCCGTAGGCTCCAGCTCTTCCGTAAACTCCCCGTAACAGTTGTCCACGAAGACGATCAGATCACTGCGGATCGCTTTGATCCGCCGCACCATTTCCCCAATACTGGCAACGGAGAACGAGGAGCGCCAGTCGTAGCCGCGGGAACGCTGGATGCCGATGACCTTGGTTGCCACCGTAATAGACGACTCGACCTGCTCCCAATCGACTTGTCCATCCGCCGTCAACGATGTCTCGCGGTAGCTCACGCCAAAATCCTGGAGCGAGCCTGTTCCGTCCCCCGGCTTCCCGATCACCTTATGCAGCGTATCATACGGCCGCCCTGTAATATACAGCAGTTCATCCCCCGGACGCAGCACGCCGAACAGCGCCGTTGCGATCGTATGCGTGCCTGACGCAAAATGCGGGCGGACCAGCGCCGCTTCCGCGCCAAATACCAAGGCGTACACTTCATCCAGCACTTCTCTGCCGCGGTCGTTATAAGCATATCCGGTAGAGCCGGCAAAATGAAAATCGCTCACCTGGCGGCTCTGGAACGCCTCAATGACCTTCCATTGATTGTGGTCTACAATCCGGTCAACGAGCTGCAGCCTGTCTTTAATCTTCGCTTCCGCTTCTTCCCTGATGTGTTCAATTTCCTCTGAAAATAAAGCCATTGCTTCTCTTGTCTCCTCTTCAAGCCTATCATAAAGCTGCTCTTAAAATAACCTGGACACGCCACGCAATGTTAACCCTCTGTAAAGTTTTCCAGTGCGTGGCCGTATTTTTCGAACTCCCCTGTTTGGATGCGCACCTCATACAGCACATCATTGCCGTCGTATTCGGTGGCGATCACATCACCGATCCGATACAGGACAGGGGTCAGGTCGCCGCGCTCCGCCGGAATCCGGAAGCGTCTCGTTTCACCGGTTACGGCGTTCTGCACCGCCTCCCTGATCCGGAGCAGATCCCCTTCATCAAAGGCGCTGATTTTCAGGTAGCCCTCACCGGAAGGCAGCATTTGCAGCTGCTCCGGCGTGCAGGCATCCTTTTTGTTGAACAGGACCAATTGCCGCTTATCGGCAGCGCCAAGCTCCTCCAGAATATTTTGCACCACCTTCATATGATCCTCACGCATATCCGAGGAGGCGTCCACCACATGCAGCACGAGGTCCGCCTCGTTCACTTCTTCGAGTGTCGCCCGAAAAGCAGCAACCAGATCATGGGGCAGATTCTGGATAAAACCGACCGTATCGGTCACAACAACCTCTTTGCCGCTTGGCAGCTCCATCGTCCGTGACGTTGGATCAAGCGTCGCAAACAGCTGATTTTCAATGTATACGTCCGCCGCCGTTAGCGATTTCAACAGTGTGGATTTGCCTGCATTGGTATAGCCGATCAGGGCCACCTGTACAATCCCGCTCTTCTGCCTGCGCTCCCGGTGCAGCCGCCGATGGCGGGTCACCTCTTCCAGCTGCCGCTTGAGCTCGCCGATACGGTCGCGGATATGACGGCGGTCCGTTTCGAGCTTACTTTCCCCCGGGCCACGCGTGCCGATGCCGCCGCCGAGACGTGATAAATTTTTCCCTTGCCCGGAGAGCCGGGGCAGCAGATAGGAGAGCTGTGCCAGCTCCACCTGGATGATTCCTTCTCTCGTTTTGGCCCGCTGTGCAAAGATATCCAGAATAAGCTGGGTGCGGTCGATTATTTTCATATCCAGGCTCATCTCAAGGTTGCGCACCTGGGCGCCGGACAGCTCCTGGTCAAAAATAGCGGTGTTCGCCCCAAGCGTTTCGCCAATAGCGCGCAGCTCCTCCACTTTGCCCTTGCCGATAAACCATTTGGAATCCGGCGTTTCCCGGTTCTGGCTGAGCACGCTCAGAACCTCCACACCAGCGGTCTCCGCCAACTTGACCAATTCATCAAGCGAATATTGGGGATCAATCCCGCTGCGCTTCACTTGCTCCGTTACAAGACTGACCAGAACGGCACGATCCTGAACCTCGGTTTGCGTATCATATGTAGAATTCGCCATGAACGTCAGCTCCTTTATTGTCAACAGATCTCATTTCGTGCAGAAACCGACCTGAAACCAGGCCGGCTTTGATAAAACTTCCATGGAGAACCCTATTATCGTCTATTTTTTCCCGATTTTCAAATCCTCTGGCCGCAGTGTCATCAGTTCCAGCCTGCCCGGCTGTCCGCTGCTGTATTGATTCAGCAGCCGCACGGCCTGGTGGCGGATCGACCTTTCGATCACATTGCGCACATAACGGGCATTGCTGAAATTATCGAGGCTTTCCTCCTTGGCGGCGATGAGATGCTGCTTCATTTTAAAAATCGTCTGTGGCATTAAAATATAATCCCGTTCCTTGGCCATCAGCTCACTGATTTGAATGAGCTGATCAATCGTATAATCGGGAAATTCAAGCTGCAGCGGGAAACGTGAAGGCAGGCCGGGATTGGTATTCAGAAAAAAGTCCATCTCATCGCTGTACCCGGCCAGGATCAGAATAAACTGGTTTTTCTGATCCTCCATCGCCTTTACAAGCGTGTCAATCGCTTCTTTGCCAAAATCCTTTTCCCCGCCTCTTGCCAGGCTGTAAGCCTCATCGACGAATAATATTCCGCCGAGCGCCTTTTTAACGAGATCCCTTGTCTTCTGCGCTGTATGACCGATATACTCGCCCACCAGATCGGCGCGCTCCGCTTCAATCAAATGCCCTTTGCTCAGCACGCCCATTCTTTGCAGCATTTTGGCCACAATCCGCGCCACCGTCGTTTTGCCAGTGCCGGGATTTCCTTTAAAGATCATATGATATACGTGCGAGCTGCTCTGCAGCCCGGCATCCGAACGCATTTTTGCAATCTGCAGGAAAGCGTAAATCTCGAATACCAGCTCTTTAATGCTGTCCAGTCCGACCAGTTGGTCCAGCTCTTTTTGAATCTCCTGGTACAAGCTATCGTAAGGCATCTCTTTGACAGCCCCGGCTGTATCGACTTCAGGTGTGCTTGGAGGCTCCTGGCTGCGGATTACGACATTAATCTGTCTGGAAGGTCTCTCCTCCGGCCGCTTACCGGCGGCTGCTCCCCGTCCGTTCATGCATCCATCACCTCGATATTTGTTCGGACTTCGGTCCCTTACCAAATGTATTCAGCGCAGCTTGTTCTTATTAGTATTTTGATTCAAGCTGCTCCGGTCAAGCTGCCATTTCACATACGCCAGCACCTCGAAGCACCTTTCATTTGCGCTTGAACTCTCCGTTGTGAAACCACTCCGCGCGATGACGGAGCGACATCTGAAAATAAGGAAACATATGCGCATCAATCTGCCGCAGCAGCTCTGCAGCCGTTCTGTTAGCCAATTGTGCTTCGCCAGCCGTAATATGTCCTTTCTGAAGAGCTTCCTGCAGTTCATCCTCATCCACCAGAAACACTTCGCCATTGCCGAGAACCACAATGTCCAGATACAAATCATCGAACCACGGCACACCCTGATCGGTTACGCCCTGACTGCGGCATGTATCGATATACCACTCCACAATTTGCTGTTTGTCATTAAACATGGCGGTCACTACATAGTGTGCAGCTTTCGGATAATACTGCAGCCAGGAATATCCCTTGTCTGCAATGCAAAAGGTGTGGCTGCCGTAAGTTTTCCACAACGGTTCTTTCAGCCCCAGCATCGTGTACAGTGTTACATATCCGGTAAAAGACTCGCTTTGCACATATTTGCAGGCAAATTTCCGGTTTGTTATCCGCCTCCAATTGGCCCTGTCTCCGAATTTCCGTTTCATTGTAGACTGTCCTCTCCAACATTGGTAAATTCAGCTTACCATATTTGCAGATTACACTCAAAAATGAATCAAACCTGCGGCTTTTCAGCCGCAGGTTAACATAATTTTTCATACGTTATCTATTTTCTCCATTTCCGTCCCCATTGCCATTCACTGCACCATTGCCTATGTCCGAATTATTGTCTTGTGTATTCACAGTCCCGGGATTCAGCTCACCATCCTGAGTGGTGCTGTTGTCAAGCTCTCCTTCCCCTGCAGGCTGATCCTGAATGTTGGGATCAGCTTGCCCATCAGGAACGCCGGTTCCGGTGTCTGTGCCGGCGTCTGTACCTGAACCGTCACCGTTACTCTGCCCTGGCGGTGCGGTATCTTCAGGAAGGCCGCTGTTCTCCCCGGAGCCGGTTCCGTTATCTGGAACTGTGTTGCCCGGATCAACCGTCCCTGTGTTATTGTCCGGAGGCACCGTCTCGCCCTCACCAGACGGATCATCCGTAGAGTTTTCCGGCGGAGCCTGCGCTTCAATGGATATTTGAACCGTACCGGACGGATCCGATTCTCCTTCCGCATTGTAGGCTGTCACATAGTAGTCATATGTGTGGCCTTCAGGCGCATCGATATCTTCCGTATTGGTCACAGACAGACCTTCGATCACAGGCGTAAAGCTGCCCTCGGAAGCTTCCTTTCTATATACCCGATACTGGGCGTTCTCTCCATCCACCGTATTCCAGGTAAGGGATACGATCTGCGTACCCGGGTTGTAGGATGCGGACAATCCCGCAGGAGCGGATAACTTTTGCGGCGACTCTGGCGGAGCTTCAGTCTCCGGCAATCCTTCAGGTTTTTCAAAATCCTGCACCGGTTCGCCTTCCAGCGCCTGGCCCATCACCTTGGCAAAGAACGCCGCCGTGAGGCTTGAGCTGTTCTTCAGCATATGAGTGTTGTCAGGCTGATCATATCCCATCCAAATGGCACCCGTATATTGAGGGGTATAACCCACAAACCAGACGTCACGGTTGCCGCTGTTGCCTTCAATACCGCTTTGGGTCGTACCGGTCTTGCCTGCCAGCGGTCTGCCGATGTCCGCACGTCTGCCAGTACCGCTGTTAACAACCTCCCGCATCATATCCGTCATCTGGTAAGCCGTTTGCTCACTCATGACTTCTCTTGCATCGGATTTATGCTCATACACGACACTTCCTTCACTGTTCTCGATCTGTTTGATCGAAAAGGCGGACTGGAATTGGCCCTTGTTGGCAAATGCGCTGTAGGCCTGCGCCATTTCCAGCGTGTTTGTTCCTTTACTCATGCCGCCGAGCGCAATGGCCAGCGACTTGTCTTCCTCGGTCATCGTAATGCCGAGCTTTTGCGCAAATTCGTAGCCTGTGTTTACGCCGATTTGGTTGAGCAGCCATACCGCAGGAATGTTTTCCGATTTCGTAATGGCATCCTGCATGCTGATGGTTGAAGAGTAACCGTGCAGGTTCGTCGGGCAATAGTTGCCAAAGCACTGCTTCTCATTGCTTAACCGTGAATCGGATGTGAAGTTGCCTGTCTCCAAAGCAGGCGCATAGGTAACGATCGGTTTCAGCGCCGATCCGGGCTGTCTGCGGCTGGCATTTACCCGGTTAAAGCCCTGGCGCTGGTAATCCCGCCCGCCCATAAGGGCCGCGATGCTGCCGTTCTGGTTGTTCATAATGACCATGGAGCCCTGCACCGGCTTGTCGTCAGGGCTTTTCTCGAACATATCATCGTCCTCGAAAGCCTGCTCAAGCGCATTCTGCGCCTTTTCATCCATCGTCGTATAAATCTTGTACCCGCCAACGTTTAAGTCATCACTGGTTAAATGGGTTACTTCCTCGGCTTCATCCATTACATAGTCGATAAATGCCGTATACTTGGTTTCCGAAGCTGGCGGCTCGTAGCCATAGTCCACAGCCTTCGCTTCTTCCATCTGTAACTTCGAAATATAGCCCTGCTCATACATGAGCTGCAGCACAACCCCCCGCCGCTCCTTGGAGCTCTCCGGATTGGAGAGCGGGTTATATTTGGACGGACCTTTCGGCAACGCCGCCAGAGTAGCCATTTCCCACAGTTCCAGCTTGTTTAAATCGCTCTCTCCGAAATAATATTCGGCAGCGGCTTTAATCCCATAACGCTGATGGCCGAAGAAAATCCGGTTCAGGTACAGCGTCAAAATTTCGTCTTTGGTCATGTTGCGTTCGAGAGCCGTTGCGATGGACACTTCCGTCGCTTTGCGGAAAAACGTCTTATCTCTCGTCAAAAACAGGTTTTTGGCCAACTGCTGGGTGATCGTGCTGCCGCCTTCCACAGCCGCCCGGGCGATCACGTCACGAACCGCTGCGCGCCCAATCGCCCATATGTCAACGCCCTGATGCTCGTAGAAACGCTTGTCCTCAGTCGCAACGAAAGCATCCTTTAACAGTTTGGGGATCTCTTCGCCTTCAACCGGCTCGCTCTTCTGGATTGAAAGTTCTCCCATCAGCTTGCCGTTGCGGTCATAAATCCGGGAAGGCTCGTTAACCGAAATTTTGTCCAAATTCGCCTGATACAACTTTTCTCCATTAACCATGACGTACAAATAACCTGCCAGCGCTACGATAATCGCAAGTGCCGCCGTAAAGAAGAGCGTCCAGCCGACACGCTTTGCCGTAATTTTCTTCTTCTTGCCCTGCGGCTTGCCCGCGGCATTCTGCCGATTGCGATTACCGGATCTGGACAATGAATCGTTTGGCATTCCTCTGACTCCCTTTCGGTGTTGCGTAGTTATTCTCTCTCTGTTTTCGAACCGATGAGACCACTAATGAAAAGAACAACCTCTGTCAGGTTGCTCCCGTATCCATTTCTATTCAATTAGACGAAATTTAATACCCAAAAGTTACATCCTGAGGGACTCAGCTCTCGCTGCCGCCTTCCTGCTGCTGCATTAGCGAAACATTCCGCTGCGGTGTAAATGTGGAAATGGCATGCTTGTAAATCATTTGCTGCCGTCCATCGGAATCAATCACAATTGTGAAGTTGTCAAAAGCTTTAATGGTCCCCCGTACCTGGAACCCGTTCACTAAATAAACGGTGACTGGAATGCTTTCTTTGCGAAGCTGGTTTAAGAACGTATCTTGGATGTTGATGGACTTGTTCATTAGCCGTACCCCCAATAATCATTTGAGTTATTCTGAAATATATTCAAGATCTATCCTGAACTTTCCTGCTGCAATCTTCTTCAATTCGTCGACAGTTTCTGAAAAATGTGCAGCATTCGTCACATCCATCCACCGGATATCCTTCATGTGCCGGAACCAGGAAAGCTGCCGTTTAGCAAAATGGCGGGTATCTCTCTTCAATAAAGCGACTGCGTCTTCAAGCGTTGCTTCCCCCCGCAGATAGGATGAAATTTCCTTGTAGCCCAGGCCTTGCATCGAGATGGCATCACCACTGACTCCACGCTCCATCAAGGACGCCACTTCCTCAACAAGCCCTTGCCGCAGCATGCCATCAATACGGTCTTCAATACGGTTATATAGCATTTGCCTATCCATTGTCAAACCCACGATGCACAAATCATAGGGAGATTCCCTTTTTTGAGCGGCTGCAAGGGAGCTGAGGGGCCTGCCGCTGACATGGTATACCTCAAGCGCGCGAATGATCCGGCGGCGGTCGTTCGGATGCAGCTTCACCGCGCTTTCAGGATCCACCGCAGCCAACTTCGCATGCAGAGCCTCGTTGCCCTCGCGTTCGGCATAGGCAAATTGCTCCTGCCGGAAAGCATCATCCGCACCAACCTCGGAAAAGCGGTATTCATAACAGACAGACTCCACGTACAAACCTGTCCCCCCCACAATAAAAGGCAGCCGGTTTCTGCCATGAATCTCCGGAATCAGCCTGCGGCAGTCCTCCTGAAACTCCGCAACCGAATAGGGGTATTCCGGATCATGTATATCAATTAAATGGTGAGGAATGCCTCCCATTTCCTCTTTTTTTATTTTCGCGGTGCCAATGTCCATATGCCTGTAGACCTGCATGGAATCACCGGAAATGATTTCGCAATGAAATGATCGGGCTATTTCAATGCTTAGCTGTGTTTTGCCGATTGCGGTAGGTCCCACCAACACAAGCAGCTTCGGCTTAGGAAGTACTGTCAATCTGAATCACTCCGTACACTGTTTTCGTTTGTCCGCGCTGTTCAACCTGGAATCCGAGCCGGCTGAATTCACTGCTCTTCCGTTTTTCTTTCATGAGCACGGTCTTTCTTGCCACCCTGCATGCCTCACGGATGCTCTCCGCCTCCAGGGGAGCCGGATTGGCATAGGTCCGCAGCGGCCCGATGGCGCTTGAATCCGCAACAGGGTCACGGAACATCGGATCAAAATAGACGATATCCACGCTGCGGTCGGGAAGGCTGCGGAGCACGTCCAGATGATTGGCGCTCGTGACATGAATGCGCTTGAGGGCCTCATCCACTTCGGGAAAACCGGATCGGTAATATTTCATCCCTTCCATGAGGAGCGCACATACGGGCCTTGAGCTTTCGACGGCTGTCACTTGACCGCCTGGTCCTGAAGCGACGGAAAACACCAGGGAATCGGCCCCCATGCCTGCCGTGCAGTCCAGCACGGTATCCCCCGCCTCCAGCCTCGCGGCGGTCAGCATCGGGTCTGCCTCGCCCTTTAATACCCGTCGCGCGCGGATATATCCCATGCTGGGGTGATAATCCAGCGTGGGCTGTCCCGGACGGATCAGTCGTACGCCGTCCTGTACAAGCACCAGCACGTCGGAGGCGCCGTGCCGCTTCGCCAGCATGGCTACAGATAGTCGGCCGCGCGGGATGTATGGTGCCCCAGTGGCGGCTGACAGCCGCGCTGCCCGCTCCAGTGTCGCTGTACCGGGAGAATCGCCTGTTGTTATGATAAAGCTGTTGCTAAGATGTTGTAAAGACACTTGGTTTTATGGCTCCTTATAGAGGTAGTTCAAAAAGTCATCTTTTGATCACGAAGGAAGTCAGGGAGCGGACTCGACATCGAATCTTGAATTCAGCCGGGCCTAAGTGGATGCTTCCGAAGCATGTTTCCTACGGAAACATTTCAGGTGCTCACGTACACAAAACGTACGCTCCGCTCCTCAGTCCCTGGCTTCATTCAACCTTCTCGGTGCTGAAAACCTGACTTTTTGAACTCGCATTTATATTACATCACTCGTTTGAACAGCTTCTCCAGATCGTAGGTTGAGAAGGAGACGACAATCGGACGGCCGTGCGGGCAGGTATAAGGCTGCTTGCACTGGCCGAGCCGCTGCAGCAGCACACTCGCTTCCCGCTCGGTAAGCTTCTGATTGGCTTTGATGGATGCACGGCAGGAGCACATGATGGACGAAGCCTCGCGCAGCTTGGCCAGATCAATCGTTTTCTCCTGCAGCACCCACTCGGCCATCTCTTCTATCACATCAGACTCCTCCCCCTTGGGCAGCCAATAGGGGTAAGAGGTGACGCGGAATGTCTGTCCTCCGAAATGCTCCAGATGTACACCTGCCTGCTCGAACCAATGCAGCCTGCTCTTCAGCTTTTCCGCATCGGATGGTGTAAATTCGAGCGTAATGGGAAGCAGCAGTTCCTGAGAGGCTGCCGCCGGATTGCCGAATTTCCCGTAATAATATTCATAGTTGATTCGCTCATGGGCTGCATGCTGGTCGATCAGGTACAAGCCGCTGTCGTTCTGCGCAATCAGATATGTTCCATGATGCTGCCCGATCAGGGTCAGCTCCGGAAAACGCGGTATTTCAGGCGCGGCTCCTTGAAGTGCCTGCTCTGCTGCAAGCTGCTGTGCCTTCCGCTCCGCCTCCTGCTGGTAGGGTGTCCTCCGTTCCTCTACCTCCAGCTTGTAGGTTGAAGCCGCTGCCTCGCGGATGCCAGACTGCTGCCCGGTGAAACCCGCCCCGCCCTGTCTCGCAGTCCGCTCATCGCGCTCATCCGTTCGTGAAACGGCAGACAGTGCTTCATCCGCCGCTGCAGGACGATACCCGGAAGAAGTCCCATGCTCTGGTAAAATGGTTGCCGGAGCATCCAGGTCCTCCCTGGCAGCATGGACCGCCCGCTCTTGCGGTTCAGCAACTGCCTGATCTTTTGAAAAATGAAACTGCTCCTGAATGATCGATTTGCTCTCCTTGCTGCCAGGCTCACGCTTGACCGCCTTCGGGATCAGCACCTGCTGCTGCAGGGCGGCCCGGACCGTTTCCTCCACGAATTGATAAAGCTCCGCTTCCTTGCTGAACCTCACCTCAAGCTTGGCCGGATGCACGTTTACATCCACCAGCGACGGGTGCATCTCCAGCCGGAGCACGGTCAGCGGATAACGATTGATTGGCAGCAGCGTATGATAAGCCTTCAGGAGCGCCTGATTCAAGCCAAAGCTGCGGACAAAACGTCCGTTGACCACCGTGGAAATGGCGCTGCGGCTGGAACGGGTCCATTCCGGCTTGCTGATGAAGCCGCTGACCCGGTAGTCCAGGCTTTCGCCTTCCAGGACGAGCATCGCCTTGGCGGCCGATGTGCCGTATACGGCAGCGATGACCTGCAACAAATCGCCGTTGCCCAACGTCTGCAGCAGCACATTGCCGTTGTGGCGCAGCGTAAAAGCAATCTCCGGATGAGACAGCGCCATCCGGTAGAGCACGTCCGAAATGTGGCCCAGCTCTGTCTGGATCGTTTTCATATATTTAAGCCTTGCAGGTGTATTGTAAAACAATTCACGGACCGTAAAATCGGTGCCCTGCTGTGCGGCCGCATCTTCATGCGCCACAAGCCTTCCGCCTTCAATGACGATACGCCGCGCGCGCCCGTCATCACTGGCGGAGGTCAGTACCTCGACCTTGGCAACCGCCGCGATGCTGGGAAGAGCTTCTCCCCGGAAGCCAAGGCTTGTAATCTGGAACAGATCGCGGCCGTGTGCAATTTTGCTGGTGGCATGCCTGTAAAACGCCGTCTCGACATCGTCGGGCTCAATGCCGCCGCCGTTGTCCAACACGCGAATGCTTGCCAGCCCGCCTTCTTCAACCATGACATCGATGCGCGAGCTGCCCGCGTCAACCGAGTTTTCAAGCAGTTCCTTCACGACGGAAGCGGGCCGTTCAACAACCTCGCCCGCCGCGATCTGGTTGGCGATGTGCTCGTCCAGCACCTTGATTTTCGCCATAACCTTCTCCCTCCCCGTCCGAATGTAATAGGCGGTTACAAATCAACCGCATTATGCTTCAGTTCGTTCAGCAGCTGCATCGCCTGCAGCGGTGTCATATTCATGATATCTGCCTGTTTCACCTTGAGGATAATGTCCATCACCGCAGGCTCCACGGCTGCTGCTGACTGCACGGGATCTGCCTTCGGTTCGGCCGTCGCCTCTTCTTCACCGAACATGGACAGCTGGACAACCGTTTCCTTAATCTGACTGTTCCGGTCATCCTGATGATTCTTGCTATCGGTATCAGACTGCAAACCGGCAACAGGCATTTCCTGCGCTTCCGGCACCTGCCCGGCAGCGGAGCCTGCAGCCGCCTCCACGCCCGCGGTCACCTGCGCAGCAGCCTGCCCGAAGCCGGACAGCAGCCCGTTGGCCCGGTTAATGATCACGTCAGGCAGACCGGCAAGCCGGGCGCAATAAATGCCATAGCTGCTGCCGGCCGCCCCGGGAATAAGCTTGCGCAGGAAATTCACCTTGTCTCCGCTTTCCTGTACAGCCATCGAGTAATTGCGCAATGAGTGCAGACTTTCCTCCAGATGGGCCAGCTCGTGAAAGTGGGTGGATACAAGCGCCTTGCAGCCGATTTTGTCATGCACATATTCGATGACCGCCTGGGCAATGGCCATTCCTTCGCTGGTGGACGTGCCTCTGCCAAGCTCATCGATAATAATGAGGCTGCGTGCGGTCGCTTTCTCCGTCATGACCTGGATATCCGCCATCTCCACCATAAAGGTGCTTTGCCCTCCGATCAGGTCGTCCGCCGCTCCGATGCGGGTAAAGATGCGGTCCAGGATCGGTACCTCGGCCCTTGTGGCAGGAACAAAACAGCCAATCTGCGCCATGATGGCGATCAGCGCAACCTGGCGCATATAGGTGCTCTTGCCAGCCATGTTAGGCCCGGTAATCAGCAGGATGCGAGCGGCTGACTTTTCCAGTCCAGTGGCGTTGGCGATAAAACCTCCGTCCTTCACGACCGCCTCCACGACCGGATGCCGGCCCTGCTCCACCCTGAAATCATACCCGTCCGTCATCTCCGGCTTCACAAACCCGCGCTCCGCGCTGACGGAAGCGAGCGACTGGTAGACATCGATCTCGGCCACCTGCTCCGCCAGCTTCTGCAGCCGCTGGATTTCCCCATTCAGCTTTGCCCGTAATTCGCTGAAGAGGCTGTATTCCAGATCAACCATCTGGTCCTCTGCCTCCAGGATCAGCGTCTCCTTTTCCTTCAATTCTGGAGTTATGTACCGCTCCGCATTGGCCAAAGTCTGCTTGCGCTCATATCTGCCTGTCGGCAGTGCGGAAAGGTTCGATTTGGTAACCTCAATATAGTAGCCGAAAACCTTGTTGTAGCCGATTTTCAGGGACCTGATGCCCGTCGCCTCACGTTCCTTCGCTTCCAGCTCGGCAATCCAGCGCTTGCCGTTCACGCTCGCTTCCCGCAGTTCATCCAGCCGTTGATGATAACCGATCTTGATAATGCCGCCTTCCCGCACCGATACAGGCGGCTCATCGGCTATGGCCTTGTCGATCACGTCTCCTAAATCGGCGCACTCATCCATGGTGTCCGCAATGCTGCGCAGGGTTGCCGAGGGCGACTCGCTGCAGATCTGCTTCAGCTCCGGGATGCGTGCCAAGGACAGCTTGAGCGCAATCAGGTCGCGCGCATTCGCGTTGCCGAAGGCGATGCGTCCGACGAGCCGCTCCAGATCATAGATGTCCTTCAGCTGCCCGCGCACATCCTCCCGCAAAATGAACTGGTGATACAGCTTGTCCACGGCTTCCAGACGTTCTTCAATAGTGCTGCGCGACAGCAAGGGCTTGTCAATCCATCGCCGCAGCAGCCGTGAGCCCATGGAGGTCTCTGTGCGGTCCAGCAGCCACAGCAGGGAGCCTTTTTTCGATCTTTCCCGCACAGTCTCCACCAGTTCCAGATTGCGGCGGGTGAACGGGTCCAGAATCATGAAATGATTCGGCTCGTAGGCCGAAATGCTCGTAAGCTGTCCAAGCGAACGCTTCTGTGTTTCATGTAGGTAGGCCAGCAGCCTGGAGACACAGACACGCCGCTCCGTGGTCGTCCGCGCCCATTCGGCTTCGCCGAACTGCTGCCGCACGAGATCGTCCTTCTCCTTGTCCCATGATGTATAGACAACCTTGCGGCCCGCAACCGTGCTTCTTGCGGCGATAAGATCAAGCAGCTTTCCGTCCCCGATCATTTCGGAGGGTTCATAAATGTTGACTTCATCCATCAGCCATTCCTCGGAATAAGGCGCGGAGGTCAGATAAAGCTCCCCTGTGGACAAATCGCAGGCAGCAAGGGCCAGCATGCCGCCGCTCTCCGTCACACACACCATATAATTGTTGGAGCGCTCGCCCAGCGCTTTGCCTTCCATCACGGTGCCCGGCGTCACCACCCGCACAATTTCACGTCTTACCATGCCTTTGGTGACGGTCGGGTCTTCCATCTGCTCGCAAATCGCAACCTTGTAGCCTTTTTCAATCAGCCGCTGGATATAGTTCTCGGCCGAATGATAAGGAACGCCGCACATCGGGATTTTTTCACCGATTCCCCCGTCCCGTCCGGTCAGCGTAATTTCCAATTCCTTCGCCGCCAGCACCGCATCGTCAAAAAACATCTCGTAAAAATCGCCGAGCCTGAAAAACAAAAACGCGTCCTGTGCCTGTTCTTTTACCTTTAAATATTGCTCGATCATCGGTGTGTACTTTGCCATAACTACCCCCGCCAAACTTACTCTATTATAGAATCAGTCAGTCCTGTTGATTGTAACTTAGTTCCTGAGTCTTTATTATACCAAAAAAGGCCTCCCGGATCATGGGGGGCACGGGAGGCCCCACAGCGGGCGAATATCCCGCGTCTCATCCCACACCTCCCCGCCGCGGAGGCAGCGGATAAACGGATCTGCAAAATGCCTGTATTCCTGAAAAGAAGGCAGGCATTCGATCTCGTCCAGGAGCGGCCCCAATGCTTTATACAATCTGGGCTTATCTCCATTATAAAAGGCCTCGTGGATGGCATCCTTCTGCAATGGGCGCTGTGGCAGCTCCCTGTAATGGCGGGCGATCAGATAAGCAAAGCCGATGACACCTTTGGCAAGCAGCGGAGAGACGAGAAAGCTGGGGAGCGTGCGGTATTCGAAGCCCCCGTGCGGCTTGCGGCGGAAATCCCCCAGTGTGCCGTAGCGCGGACGCCGCACATGGGTCCGCTGATCCTCAAGCAGCGCCACCGGAAGCGCAAGATAATTGTCCAGCACCCGCAGCAGCTCACCGGTAAGCGCAATTCCGCTGAAATGCAGATGGCCACCCAAGGGCAGCCCGCGCTGCGGCATCCCACCGGCCTGCCAGATCAGCGTCCTGTCCGTAATGCGCCGCGAGGCAGACGCCATCGCCTTCCGCAAGTGGCGCAGCAGCCGTGATGGCTCAGGACTCGGAGCAGGGCGCAGCTCCGCCACCGGGAAGAGCGTCCGCCCGTGCCGTGATACGGCATCACAGCCCGCTTCCCCATGCCTGTCAAGATACCTCGAGGCGGGAACGACCCTTTTCTCGGGCAGCCTGACCAGCAAAAACTCGGGATCCATGCCGATGAGCGGCGTTTCTCCGGCATGATGCAGTTCCTTCTCTGTGGCAGAGGCAGCAGAAGATAATCCGGCTTGGTAGAGCTCCCTCAAACGGCTGTCGTTTCGCCATGGCTCGGGCCGCACACGGGCCACTCCATATCCGTTCCGGGCAGGCATCAGCACAATTTCTCCGGAATCCATCCCGAGGGTATACAGACTGCGCACCGCAAGCCTCCCCAGCCGGGTATAAAGGAGAGGGCCCGCGGCTGGCAGACTGCTTATTTTCGCTGGCGATGCAAGGCCTGTTCCCATGCTGCGGATTTCCAGTACCTGCAGCCGCTGCACCTGTACAGCGTAACCCAGCGCAAATGTCTCCGGAGCGGACCGCGCGGTCAGCATTTCGGCAATCCCGGTCCGGGTCAATCTGCGGCATTGCTCACGGACAGGCATATTTCTGAACACATCCGGTAAACGATCCAATTCCTGCATGCCTCCTGAGCCTCCTGTACGAGCATTCACCCAAAACATTAAAAAAAGAGGGCATCCGCCCTCTACTTTGCTGCAGCCCGCGCATATGATGCTGCATAAATCCAAAGCAACCATGTTTACAATTCGTCATCAGCCAGATCGAGATCAAGATCCTCAAAATCTTCTTCTCCCGAGATATACTCATAATCTTTTTCCTCAGCATCTCCGCAGCTGTCGCACACCAGTACGCACACTTTGGTTTCAGCAACCATTTCTACTGCGAACTCGCGCTCAACGCGGATGATGACGCTGCCTCCACCAGGAGAGACACTGGCTTCAACACAGCTGGGTTCCTGCGTTGCCTCCGCAGCAACCTCCACTGTTGATTTCCTGTGCTTCGCATCCAGATAAGAGAGGCCCACCTGCTCGACATAAGATACCGATTCTTTAGCCACGTCGGTTTGGGAATTGTTATCGTAGGAGTACCAGATGTTAATATGGTAAGTTCCAACAACCTCAATTCCTTCACCGGCAAAAACCGCTTCATACTGGTGGTTGATAACCCAGGCCCCCAGGATGCTTGTCGGATTATTTGGCGGAGTCACGGTATGAGTTACGGTAGAGAATTTGCGGCCTTTACCACAAACCGCTTTGGTTATGACTTCTCTACATTTCGGTTTATGACCCAATGACATTTTGAACCTCCTCCATACAATCATTCACTACATGTGTATGCAGGGCGTGGGCTAAAGTTGAGTGAATGGGACAAGGGGAATAAATATTATTTGTAAAAGCCCATTTTTATGCACCGCAATCGCTTTGCTACATTATACAGATTAACGGTCATAAATATGATTCGCTGGCGATGGGCAGTAACATGAACAAAAAGACCGAATCTCAAATTGAGAAACGGTCTTTTATGATGTGTCTTGTGCCTTAAGCTTCTGCCTGCTTCAAATCCACCGGAGCAGGGGCCTTGTCCTTTTTAGCGATTTTCAAGTATTGCGACAGCTCTCTGCTGAGCTGCAGGATGGCCGATCTGACTTCGAACTCCTCGCGCGTGGCAGGCAGGTCCATCTCCCTGAATTTTTCATCCACTTGCTGCAGCAGTTTCTCCGTACGGCCTGTGTAGTGTTCTGTAACGACATCGACGCTCAGCTGCTCAAAAAGCTCAGCTACAAGCTCAGCCTGCGGCATATGAAGGTACATCTGCGAGATCAGCTGCATCATGTTCTGAATGGAATCCAGCTGCTGTCTGCGCATGTAGAAATACACTTTCCAGTCCTCGCGCGGGTGTAGCACCTGATTCTCCAGCGAGCGGCCCGCTTCGCTGATCCCCTTCGCTATGGCCTGATCTGCCGCAATCATTTCACTGCCATCCCAATCATAATCCGGATTCCGCAGCGTTTGCGCAATCCGTGTAAATATAACGGAAAAAGTCTGATCGATACGCTGGCGAATCTCCAGCATCGTATTATCCGTCCGCGGCATGTAAGCCAAATTAACCACCATTGCGGAGCCAAGCCCGATCAGCAGCAGCCACAGTTGGGTCAACAGCACCTCTGCATCGACCACCCCACCGCTGAACACCCGAAAAACGACAACCGATCCCGTTACAATCCCTTCCTTGAAGCCAACCCTGACAATGACCGGAAAAGCCGTTAAAATATACAGAGCCAGCACCCAATAATGAAAGCCGAACACATCGAATAATACGCTGGCAAAAAGCAGTCCCACCACAGAGGCAAAAAAGCGCGCCGATATGGTGCGAATACTCCTTTTACGCGTGACATCCACGCCAAGAATCGCAAGCAGCCCTGCCGACGTGGCTCCGGGAACACCGAGCCCGTCCGCGATAAGGACAGCCGTCAGCGCTGCAATCGCCGTCTTAATCACACGAAAACCCATGAAAAAAATTCGCCCTTCCTTGAAAACTAATTGATTGTTTTCATGATACCTTACTTTATACGCTAACGTAAACTTGGAAAGCAACAAGAATGGAAATAGCTTGTTAGCCGAAATCGATCCTACACCTATTTTTCCGCCAAAACAAAAAAACGGCCGGTGTTCAGAAGCTCTCGCCCCTGTTCCGGCCGCTGTTTGCCTCAGTCTTTTTTTGAACTACCTCTTTTAGTGCTGTCTGCCTGTCAAAAGCCTCCGCTCCATATAAGCAACCCCCTGATACATAATGGCCGCAATGATGGAAATCAGCAGCAGGCTCGACATGACGAGCGTAAAGTTGAACACCTGAAAGCCGTAAATAATCAAATATCCCAGACCGGCGCGGGCTGCGAGAAACTCGCCGACAATAACCCCGATCCAGGCCATGCCGACATTGACCTTCAACGTGGAGATGATGGCCGCAAAAGAGGCGGGCAGCACCACCTTTCGGAATTCGTCCCGTTTGCTTCCCCCAAAGGAACGGACCACTTTAATATAATTGGCGTCCACCTCGCGGAAGCTGTTATAAACCACCAGTGTCGTAATGATGATAATAATGGACAAGGTTGTCATCAGAATCGCGGTAAAGCCGGCCCCGAACATTACGATGAAAATGGGGCCAAGCGCCACCTTGGGCATGCTGTTGAACACGACCATATAGGGATCCAGCACCCTGGAGAGAAACGGAAACCACCAGATCAGAATGGCCAGTGCCGTTCCAAGCAGCGTCCCCAATACAAATCCGGCAATCGTCTCGCCGACGGTAATCGCCAGATGGCCCCATAATTCCCCGCTGACGGCATCTCCGTAAATTTGCCCGAAAACCTTGCTCGGATAGCTGAAGAGCAGCACATCGATCCAGCCGAGCCTTCCTGCCAGCTCCCAAAACAGAAAAGAAACGATCAGAATCGCCAGCTGAACCGCACGCACCCGCCATTTGGCGGCCCGATTGCGCCGCTTGTATTCCAGATGAATGTCCTGCATCCACACCTGCGTTTCCGCTTCCGTGCCAGTGTTCATAGCTGTGTCACTCCTTTGCGCCGGAGGCTTCGAGTTCAGCCCAAATATCACGAAAAAGCTCGTTGAAGCCCTCCTGCTCCCTTGCATAAAAGGGCTGTACCTTCCGAATCGGTTCAGGAACCGTAAATGAGCTGCGGATACGTCCGGGATTGCGGTCCAGCACGAGAATCCGGTCGCTGACTGCAATGGCCTCAGCCAGATCATGTGTAACGAGGACAGCCGTTTTGCCGTGGACGTGCAGCGTCTCCGCGATCAAATCCTCAAGCTGCAGCTTCGTCTGATAGTCCAACGCGGAGAACGGCTCATCCAGCAGCAGCAGCTCGGGGTCCGTCGCCAGCGTCCGAACGAGGGCCACGCGCTGCCGCATTCCGCCAGACAGCTGGGAGGGGTACAGATTTTCGGTGCCCTTAAGCCCCATGTCTTCCAGCAGCCGCAGCACCCGTGCTTGTGAATCCTCCCTAACGGTCCGGGTCAGCTCAAAACCCAGCATCGTGTTTTCCAGTATAGTACGCCAGGGAAACAAGTAGTCCTGCTGCAGCATATAACCCACTCTGCGGTCCGGTCCCGCTACCTGCTTGCCCTGAAGCAACACCTGGCCGGCTGCCGGCTGAAGCAGGCCTGCGATCATGGACAGAATGGTCGTTTTGCCACAGCCGCTCGGACCGACAAGACTGATGAATTCACCGGGCGCAACCGTAAAGCTTACGTTATCGACAGCAAGCGCGGCTTCTTTTTCCGTAACGTAGACATGTTTTATATTTTGCAGTTCCACCAGAGGCATCAATCCGATTCCTCCAGAGATCCTGCCGCCTTTTCCGCAAACTGGTTGTTCACAATCTCTTCCAGCGGAACCTTGCGCTGCAGCTCGCCTGCACTATCCATTACGTCCTGAAGATTAGTCCATTCCTTGTCATCAATCACCGGATTTTCCGCATAAGTGTCCTGTTCCTTGTAGCGCTTGATACTGCTGATCACAATATCCTTATCCGTGTCCTTGAAATAAGGGAGAATCGCTGCGGCGATTTCTTCGGGAGAATGCTCTTTCACCCACTGTTGGGCCTTCTGCAGCGCATTCGTGAATTTTTGAGCGGTCTCGCCGTTCTGCTGCAGATAGCTTTGTTTCGCCATATAAACCGTATATGGAAGCAGCCCGCTTTCCGTACCGAAGGAAGCAACGACACGCCCGCGCCCCTCTTTCTCAAAAATGGAAGCCTGCGGCTCGAACAACTGCACATAATCCCCGGTGCCTGACGCAAATGCGGATGTGATGTTGGCAAAATCTATATTCTGAATCAGCTGCATATCCTGATGCGGGTCAATGTTATGCTTGAGCAAGGCAAATTCCCCGGCCATCTGCGGCATTCCGCCTTTGCGCTGTCCGAGAAATTCACTGCCCTTAAGGGCTTCCCAGTCGAACTTCCCTTCGCTGCTCCTTGCAAACAGAAAGGTGCCATCGGTCTGTGTCAACTGGGCAAAGTTAATGACCGGATCCTGAGTCCCCTGCTGAACGACATAAATGGATGTTTCCGACCCAATCAGCGCAATATCCGCCTGGTTGGACAAGAGCGCCGTCATGGACTTATCCCCGCCGGGAATCGTCGTCAGTTCCACATCCAGTCCTTCCTCCGCAAAAAAGCCCTGACTTAACGCTACATACTGAGGCGCATAAAAAATAGTGCGCGCCACCTCGGCCAGCCTGACCTTCGTCCCGCCCTGCTCTGGCGAACATCCCCCCAGCAGCAGCAATCCGCACAGCGCTGCCGCTGCCGCGGCCTTCATCCAACCTGCTGCTTCCATAAGCCTTTCCTCCATTTCACTGGGCAAATCTAAAATATGTATATGCACAGTTAAGATGGTTGGTCAAAGTGGATCTCACCAAAGCCGCTCCGATAACGAACCATTCCTCCAGCCCCTGTTGTCCCCAAACTTTAGCAAAGAAAAAAAGCCGGGAACCAGAGCGTGCCAGCTCGGTTCCCGACCTTTTGCGTCAAGTTACAGCTTGTAGATTTCGGTATATTTCGCTTCCAGATAATCCGCCAGATAGTCCGGATTCAGCTCCTCGCCGGTAATGGACAGGATCAGCTCGGACGGTGTACGGCTCTTGCCGTAAACATAAATTTTGTCCGTAAGCCATTCCTTGATCGGCAACAGATTGCCCTGTCCGATGAACTGGTCAAAATCCGGTATCTGCTTACGCATCGTCGCCATCATCTGTGCGGCATACATATTGCCGAGCGAATAAGAGGCAAAATAGCCGAAATCGCCTCCCGACCAATGCACATCCTGCAGAACACCCAGCGAATCATTCGGCGGCGTAATGCCCAAATAGTCTTGATATTTGGCATTCCACACTTCAGGCAGCTTTTTCACTTCAAGTCCTTCATTAAATAGCATCTTTTCAATTTCATACCTGACGATAATGTGCAGGTTATATGTAAGCTCATCGGCTTCAATCCGGATCAGCGAATTCTCCACCCGGTTCACCGCCAGGTAGAACTGCTCCAGTGAAACCCCGGCAAGCTTATCCGGAAAATGCTTCTGCAGCTCCTTGTAGTACCGCTGCCAGAACGGCTTGCTGCGGCCGATCATATTCTCCCACAAACGGGACTGCGACTCATGAATGCCCATCGAAGTGCCTTCCGCCAGCAGCGTTCCGGCCAGTTCGGGGCTGATGTTCTGTTCATACAGCGCATGGCCGCCTTCGTGCAGGGAGCTAAAGATCGCGCTCAACACCTCGTCCTGGACGTAATGTGTCGTAATGCGCACATCCCCCGGATTTAAGCCGGTAGCAAACGGGTGCACGCTTTCGTCCAGGCGGCCTGCCTCAAAATCATAGCCCATTTGCTCCAGCAAATACAGCCCGAACTTCTCCTGCTGGCCGACATCGTACACATCCTTCAAAAATGAAGCGTCAGGCTTGTGCGGGGAAGCTTGTATTTTCTCCAGCAACGGAACGAGCCTTTTTTTGAGCCGGTCGAACACCAGATCCAGCTTCTCCACCGTCATGTCCGGTTCATACATATCCAGCAGCGTATCGTAGCGGGTATGTTCAACTCCCCAATAATCTATAAACTCCTGCTTCATCGCCACAATCCTGGTCAGATAAGGCTCAAAGCCCGCAAAATCATTATCGCCCTTCGCCTTTTCCCAATAGCTTTCCGATTGGGCAGCCAGCACCGCGTATTGCTTGATTTTTTCGGCAGGCACTGACTTGTTCAGCTCATATTCCTTGCGGCATTCCTCGACCAGCCGGCGGTCGTTGTCTGCGAGCTGCGCGGCGGCTTCCGGTGTCGACAAAACCTCCAGCAGCTCCTTCATTTCATCCGAGACCTGAAGCTTGAATACCTCCGTTGACAGCATGCCTACAGTTTCCGAACGGATTTCAATTCCCTTTCGCGGTGCTCCTGTCCGCATATCCCAATGGAGAAGTCCGATCGCCTCGCCATAGCTTTTGATCTTGTGCATCAGCTCCTTGAACTGCTGCAAACGGTCCGTTAACTGCTGCTGCTCCATTTCACTCACCTCAACTTAAATTTAATTCCGGTTTTTCAGCGCTCCCGGTTTGTGCCATACATCTTGATGATAATAATTATTCGCCGTATAATCAAATGTTAAGGGATCAGAACGCAAAGAAACTTCAAGGAAAGTGTCTAAAGTGAGGAGATGGAGAGATGAACCATATTCAGGCCATTTTGGAGCATAATACACAGTTTGTGGCGAACAAAGAGTATGAAGCTTATCGGACAGGCAAGTTTCCGAACAAAAGAATGGTGATCATCACCTGCATGGATACCCGTCTGGTGGAGCTTCTGCCGCGTGCCATGAATCTGCGCAACGGCGATGTGAAGGTGATCAAAAATGCCGGCGCCATCATTTCGCAGCCCTTCGGCAGCGTCATGCGCAGTGTGCTCGTCGCCCTGTATGAGCTCGAAGCCGATGAGGTCGTCGTTGTCGGCCATCACGAGTGCGGCATGGCGGCTCTCAACTCAGAGGTTATGGTCCAGCACATGCTTGAGCGGGGAATAGATCAGAAGGTACTGGATACACTGGAGAATTCGGGGATCAAGCTAAAAAAATGGCTGCGCGGATTTGACAACGTGGAGGAAGGGGTGAAAAGTACTGTGAAGATCATTAAGAATCATCCATTACTTCCCCCCCGAGTACCTGTTCACGGCATGATTATCCACCCTGAAACCGGGGCGCTTGATCTCGTTGTTGACGGATATGAAAATTAAACATCTCTCTATATTTGGGCACGGATTCCGAATCCGTGCCTTTTTGTGCGGCTTTGCAGCGGGAAAAACCAGGCTTTCCGGAGGTAAAGTTGAATACCATACAGTTCTAGTGTACACTTTCCTTATAACAGCAGCAGAGTGCTGCAGGTTCCAGCCGCTATTAAATACTTGTATTAATGGAAGAAGGAGATACGCTTATGAATTTATTGTCCTACGGTTTGTTGGGTCTTTTGGCCCGGCATGAATCCTCGGGGTATGATCTGATGCTGCGTATTCAGCCTTTCTGGCAGGCCAAGCACAGCCAGATCTATCCTTTGCTGGCCCGCATGGAGAAGAACGGCCTGCTCTCCTCCCGCTGGATTCAGCAATCGGATAAACCGGACAAGAAAATCTACATGATTACGGACAAAGGGACTCATGCACTTCAGCAATGGACTCATGAATCAGTATCTCCGCCGGTTACCCGCGACGAGATGAGCCTGCGGCTTTTCTGCCTGTGGCTCGCGGATAAAGGAAGCGCCATCCGTATGTTCGAGGAGAGAAAGCGTCATTTTAATCATCGTATTGCTCACTTGGAGGACTACCTGGGAACCATTCCCGCAGAGAACTTGAGCTTCGGCAGCCAGGCCTTCGGCGATTACATCCTCGTGCAAAAAGGGCTGCTGAACGCCAAAGCCGGACTGGACTGGTGCAATATGGTGTTGAAGATGCTCGCCGGAGATGTGCAGGAGCAGCAAAATCCGTTTATGCTTAAAAATTAATTTATTCCGTTTTGAAACCATGCTCCATATTCATCGTATATAGGGATAGCGGCTGGAGAACAATCATTTTACAATAATTATTTTACAGGGGGTAACAACTTATCATGAAAGCATTTTCTTTCAAGAAATTCACTATGATCATGATGGCTTTCACATTGCTGTTCGCTGTAGTTGCGCCGTCAGACGCGGATGCACGCCGTGGCGGAGGATTCAGCTCAGGCAAGAAATCCTATCAGCAGTCCACAACACCAAGCAGACCGAATGACAGCTCCAACAACAACAACGTGAACCGCAGCGAGACAAGAACAAATAATAATTCGGTAGCCGGCAACAGAACCGGCGGCGGATTTTTCGGTGGCGGATTTATGCGCGGCATGCTGATCGGGGGTCTGGCAGGAATGCTGTTCGGCGGCCTCTTCGCGAATATGGGCATGCTCGGAAGCCTGCTCGGACTCGCCATCAACCTGCTTGGCATTTACCTGCTTGTAGTCATCGGCTTTGCCATCTACCGCAGCATCAAAAATCGCCGCAAGCAGAAAGAATCCCGCGAAGGACGTTACTAATCCATGGTTCTGGGTATGGATGAAATCATCAACGCCATCTGTCTCCATATAGCTGCCCGCAAGGACGTAAAGCCCACCGACGTAACGGTCGAGCTCTTGTGGGACGAGGAAACCGGCTATTCTGCGGAAGTGTGGGTTCATGAGAGAAGCCAGTATCTCGTGGAATCCAATATTATTGAAGCGATTTTGCGGTATCTTCATTCCGAGCATGGCATTCGTGCCTATCGGGAAGATGTTGTATTGGAGCTGGATGAGGAAATAACCGCTCACGTACGCGTATAACAGTCTCATATTTACTTTTAGGTGCTCCATTTTAGTATTACATTTAGTATGAAAAAGGACCTCATGACCCACTTCAATGTGGATTTTGAGGTCCTTTCGCGTTTTCAGAACTGTTCCTTACTTATGGGGTGATTTTAACTGTTGAATTGTCTTCGAGCAGTGCCAGATTATTTACGGCTATCGTCTCCCCTTTTTCAATGCCGCTTGTGATCAATGCCTGAGATCCGGACTTGCTTGCAACGGTTACTTCTTTGCGGACAACATGATCCTCATTCACGACGAAAACATATGTTTTGCTGTCTTGCTCCAGCACGGCGCCGGAAGGTACAATCATGCCCTGCTGTGCATCGTTATTCACGAAGCTGATGTCCGCCAGCATGCCTGATTTCAGCTTCATGTCCGGATTGGCAACCGAAACTTTTACCGGATATCCTTTGCCGCTCGAATCCAGCGGGCTTACATTTTTAACCGTTCCGGTCGTAATCAAATCGGAAGCTGTCACCCGTACCTGAACCTTGTCCCCGACCTTGATCTGGTTAATCTGATCCGCAGGAACATAGATCAGTGTATTTACTGTGCTCAGATTTGCGATGACCAGAGCGGGCGATGAGGCGGATACCATTTCCCCGACCTCCGTATTTTTAACGCCTACAATACCGTTAATCGGAGAAGTGACCATGGAATCCTCCAGTGCGTCCTGTGCGATGGAAACATTGAGCTGGGCCTGCTTGAGGGACTCGCGGCTTGATTCAATCGTTGCGGTGCTTTGCGAAACCTCCAGCTGCCGCTGCGCATTGCTGTATCCGCTGTTCGCATTCTCATAACTGCTGGTTGCATTTTTATAGGCTTCCTGTGCAACGGCCAAGGCTTTTTGGGCTGCATCCCGCTGATTCTCTGCATTTGACTTGGCATTTACTGCATTATCGTGTGCCGCCTGGGCGCTTACCACTGCGGTTTGAGCCTGTTCAAGCTGGGCCTGCGAAACGGAGCCTTCACTGAACAAAGCCTGTGTTCGCGTAAGCGCCTTTTTGGCGTCAGCCAAAGCCTGTTCCGTCTGCTTTACACTATTGGCTGCGCTGGACAGACCGTTCTTCGCCTGCTCCACCGCCGTTTTCGCCTGATTAACGCTCCCCTGCGCCTGATTAATAGCACTCTTGGAGGAAATGACGCCGCTCTTCGAGTTGACTATACCGGAGGTTGCCGATACGACCCCGGACTCGTGAGAGGCCTCTGCCGTGCTGACGGCGGCTCCGGCTGCAGATGCCGCGGCCTTGGCCTTGGCCAGATTATTGCGGAGATCGTTGTCCTCCAGCTTGAACAGCATCTGCCCCTTTTTCACCTCAGAGCCGACATCCACCGGAAGCTCGACGACCTTGCCCGCCATCTTCGAAACGATGTTTACCGTCTCGGTCGGAGTAACGACCCCGGTATAAATTTTGCCTTCACCCAAAATGCCTTCCTGGGCCTGACTTACCTTCACCGGCACAACCATATCCTGGGACGCCGCTCCGCTGCCCGAGCAACCGGCTAATACAGCTGTTCCGAGCAGAACCACGGCTAACGTAGTTTCCAATTTTGTTATCTTCATCAAACGCGCATGGAGACACGCGGCTTTAGCCGTGTGAGAAATTGCGCTCGGCATAAGGGCTACCATCGGTAGCTCGCAAGCCGAAATCTCCATGCTTCCCCCTTCCGTCATGAAAATTTAACCATGGATTACTAGATCCACGCTATACTTAATTCAAGTGAAAAGATAATTCAAGAGAAAACCGTTAATTTCTGGATGTTAATCACCAAGTAACCAAGGCACTCGCTGAAACAAACCCTATCTATCACTATTGCTTTAACGTTCACCATACCTGTACCGCAAAGGAATCAAGTACATTGGGTACAGTGCAACATGAGTATACCTCTTGTTGTAGGGGCGAGGTCAACCGCCCTGATGTTCCAACACGCTAAGGTAGGAGCACGATAAGGTGCGTTTGCACTACTGGTTAGGAATAAGTCTAAAAGCTTGTGCGAAGCGCAAGCACTGTCTACGAAGTAGGCAGAGACAAGCTCGTGACTTGAGTCATGAGTTGATGACTATGTTCCCTTTCTTTCAACTGAAGCGGCTGCTTTCTCCGTCTTTTTCTTGCGGATAAACAGAAAAATAAGCGGGATAGAACAGAACAGCGGTACCGAAGATACCAGGAAAGTGTCCCCGATGCCTCTCGAATAAGCATCCAGCGATATCATACCAGAGACCGTAGACTGCCAGGAGCTGCCAAGCAGAGCCTGGAACGATCTGGCGGAATCAGGCGTGATCGATTCAGCAATATGCTGGGAATGCATGGCCGTTCGTGTCTGCATAATGGAAGTAAATACGGCAATCGCCATCGAAGCTGCAACCGTCCGCACCAGATTCGATGCCGTGGAGGCGTTGCCCACCTTGCTCGCCGGCACTGCGTTCATCCCGACCGTGGATAATGGCATCATACAGATCCCGATGCCGAGACCACGCAAAGCCATTACGATTTCCAGCCACTGGTGAGGCGTGTCCGGAGTAAGCTGATGCAAATGGTACGTCATAAAGCCGGTCAACGTGAGACCGACCAAGCCCAAGGGCACGATCCCGAATTTATCGAACAGCTTGCCAGCGATCGGCATCATGACCCCCATCGCGAGCGCCTGCGGAATGAGTAAAATACCGGTGTCTATCGGAGACACGGACTGAATATTTTGCAAAAACAGCGGCGTAAGAAACATTCCGCCATACATCCCCATCATCACGAAACTGGAAGCAATAACGCTGAGCGTAAACCTGTAATTTTTAAACAAGGAAATTTCGATCACCGCGTTGTCTTTACCGGCTTCAACGTAAATAAGGAACACCAGCGCCCAGAATGCAATGAATAACAACCCCACAATTTTAAAAGAAGTCCAGCCGTCGGATGAACCGTTCGACAATGCGTACAGCAGGGTGCCTGCACATGTCGCTGCCAATAAAAAACCGGGCAAATCAAATTTTCGCGGTTCCCCTTTTGGTGGTTCCTTGATCAAAACAATGGCCATCAGAATGGCAAACAAAGCAAACGGAAGACTGATGATAAACAGAAAACGCCAGTTGAACCATTCGATCAAATAACCGCTGAGCGTTGGACCAATGGCCGGGGCCGCCATCGCGGAAATGCCCCAAATACCAAGAGCCATACCAACCTGCTCCCGCGGCATAATTTTATACACGATCGTCATACTGAGCGGCATGATGACACCGCCCCCGAGACCGGCAATAATGCGCGCCGCGATGAGCGAGGTGTCGCTCCAGGCGAATATACATAACCCCGTACCCAGCGAAAAAACGCTAAGCGCTAAAATGAGAAACTTTTTGTAACCAATGCGCTGCTCCATAAAACCTGTAATCGGGACGATCACTCCGGATGCGAGAGTGTATCCTGTGATAACCCATTGAATCTTCGCCGTGGTCGAGCTGAGGTCTGTGGTCAGACTCGGGATGGCCACGTTGATCAGGCTGTTATTGAGAATAGCGACAAAAGCCCCCAGGATAATAGCTAAAAAGGCAAGCCAGCGTTCTCTGACCGAGCCTGCGGAAGGAGCAGCGGCAGTATCCGTAGAAGACACATCGACTCCCCCTTTTTATTTGGTATGAATTTTAACTTCGACATTGGTTCCCGGAATCAGCTTCAGGTCATCCGGCGTATTAAGTACGATTTCCACCGGGATGCGTTGGGTTACTTTATTGAAGTTTCCGCTGGTGTTCGTGGCCGCAATGGCAGCAAATACCGAATTGGAGGCCTGCCCCACCTTGCGCACCTTGCCCTGGATGGTTCGGTTGCTAGAGGCGTCAAGCGTAATGTCCACTAGCTGTCCAGGCTTCACGCGGCTGATGTCGGTTTCTTCAATATTGGTCGTCACATAAGCGTTGCTCATATTAGCCATGACCGCAACAGCGGCGCTGGGCGATCCGATCTCATGCACCTTGGAATACACTTTGATCACGGTGCCATCAATCGGCGCCCGCAAGACGGACTTGCTGACGGAAGAGGCGTCAAGATTCGCAACATCCTGTTCGGCAACCGGCTCATTTTGCTTGAGCATATCGCCTTCCTCCACATCAATATGGGTAATTTCCCCTGTGATCTGCGGCATTACCTTATACTGGTCCACCGTAATGCGGGCGTCGTCACTGGTGATAAAATGGCTCCCCTGGTACCAGTAATAATAGCCAAGCGTGCCACCGCTTAAGATCAAAATTACAATGAGAATCGGCAGTACAGTCTTCTTACTCACTTCTTCCACCCCTGTTACTATAAAAATTATTATTCAACGCTGATATTTTAAATTTAAAATATACGCGGTCAAATCAATAGACACAGCTATGCTGAATAAAGAAAAGCATGACTTTTAAGCCATGCGCTTACCGATACAAAAGCGATCAACAACTAATGTAACTAATTATATTTAAAAAGTTTCATATCAAGCTCACAAAAATTAATTATAGTTAAATTTATCAAATTGGCAAGTAGTTCTTTTGGACTATTTTAGAAATTTTATGTCTTTCAGCATGCAAAAGAACGCCCCGAGTCATAGACTTATTGGGGCGCCCTTAGTGCATTTTGCGCATTAAGAAATGTGAAGTCTGCTGTTTTTTTTCTCCGCCCCCGGAAGCAGATTGGTTTCGCGCCGCTTCGCGCAATTCGGACAGAGGCATCGATCCGTCATATAGCCAGCTTCTTGCAAGGTGTCACGCAGCAGGGTCACATAATCCAATGATCTGCCCAAAGAAGACGGGCCGTTTACATAAGATACCTTCTTGCCTTCCAGCAGACAGTAAACTTCAATCATTTGGGGTACAGAGCCAAAGGCATAATGGCTGAACACGGTAATCAGATGCATATATGCGTTAACCAAATAAGGGTCGTAGGAAACCATGTATTTCTGAACGAGCAGCGAATCCACATGCGGCCCCATCATCCAGGCTGCCTCTATGATCAACGATAGCTCCACATTCAGCTCCGCTGCCGGAATTTGAAATTGCTCAAACAATATCGCGGGCTCATGGAGCTGCCGGTTAGCCGCCCCGATTTTACAAATCCCACCAGTCACCTTGTCTTTAACCTCCCAATAATGGGAATAGGACTCAAAGCCAGTGTGCTGCTTCGGCCACCATTTTTCAAGCATGTACTGCAGCGGAATTTCACATCTGACATCATATGGGGTGCTGTAATATTCATGCAAAGCATGAGAGACCGCATGCTGCACATATTCACGCCAGCCCGCGCCCGGCTTCAGCTTGTCGCTCTTCCGGGACTGCTGAGGCTTGCGGCTGCCCCACATATATTCAATTTGATAATCGTAAAGTACTGGCATGGAGCTGCCGCGCTGCTCATCTCTCATCATTAATCCGGTCCTTTCCGGTCAGGATACCGCAATGCCTGCCTGCAAAAACCTGCGGCCAAACTCACGGCATGCTTCTTTTTCCGAGTCCTGTGGATTGAATTCAATCTTGAGGCTGTCTTGCACCAATATTGCCCCCCGCTCCTTCAGCTTCTGCTCCAGCAGATCGACTGCACCGCAAAATTGCGCGTAGGACGTATCCCCGCTGCCAAAAACCGCTGTTTTGCTTCCCTCCAGCTCAAGCTCTTCCAATTCTTCATAAAAATCGAGAAACTCATCAGGCAGCTCGCCGTCTCCCCATGTATAGACACCAAGCAGGTATCCGTCATATTCAAGCAGCTCCGCCGCATTGCATTCATAAGCTTCCTTAAGCACCGCCGAATGTCCTGTCTGCCTGATACCTTCTGCGATCAATTCGGCAATTTCTTCGGTATTTCCTGTCATCGACGCGTAAGCAATCAAAATCTTGGCCAAAATACATCCCTCACTTTATTGTCTTCTTGTTAACATGAATATAAATGATAATGATTCTCAATGTCAAATATATTATGCAATATTCGTTCGACAGGACTTCCTCGCCCTGCTGGCGGCGCAAGCTGCAATTGTGTACAATAGTGTGCATACGACTTTTTGAAGGATGGATTATAACATGTATGTAGCTGACAAGTGGAATGATTATGAAGTGATTGATACCGGTGGCGGCGAAAAGCTCGAACGCTGGGGAGATGTTATTTTGCGGCGCCCCGATCCGCAAATCATTTGGCCTTTGGCGAAGGAAACTGCGGAGTGGCGCAGCACGCACGGCCATTACCACCGCAGCTCGTCTGGCGGTGGCAGCTGGGAGATGAAGAAGCCAGTTCCCGAGCGCTGGACGATTAACTATGAAAACCTCAAGTTCCATATTCGCCCGACCAGCTTCAAGCATACCGGCCTCTTCCCCGAGCAGGCGGCCAACTGGAGCTGGATGATGGATAAAATTGCCTCGGCAGGCAGACCGATCTCGGTGCTGAATCTGTTCGCTTATACAGGCGGAGCGACGGTTGCGGCGGCTTACGCCGGAGCCAGCGTCGTTCATGTCGATGCAGCCAAAGGCATGGTGCAGTGGGCCAAGGAAAATGTGCAGCTGTCCGGACTCGCCGACAGACCGGTGCGTTTTATTATGGACGATGTATTCAAGTTTGTGCAACGGGAGCAACGGCGTGGCAACAAATACGACGCTATCATCATGGACCCGCCTTCGTATGGGCGCGGACCGAGCGGCGAAACGTGGAAGCTGGAGCAGAGCCTCTATCCTTTCCTGGAATCGTGTATGAGCATCATATCGGACAACCCTTTGTTTATGCTCATCAACTCCTATACGACCGGCATTTCGCCTACCGTATTAAAAAATATGCTCAGCATGACGATGCAGCCCAGATACGGCGGACGCATCACCGCAGGTGAGATCGGGCTTCCGATCACCCGCTCCGGGCTCACTCTGCCCTGCGGCATTCTCGGACGCTGGGAGGCGTAGCCCCCATGTCACATGTACCAAATGAGGAATCCGGGATTAAGGTATTGTATGAGGATAACCATGTGCTGGCGGTTGAAAAGCCCGTCAACATCCCTACTCAAGAGGACGCGAGCGGAGACCCCGACATGCTGACCCTGCTGAAGCAGGATTTGAAGATCAGGCATCAAAAGCCGGGCAATGTATTTTTGGGGCTGGTTCACAGACTGGACAGACCTGTTGGCGGCGCCATGATCTTCGCCAAAACCTCCAAAGCCGCATCCAGGCTGTCCGAGGCCGTCCGCAGCCGCAGCTTTCGCAAGCTGTACGCGGCTGTGGTACATGGCTCCCCGGGAGCGCAGAGCGGCAGGCTTGAGCATGATCTGCTCAAGGACCCGCGCACCAATACGGTGCGGGCGGTCAAGCCGGGCACGCCGGGAGCCAAGCAAGCCTTGCTGGACTATAAGGTTGTAGGGGAAAAGGACGGATTAAGCCTGATCCTGGTCGAGTTGCACACCGGCCGTCCCCATCAAATCCGCGTGCAGTTGCAAAGCATCGGCTGTCCACTGTACGGGGATCAGAAATACGGGGCCACGGTGAACCGCCCGGGCCAGCAGCTCGCCCTTTGGTCCCTCCTGGCCGGCGCTCCTCACCCTGTCAGCAAGGAGCCGCTGTCGTTCAGGTCGGTTCCACCCCGCCAGTTTCCGTGGAGCGAATGGCCGGAGGAGGTTTATGAAGAGGCTTTGCCCCACGAATTTTAATAATGGAATCCTGGCAAGTAGTATGCTCTCCGTCAAATAGACAGATTTATTTGATGGAGAGCATTTTCACTTTACAAATCAAATACATACTCTTTCTCTATTCAATTGGTATTTTATTACTTTAATTCTGGAGGTTTTTAGGATATTATCATTAATACAAAAAGGGGGCAAAAGAATGAAAGATAAAGTAAAGGGCTTAGTCATCGGCATTACCATTGGTTCCATGATTACAGGAGCAACGGCAATGGCAGCCTCGGGTTATACAATGAAAGGTGTACCAAAGTACCTGGGGATAAATGTAAACGGTGAAGGCAAAGGGTCTACCAATGCCTATATCATCAATAACATTACATATGTTCCCATTAAAAACGTCAGTTCTGCATTAGACCAGAACGTTGTTTTAAAGAATGAAACTCTATATTTTAGCGATCAGCCCGAAGCAAGAGTTACAGAAGATGAAGCTATAGACATTATATATAATAAGATAAAAGCCGATGTTGATAAACATAAACTGAAATTTATGGTAGAAGAAATGGAAGGTACTAAGTATTCTATTAGGGTCTTCGAAGACTTCCCGGATCATATTGCAACGTATGGCTTCTTCTATGTAGACAAATACACGGGCAAACCTTCCAAGATGGATATAACATCAGGAGAGGAATTAGATATTTAAAGAGAGGCTTCCTTCAAATTAAGGCTCCTCCTAAAGAATGACGGGTGGGCCAGGAATGATCAATCGACCTCAAACTCTTTCTAGGCTAACGGTTGTCGGCGCACTTATTTTTGGGAAACCGTCTCTTTACCGCCGAAACACAGGAAATAGGCTCGCCGGCAACCGTTACATTGTATAGCCTCTTGTTTTGCCAAAATAGCGTCGCACACAACCGTTAGACTTTTTTTAGCGCTCTTTTACACTGTACGCCTGCCCCCAGTCAAAGTCGACTTTTTCAGGAGTAACCAATTAGGATTGAACTTACTATTCGTGCCTTCTGTTAAAAATGCAATCTGCGCTTCATTTCCTTACGGAATCCCTTATCAGTGAGCAGCCACATCCCGAAAAATGTTAACAGGGCATATAGCCCAGCCGCAATAGCTGTCCATAATACTTGTGACATGCCTACGGCATATAACAGCAAAGGGATAAACCCAAGGAGAATCAGAGTTAACAAGTATCCTGTAAACTCCCGCCACCACATACTGCACATAACGGTAACCAGAAAGGTTGCCGCCATCATCAGGAACGGAATGACGTACCCTGTCGACCAATAATTCGTGCCTGCCGCCACATTGATCCACAATAATAAACCAGACAGCCCGAGCAATTGAACGATAACTTTAGCGCCGAGATGTGATCGGGATATCAGAGTATGCCTTATGGACAGCCAGACGTACAGTACACAGGGTATCACATACAGGCTCCACCAGGCATCATTTTTTCCGAGCGTGTTGATGAGAATGGAGAGGCTGATCACGACTAATACGATAAAGGCAAGCCACTTGGAAAAAAGATTGCTGACACGCTGCTCCTGTGTAAATGTATAAACAGGGTACCAGCGATTGCCGACTGCTTGTGTTGCCCCCCTGCTGCTTAAGTTTCTTCGACATAAGGGACATACGGCATGCGCTGGATCTACGGATACGCCACAGCTCATACACCTCATGCTCCCATCCCCCAATCATTGCTGACAATCCTCAAATCCAGTCCGCTTAAACTGGCGAGCTGGCGAAAAAAATGCATGATCACATCGCTTTCGACAATATTACGTGCAAAGGTGATCGTGAGTTCCTCATTGATGGAGCATACGGCACAATTTATCGGGCTTTTTGCTGTTGGGTACAAGGTGGCCTCCATGGCCTCTACATGCGCTGCCATACTGGACGGAATAGCAATTTTGCCCAGATTGGTGAGCGTAAGCGTTTTGGCTTCTTCACCGTAATGGTCGAAGCCATACCGGATCGCCATGTTCTTCAGCTTGAGCGGTGTAAATCTGGACAACAGGTTTTTCTCGTATTTCATGCTGGCAGCCATTACTTGACTTAAATAGGGCTTGGTTGTTTTTTCTTTCATCTGGGCATGTACAATTTCGAGCACTTGCTCGAATGTCATGTCATCATTCATCTCCACGCCAACGTTAATCACTGCAAAAAAGTTCCTCAGACTGCTGGAAGGGAATATTTTTCGCAGATTCACCGGGATGCTTATGACAATGGGCAGCTTCTCGTTATTGAAAGGCAATGTGGGAGTATGAACCGCCATGATCAGAATCGCTGTCAGATAAGCCGTGAGAGTTACGCCCTTCTGCTAGACAGGCCATTGCTCAGTTCCATCTTCAAGAGCGGGAACCTCGTCATCACTCCGTCCAAAGCCTGCTGCAAGAGCGACGGATTTACCGGACTTGTGAGTATCATCGACAACCGATAAGTTGAAGAGTTCTCCGGGCCCGCAACTGCCGGAAACAGCTTCCCGGCATGATCAATTTTATACCATTCTGCCATACGTTGATCTCCTTGTTTTGTAACATCGTGTCCAAGCTCTTATTATAGCTTGACCTGCAGCACATGAAAATCCATCGTTTTGCGAAATCGTATGGGAAATTTCAAGTTCCATTAATACTGAGGATATTGTTTTGCGCTTGCCGAACACAAAAAACCTGCAGCTTAATAGCTTAATGCAGGGTTTTTGTATTGTATAGAGTTTTGTTTACGAAGAAACCGCCGTCCGTCTCTTTTTCTCCACCGCTTCATGCTGCTTCTGCGGATTTGTATTTTGAATAAAGAAGGACAAGATCAGGGCGGCAATGCTCATTCCTGTGGCAATCATGAACGCATAATTGATGCCATAGGTCATTGCATGGTTGGTAATGTCCGCCAGACCTGCGCTGTCCGTCAAGGATACTCCTTGTGTGGCGGCCAGCTCCAGCGTGCGGCTCTCCGTTTTCATCGTCATGACCGTCACGAGCAGCGCCGTTCCGATCGAACCTGAAATCATGCGCAGCGTATTGCTCATCGCCGTACCATGGGCGTTCAAACGCTGGGGAAGCTGGTTCAGGCCTGCCGTCTGAATCGGCATCATAATCATCGACATGCCGAACATACGGGCCGTATAAACAATCATCAGTTCCATATACGATGTGGTGTCAGTAAGGCGCGTAAACTCCCAGGTCGTGATGCTCATAATGGTTAATCCGATGACGGTCAGCCAGCGAGCCCCGACTTTATCGAAGATGGTTCCCGTAATCGGCGACATGATGCCCATGAGAATCGCACCAGGCAGCAGCAGCAAACCTGACTGCAGAGGCGTAAAACCCCGGATATTTTGCAAATACAGCGGAAGCAAGATCATGCCCGCATACAAAGCCATCGTGACAATCACGTTAATAATGGTGGTCAGGCTGTACATGTTGTAGTTAAAAATACGGAATTCAAGCATCGGTTCATCGGTTTTAAACTGCCGAATAATGAAAAGCACCAAGGAAATGGCACCGATGATGAGTGTTGAAAGCACAACTACGCTGCTCCAGCCGGAATTGGCCGCCTCACTGAAGCCATACAGCAGACCGCCAAAGCCCAGGGTGGACAAAATGACAGCCGGAATGTCCAATTTCGGATTGGATAGTTTCGTCACATTTTTCAGGAAAAACACACCGATTAACGTAGCGATCACAGCAATCGGCAGGATAATCCAGAACAGCACACGCCAGTCATAATGCTCAACAATATAACCGGAAAGCGTCGGACCGACAGCCGGTGCAAAGGTCATCGCAATGCCCATCATGCCCATCGCCTGCCCCCGTTTCTCAATCGGGAAAATGTTCAGGAACACGACCGTCATCAGCGGCATCGTAATACCGGCCCCGGCAGCCTGGATCAGCCTTCCGATCAGGACAACCGTAAAGCTCGGAGCAATAGCGCACAGCAGCGTCCCAATCGTAAATAAAACCATCGAGCTTAAAAAGAGCTGCCTTGTGCTGAACCTGGCAATCAGAAAAGCGGTCACCGGAATCAGCACACCATTGACCAGCATAAAGCCGGTCGTCAGCCACTGGGCCGTGGCCGTTTCGATGGCCAGGTCAGCCATCATTTTCGGTAATGCAATATTAATTAACGTCTGATTCAGCAAAGCTACAAACGCGCCGAGCAGCAATGCTGCAATAATCGGCGCTTTGCGTATTTCCCCTGTGTCAGCAGTTTGGGGATTGTTCACGTTGTGTCATTCCTTTCTCGTGAAGCTTCTGTACGATTTGCTGATGGATCTGCAATGTAAAATCAAGATCCGCTCTCGGGATATCCACAACTCCGCTCATCGTACTACTTCCTATATTATCCTTTTTTTCAGTTTGGCGAGGGCGATCTCAGGCCGTTTGTGCAGGATGGTCAACTATATAGTTTAACCCTTCATTTATGTAATAGTCAACATAACACATGCTTTTTTTCTGTAAATCAACAAAATAAAAGACAGTTTTCTGAAAGCCAGAAATGAACTGTCTGATTCCATCATTTATTATACTTGTCCGGCTGCTGTAATTTTACCCAATAGATAAACGAGCAGATTCTGGTTATGCATGGAGATTCGGCCAAGCGCCGAGGATAGAAAATCATTGCGAATTTGAATGCCCCGGTCTGCTTCCTCCATGCCGTGGTTTGTGATCAGGATCCACACGATTCTGCGGTCCTCCTGATCTCTCACACGGGTGACAAGCTCGTTTTTTTCCATTCTGTCCAGTAGCATAGTGACTGCAGCAGGTGTCGTGGCAAGGTACGGGATAAGCTGGGAGGGTTTCATCCGGCCGTTCTCCTGAAGCAATTCCAGTACTGTCAGCTGCGACTCGGTCAACGATGGCGCCAAGTGTTGTTCCATATATGCTTTATAATCTTTAGTCAACTTAAACCACAGCTTGGCAAATTCAGACGTTTGCACTCTTTCATCTCCTCTCAGCAGTCATCTGTAAGCACGTTATACAAGCAACTTATTCATGCTGTTAAATTTCGCCACGGCGCCTTCTTTTCCTGCCCTGTTAACCCTAAGACAGCCAAAACAGGAAATAAGTCATACATACACCCAAGGGGTATCCTGCATTTCGACAGCCGTCATTAAAAACCTTTCCATCTTGACAGACAGAGCCCGACAATAAGCGGAAAAGGCGAACCGGAAGCCCCATAAGACTCGGCGATCCTTTATACGTTCTGAGACGCTCCAAGAACGAAGCATTCCTCCAATCGCTGTTGCCCCCAAATTTCTCAATGATTTTTTGAGCGGTAGAAATTCGGAGACAAAGGCGAGCGCTGCCGCTTTTCCGGAATTGCTTCGTCCTTTCCGTTGCTTCGTGCGCGGCCTGCTTAAAAGGAATCGCCAAGCTTACGCGATTCCTAAAATAACAAGAAAGGTCGAGAACAAGTGAAACCCCGTTCTCGACCTTTGTGAAGTAAAAAGATTTTTTATTCTCCTCATCGCCCGGAATTGTCCTGAAGAAGCGGAGCGTTCGCCTTTATCCCCGGATTTCTTCCGCTGCCTGCTTCAATTCAGGAAATACGGGGATAACAGCGATCGGAAGGACAATCCGGGCACGCCTAACTCCGGGTACGCTCCCTTACTCAGCCTCTGACGAGCTCTGAGGCTCCGTCCGGAGCCGCACGTCCGCCACAAGGTCCTTCTTCTCCAAAGGAACAAGCAGTTTTCCCGTGTCCTTGCGGCCCATTAACGGCACTTTCTCGGAAAGGAAGGCTACAGATTGCCCTTCGCTGGTAACAGCACTCAACTGCACAGCTTCCGTAATGTGGAAGGCGGCCATCAGCCTGGAGCCGTTCGGACGCACCCGCTTGCCTTCCTTGAATTCGAAGGTGGCGATGCCTTTGCCACCACGGCCCTGAACCGGATAATCAAGCAACAGCGTTCTTTTTCCGTATCCGAGATCGGACACTACCAAAATCTCTCCTTCATCTTCCTGAACCCACAGCGCGGCAATGACCTCGTCATCATCCGCCAGTTGGATACCACGAACACCTGCAGAGACACGTCCCATCGCATTCACCTCATTCTCACGGAAGCGAATGCTCATTCCGGCGCGGGTGACCAGCAGCAGGTCCTGCTTATTGTCGCTCAGCGCGACCGACAGCACTTCATCATCCGCAGCCACCTTGGCTGCGGCTACCGCGCTGGAGCGCTTGGTGGCGTAATCCTTCAGCTCTGTTCGTTTGACCTGGCCCTTGCGGGTGACAAAAACAAGACTTTTGCCCTCTTCTTCCATGTTCTTCACCGGAATGATGCTGACAATCCGGTCTTCCTTCGATAAAGGAATGACATTGACTATCGCCGTGCCCGGCTCCTTCCACTTGTATTCAGGAATCTGATGCACAGGCAGCAGGAAGTATTGCCCCCTCTGTGTGAAGACGAGCAGCGAGTCCAGAGTATTCACATCCAGCAGCTCTGTAATATAATCGCCTTCCTTAACTCCGGAGCCGTAGCGCTCTCCCCCGGAGCGGGTAAAGGACAACAGGCTGATCCTTTTTACATAGCCCTGCCTGGACAGGGTTACGAGCACATCCTCCGAGCTGACCATGACCTCAAGGTTCACCTTGATTTCTTCTACTTCCTCCTGAATCGCGGAACGGCGGTCGATGCCGAAGCGCTCGCGGATTTCCAGCAGCTCCTTGCGGATGACATTGATCAGCTTGCGGTCGCTGTCCAGAATGGCGCGCAGCTGGGCAATTTTCTTTTGGATGTCAGCCAGCTCTTTTTCCAGAGAAGTAATCTCCAGATTGGTCAGCCTGTACAGCTGCAGGGTCAGGATAGAGTCCGCCTGGCGCTCGCTGAAGCCGAACATCCACTGCAAATTGTTCTGCGCATCCTGACGGTTTTTGGATGCCTTGATCGCCGCGATCACCTCATCCAGAATATTAAGCGCTTTAACCAGACCTTCGAGCACATGAGCACGGTCCTCCGCCTTCTCCAGTTCAAATTGAATGCGGTTGGTAACGACTTCGCGCTGATGCGCAATGTAGGCCTCCAGGATTGCTTTCAGCCCCAGCTGATGCGGAGCCTTGTTCACGATGGCCACCATATTAAAGTTATAGGCTACCTGAAGATCCGTCTTCTTTAAAAAATAAGCCAGTATGCCTTCTGCATCGGCGTCTTTCTTCAGTTCAACCACAATCCGCAATCCTTCACGGCCGCTTTCGTCACGAACCTCGGCGATGCCCTCGACCTTTTTCTCCAGACGGATATTTTCCATGGCGGTAACCAGGCGGGATTTGACCACCTGATAAGGAATTTCGGTAATGACAATCTGCTGTTTGCCACCCCGCAACGATTCAATTTCCGTCTTGGAGCGGATATAGATGCGTCCCTTGCCTGTTCTGTACGCTTCCAGAATACCGTCCCCGCCCATAATCAGGCCGCCTGTCGGGAAGTCGGGACCCTTGATAAAGGTCATGATCTCTTCCAGTTCAATGGAAGGCTTCTCCATCACGGCGATGCAGGCATCGATCACCTCACGCAGATTATGAGTAGGGATTTCAGTAGCAAAACCCGAAGAAATGCCGCTGACCCCGTTGACCAGCAGATTCGGATAACGTGAAGGCAGTACAACAGGTTCTTTGGCCGTATTATCAAAATTGTCCTTGAACAGAACCGTCCGCTTCTCGATATCGCGCAGCATTTCCATCGCGATCGGCGAAAGCCTGGCTTCCGTATAACGCATGGCCGCAGCCGGATCGTCATCCCGCGAGCCCCAGTTGCCATGGCCATCAACAAGCACATGCGCCATTTTCCATGGCTGGGCCATCCGGACCATCCCCTCGTAAATCGGTGCGTCGCCATGGGGATGATAATTACCCATGACATCGCCGACGGTCTTCGCCGCCTTCCGGTACGGTTTATCCGGGGTATTGCCCGAATCGTACATGGCGTATAAAATGCGGCGCTGTACAGGCTTCAGACCATCGCGCACGTCAGGAATCGCCCGGTCCTGAATAATATACTTGGAATATCGGCCAAACCGGTCGCCAACAACCTCTTCCAGAAAAGCTGGCAAAAACTGTTCTGATATGCTCATCTAAGCACCTCTTTTTAAAAATAACCGTTCATCGTTGATGCCATGCATGAATGTCGTTTACTCTTCATATTCGGTAAAATCCACATTTTCAACAATCCATCTTTTGCGCGGATCCACCTTATCACCCATTAACGTTGACACCCTGCGCTCCGCCTTGGCCGCATCCTCAATCTGCACCTGTAAAAGAATGCGCGACTCCGGATTCATCGTCGTTTCCCACAGCTGATCCGGGTTCATCTCACCGAGTCCTTTATACCGCTGCAGCTCGAAGTTCTTCCCGAATTCCTTCAGATAGTTTTGCAGCTGCTCATCGCTCCAGGCATATCTGACCGTTTCCAGCTTGCCTGATTTGCGTGTGATTTTGTACAGCGGCGGCTGTGCGATATAGACCTTCCCGGCATCGATCAACGGCTTCATATAACGATAGAAGAACGTGAGCAGAAGCACTTGAATATGAGCGCCGTCCGTATCCGCATCCGTCATGATGATAATTTTCGAATAATTGCTGTCTTCAACGGAGAATTCCGTACCGATCCCCGCTCCGATCGCGGAAGTGATGGCGCGATACTCCTCATTCTTCAGAATGTCGGCCAGCTTCGCTTTCTCGGGATTCATCGGTTTGCCCTTCAGCGGCAAAATCGCCTGAATCTTGGAGTCCCGTCCCTGCTTGGCCGAGCCCCCAGCCGAATCTCCTTCAACGATAAACAGTTCGTTGCGCGTAAAGTCCTTGGACTGCGCAGGAGACAGCTTGCCGTTCAGATTGGAGCTCTCGCTGCGCTTTTTGCCTGAGCGCATTTCATCCCTTGCTTTTCTTGCCGCCTCACGCGCCTTGGAAGCCTGAATCGATTTCTTGATCAAAGTTTGGGCTACCTGCGGATTCTCCTCCAGAAAACGCTGCATGTTCTCGGCCACAATCGCATCCACAGTACTGCGCGCCGAAGCGCTTCCCAACTGATCCTTGGTCTGTCCGACAAATTCCACCTCAGACATTTTGACACTAATGACGGCCATCATGCCTTCACGCAGGTCATTGCCTTCGAGATTTTTTTCCTTCTCCTTTAGCATTCCGGTACGGCGGGCGTAATCGTTCATCACACGCGTATAGGCTGTTTTGAATCCGGTCTCATGTGTACCGCCGCCGCGGGTCGGAATGGAGTTCACGAAGGAAGCGAGCGTCTCCGTATAACCCGCATTATACTGAATAGCCACTTCCACCTCAATCTCTTCCTTTTCACCGGTGAAGTGAATCACATCGTGCAGGACGTCCTTGCCCTCATTCAAGAAGGCAACGAATTGGCTGGCCCCGCCCTCATAATAAAATTCATCGCTTTTGCCATTGGGCTCATCCTTTAGGACTACGCGGAGGCCGGAGTTGAGGAAAGCAATCTCCTGCAGCCGCTCGGCAAGCGTATCATAATTCAGATTAATGCCGTTCTGAAAGACACGAATATCGGGTTTGAACGTGATTTTGCTGCCGGTTTTGTTCGTATTCCCAAAGGTCTCAAGCCCGGTAACGGGTTCTCCGACATGCTCAACCCCCTGCTCATCCTGCCAATATTCAAACCGCTGGCGGTGAATTTTGCCTTCCCGGTAAATCTCTACTTCCAGCCACTCGGAAAGCGCGTTGGTTACGGACGCCCCTACGCCGTGCAGACCGCCCGATTTTTTATACCCGGAACCGCCGAATTTACCACCAGCGTGCAAAATCGTAAATACAACCTGGGGAGTCGGTATCCCCGTCTTATGCATTCCCGTTGGAATGCCCCGTCCGTTGTCCAATACAGTAACAGAACCGTCCTTATGCAGCGTAATTTCGATTCGGGAGCAAAATTTGGCGAGATGCTCGTCAACCGCATTGTCTACTATTTCCCATACCAAATGATGCAGCCCCGAAGAACTGGTGCTCCCGATGTACATGCCCGGCCGTTTCCGTACCGCCACAAGCCCTTCGAGAACTTGAATGTCGTCCGCCCCGTAATCCGAAGCCTGACGGTCATTCCCGTCAGTTCCCCTGGCGAACAAGTCGATTTGGTCGACCATTCATGCTCCCCCTTTGTCTAATCATGACCTTGTTTAAACCAAAAATGCAAACAGATGTTTTCTTTTATACTTTGTCCATTTTAATTCAATATATCCCGTTTCGTAAAGACGGCGAATGAAACGATCAGCGCTGATATACCCCAAACAGACAGCACAGTCAGGGAAAACGGCAATGTCATCCCCTCAATCGGCGCGGGGTTTCCAGCCAGATATGCTGTCAATCCGAGATTCACCATAAACAGATATTTTGCGCTTTCCCAGGAAGAAGCCATATTGGTCAGAATCGTGCCTGCGATCAATGCCGCCATCATGACCACTATGCTCGCCGCCGTACTGCGGAGAAGGACGGAAACCATAAACGCCAGCATGGCAACAATCATGCTCACAAACCAGATCAGCCCGCACTGCAGCAGCATGTATTTCCACTGCGGAACCGCCTGAACGGCTGACATATCCACATTCGAGCCGACAATCCGGAAACCGGTGAATACCGGCACCCCAAAACCTCTGTAACCGAAGAAAAGCCCGGAAATGAAATAGCTCATTGCAAAAGTGGATACCACTATGAGCGAGACAAACATAAAGAGCGCCAGCAGCTTGCTCAACAGCACCTTCCACCTGCGGACTGGCCTTGTAAGCAGCATCTTGATGGTGCCTGCCGTCCGCTCCCCGGATACGAGATCCGATGCGATCGCCATTATGAGCAGCGGGATGAACAGATTGACGGAATTGTCCATAAATTCACGGGTGAAGGTAACCGCTCCCGGCTCATTGGGATTGATGTCATGCTCTAAATAATACTGCATTTGCTGAATAAAAACACTTCGGTACCTTTTCCATTCCTCTGGGACCCGGTCGCTGCCAAGCGAGTTCTGGTTGTCCGTGATCGCCTGCTGAAGCTCAAGCCGCCAGTCGCCGCCAAATTTCTCGCGGTTTCTCTCCGCGGCTTTAAGCTGGGCATACGTAAATATAGGCACGAGGACGAGCAAAATGAGCAGAATGATATAAAATCTTTTTCTTTTCATAATTTTGATCGTCTCGTTCTTCACTAAAGGCAGTATGTTATTCAAGTACTTCACCCTCTGTCATCTTCAGGAATAGCTGCTCCAGAGTAGGATTGATCGGGCTTACACGGTGCACCTCGATGCCAGCCCCTGCGAGAAGGGCAACCAGTTCAGATATATGCCTTTCCTCCATTTCGGTGAATATCGCCCCTTCACCCGCAGAGGCAATGATGCTGTCATCCACCTGCTCGTCCGGCCGCTCAAGCACCTTGACGAACGGCGAGCTTAGAAGCAGAGCCATCCCTTGCTCACGCGGGTGCAGCTGCCAGACCGCGAGCCGCGAATGATCCGCGACCAGTTCCTTAACTCCGCCTACCGCAAGCACGTTGCCGTGGCTGATAATCGCCACCCGATCGCACAGCAGCTGAATTTCGCTCAGCAGGTGGCTGGATACGAATACGGCCATACCCTGCTCGGCAAGCGCCCTGATGAAAGCCCGCATTTCCTTGATACCCTTGGGGTCCAGCCCGTTCGTTGGCTCATCAAGAATCAACAGCTTCGGTCTGCCCAGCAGCGCTTGAGCAATGCCGAGCCGCTGCCGCATGCCCAGAGAATATGTACTGACCTTGTCGTGAATTCTGCGGTCCAGCCGAACGAGATTAACGACCTCCAGGATTCGTGACGCGTCGATACCCGACTGCATGCGCGCAAAGTGCTCCAGGTTTTCCCAACCTGTGAGATAGCCGTACATTTCGGGATTTTCCACAATTGAGCCGACATAAGTGAGCGCGCGCTCAGGGTCCCGGTTTACATTGTATCCGCAGACGCTGATCGTTCCCTCCGTCGGCTTGATCAAATCCACCAGCATGCGGATGGTGGTCGTTTTGCCGGCCCCGTTTGGCCCGAGGAAACCAAAAATCTCCCCTGCGTATACATCAAACGTTACATCCTGGATGATCCAGCGGCGTCCTATCTTTTTCTTTACATGCTGTACGGATAATACCGTTTCCCGCTCATGTGTGCCCATTATTCATCCGCCTCCCCGCCCGGCGATGCCGTGGCGAAACCCTGAACGATCCGTTCCGCAATGGCCTGATACCCTGCGCCGTTCGGGTGAAAATGGTCTGAAGAAAGGTAGGCAGTCAGGTTTTGTTCAAACAGGTCGAACGTCGGAATCACACTCATGTTATCGTTTTTGTTCGTAATCGTGAGCGCCGCCTCATTCCATTCGCTAACTACGGTATTGCCGGGAACTTTCAACTCCGCCAGATCGCTGAAAGGATTGTACAGGCCGAGATACAATATTCGCGCATCCGGATTGATGGCATGCAGCCTGTCCAGTATCTTCTGCAGGCGTGCCGAGGCAGCCGGCAAGGTTGTCCTCAACTGCTCTGCCGTCGGGGGCTCCGAGCCGCTCTGGAGAGCCTGTCCGCCTGCAAACAGATCGTTCCCGCCGATGGAGAGCATGATCACGTTGGCTTCCTTGAGAACATATTGTACACCTGTCTCGTCAAGTCTGGTCAAGAGGGCGTCCGTCGTAAGCCCGTTATTCCCAAGATTATTAATCAGCTTGGCATGTATCCCGTTTTTATCCAGCAGATCCACCGCTCTTCGCACGAATCCGCTTCCCGAGTCGTCCCCCGTTCCTCTGGCAAGCGAATCTCCGATAGCGATGGCTCTGATCTCATTCCCGGATGCAGGAGACGGAGCCTGTCCGCTTTCCGGCGCGGCAGCGGGCGGAGACACTGGCGCTGGCGAAAGATTCCCGGCAACAGCAGCTGCAAAACCATATATAAGAAGCAATGTGGCTGCAATGGACAAGGTGCTTGTTATTCTCCAGATCCAGCTCGTTGAATTCAACTTGCATACCTCCCGAATGCCCTAATCTACCTAAAGATAAAGCTTCTTTTTCCGATTTGCAAATTTCCCCTTTGCTGCGGGCGCCGGAAAGTGATTTTGTAAAGAACGCAAAAAAGCAGATCAGGAATCTCAGTATTCCCGATCTGCTTTTTCCTATTTCGTTTATTTTCCGACAAATTCCTGCACCCAGTAGCCGTTATAATAGCCGATACCGATCAGCGTGAAGTTCGGGCTCATAATATTTTTACGGTGTCCCTCACTGTTCATCCAGTCTTTCATGACCTCTTCAGGCGTCTGTTGCCCCATGGCAATATTCTCACCGGCATAGGAATAGGAAATGCCGAATTTCTTCATCATATCAAATGGTGAACCGTAGGTTGGCGAGTTATGATCAAAGTAGTTGTTCTTGCTCATATCCTTCGCTTTTTCCAGCGCCATGTTGGAAAGGTTCGTATGGCTGGTCAACGGTTTCAAACCTGCTTTGCTGCGTTCCTGATTTACGAGGGCGATAACTTGCGCTGTAAACTGCGACTTATCTGTTGATGGCTTAGTTGTAGTAGTGTCCGGATTGGACACCGGCTGTGTTGGAGCCGCCGGCTTGGATGCGGTTTGTCCGCTTTCCGGCAAGTTTACTGTATCTCCGGCATAACCGTTATCGTTGAGCCATTGTTGAATATAGGAAGACAAGTCCGTTGAAGAAGGCGCTGCCGCTGCCGATGCAGGCACAACCAATACTGCGGACAATGCTGCTGTCAGGGTTCCTGTTGTCAAAATCTTTTTCCACGTATGTTTCAAAGATCTCATCTCCCAATTTTAAAATTTACAAAAAGGTTACAAACTTGTCATCAACACATTGACAGTATAACATGATTCGACACGAGGTTTCTAACCCAAATTTATGGAAATTCACCTTCGGAATCACAGAAAAAGCCGCGGCAGAACCGCGGCTTTGTTGCTTCTAGTTATGTCTTACTTTTTGGTTGCATATTTTCTCATATCGATGGCGATTGCAGCCACGATGATGAGACCTTTAATAATCAGCTGCCAGTAAGGGCTGACCCCGATAAATGTCAAACCATAGTTGATAATGGTGAAAATGAATACCCCTACGAGTACACCTGGCACAGTTCCGATACCGCCGGAAGTGGATACCCCGCCCACGACACATGCCGCGATGGCGTCAAGCTCATACATGTTACCGTAGTTGTTCGTGGCACCGCCTGTACGTGCAGCTTCCAGCACCCCGGCCAGGCCGTACAGTGCGCCGGCAATCGCATAGATCCAGATCAGGTTTTTGGATACATTGATGCCGGATACCTTTGCAGCCTGAATATTGCCGCCGATAGCATACATGTTTTTACCAAGCTTTGTTTTGTTAAACACGACCCATACGATGACAGACACAACAATGGCAATGATGACGATGTACGGGATGGAAAATTCCCCGCTGCCGATGAATCCGGAGCCGATAGTCGTGAAATCAGGACGCAGACCGCCAATCGGCTGGGATACGTTCGGTTCCATATCAAAATACAAGGAGTTCAAGCCGTATACAGCAACCATGGTGCCGAGTGTGGCGATAAACGGCGGCACATTCAGCTTGGCTACAACCCAGCCATTGATCATACCGCACACCAGACCGATAATGACAGCCAGCGCAATCGGGATGATGACGTTCAGCTCCGGCATATCCGGGAAGAAGCGGCGCGGATAATCGGATACCTGCAGCATGGAAGCCGAGATGACGGCAGATAGTCCGACGATCCGTCCGGCAGACAGGTCCGTTCCGGCTGTAATCAAAATAAATGCCATACCGAGTGCAATGATAATACGGGTTGACGACTGTATGAGCACATCACGCAGTGTATTTACGGCTATAAAGCTCGGATCATAAACGGCAATGCCTACGATGAGTACGAATAATACGATATAGATTGCATTTTGAGACAAAAGTCCCTTCATTTTTACAGTATTCATAATGAATGTTTCCCCCTCTGATTCTCCCTAGTGCTGGGCAGCCAGCCTCATAATCTCTTCTTCTGTGGCCAGTTCGCCTTCCAGCATTCCTGTAAGGCGCCCTTCCGACATCACCATAATCCGATCGGACATACCCAGCAGCTCCGGCATTTCGGAGGAAATCATGATAATGCTTTTCCCCTGCTTCGCCAAATCGGAAATAATGCTGTAAATTTCAAATTTGGCGCCAACGTCGATGCCGCGTGTCGGCTCATCCAATAAAAGAATGTCAGGCTCGGTCAGCAGCCAGCGGGCGAGCAGCACCTTTTGCTGATTGCCGCCGGACAGGTTCATGATGAGCGCTTTCGTATTCGGCGTCTTCGTGCGCAGCTTCTCGACCATTTTGTCCGATTCGCTCCGCTTCCGTTTCTCATCAAGCAGCAGGTACGGCTTCTGGTAACGGTCCAGGTTGGCGATGGCCGCGTTCTCATGCACCGGCAGCACGGGAAAAATCCCCGTAACGCGCCGTTCCTCGGTCAACAGCGCGAAGCCCAACTTTTTGGCATCCTCCGGTGATTTGATTTTGACCGGTTTTCCGTTCATTTCAATCGTCCCGGATTCGATGGCCCTTAAGCCGAAGAGCGCCTCAATAACCTCCGTACGCTGTGCTCCGACCAATCCCCCAATCCCTAGCACTTCGCCCTTACGCAGCTCAAAGCTTACATCCTTGAACGATTTTGGCAGCGGGGAAGTTAATTTTTTTACACTCAGCACCACTTCGCCCGGCACATTCTCACGCTCCGGGAAACGTGAGGTCAGATCCCGCCCGACCATTCTTGAAATGATCAGATCCGTGGTCAGCTCGGCCGCAGGCCAGGTTCCTATTTTCTTACCGTCACGCATAATGGTGACATCGTCCGAAATTTGCAAAATTTCTTCCATTTTGTGCGAAATATATATGATTGCCACCCCCTGCTTTTGCAGGTCCCGAATGATGCGGAACAAATGCTCCACCTCGACACCTGTCAGGGATGAGGTCGGTTCATCCATGACGATAATTCGCGAATGGAATGACACCGCCTTGGCGATTTCGATCGATTGGATTTTGGATACGGACAGCTTGCCGACAAGGGTCTCAGGCTCAAGATCGATATCAAGCTGACGGAACAAATCTTCCGTATCGGCTTTCATTTTTTTGTGGTCAACAAATTGCAAGGGACCAATGCCCTTGGTGGGAAAACGGCCCAGCCAGATGTTTTCCATCACATTCCGGTGCGGCACCGGATGCAGCTCCTGGTGAATCATGGAGATTCCATGATTCAGGGCATCCTTCGAATTGTTGATTTCCGTTTTGACACCATTCAGCAGGATTTCTCCGCCGTCAGGCTTATAAATGCCGAAAAGGCATTTCATCAATGTCGATTTGCCGGCCCCGTTCTCACCCATCAGGGCATGAACCGTACCCGGCCGCACCTTCAGGGTCAGCCCGTCCAGCGCCTTGACACCAGGGAATTCCTTGGTAATGTCGTTCATTTCCAAAACATACTCATGTTGAGTCATCTGTTACGCCCCCTGCGTATTTGTCTTTAATGGAGAGGCACAGCACTCCTGGTTCCTATCCGGATAAAAGCGGAGCGGGTGAATGCTCACCCGCCCTGAATTTGTAACTGAGATTGTTACTCAACGGATGCGTCAGCGATATTATCCTTAGTGATTTTTTTGTAGGAAATCCACACATACTGATTGTCTGTAATGTCGAAGCCTACATTTTCTTTGCTAGGCGTTTCGCCTTTGGCAAGTGTTGAGCTCAGGTTAACGGCTGCTTTGCCTTGGCTGCCAGCATCATTCAATACGGTCCCCAGCAATGTGCCGTCTTTCAACGCCTGCAGTGCTGGTTCAGTCGCATCGACACCTACAACCGGCATATATTTGTCGCCCGTGAAATAACCTGCTGCTTTAAGAGCTTCTACAGCACCAAGTGCCATATCGTCGTTATTGGCCAACACAGCTTCGATCTTGTCGCCATTAGCGCCCAGGAATGCGGCCATTTTTTCCTGTCCTTTTACACGGTCCCACATCGCAGTATCTTCAGCAAGCTTCTCAACCTTGATGCCTGCATCTTCAATTGCTTTAACCGAGTATTGTGTACGCAACTCGGCGTCCTGGTGGCCTGGCTCGCCTTTCAGCATGACATACTGGAGAACGCCGTCCTTGTTTTTGTCCGCTTCAGGATTGTTTTTGAAATAATCCGCAACCAGCTGACCTTCCATCGTTCCGGATTCTTCGGCTTTGGCACCGACATAATACACTTTATCCCACTTCTTCATATCTTCCGGCAGCGGCTCGCGGTTCAGGAATACGACAGGAATATCCGCTGTCTTCGCCTTGTCGATGATGACACCCGCTGCTGTGCGGTCAACCGGATTCACGATCAAAGCGTCTTTTTTCTTGGTGATAAACAGATCCACTTTATCGTTTTGTGTTGGTTGGGAGTTTTGGCTGTCCACGATATCCACTTCTGCTTTTCCGGCCGCATTTTTTTCGATAGCGCTGCGGACACCGGACATAAATGTATCGTCAAATTTGTAGATCGCTGCCCCCACTTGCGGAAGATCACCGCCTCCGCCTCCGGCGCCACCTGAGGCAGATTTGCTTCCGGAAGAAGAACAGCCTGCCAGCGCTCCGCTGACCAAGGCACCTGCAAGGAGTACAAAAGTAACTTTTTTCATCAATGATTAGACCTCCTGGTACGGCTCTGTAGCCGCTTTCTCTTTTGTTTACGCTTTCATTATCCTTGAAAAAACGCCGTATTGTAATACAAAATCCTCATCAAAAATATGAAAATCCTCATCAATGTGTGAGGATTTTCATGGGTAAATAGTCCTTTCTCTATGTGGGCGAGCCGGGGCGCTACGTATACATGCCGAGAGACGCTTTGTAAAAATCATCTGACAAACGGGAACAGCTGCTTTTGATTTTCCGGCCACATCATGTTGTTTAAATCGATCAGCTTGGTGCCCGTGTCCGTCCGGTCGGGGACGTCCATGCCCTGGATGTACTCCACCGCCTGCTTCACGGCGAGATAGCCGTTACTGAACGGGTTTTGGATGACCGTCGCCTGCACGGTGCCCTCCTGCAGCATTTCCATCACCGCAGGCGGGCTGTCGAACGTTACAATCTTGACCTTCGGGACGAGACCGGCCTCGCGGACCGCCCGCCCGACGCCCAGTCCCGCCTCCCCGCTGAGGCCCACAATGGCATCCAGCTCCGGGTACCTCTTCAACATTGCGGCAGCCTCCTGATATGCCAGTTCCTGATCGGAGCCGCAGTACGCTGTCTCCACAATTGAGATGTCGGGAAAGCGTGCCAAATAATCCATCAAACCTTCTAGCCGCTGGTCCGCATTACGCGCTCCCTTCACAAAATTAATGATCCCGATTTCCGCTTCCGGTCCGGTAAGCGTGCTCAACCGTTCGGCCGCAAGCTGTCCGGATGCGTAATTGTTTGCGCCAATAAAGGCAACTGGACGAGCTGACGCGACCTCCGCATCCATCGTGATGACCGGGATGCCAATGGCCCGATCCGTTACCTGAGCCAGAGCCATATAATCGCCCGCCGCCAGAATGATAGCATCCGGGTCCGCTTGGATAGAGGCTTCCATCAGTTTGATTTGTCCCTCGATATCCGTTTCACGGTTTGGGCCGCGAAAATTCAGCTTTACATTAAACTCCTTGGCGGCAACCTCTGCTCCCAATTTTACTGTATTCCAATACTCGCTGTCCTTCTGTTTGACGATCATATCGATCTGCAGCGGTGTAGTGACGGCTGTTGGCTCTACGTTCTGCTCCCCGCAGCCGGACAGCAGCCCGATGAACAGGCAAAGTCCAATCAGCGCATTCCATTTAAAGCGTCTCATGCTCCACCCCTCCCCGGTGCGCCATCTTCATACGGCAAGGCTGGTATCCTGATCGTGACCGTCGTCCCTTCTTCCAGCTCACTTTCAAAATGAAGTCCATACCCGTCTCCGTAATAGAGCTTGATCCGCTTATGCACATTGGCAACTCCTACGCCGGACCCTTTTTCGGATCTGTGTTCTCCGGTCAGAATTCGTTCCAGCGTCTCCTCTCTCATCCCCAGTCCGTTGTCGGTGACGGTGATCAGGATATCCCCGCCGTCAGCCCGTGTGCTGATGCGGATCAAGCCCTTGTCCGCCATTTCCTCGATGCCATGCACAATGGCGTTCTCCACGATAGGCTGCAAAATCAGCTTCAGACATTGGAAGTGCCGCAGCCCTTCATCCGCCTCAATGATATAATCAAAACGTTCCTTGTAACGCACCTTCTGAATGATCAGATAATGGCGTACATGCTCCAGCTCATCCCCCAGCGAAATAATCTGCTTGCCCTTGCTGAGACTGATGCGAAAGAACTTGGATAATGAGGTGATTGCTTTAACCACTTCGTCATTTTGCCCTCTCTCCGCCAGACGAATCACCGTGTTCAGCGTATTGTACAGAAAATGCGGATTGATCTGGGCCTGCAGCACGTCAAGTTCGCTCTTGCGTTTTGCCTCCTGCTCGCGGATGCTTTGCTCCATCAGCTCGCGGATGCGGGCCAGCATCCGGTTGAAGCTGCCGGACAGCTGCTCGATTTCGTCCGCTCCCCGCACCTGAATTGGCGTATACAGATCTCCCTTTTCCACTTTGCGCACCGCTTTTTCCAGCCGCTGTATCGGCTTGGATATGCTTGCCGAAACGAGGACGGATAAAATGAGCACCACCATGAGGACCTCCGCCAGAAACCAGACGATAAAACTGTTCAGCTCCTGTTTGGTCGTCAATATTTCCTCCGGAAAAGCAACACCAACAATTTTCCAGCCGATCGGATTGACCGTCTTGACAGTAATGAGCCGTTCTTCCCCTGTGGATTGATCGATATACCTGCCATAGGAGTAGCTCAGGACTGGCTCGATATTCTCATATTTCAAGCCGGCGTATATAAGCTGCTGCTGTGGATGGTATACGATGTTGCCTTGTGAATCAATAATGTACACATAACCCCGCTTGCCCAGACTGACCCTTTTCGAAAGCTCATCAATCGTCCTGAAATTAACGTCCACCAGCAGAATGCCTTTCTTGACCTCTCCCCCCTGGCGGTAAGCAACCTGTCCGCTCATGGAAACAACCCATTTGTACTGACCCGGGAACAGATTCTGGATGTGGGGAGGAGAAAAGGTCATTCCCCCCTCTCCCCGCAGCGCGCTCTCGAACCAGCTTTGCGAAATCAGATTCGTGTTCCGCTGCAGCTTCCGGTCCGGCATGTCCAGCACCATGTCTCCCCCGGGGGTGAACAGCGCGAAGGAAACGACATCCTGTCTCGTTCCGAGCACGGCCGACAGCTGCTCATGCAGCTTGCTGTCCGAGATGTCCTCCGCCGCGGCGATTCGCTCACCGGCCACCTCGTAGATGCCCATCATGCCCTCCACATATATTTCCAGATTATAGCTCACCTGCCCGATAATCTGCTGAATGTTAAGAAAAGCGTTCTCCTCCGCCGTGTTCGAAAATTTGTTGTACAACAAACCGCTGACGACCAAAACGATAAAAACGGTCAGCAGCATAAAAGACAAGCCGATTAAGAAGCGGATGCTTCTCCATGGCAATGACCCGAGCATTGCACGAAGACGGCCGAGCAGTCCTGCCAAAGATGTTATTTTCATGCTGTCGGTTCAGCCTCCTCGGGAGCTGTTGCGGTATTCTTTAGGTGTGATGTTGAACGTCTTCCGGAAGCAGTAGCTGAAATAGTTGGAGTCCGAAAAGCCGGTTTTCTCCGCAATTTCAAACGCCTTCAGATCGGTAGCGCGCAACAGCTCCTTGGCCTCTTCCATACGCAGCTGCATCAGGTAACCGACAAAGGTCATCTTCATCTCTTTTTTGAAAATACTGCTGAAGTAACCTGCGCTGATATGAAGATGGCTGCATACCTTGGCGATGGACAGGTCGCTGTCGCTGAAATGCTCGCGCATAAACGCCTTGGCTTCCTCCACGAGCTTGCTGTACCCAGTTTCACGACGGCTGGAAATCAGACGGATCAGCGTATTGCAGGCATACGTAAACCACTGCTTTACCTCGGGCAAATTGTTCAGCCGGTATACCTCCGCAACCGGATTGGAAGCCGCGCCGAACACGGACTCGATCCCGATGCCGGCCTCACGTGTCACTTTAAGGATTACCGTCAAAATTTCCAAAAGGTATACCTGGTAGTCCTGGACAGATACTGCGACAGGCTCCAGATCAGTAAACAGGCTGTCCATCAGTTCAGCCAGTTCGGCGGAGGTGCCCACCTTCAATGTCCGTATGAGCGCCTGCTCCTTCAGGTCGTCAAAACGGAGCAGATCGGCTCTGCCTGACTCCACATCATCAATTAAAATAATGCGATTGTTGCCAAGCACAAACCTGTAGTTCAACGCTCCGCAGGCGCTTTCATAGGAGATATAAGTGTTTTCAGCTTCCCTGAACTCGGTCCCGGCTCCGATCGTAACGGTGAGCTTTAAATATTTCTCCACACTGACCCGGATTTCATCCAGCCCGTTCAGGACATTGCGGGTAAATTGCTCGCTCTCCTGCCCGCGGCGGACAGACAGCAGCACGATATGATCCTGATGCATGAACACAAGGCCGCTTCCCTTCCTGCCCATGATTTCCTCTGCGATATTCAGCACCGCAAACAGCTGCAGCTGCCGGTTGCCCGAACTGCGCAGCGAAATGCCGTTACTGCTGTCTGCTGGCCCGGACCAGTGATTCCCGTGAAGCCGGTCTATCGAAATCACCGCTGCCATATAACCTTCTCCAGACAGATCCAGATCGTACAGCCGCGATTTCTCTGTTATTTCCGTCTGCGGCAGGCGTCTTGAAATGAGCGAAATCAGAAAAAGCTCGCGCAGCAGCGGCAAGCTCCGTTTGTAATGATCCTGAAGCACCTGCAGATTTTCTTTATCCGCAATTTCACTTTCAATGCGGCTTTTCACCTTCAGCAGTACATCCACCAGCTCACCCGCCGAAAATGGCTTGAGCACATATTCGTCGATATGCAGCTTGATGGCCCGCTGGGCATACTCAAATTCGTCGAAGCCTGTCAAAATAATAATTTTGGCTGTCGGCGCATGAAGCCGCACCCATTCTGCCAGCTGCAGACCATCCATAAAAGGCATCTGAATATCGGTGACGATGACGTCAGGCTGATGTTTCTCTACAAGCTCGCATGCCTCCCTGCCGTTCTCGGCCGTGGCGATGACTTCAAAGCCGTGTCCCTTCCAATCAATTTGCTCCAGCAGTCCCTCACGGACGTCCTGCTCATCATCTACCAGAATTAGTTTGTACATTGCATCATCCCTCATATCCTAAAACTTTGAAACAAGTGAATGTCCTTGAGTCGCCGTTTCGTGAAAGCGTTTCCCAAAAATCACTTTGGTATTGTATTATATCCTGTGCAGGAAGTAAATAGGGCAGAAAAAAAGAGCCGGCCACTTCCGTGCCGGATCAGGTTCATCACTATTTTTATCTGCTATTTGAGCTTTTTGATCAGTCGATAACCATGTTTTTCAAACCCGATGTGTTCGTAAAAATCGAGCGCGACCGCATTCCGTTCACGATTTGCGCCTGTGACTACCATATGCACGCCTCCGTGCTCACTGCCCCACGTCTCCGCCTGTGCAACAAGCCTTCTGCCGATTCCCTCGCGACGGTATTCATTGCTGACAATCAGCAGCATGATCTGTGCGGCAGGCTCGGGATAGGCGTGGCTTTGCACGATCTGAACGCCGATGGCGCCGGCTACCTTTCCGTCAACCTCTGCCATCATGATGCAGGCATTAGGATCAGCTTCAATGGATTCCATACGTTCGCGCATGACGGCGCAGGTCATCGGATAATTGATTTCCCGCATCAAACCTGTAACGCATTCGCAGTCACTGAGCTCACCGGTCCGAAGCGTCAGCTCCGGAGCCAAAACGTTATTTGACATGGTTTACGTTAACCTCCACTTTAAGCTTATTAGCAGCTTCATTTGCAATTTTACGGGCTGTTTCCACTTCATCGGCCGTGCTTAATGCTACAGCCATCCGCCGGCCCACTTTCGTCTCCGGCTTGCCAAATATTCTTACCTGAGTACGAGGCAGCTTCAGCGCTTCCTCTATTCCGGCCACCGCATAATCCTCAGCGGCAGTATTCGCTTTAAGCGTGGCGGAAGCCCCTGGGACGAGCAGTTGTACCTCGTGTACTGGCAGCCCGAGAATAGCCCGCACATGCAGAGCAAATTCGGATAAATCCTGCGTTGCCATCGTCACCATCCCGGTATCATGAGGACGGGGAGATACTTCGCTGAAGACGACACCGGTGGATGTCAGAAACAGCTCGACACCGAAGATCCCGTATCCTCCCAGCTCATCCGTAATACGGCGCGCTATGTCCTGTGCCTGCTCCAGTTGGCCGTCTGTCATCTGATGGGGCTGCCATGATTCAACATAATCCCCGTCCTTCTGAATATGCCCGATTGGCGGGCAAAAGGTTGTCCCGCTTGCCGAACGTACGGTAAGAAGCGTGATTTCGCTTTCAAACGGAACAAAGGCCTCGACAATGACGCGAGCCGTACGGCCACGTGCCCCTTTCAGAGCCGCATTCCAGCAGGCAGGCGCTTCTTCGGGTGTCCGGCAGACAGATTGTCCCTTGCCCGAGGAGCTCATCAGCGGCTTCACCACACATGGCGTACCAAGCTCGGCCACCGCATGCTGCAGCTGCTCCAGGTTATCGGCAAAGCGGTACGCTGCTGTAGGCAGTCCCAGCTGTTCGGCTGCCAGCCGGCGAATCCCTTCGCGATCCATCGTAAGACGCGCAGCGCGGGCGGTTGGCACTACCTTGAAGCCCTCCTGCTCCAACTCTTCCAGCGCATGGGTTGCAATCGCCTCAATTTCGGGGACGATCAGATCAGGCTGCTCCTTGCGGATCAGCGATTTCAAGGCTTCAGGGTCTTGCATATCGATACAATAGGACCGATGGGCTACCTGCATCGCTGGCGCATGCTCATAACGGTCCACGGCAATGCATTCCACACCGTATCGCTGTGCCTCAATAATGACTTCTTTTCCGAGTTCGCCGCTGCCAAGCAGCAGCATTTTTTTCGCTCCAGCGGAAAAAGGAGCACCCCACATTTTGTTCCTTCCCCCTCAGACGATATAGCTCGTTCATCTTTATTTTCAGGGTTCACGGCCAATAATGCAATAGTGCTCCGCAATTTTCTTTACAAAAAACGTGATTTTGCGATAATTTTTTTACAAAAATCTGAATTGTGCTTCAACAAGCCCACGATAAACCCCTTGTTTTTTCATTAACTGGTCATGATTTCCTGACTCCACGATCTCGCCATGATCCAGCACGATGATGTTGTCGGCGTTTCGGATCGTCGACAGCCGGTGTGCAACCATGAAAGAAGTCCTGCCTTTCAGCAGCACCTTCAGGGCATCCTGGATTTTCACCTCCGTCTCGGTGTCGATGCTTGCCGTGGCCTCATCCAGAATGAGGATGCGCGGGTTCGCCAGCAGGGAGCGGGCGAAAGACAGCAGCTGTCTTTGCCCCATCGAAAGCACCGTTCCCCGCTCCTCGACCTCTGTCTCATATCCGCCAGGCAGCTGTGTAATAAATTCATGAGCGTGCACAGCTTTGGCAGCGGCCTCAATCTCCTCATCTGTGGCTTCGAGGCGGCCGAACCTTATATTTTCGCGGATGGTGCCGGAGAAAATGAACGTGTCCTGCAGCACGATACTGATCTGGCTGCGCAGGCTCTCCACCTGGACATCCCGGATGTCGTAGCCGTCAATCGTCAATTTGCCTGAAGTAATGTCGTAAAAACGGCTCAACAGGTTAATGATGGTACTCTTGCCGGAGCCGGTATGACCGACGAGCGCAATGGACTCCCCGGCCTTGACGGATAAGCTGATGCCCTTCAAAGCCTGCCGCCCTTTCTCATACTCAAACACGATATTCTCCAGCTCGATATCCCCGCGGATCGGCGGCAGCGGCACGGCCCCCGGTTTATCGGAAATGGCCGGTTTCTCGTCCATAAACTCAAAAATGCGCTCTGAGGATGCCATCGCCACGAGCAGCTGGTTGTACATTTGCCCGAGCCGGTTAATGGGGTCCCAGAAATTGCCGACATAGGTGGCAAAGGCCACCAGATACCCGATGGTCAGTTGATTGCTCTCGATCAGATATGAGCCGAACCAGAACAGCACGAGCGTCCCCAGGCCCCCGGTAATTTCAATCAGCGGCCCGAACCCCTGGTTCATCGCGGACGCCTTGTCCCAGGAATTTTTGCTGGAAAGGTTCATGCGATCAAAGAAGGCCATGTTTTCATGCTCCTGCGTATACGCCTGGGTTACGCGAATCCCCTGAATGGATTCATTCAGATGGGAGTTGATGCGGGAGTTTTTCATTCTGACATCCTGCCAGGCGCGGCGTATCCGCACCCGCAGCCTGGTGGAGATGATGAACATCAACGGCACGGTCAGCATGACCGCCAGTGCCAGCTTCCAGTTGATCAGCAGCAGAATGACGATGATGCCTGACAGCTGCACGCAATCGATGAGCACGTTCACCGCGCCGTTCGTAAACAGATCCTGCAGCGAATTGATATCATTCGTGACACGGACGAGCACGGAGCCTGCCGGCCGTTTGTCAAAAAAGTTGAACGACAGCTTCTGGATATGCTTGAAGAGGTCGGCTCTGAGATCATAAATGACGCGCTGGCCGATAATATTCGTATATTTGATCCGGTACACATTCGCGCCCCACTGAATGATGTAAAGCACCAGAACCATTCCGGTCAGGGTCAGCAGCAGCTTGAGATTGGGAACCGTGATCGCCTTGTCAATAGCCTGGCTGGTCAAATACGGCACGGCAAGCTTTGTCATCGTGCCCAGCACCATCATCAGCGCAATCAGGGGAAGCATTTGTCTCGCGTAAGGCTTCATATAAGCGAACAGCCGCCTGAATTCCACCCAGTTAAACGGCTTGTCGATCACTTCGTCATCCTGATAAACAAAGCGTTCATTCATCGGCTTAGCCTGTGATTCTTCCTGCCGTTTACGCCTCTTGAAAACGGAATTTTCGCTTCTCTGCATGTTCATATTCATGGATTCACCTTCTCCGCTGCGCTGGCCGTCTGCGCAATATGGTCTGCATATTGAATTTGATAGACGTCCTGGTATACCCCCGGCGTGGACGTCAGCCCCTCGTGGGTTCCCCGCTGCACGACCCTGCCCTCCTCCAGCACCAGAATTTCATCGGCATGCCGGAGCGAGGAGATGCGGTGCGCGATAATAAAGGTCGTTCTTCCCTTCATAACCTCTTTAAAGCCAGCCTGAATCTCGTGCTCGGTTTCCATATCGACAGCGCTCGTCGCGTCGTCCAGGACGAGTATTTTCGGGTTCTTCAGCAGGGCACGAGCGATGGCGATGCGCTGCTTCTGTCCGCCAGACAGACCCAACCCCCGTTCGCCCACGACGGTGTCGTAGCCATCCGGCAGCTCGCTGATGAAATCATGCGCTTGGGCCAGCTTCGAAACACGAATGATCTCTTCCATGCTCACATTGTTCATCCCGTAGGAAATGTTGTTGCGGATGGAGGAAGAGAATAGAAAAGTCTCCTGAAACACGGACGCGATCTGGGAGCGCAAATCCTTGATTTTGATATGGCGGATATCCATGCCGTCCAGCTTGATGCTGCCTTCATTCACGTTGTAGGCGCGCATCAGCAGCTGAATAATAGTCGATTTCCCGGAGCCCGTACCCCCGAGCAGCCCGATTACGGAGCCGGGAGGCGCATCGATATTGATGTCGACGACGGCGGGCATTTTGTTCCCGTAAGCAAACGTTACATTTTCGAAGGTAATATGACCCCGGACCTTGGCGGGATCGAGCCTGATCACACCATCTTCATCCTTGACGTCCACCCGCTGGTGCAGCAGTTCAAGCACCCGTTCCCCGGAGGCTTTGGATTGCGTATAGTTGTTGATATGGAACCCGATGCTCCACATCGGCCCGATGATATACCAGATCAGGCTGAAAAAAGCGACCAGCTCGCCCAGCGTCAAGGATTGGCGGATGACCAGGTAACCGCCCACGCCCATAAGCAGCACAACACTGACCGAGGCCAGCAGCTCCATGACCGGAAAATAGCGGCTCCACAGCTCTGCCGCGTTCAGCTGGTTTCTCTTGTAATACTCATTGCGCACCGTAAATTTACCCACTTCATGGGCCTCACGCGCAAAGGACTTCACCGTACGCACACCGGTGATGTTCTCCTGTACAGCTGTTGTCAAAGAGCTCAGGGCCTGACGCATATCTTGAAAGGTCGGGTGAATCTTGGATTCGAATTTGAGAGCGACAAAGGTGAGGAGCGGCATGCTGATGAGCGTAATCAGCGTCAGCTGCCAGTTAATGGTCAGCATGACCACTGCGCCGAAAACGAGCATCAGCAGCAAGTTGAGCAGCTGGGCGAACCCGAAGCCGATGAAATTGCGGATTGCTTCCAGGTCCCCGGTAAGGCGGGACATGAGGTCTCCGGTTTTGGCGGTATCATAATAGCGGAAAGATAGAAACTGAAGCTTCTCGTAACAGGCATTGCGAAGACGGTAGGCCAAAAAGTTCCCCAGCCTGCCGCCGAAAAATCCGTGGAGAAATTGCATAAAGGATTTGAGGATCACGACTCCCAGAGCCGTCAGGGCAAGCATGGGAACGTCTTCAAAATTGCGAGGCACAATTACGTCGTCAATCAACCGCCGAAGCAGTGTCGGGTACACAAGCCCGAGCGCGGTGGCTATGGCAAGGCATAGGATTGAAAAGAGCAAGTAGTGCCTTCTCTCCTTGAAGAAGCCCTGCAGCTGCCTGAGAACATCCATGAGTTTTTCCCTCCATTAACTGTTCATAATTTGTAATGACAATTATGAAGTTTATCACCCGCTTTACAGAGCGGCAAAGAGGATTACCCGCTGTATTCGGGCAGGAATCCCCACATTTAACCAACGGTGTTTTGAAAACGTATTATTTTAATGAAATAGGGAAAATAACTCCCGTTTGCTTCCTTTTTTCAACGTTCAGGCATACATAAAAGGCAGCCTTTCCTCATAGGATAAGGCTGCCTTTGGGCATTGTGGTATAAAGGCTGAAAAAATGAGCGGGCATGCTGCAAACAGCACAGGAAAAATCACGGGCTGACCGGCTTGCGATCTGTTACGCGCTTTCCTGCTCCAATTCCGCCAGCCGCTCTGCCAGTGCCGTCCACTGCTCCGGACCTTCGCTGCCGGCCAAAGATTGCTTCATGCCCTCCAGCACCTCTTCCGTCTGCTCCTGGATATACCCGGCATGGTGCTGTCTTTCCTGACGGATGCATTCCGTATAATAATCGGCGAGAGGGCCGCCGACACGGGCCGCTTCTTCCGCAACGAGCTCTCTGAGCAGCGGCTCAAGCTTCTCCTGCAGCAGGCGCCGGCCGGCGCCTTCGAAGAAATGCTTCGGATTTTTGAAAAAGCTCCAGTAGCTTTTCCACTCGACCTTTCCCTGGAAGGAGGCCTCCTCCAGCTCAGGCACCTTCCACTCCTGCGATGCTGCCGGCTTGCTGTCCAGACCGTCCAGCAGCGCGTTGATCTCCTCACAGCAGCGGGAGCTTTCCTTCAGCACGATCGCTTGGCCCGCCTTCTCCAGCCTCAGCGTGGTGGCAAGCAGCTCCTGGCTCAGCTCGATTTCGAGCAGGCGCAGCAGCTCTCTGCCGCAGGCCGCAAACACGGAGCGCAGGTCTCCCTCGCCTTCCCGCAGCGCGGATGGATGGAAGGCTTCCGCCATAAACTCTCCCGTGCGGTAGGTTATGCGCTGCCGGACATGATAGAGCAGCTCTTCCACTTCCGCCGCCATGCCCGGAGCCAGAGCAGCAGAGGCCAGTGCTCCGGTGATGACGGTGGAACGGGTGAGGGCAGCTTCTACCTGACGCAGGCGAAGCTCACGCTGCTCTTGTCCTGCCATCGCTTCTTTGGCCCACTGCTCCATCCGGGCACGCACCCTTTGAATATCGCTGCCCGCTGCCCGGATGGACAAACCTGCCAGCTCTTCGCCTGCGAAAGCATGGAAAGACTGTTCAAACTCGACAAACCTGGAGGCATCATAAAGCGCGGCCTCGTCCTTCTCCCGGCCATCAAGCGCAAGCAGACTGGACACAGGGAAGATGCGCGGCTTGCGAATGCCGTTCGACTGCAGCTCCGCGGATACATGCCCGACAACCGCCTGCAGCTCCTCCTCCGAGGAGGCCAGATCCGCCGCATTCACAATAAAGAAGGTCTGATCCAGCACAAGCGCGTCCTTCACCCGTCCAAGCTGGGCCAGAAACTGGCGGTCGCCCTGGGTGAAGGCATGGTTGTAGTAGGTGACAAATACGAGCGCATCCGCATGCTTCATATAATTGAAGGTAACCCCGGTATGACGGGCATTGACCGAATCCGCCCCCGGCGTATCCACCAGCACAATGCCCTGGCGGGTGAGGGCACAATCGTAATACAGGTCAATCCGGTCTACAAAGCAGGACTTCGACTCGGCGGCCACAAAACCCTTGTATTCCTCCATGCCAACGGTCAGCACCTGACCGAGCTGCGCTTCCGCGTCCATCCAGCCGGCCGCCGCAGCCTTGATAAAGCTGTAGTGCGGCCGTCCGGCCGGATGGATTCCCTCAGGCCTTAGCTGCTCCGCCGTGCGCAGCCACTGCTCACCATCCGGCATGTCGACGCCGAGCAGTCTGAACGAATACTCCAGATCCTCCCGCAGCGCGGCGGCAGACTTCATGTGGACTGCTGCCGTCCGGTGGCGCCGCTCTCCTTCCGGCGCCATGATGCGGTTGATCGCCGCCGTCGTCGGATGCGGCGAGACAGGCAGCACCGCTTCGCCAAGCAGGGCGTTGGCGAAGGAGGACTTGCCCGCGCTGAAGGCGCCGAACAGCGCCAGCGTGAACCGACCGTGCAGCAGGCTGTGCGCACGGTCCCGCAGCCCCCTCACCGCCGCCTGCATGGCGGGGTAAGGGGCTGCCAGCGCGGCGGCGGCTTCGAGCCGGGCCGCCGCATCCGCGAGCCGCCGCTGCCGTCCGGCGGCGGCCGGCTGCGCAGCAGCGTCCCGGCGGCGCGCGGCCGGGACAGGCACGGCCGCCGGCGCGGGCCGTGCAGCAGGCGCAGCCCCGGCGGCGGCAGGCGCCGTGGCGCGCGGCAGCGGCGCGGGCAGGCCGCCCGCAGGCGGCAGCAAGGCCCGCAGCGCAGCAGCGTGGTCTGCGGCCGCCGTGCGCACCGCGTCCGCCCGCAGCGCAGCCTGCGCGCGGGCCGCGGCAGCGGCGATGCGCTCCGCCAGCGCGGTGCGCCGTTCGGCTGCGCGCGCGCCGAGCTGCTCCAGCAGCCGCTCGGTCAACCCACGCACGGCGCTGCGGTACAGCGACGCCACGCCGGCGCGTAAATCCCTGCAATAGTTCAGCGTATATTCAGGCGATAAGGCCGCTTCCTGCACCGTATCCGCCACCAGCTTCTCCGTGATCCCGGGATGCAGCCGGCCCAACTCCTCCTCATACGAGCTATCCCATAATTGATGCAACTCGCCGAAGGTTCGGAGCTGGCTTCTGACATGGGGCAGCAGCTGCCCGTCCGTCTGCTCCTGCAGCATGGTCGTCAGCCTTTCCAGACGGCGCTGCCGCTCCTTCTCCGTGCGGCCGCCGGCGAAGAAGAGCCCGGCCTTAAAGCCGCTTCTGCGGCTTTCCAAATATTCGGCAGCGGCATCCCGCAGGACGGCTGGTGTCAGGTTCGCCTGCTCGATCAGATGTTCCAGCTCACGGCGCAGCCGGTCCTGCTCCACTTCCGGGAGCTTCCCCAGGACCTCAGCCTCTTGCTTCAGTCTCGCATATTCCGCCTGTTGCCTTTCCGCCTCTGCGGCTCCCCCGGCGTCCTCCAGCAGCCGGTCAAGCTCCTCTTCCAGTTCCGCCTCACGGGACTGAATATGCCTTTCCGCCAAATGATGCAGCGAGGAACACACGCTATGGCTGACCAGCGTCTCCTTCATGCCAATCAGGGAGCGGATCAGTTGATCCAGCGAAGCCCGCTGGTTCAGCGGATGATGCCTGTCCGTCAGCGATGTAAACAAAATATCCGCATAGCGGACTTCCCAGGCCTTGAAGCTCTCCTCTACCGCTTTGCGGTAATCGGCAAAGGACAGCTCGCGCTCCCTGTGCTTGTCAATCTGGTTGACGATCAGATAAAGCGGCTTGCCCCAGTCGGACAAGCTCTTGGCAAAGGTTAAGTTGTTCTCCGACTGGACATGGTTGTAATCCATCACATAAAAGACGACATCCGCCAGATGCAGCGCCGAATCCGTAGCGAGCGCATGGCCCCTGTCCGTCGAATCCACCCCCGGAGTATCCAGCAGCACGCCTCCGTCCTTCAGGACTGGCACGTCGTCCCATACCTCCACAGCGGAATACTCTCCCCCATTTACGCAGTATTCCGCCAGATCGGCGAGGCTGACCTTAAGAGGCGATTCGTTCGTCCCGTTGCGGTATATGAGCGCCCCCGGCTCCCCCGACCGGATGGAAACGACATTTGCACTGGTTGGCACAGGGCTGGACGGCAGCACCTTTTTACCGCACAGGCTGTTGATAAGACTCGATTTCCCGGCTGAAAAATGACCGCAAAACGCAATGGTCAGCTCACCGGTAGCCGCTTTCTGCAGCAGATCTGCAGCCGAGGCTGCTCCGGCGGAATCCTCGGCATTCTGTAAAAATAGCCGTATCCGTTCCATGGACCCGGACTTGCTCTCCATCTTTTCGGTAACCGTTTTCACCATCTGTCCGGTTCCACTCCTTCAATTTGATTGCTTCTCTCTGGAACCATTGTAGCACTGAACACACTCGCTGAGAACCGCAGCCAATCTTCCACACAGACCTGGAAGCACAAAAAAGCCGCCCCGGCCCGAAGACCGGCGGACAGCTTATGCTTGAAACGGAGCGCTTCAGTTCACAGCCTCTTCCAGGACAGGCAGCAAAATTTCAAATACCTGTCCGTGCTGCAAAATGGTGATGCCGCGCTGTTTGTCCTTCATGACAACAACCTCCGGCTTTTGCGACATGCGTTCCAGATAGTGTTCGGGAACGTCGCCGGAATGGCTCACCGTGATCCCTTCCATTTCACGCTCCTCATTTTCGGAGAGCTCACTGCTGAGCACCTCTTCAAAAATATCGGAGAACGCTCCAAAATTATCCGTATAGACCGAAATGCACTTCATTTTAGTTTCATCCTTTTCTACTCTTATAATTGTAGTCTTTTCTTGGCAACCTGACGCTTGGCAGACGTTTCCTGTTCCTTATCCTTCCTGATTCGGGACGTTTTCATACGCTTTTTGCCTTCACGGCAAACATCAAGCAACGGGCACACCTGGCACTGGGGATTCTGGGCCTTGCAATGATACCGTCCGAAAAAAATCAGCCTGTGATGGGTGATCGTCCATTCTTCGCGGGGTACCCGCTTCATCAGCTTTTTTTCCACTTCCAGCACACTGTCGTCCCAGCCTGCCAGGCCAAGGCGCTTGGAGACCCGTTCGACGTGAGTGTCCACCGCGATGGCGGGGACACCAAAAGCGTTGGATACAACGACGTTGGCCGTTTTCCGCCCTACTCCAGGAAGCTGCACAAGCTTGTCATGCGAATCCGGCACCTCGCCCCCGTACTGTTCAAGCAGAATCCGGCACAGGCTTTGAATGTGCTTGGCTTTGTTCCGGTACAGGCCGATCCTCCGTATATCCTGCTCTAGTTCTTCCAGCGGTACAGCCAAATAATCCTCCGGCGTCTTGTATTTTTGGAATAAGTCGGCTGTTACCTTATTGACCGTTTCATCCGTGCACTGGGCTGACAGCAGTACGGCAATCGTCAGTTCAAAAGCGTTGCTATGGTTCAGCTCACAATGGGCGTCAGGAAACATATTGCCGATCGTGTCGAGAATATGGCGCGCGGTTGCTGCATTCACGGAATCCTACCTCCTACACAAAAAAACGTCCTGATACAGGGGCCTGCCCCGTATCAAGACGATCACTCTAAATAATCATCCGGAAAAAGAAACGACTATTGTTTGGGTATTCTAGCCGCCAAGGGGCTTAAATACTTTCTTAGTTTATCATTATCTGCGCCAGAATGCACCCCTTAAGTACATAAAAGAACAACGAAGCTCAAATATTTCGCTTGATCGGGTGCTCAAGATCCACATGGCCCATCAGCGATTCTACCGCTTCCCCGTCAACGAGAAGATCGAGTGTGTTCACCTCGGGGAACTGAAACATCGTCTTGGTCAGTGCCTCCAGCGCCAGCGCTTCTCCTCCGGCGCCAAGCCGTGCGGCGTCAGGCAGGCTGATATTCAAGGTCAACGCCCCGTTTTCAAACCTGATCTGCTGAATCTCTATGGACTCCGACCACAGCGGCGCCTGATTGTCGCTGCCACTGCGCTGTAATGCCTGAAATGCCAACTTATACTTTTGCAGCTCGCTCGGATAGCTGATCTCCTGCGTGGACTCCAACAGCTCTGCCTGGTTGGCATCCGTATAATACACTTTAATGCTCATGCTGCCTGTTTCAGCTTTATCTGGCTCCGTCTCTTCGGTCGCAGGCTTATCCGGCACCCCGGCAGGCCGTTCAGCCTCCTGATTTTGCGGAGGAGTTCCCGCAGGCTCTCCCTCGGAAGCCGCTGCGTCTTGCCCGGCGGGAGCCTCCTGCACAGGCTGTTCCTCCGCTGGCGGAGCGGCGGCCGGTGCAGCCTGTTTGCCTGCACAGCCTGCCGTAACGGCGATGATTAGCGCGAGCTGACAAGCGGTCCAAGCTATCTTTTTCATCCCTCAGCCTCCTGTTCACGAGAAAAGGTGTCAATTCACCCCGAGATACTCTTCAATTCCATCTGCAATCCCCTGGGCCACCCGATTCTGGAAGTCCTCCGAGAATAAAGCCGCAGCATCATTGCTGTTGCTCAAATACCCTACCTCCAGCAGAACCGCCGGCATGCTCGTTTCACGGATGACATGGAAATTGCCATAACGGACGCCGCGGTTGGTGAGCTGGGTCGCTGCAACCAAATGCTTGTGAACCGTATTGGCCAGATTTTTGCTGCTGCTGCGCTGATAATACGTTTCCGTGCCGCTTGCCGCCGAAGAGCCGGCCGAATTGGCATGAATGGAAACAAACACATCGGCATTCACGTTCTCGGCAACCTTGACCCGCTCCTTCAACTCCAGGAAGGTATCATCACTGCGGGTCATGACAACGTCCAGATCAGGATTTTGCTTCAAAATTTGCTCTACCTTCAGGGCCATTGCCAGGTTGAAGGTCTTTTCATTGTTCCCGCCGCCGGCAGAAGCACCCGGATCTTTGGCACCATGCCCTGCGTCGATGACAACGACTTTTTTGCCGTCGCCCCCCACCGGTGGTGTCACTTCGCTGCTGTTCTCCGTCAGATCAACGATGACGAGATCAACGCCCTCATTGTATGCCTTGTAGCCCATCACTTTATTCAAATCAATGACGACACGCACGGTAGAAGGGCTGTCACTGAATAGCGCATAACGTATTTTGGAGACATTATCGCTGTCCGTCACCGCCAGTTCCCCGTTGTGATCCGCGTTGAGAGGCAGGCTGTCTCCAAACGTATCCGAGAATGCCGCATTGGGCAGGTCAATGACGAGCCGGTCCGGTCCTGCCATCGTGAACGTGTTCGGCTTTACAGTACCAGTGGTTGTGATAAGCATCCGGTTATCACTGAAGCTGATTCCATTCACCAGTGCAAGACCTTTCGATGGTGCGTTGCCATCCGTGCTGTCGTTTCCCGAAGCAGGAGGAGTGCTTCCTTCGTTCCCTGGGCCGCTGTTCCGGGTAACCAATGTTACGGTTTTGGTGGAACCGTCCCAGTCGACGTCCACGCCCATCTGTTCTCCAATGAACCGAAGCGGAACCAGAGCGCTTCCGGAACGTATAACAGGAGCAACGTTTAATGTCACCCGCTTTCCGTTGACGGTTGCAGATTTGCTGCCAATTACGAGTTGAATCTCCGTGCCGCCACTGAATACCTGAACGGTCTTGTTCTCCTGCTTCCAGTCTACCTTGTAACCCAAATTTTCCGAAATGACCCGAAACGGCACCATCGTCGTCCCGTTAATGATCCCCGGCTGTGCTGAGCCGGAAACATTAATCTGCTTTCCATCCAGAACGATGTGCGCACCGGCCGACGCTGCGTGTCCATAATTCGGGGCCGCCCACATGAAGACAAATAAAAACAATAAAAAGCCTAACTTCTTCATTCTTCACCCTTCCATTCCAAAATTTTTGCCATGCTTCAGCGCAGCCTTCGTTGTGCATGCTTACGCAATGCCGGACAACCTTATTAGACGTTTGGCATCGTCAAAAGTTGCGTATAAATGCCAAGATAACTAAATTAATGTACTTTTCAGCCCTTGTTGCCGTCGGGAAATCCGATTCATTTTCTTGGTTTAGGCCTGGAGACTTGGTGATTTGGAATCATTTACCTCACAACAAAAAAAACGATTATATCCAAACGTGTTACCGCTTGACATAACCGTTCTTATGTTCACTTCATTTCCTCATTTTCTATAAGTCCAAATATTCGCGCAAAGCATTTACAATCCCCTCTGCGATCCGGTTCTGGGTCTCTTCCGAGTACAGGGCGGCCTCGTCGCCGGCGTTGCTCAAATAACCTGCCTCCAGCAGCACGGCCGGCATCTTCGTCTCACGGGTTACATGCAAATTCTGCACCTTGATACCGTTATCCTTGAGGCCTGTCGCCTCGGCCAAATATTTTTGCATTACAAGGGCAAGCTCCTTGCTGTCATTCCTCGTATAGTAGGTCTCAGAGCCGTTCGCCAGCATACCGGTCGCCGTCTTTGGCATGCTGTTGGCATGAATGGACACAAACACATTCGCATTCAGGCCATTCGCGAGTGAGGACCGCTCCTCCAGCTCTGGATAATTATCTCCGTCCCGTGTCAATACAAGCTCGATATCCGGGTCGCCCTGCAGCCTCTCCTGCACCTTTAAAGCCACTGCCAGGTTGAATTCCTTTTCCGTCCGTCCTGTAATGCTGGACGCTCCAGGGTCTTTGCCGCCATGTCCCGCATCAAGCACCACCAGCCATCGTCCATCCTGGCCAGATGGTATTGCCGGATTGGATGGCTTGGCCGGTGTGTTCACGGTTTCATCCGCGGGTTCACCCGGGGAGTCGTTCAGGACAATGACATATTCCCCGTTCTCCTGAGCCACGGTGTATCCCTTCGCACTATTCAGTACAAGTACAATCCGGGCTGCCGATTCACCATCATCAAACTGTGCGAAGCGGATAAACTGCACATCATCGTTGGCGTCCACCTCAATCACTCTGGTTCCGTCGCTGTCCTCAAGGTACTGCTCTTTCAGTTTTTCAGCAAATTTCGCATTCTGAAAGTCGATAACTATCCGGTCAGGACCTGTCAATGCAGACAGCTTCGGCTCGCTTGCCTCGTCCGCAGATACAGTGAGACGGCCGTCTTCGAAGCTGATTCCGTATATCTCAGACACATTGTCCACCGCACCTGAATCCGTATTCGTGTCATTGTCCGTGTCCGGGTCTGTTCCAGGCTCGTCCGCCTTACTGTCGCTGTCACTGTCCTTGTCCGCATCAGCAGCAAGCTTCTGCAGATACACCGCTTTGCCGGCATTATCCCACTTGACACTTAAACCGAGCTGCTCCCCCACAAACCGCAGCGGTACCAGGGTTGAGCTTCCCCGCAGCAGAGGTGGAGAATCCAGTTGTACTTCCTCTTTCCCCACATACGCCATCGTCCGGCCAACATACATGGAAATGTCGGTGTTGCTCTTATGTACCGTCACCTTGTACTCCTTGGGTTCCCACTCAAACTTGTAGCCCAATTCCTCACCGATGACGCGCAGCGGAACCATCACTTTTCCGTTCACCATTTCCCCCGTCGCGTCCCCGGACATGTTCAGCCGCTCGCCGTCCAAAAACAGGCCCACACCTGCCGCCTCAGCCTTGTGAAAAGAAGGGATCAAACATAGCCAAAATGCCAAAAAAAGCAGCCATCCGTATTTTTTCATCCTGATTCTCCTTATTAATATGCTCTTGAAGCCCTTCGCTGCAGTTAGAGCTACCCTCATAACCTCTTAGACGCCAAATGCTGCCAAATGTTGCGCATAAATATGTACCTTTATCATTTTTTTTGACAAAAAAACCGCAAGCGCAGATTTTACTGCACTTGCGGCACCACAGGTATTTACCAAAAACAATTATACGAATGCTTTATTGGCGATCTGCTGTTCATAAAGAGCTATTTTATCTTCATGCTGAAGCGTCAGCCCGATGTCGTCCAGACCCTGCAGCAGGAACTGTCTGCGATGCTCATCCAGCTCAAACTCGATATGCAGGCCATGTTCGTCCGTGATCGTTTTATTTTCCAGGTCCACGTTCAAACGGTAGCCGTCATGAGCCGCAGTCCGCTGGAAAAGCTCCTCGACCTGCTCCTCCGACAATTTGATCGGAAGAATTCCGTTTTTGAAGCAGTTATTATAGAAAATATCGGCATACGACGGAGCAATGACACATCTGAACCCGTAATCCATAATAGCCCAAGGCGCGTGCTCACGGGAGGAGCCGCAGCCGAAATTGGCACGGGAAATGAGGATAGATGCTCCCTGATAGCGCTCCTTGTTCGGCTCGAAATCAGGGTTTACGTTGCCCTGCTCATCAAAGCGCCATTCATAGAACAGAAACTGTCCGAATCCGGTACGTTCAATCCGCTTCAGAAACTGTTTTGGAATAATAGCGTCTGTATCCACATTGACCCGGTCAACCGGGGCTACAATACCGTTTAAAGTTTTAAATGCTTCCATAATCTCTCTCCTCCCGTGTCCTAGCTGACAACTTCCTGCTTGAATTCCCAGCCGCGCACATCATAGAAACGTCCGTGGACCGCTGCGGCGACAGCCATGGCAGGCGAAACGAGATGCGTGCGTCCGCCGCGTCCCTGACGGCCTTCAAAGTTGCGGTTGGAAGTCGAAGCGCAGCGCTGTCCCGGCTGCAATACGTCCGGGTTCATCGCCAGACACATGCTGCAGCCCGCGTCGCGCCATTCGAAGCCGGCTTCCTTGAAGATAACATCCAGGCCTTCCTGCTCCGCCTGCTGCTTGACACGCCCGGAGCCCGGAACGACAATCGCCGTTACTTTATCAGAAACCTTGTAGCCCTTCGCCACCTCGGCCGCGGCGCGCAGATCCTCAATCCGGCCGTTCGTGCAGGAACCGATAAACACATAGTCAATTGCAATATCCGTCATCGGCGTTCCCGGAGTCAGGTCCATATATTCAAGCGCCTTCTCGGCGGCTTTGCGTTCGTTTTCCGTAGCCATCGCGGCAGGATCGGGAACCTTGGCTGTGATGTCCGTACCCATGCCAGGGCTCGTTCCCCAGGTTACCTGCGGGATGAGGGTTTCCATATCAAATTCCGCAACCGTGTCGAATTGTGCCCCTTCATCGGTCACGAGCTTCTTCCATTCTGCCACGGCCTGGTTAAATGCAGCTCCCTGCGGTACATGCTCGCGTCCGCGCAGGTATTCGAAGGTCGTCTCATCCGGAGCGATCATGCCTGCACGGGCACCGCCTTCAATGGACATGTTGCAGATCGTCATGCGCTCTTCCATGCTCAACTCGCGAATGGCCTCGCCGGTGTACTCGATAACATAACCTGTGGCAAAGTCAGTGCCGTATTTGGCGATTACACCAAGAATCATGTCTTTTGCCGTCACGCCAGGCTTGCGCTTGCCAACGAAGCGGACCTCCATCGTTTTGGCCTTGGCCTGCTGCAGACACTGAGTCGCAAGCACGTGCTCAACCTCGCTCGTTCCGATCCCGAAAGCGAGTGCGCCGAAGGCGCCATGTGTGGAGGTATGGCTGTCGCCGCAGACGATCGTTTTACCCGGATGTGTCAGGCCGAGCTCCGGTCCCATGACGTGCACCACACCCTGGTCGAGCGTGTTCAGATCGTACAGGGTTACACCGAAATCGTGGCAGTTCTGGGTCAATGTGTCGATTTGCTGCTTGGAGATCGGGTCCGCAATGTTAAAGCGGTCCTTCGTCGGCACATTGTGGTCCATCGTCGCAAACGTACGCTCAGGACGGCGCACCTTGCGGCCGCTCAGGCGCAGCCCTTCAAAAGCCTGCGGCGAGGTCACCTCGTGCACAAGATGCAGATCGATGTATAAAATGCTCGGCTTGCCCTCTTCCTGATGAATGACGTGATTATCCCAAATTTTCTCAAACATTGTCTTTTTGCTCATTCTATTCACCCCTGTTTGGTTCGTACATTGTGAGCAGGCAGAAGCGCCTCTCTTGTTGACATGAATATATCATTCTTGTCTTCATTCCTCCAAGATATAATATCTATAGGAGTGATAGGCTGAAACTATAACCTCTGTAGTCGAACTAATTGAATTTAGATATAATATTGAAAGCAAGTATATCAAGGTCTAAAAAGGATGATTGCTCCATGGAATTCAGACAGCTTCAATACGCGCTTCAGATCGCCTCCGAACGGAATTTCTCCAGGGCGGCCGAAAAGCTCCATATCGCGCAGCCTTCGCTGAGCCAGCAGCTTTCCAAGCTGGAGAAGGAGCTGGGTGTGCTTTTGTTTCAGCGCAATACGAGCGCGGTTGAGCTCACCCATGCCGGCGAGGTGTTTGTGGAAAAAGCCCAGAAAATTGTCGACGCCGTGGAGGTGCTGCGGCAGGAAATGGATGACATCTCCCAGCTGCGCAAAGGCAAGGTTGTCGTCGGCAGCATGCCGATCACCGGCTCCCACCTGCTGCCGCACGTGCTGCCTGCCTTCAAGCATTTGCACCCCGATATCGAAATTGCGCTGCTTGAGGACTCCTCTATGAATCTGGAGAAGAAAACAGCAAACGGGCAGACCGACTTGAGCCTGCTCTCCCTCCCGCTTGTCGAGCCGTCCCTGTCCTATGTCCCGATCGGGGAAGAGATCATTGACCTCGCCGTACCGCCAGGGCACCGGCTGGCCAAGCGTGCCGATGAGAAGCAGCTGCAGTCAGTCAGGCTGGAGGAGCTTGCGGATGAGCCGTTCGTCGTGCTTAAGAAAGGACAGGGCTTCCGGAAGCTGACGATGGATTTATGCCATCAGGCCGGCTTTGAACCGCGGGTTGTGTTTGAAAGCAACAATATGGAAACGGTGCAGTCCCTTGTCGCCACAGGCATGGGCATCACCCTCGTGCCACGCTTCATCGCCCGCGCCGCCAGCAGCGAATTCGTGCCGGTCTACCTGAAGCTCGCCAATCCGGCTCCAAGCCGTACTCTGGTGATCGCCTACCGGAGCGGGCGTTATCTCTCAAAAGCGGCTGAAGCGTTTATCGATACTTTCAAGGAAACGGTGAGCCAATTGTCGGGTGGGCTGTCATCGCCCCATTCCGGCGCTTGACCCGGGCAATTACAGATACAAAGACGGACGGCGGTCTTCGAACACCGGAATCCGGCCCCGTACCTCTTTGACAAGCTCCGGCCGGATCGTCCCGGTGACGATTTCCTCCTGCTCGCCTCCCTCAGCGATCACCTCTCCCCACGGGTCGATAAGCATCGAATGGCCGAAAAATTCTGTTGTGCCTCCTGTTCCCACCCGATTGCAGGCAAGCACATACATCTGATTTTCAATTGCTCTTGCCATCAGCAATGTCCGCCAGTGATGCAGCCGCGGATGCGGCCATTCCGCTGGCACGATCAGCATGTCGGCTCCCGCCAGCGCCAGCCTGCGTCCAAGCTCCGGAAAGCGGATGTCGTAGCAAATCGATGCCCCGGCCTTCATGGCACCGTCGAGCTCGAACAGCACAGGCTCACTGCCGGCCTGCAAATACTTCTCCTCATCCATTAGACGGAACAGATGAATTTTCGAGTATGAAGCAGCCGTATTACCGCTTCGGTCGAATATATAGGTTGTGTTGTAGATGCCTCCGTCCGCTTTTTTCTCCGCGATCGAGCCTGCCACGACATTCACCTGATGCCTGCGCGCGAAGGCGGACACCCATTCTCTTGTTTCCTTTCCTTCCACATCAGCCAGTTCATGAATCTGTTCCAGGGCATAACCGGTATTCCACATTTCCGGAAGCACGATCACATCCGGTTTGACGGCAGCCATCACAGCCTGTTCCATCAGTTGCTCCATATGAAGACGGTTGACGTCCGGCTCGCCAAGCGTGATATCGGCCTGCAATAAAGCAATATTTACAGATTGGCTTGAATCGGTAGACATGGTTTCCCTCCTCCGCAGACGCCGTTAGAGTTGACCGCGTCCGCCTGCATCTCAACATTTGTATCATCATATCCCGGTCTGGGCCTGCACGCAACAGGATGTGCTTAATTCCCTCTATACAACTCGGGAATATAGTGATAGATTAGCTTTAATTGAAATTGAAGATAAAGGTCGTGTACAGTTCCATGAACAATGAGGTCTCCAACAGCAAATATGCCGCTTTTTCCATACCTGTAGCAGATGTGATGACACAGCTTCCGACACAGTTTTTTGCGACACTCGTCCAGAATGTCAACCGTGAGATTGCCGCAGGCCATGATGTCATTAATCTCGGCCAGGGCAACCCGGATACACCGACACCGGTGCATATCGTCAAGGCGCTGCAGCAGGCGGCCGCCAATCCGCTCTATCATAAATATTCGCCGTTTACGGGCTACCGTTTCCTCAAGGAAGCTGTCGCGCAGCGCTATCTCGAGGATTACGGAGTGGGGCTTGACCCGGATACGGAAGTCGCCATCCTCTTCGGCGGCAAGACAGGGCTCGTGGAGCTGCCCCAGATTTTGCTGAATCCCGGGGATGTCTGCCTCGTGCCTGATCCGGGCTACCCGGATTACTGGTCAGGCGTCGCGCTGGCCAAAGCGGAAATGTCCTTCATGCCCTTGCTGGAGCGGAACGGATATCTTCCGGACTATGCGAATATCCCGGATTCAGACCGGGACAGAGCAAAGCTGATGTTCCTGAATTATCCGAATAATCCGACCTCGGCGACGGCACCGCTCTCCTTCTATGAAGAGACCGTGGAGTTTGCCGGACGCCATCAAATTGTGGTGGCCAGCGATTTTGCCTACGGGGCGATCGGCTATGACGGCGAGCGTCCGGTCAGCTTTCTGCAGGCCGCAGGCGCCAAAGAGGTCGGCATAGAGTTTTATACTTTGTCCAAAACTTATAACATGGCAGGCTGGCGCGTAGGCTTCGCGCTTGGCAACGCGGAGATCATCTCCCGCATCAATCTGCTGCAGGACCATATGTATGTCAGCCTGTTCGGCGGCATTCAGGAGGCGGCTGCAGTGGCACTGACCTCATCGCAGGATTGTGTAGCCGAGCTGGTTGGCCGGTATGAATCGCGCCGCAACGCCTTCTTCCAGGCGCTTGCGGACATCGGCTGGAAAGCAGAGGCACCACAGGGCTCGTTTTTCAGCTGGCTGCCGGTGCCGGAAGGGTTTACATCCGCTTCCTTCGCGGATTTGCTCCTGCGAGAGGCCAAGGTTGCCGTGGCTCCCGGCATCGGCTTCGGCAGCCACGGCGAGGGCTACGTGCGTGTCGGGTTGCTGAGCACAGAGGAACGGCTGGTGGAGGCCGCGCAGCGGATCGGCCGTTTAAACCTGTTCCGCTGATAGCGGGATGTTAATCCTTTTGCCAAAATGCGGCGGCCGTGATATTCTTGGTGATAAGAAAAACATCTATCGACGTACTTTCACAGAAGACAGACCGCGTTTAGCGGAAGCTTTTCTTGAGGTTATAGAATTGTTCAGCTCCGCTGAAAACTTATAAATTCTAAAACCATAACAAAACAATAAACGCAATGACGGGGCCAGTAAGAGAAGCGGTGGCGACCAGAGAGTAAATTCCGACAGGCTGTGAGAATTTACCGTTGACCCTCTCCGAACCCTACCCCCGAGCGGCCTGCATCTGCAGGACGTCCTCTGACGTTACAGGAATGAAGTCGGATGATGCCAATCATCAATAAAGGTGGTACCGCGGAAGCTCAAACTTTCGTCCTTTGCTAAGGATGAAAGTTTTTTTGTTGTCTTTTTACAAATGAGTCTATGCCATTAAAGGAAGTGGAACCCATGTCTTCACGTATTGTTGTCAAAATCGGCAGCAGCTCGCTGACCGGGGATGAAGGGGGGCTGAACAGGGATGCAATTTCGTTCTTTGCGGCGGAAATGGCGGCCATGCATGCCGAGGGCCACGAGCTGCTGCTCGTAACCTCAGGCGCTGTGGCGGCAGGCTTCAGGGAGATCGGCTACCGCTTTCGCCCGAAGCAGCTGCATGAGAAGCAGGCCGCTGCCGCTGTAGGTCAGGCCCTGCTCATGCAGGCTTACCAGCAGGCCTTTGGCAGCCACGGGATTACAACAGCCCAGATTCTGCTGACACGCAGTGACTTCCTCATCCGCAAGCGGATGAATAATGCGCGCCGCACGATGGAAGAACTTCTGGAGCAGCGGGTGATCCCTATTTTCAACGAAAACGATACCGTTTCGGTCGATGAGCTGAAATTCGGCGACAACGACATGTTGTCCGCCCTCGTCGCCAACCTGTCCAAAGCTGCTCACTTGAGTATTATTACGGATATGGACGGCCTGTACACCGCGGATCCGCGCAAGCATCCACAGGCGGTCCGCTTTGACAGAATTTCCGAAATTACGGAGGAAATTTACGAGCTTGCCGGCGGCTCCGGCTCTTCCGTGGGTACGGGCGGCATGCGCTCCAAGGTGGAGGCCGCCAAAGTGGCCGTGCGCGGCGGTGTGCCGGTATTTGTGGGCAGGGTAGCTGAACCGGGGGATCTGCTGCGCAGCGTTGAAGGCACGGGACGGGGCACTTATTTTGATACCCATCTCTCTTCCCTGCCCGTGAAAAAGCAGTGGCTCGGCTTTATGTCCACGCCTCTTGGAACCGTGCATGTCGATGCCGGGGCCGAAAAAGCGTTGCTTCACGACGGCCACAGTCTGCTGCCTGTCGGAGTCTTTAACGTGGAAGGAACGTTCAGTGCCGGCGATGTCGTTGAAGTCGTGGGGCCGAAAAAGCGCATTCTGGGAAGAGGCATCGTCAATTATGACGATGAGCAGCTCCGGTCGATTTTGGGACTCCCCAGCGGAGACGTTATCCGAAAAATCGGGACCATTCACAGGCTTGAGGTCATTCATCGGGATGAGTGGATTACATTGTGAAGGCCAAGCCGGCCTTGCAGGACATTACTTGAGGAGGTAGAACGAAATGAGTGAAGTAAAGGATAAGACGTCGTTGGCAAGAGCTACGGCCGGGGCGTTAAACAAACTCAGCACACAGCAAAAAAATGAGGCGCTGCTCGTTATGGCCGAAGCTCTTGTTCAGCACCGTGACGAGCTGATTGCGGCGAATGATGACGATTTGCAGCGTGGTCGTACAAACGGTACCTCGGAGTCGCTGCTCGACCGGCTCAAGCTTACGGAAGCGCGGATTGAAGGTATTGCCGAAGGTTTGCGGCAAATTGCCGCCCTGCCCGATCCGGTCGGTGATACGCTGGAGGTGCTGGACAGACCGAACGGGCTGCATATCGAAAAGATTCGGGTGCCGCTCGGCGTAATCGGCATCATCTATGAGGCCCGTCCCAATGTAACGGTGGACGCCGCCGGACTGTGCCTGAAGACCGGCAACCCGGTCGTGCTGCGCGGCGGCTCAGCCGCCCTGTCCTCCAACCGGAAGCTGGCGGAAATATTGCATGAGGCGCTCGACACTACAGCCATTCCACGGAATGCGCTGCAGATTATTGAGGACGCAGACAGAGCTTCTGTAGACGAAATGCTGAAGCTGAACGGACTGATCGACGTTATTATTCCGCGCGGAGGCAGATCTCTGATCCAGACTGTCGTGCAGAACGCCACCGTGCCTGTGATTGAGACCGGCGCCGGGGTGTGCCACACGTATCTGGACGCTTCGGCTGATCCGGCGATGGCGGAACAGATTGCGCTCAACGCGAAGGTACAACGCCCGTCTGTCTGCAACTCGATGGAGACGCTGCTCGTTCATGAGGATTTTGCGTCTGCCCATCTGGCCCGACTTGCAGAGCGCTTCCGGGAAGCGGGTGTGGAGCTGCGCGGATGTGACAGAACACGGGAGCTGGCGCCTTTTGCTTTGCAAGTCACCAAAGAAGACTACGCCACCGAGTACAACGACTACATTCTGAACGTGAAGGTTGTAGGCGGTCTGGATGAAGCTCTGGAGCACATTGCCCGCTTTGGCACGATGCATTCCGAATGCATTATTACCGAAGACGAGGCAAATGCCGCGCGTTTTCTGCAGGAGGTTGATGCGGCAGCGGTCTATCACAATGCTTCCACCCGCTTTACCGACGGCTTTGAATTCGGCTTCGGGGCGGAGATCGGCATCAGCACCCAGAAGCTGCATGCACGCGGACCGATGGGTCTGCCTGCCCTTACTTCCGTCAAATATATCGTCCGCGGTGGCGGACAAATCCGCGAATAAATCACCCCTGAGAGGGTTAGCGTCAATATTAAAGATATCCAGGAGGTAAAATTCAATTATGTGTGAATCTGCACCAAAGACCTTAATTTCACAGCAAATCGTTTTCTCGGGTGCCGGCTCGCTTGCCGAATCCCTGATCAAAGGCATGATTGCCCGCCATGTAGTATGGCCTGAAGGGATTACTGTAACCAACCGCAGCAATGCGGCAAGACTGCTGGAGCTTAAAACACGCTACGGGGTATTGACCCAGAATGATAAGGCCGACAAAGAAGAACTGCTGCGCCGCGCGCCCATCATCGTGCTCGCCATGAAACCGAAGGACGCAGGAGCGGCGCTGAAAGCTATGGGTCCTCTGTTGTCTGAAAATCAGCTGCTCATCTCCGTGATCGCCGGACTGTCCATTCGTACGATGCAGCAGTTGCTTGGCCGCAACCAGCCGATTGCCCGTACGATGCCGAACACCTCAAGTTCGATCGGGCTTGGCGCCACAGGCATTACCTTTTCGAAGGAGATTTCTCCGGAGCAGCGGACCAGCGTGCTGCAGATGTTCGAATCCGTTGGCACCGTCACTATCGTTGACGAGGATAAAATGGAAATCCTCACCGGCATTTCAGGCAGCGGCCCGGCTTATGTCTATTACTTGATGGAAGCCATGATGGCCGCCGGTATCCGCGGGGGGTTGACAGCAGAGCAGTGCCGGGAGCTGACCGTGCAAACCGTCCTTGGAGCAGCCCGGATGGTACAGCAGACTGAAGAAGAGCCGTCCGCGCTCCGCGCAAAAATCATGTCGCCAAACGGCTCAACCATTGCCGCGCTGCAAAAGCTGGATGAAGGGGATTTCTTCGAAACCGTCATCAGCGCAGTCTATCGCAGCGCAGAGCGCTCCCGTGAGATGGGAGATGCGTTAAAGGAGGGAATTGAATGAGCTATTGCCAGGCAACCTACCGCGTATACGACGACAAAGCAGATTTTAACAAAAAAGCCGAGTCAATCGCGGTAGGCATGACTGTCGGAAGCTGGACAGAGCTGCCACAGACGAAACGTGAAGCCATGCAAAAGCATCTCGGTCAGGTCACCAGCGTGGAAGTGGTGGACAATGGTCCCGGACAGCGCTATGCCGATCTGACCATCGCCTATCCTGATGTCAATTTCAGCGCAGACATTCCCGCACTGCTTGTCACGGTGTTTGGTAAAATATCGATGGACGGGCGCATCAAGCTGACGAAGCTCGATTTCTCGGAGCGATTTCTGTCCGCCTTCCCCGGCCCGCGTTTCGGCATTCAAGGGGTGCGCGAGCTGCTGAATGTGCATGACCGCCCTCTGTTTATGAGCATCTTCAAATCCGTCATCGGATTGAATCTGGATGAGCTGAAGGAGCAGTTTGTGAAGCAGGCGCTGGGCGGCGTCGTTCTGATCAAGGATGACGAAATTCTGTTTGAGAACGAACTGACTCCGATCGAAAAGCGCGTGGAGGCTTGTCTCAAGGCGGCTGAGGAAGCTGGCCGCGAGACAGGCAAAAAGCTGCTTTACGCCGCCAACCTGACCGGACCGACCTCCCGGCTCAGAAGCCAGGCGATCAAAGCGGTGCAGGCCGGGGCGAATGCGCTTCTGTTCAATGTGCTGGCTTACGGCTACGATGTCCTGCATGAGCTCAGCTCCGACCCGGACATCAATGTACCGATTGCAGCCCACCCGGCGCTGGCGGGGGCCTTTTACCCTTCCCCTTACTATGGCATTTCAGCATCCGTGCTGCTCGGACAGCTCATGCGCCTGGCCGGGGCGGACCTGGTGCTCTTCCCTTCCCCTTACGGGTCGGTTACGATGCCGCGCGAAGAGAACATGGCCATCCGGGATGAGCTGCTGCGTACGAATTTGCCTATAAAAACGAGTCTGCCCGTACCTTCGGCAGGAATTCATCCGGGGCTTGTCCCCTTGATTTTGCGCGATTTCGGCCAGGATGTCGTGATCAACGCCGGCGGCGGTATCCACGGCCATCCGATGGGCACGGAAGCTGGCGGCCGCGCTTTCATGCAGGCCATCGAAGCTGCGGGACAGAACATTCCGCTCGCCGAATACGCTGCCTCCCATCCTGAACTGCAGTCTGCTTTGCAATTATGGGGTGGAGAACGATGACAGCAGTGAAAAAACCCGTCATCTTTTGTGATTTTGACGGCACGATCACTGTGAGCGACAATATTGTCGCCATTATGAAGCATTTCCGCCCGCCGGGTTATGAACCGATTCTGGATGATATCATTCAGCAGCGAATCTCCGTCCGTGAGGGTGTCAGCGCGATGTTCGCCCTGCTCCCCTCGTCGCGGAAGGAGGAGATTGTGCAATTTGTGCTTGGACAAGCCGGCATCCGCGAAGGTTTTGGACGCTTCCTTGACTATTTGCAGGAGCAAGGTATCGAATTTTATGTGACCAGCGGCGGCATGGACTTTTTTATCGATCCGTTGCTGAAGCCTTTCGGCATCCCGCATGATCATATTTTTTGCAACGGTGCCGATTTTTCGAGAGATCACATCGAAATCACTTGGCCCCATCCTTGTGATGACCAGTGCAGCAACATGTTTGACAGCGGCTGCGGCATGTGCAAGACGACCGTTATGCGGCGTTTTCCTGCCGATAGCTACCGCCGGATACTGATCGGGGACAGCCTGACCGATTTTGAAGGTGCGAAAATTGCCGATTTCGTCTACTCCCGCTCCATACTGACCGACAAATGCGCGGAGCTGGGCGTGTCCCATGTTCCGTTTGCAACGTTTGACGATATCGTCTCTGATCTGGAATTTAAGTTTGAAGAAGGAGTGCTGTAAGTGAGCCTGGTCCATATTCCTGCCGAGGAAAAACGGCGTGTACTCGAAGAATTGGCAGACGTAAAGGAACTGTTCGCTGCCCGCAACTGGTTTCCCGGCACAAGCGGCAATCTGTCGCTGCGGGTAGGTGAAATGGATGGCGACCGGTTCCACTTTGCCATTACCGCGAGCGGGAAAGACAAAAGCAAACGCACACCGGAGGATTTTTTGATCGTGGATCAGGAAGGCCGTCCGGCGGAGACCACCGGTCTGAAGCCAAGCGCGGAGACGCTGATTCACTGCGAAATTTACCGCCTGACAGGCTGCGGTGCCGTGTTCCACGTCCATACCGTGTTTAACAATCTGATTTCCGAGTATTACGGGGAACAAGGCGCCGTACCACTTCAGGGCATTGAGCTGATCAAGGCTTTCAACATCTGGGAGGAAAATGCGGCGATTGCCGTTCCTGTATTGCCCAACTACGCCGATATTTCCGCCATCGCCAAGCTGGTACCTGGTGTATTAAATGAGCAGGTTCCCGGCATTCTGCTGCGTAATCACGGTATCTACGCGTGGGGCCGTGACACGTTTGAGGCCAAGAAGCATCTGGAAGCCTTTGAGTTTATGTTTGAGACGGTCTACAGATCTTTGCTGCTGAACAAATAATGCTCGTCATGTAAGGCACCTGACAGTTCGAGTAAAGGAGATGTCCCAAAAGGTCTGTTGATCCTGGGCTCTCCTTTTTCATGTTCTGAGACACTCCGCTCTCAACAAAATATCTAAGAAATAGTTTGTAAGATTTTCGCAATCTCATTTTCAACCACGGAATCGTCTATAGAATCCAGATATTCAGGTGTAAGCAATTGATACTTTTTCATGTTATAAAAATCAATAATTGCTTGTTTCAGGGTGACATCATACTGGATGGAAAAGGATGGCTCCATCATACGCCGCAGCACAGCATCATCTTGAACCATAAACAGCACTGCATTCATTCTGTTAAAAATGTTCTGCTCCATCCCGGATTCAAAAAAAGCTTGTAAATTTTGATTTCTATTTATTTGGGCAATGGCCAGATTTTCAAAAAGATGCGGATAAAATTCTTTGAGATCCTGTAAAAACACATCAGATATATAAATGACGCTTATCAACGATTGCAGAAACGTTTTTTGAAAGCGCTCAACAAAAGATACAGAGTCATCCTGTACAACAGCATCAACCTCTTGCAGGAAGCTGACCGAGTACTCTACAACCTGCTGGATGATTTCATCCTTGGATGAAAAATACTTATAAAGCGTCACTTTGCTAATATCCATATATTTTGCGATATCGTCTATTTTTAATTGGCTGAATTTGGTGTTGCGAATAACAGGTTTTATTTTGGCGATATATTTATTTGTACCTGCGGGTTTTCTCACGAATTTGAAGCCTCCTTCGACACTCATAAACGATATTATACCAAATTTTCAGCACCACAAACACTATTTATAAATTTAATTAAGTTAACCAAAATAATAAAAATAGTTTACTTAGTTAATTCCCTGTTATATAATCACTCTGTAACCGGACATCCCATACCTGAACCATTAGAGGAGGACTAAAAAGTATGCGTATTTTTGTAACAGGCGCGACGGGCTTTGTTGGCTCCGCCGTCGTCCGCGAGCTTATCGATGCAGGGCATCAGGTCGTCGGCCTTGCCCGTTCAGACAAGGCCGCCGCATCGCTGATTGCAGCCGGGGCCGAGGTACATCGCGGTGCCCTCGACGACCTCGACAGCCTTCGCAGTGGTGCTGCCGCTGCGGACGGCGTCATTCACCTTGCTTTCATCCATGACTTCTTGAACTTTGCGGCCGCTTGTGAGGCAGACAGGCTCGCGATTGAAGCGATTGGAGCAGTGCTCGAAGGCTCTGGCAAACCATTCGTGGGTACCTCGGGGACGCTCATGCTCCCGCCGGGACGTATCGGGACGGAAGAGGTCGAACCCGCCCCAGGAGGGCCGCGGAGCTCCGAGGAAGCGACGCTTTCGCTGGCTTCGCGCGGGGTGCGCGCGTCAGTGGTGCGGCTTGCACCGTCGGTCCATGGCAATGGGGATCACGGCTTTGTTCCGACTCTGATTGGCATCGCGCGTGAAAAAGGCGTGTCAGCCTATGTGGGTGACGGCTTGAACCACTGGCCTGCAGTGCACCAGCTTGATGCCGCACGTCTCTTCAGACTGGCGCTTGAGAAGGGGGAGGCCGGAGCCAGATATCACGGGGTTGCTGATGAGGGCGTGCCATTCCGGGATATCGCTGGCATCATCGGCCACCATCTGAACCTGCCAGTGGTCAGTATTTCCCGCGCAGAGGCAGACGGCCACTTCGGCTGGATCAGCCACTTCGCGTCCGTCGGCGAACAAACATCGAGCGCATTGACCCAGGAACGTTTGGGATGGCGGCCAGTGCACCCTGCACTGATCCCGGATCTCGAACAGGGTCACTACTTTAACCGTTGAACATCCTTCACCTCTTCACTGCCCGGACGCTCCCTATCTCAAGAAACCGGGCCGGGACATTATAAAAATTCCTTTCATGGCTCACACTAGCATGGAGACCAAAAATTGAACAAGGGAGCGAATCCGATTGGCAACAGTTCTATACATTACAGCCCATCCGCATGACCATCACAGCTCTTACAGCATGGCTGTGGGAGAAGCCTTTCGCACAGCCTATCAGCAAGCGAATCCGCAGGACAAGGTAGAGCATCTGGATCTATACAAGATTCATGTGCCGCATATTGATGCCGACGTATTCAGCGGCTGGGGCAAGCTCGCTTCAGGCACGGAGTTTTCGCAGTTAAGCCCGGACGAACAGACGAAGGTGAACCGTCTGAATGAAATCGTCGATCAGTTCGTCAGCGCCGACAAATATGTTTTTGTGAACCCGATGTGGAACTTTTCGTTCCCTCCGATTTTGAAGGCTTATACGGACGCCGTCTGCGTGGCAGGCAAAACGTTCCGCTATACCGCTGAAGGGCCGGTAGGTCTGCTGACCGATAAAAAGATGCTTCATATCCAGGCCAATGGTGGAATTTATTCCGAAGGACCGGCCAAGGAGCTGGAGTCCGGGAGCCGTTATTTGCGGATCTTGAGCGGCTTCTGGGGCATTTCCTCATTTGAGGCGCTGTTCGTCGAAGGCATGAACGCCCAGCCAGACCGGGCGCAGGCCATCAAAGAGAAAGCAATAGAGCAGGCGAAAAAGCTGGCGGCCACATTTTAAAGAAGAAGACGATACAACAAAAACCGCTCAACGAAGTTCTCGTTGAGCGGTTTTGCTCCATTGGACGTTAAAAGGTAAAGCATCCATCCAGCTTGGTGTAAACATTGCCGCCAGGCTGGATGACCGCGTTCAGCGCTTTTTGTCCGGGATATAGCCGTGTTGTGTGCTCAGCTTGCTCTCCTCCTGCTGCCCATAAGCAGCTTGGTCCCCCCTCCGATCAGCACCAACGAAACGATTACTGTACGCAGGTGAGTATCAATCCGCTCCTGCAGGCGCAGCTCCGGTAAACGCACATCAATAAACGGCACAACCATGTTCATCATCACAAAGTACACACCCATGCAAAGCAGAATCAGCCCGAGCAGCTTCTGGTGCTGCGCAAACATTTCCAGAATCGGTCTGTCCTCAAGCGGCTCCCGCTCATAGCGGCTTGCCTGCTGCAGTCCGTCAAAGAAGCTGTAGAACCAGATCACGGGAATCAGAAACAAAAACACGCTCAGTCTAAGGACATCAAGGATATAAATTCCTCCGACAAACAATAACATGAGCTGCAGCCCGCGCTTTTGCAGTCCGAGATACATTTGACCAGCCCCCGGAAAGGCGGACAGAATCATGGCCAATACCTTGCTGCGCCGGCCTCCGACTCTTCCGAGCTCAAATTCCTCGAACAGGGTGCGGTCGCCCAGAATGTCTCCGGCCTGCCTGTGCTCAATGTATCGAAGGGCATCAAACACACAGTAAAGCCAGATGACAGGCAGAATACCGAGAAACACCAGAAAGCTCTCTGTGCCCGTGATGACAGCAGCAAAAAAGGTCACAACACCAATGCCGAAAAAGGTGATCAGAAACGACAGCCCCCGCTGCATCAGGCCCATGTATAAATGACCCAACCCCGGGATGAACGAAAGCAGAATGGTATTGAGCTTTTCACTCTTCCTGGATACCGGCTGCGGGATATGCTGCTCATAATCCGGGAATGTACCCGGGTAAGCACCGCCGCCTTCCCCGGGAGGCCCATAGGGGTAACCCGCAGGCGGATAATAAGCATTCTGACTGCTGAGCAGCCTGAGCAGGAGATGCAGCATGCTGATGCCCCATACCGCCACCGCCCCCAACATAGTTAGCAATATAAAGGTATCATCACTGGAGATTGCGAACAGCAGCAGTCCTCCTGCTATACCACCAAAAAACAATAACATATACAAAAATCCGGCCGCTTTCCTGTTCCAATAAAAGAACCCGAGACCAGGCACCATATTCAAAAGCAGCGCCAACAGCCTGCTCCGCTGTGGATCATCCGGCATGTTTGTTTCATCCTTTCTGTATTATCATTCAAATCCAAGGTCTGAAGCGGTGCGGTCCGCTACTGCTTCATCCTGTCCAGCCAGCCGGTGGCCGCTTTCATTGCCTCAGCGCTGTACGAAGGGGCAGAGCCTTGCTCCAGCAGCAGCGACCGCTCAGCGGTCAGCTTGTCGAAAGCGCCCGAAAACAGAATCAGGAGCGTAATGCTCGCAGCCAACGCATAATGGAAAAAGGCGTGCTCATACCAGCGCTGCCCAGCCTTCTTGCCGGACGCTGCTGCGTTATTGCTGACCGGCAAACTGGCCATAACCCGCTCGGCAAACGAGACCGGATTGTCCAACTGCGGCAGACGATCCTGCAGCCGCTCAAGCTCTTTCATGTATTCCGCAAAAATGGCTTCATCCTCAAGCAGCAGCTGTTCTATGTAATCCGCCTGCTCTGCGGTGCAACCGCCATTCATATAAGTCCTTATGTCCTGTGCTGATATGCCGCTGCCGCCGTTCATCGCCATTCTTCCTCCTTCCAGTGGCGCCGAATCCACTGCCTTGCCCTATACAATCGGGATTCGACCGTTTTTAAAGCGACCTGCATCTCTTCCGACATTTGCTCGTAGCTTTTGCCCTGCAAGTAAAAGGCGGTAACCATTTCCTTGTGCTGCTCGGGCAGCGATTCGATCTTGTCCGCCAGTTCCTTGCGCCTCTCCTGTCGGATCAGTCTGCCCAGTATATCCTCTTCCCGGGAAGGAAGGACTAACAAAGCCTCGTCCCCCACGGTCATATCAGCCGTTCTGCGACTGCGCCTTCGTTTGGCATCGATGGCTTTACGGACCGCTATTCTAGTCAGCCATGACTTAAAACCTTCATTGCGGTACTGGGAAAGAGAAGTGTACACCTGTACGAACGTTTCCTGGGAGACATCCTCCGCTTCCTTTGCATCCTGAAGAACCGAATAGGCCGTCTGGTATACATGCCTGCTGTACCGGTCCACCAGTTCGCGAAAAGCGCTCTGTTCCCCGCGCCGGATCCGTGCGATTAACATGTCCGTTTCAATGACTGTCTCCTCCTTCCCAAACCTATAGACGCAACAGCCTGCAGTTCCCCCTGCAATTTTTATAAAAGTTTTTATTTATTTCGTTATCGAGTTAGATAAGCATGAGTATCAACTGCTGGTGCAGGAATTTGCCGCCATCCCGCAGCATGCTTCGATATGATCTGCAGCAGCTCGCTTAAAGCGGGTGACTGCCACTTTTTTGTATGATACACAACCTGTGTCGAGACACGCTGCAAGCTGTCATCCCAGTTCAGCCGCAGCAGCTTGCCCTCCTTCAGCTCATTCTGTACGGTTACGAGCGGCAATAATGACAGACCGAGCCCTGTCATAACACACTGCTTGATGGCCTCAATGTTCCAAAATTCAAGACTCGGATCCGGGAAAATTCCGCAGCTGTTCAGATGCTGCTCAAAAAGGGCTCTGTAAGTGCAGCCGGCTTCGGTATGCAGAATCGTTTCCTGTCTGAGCTGAGCGGGCTCTACTCGCTCCAGCCCTGCAAGCGGGTGACCCGGCGGAGCGATCAGCGCCATCTCCTCTTCAACAAGCAGCTCGGTATGGAGCTCCTTATCCTCTGCTTCCGGCTGCAGCAAAAAAGCCAGATCCAGCTGTCCCGACCGGACCTGGTCCTTCAGCTCCCGGCATAAGCCGGGTTTCAGGGTGATTTTTACATTAGGATAACGGTCACGGTATTCCCGCAGCACGGCAGGCAGACGGTACACGGCCAGCGATTCCGGTGCACCGATCATCAGTGTGCCGCCCATTTCTGTAACCGAATGGACAGCGTCTTTGGCCAAAGCATGCATTTTGGCAATTTCCTGGGCATAGGGCAGAAGCTTTCTGCCCGCATCTGTCAGTACAATTTTCTTGCCTATTCTATCAAACAGCGGTGTGCCCAGTTCCGTTTCAAGCACCTGAATCTGCGCCGTTATGCTGGATTGCGCATAATCGAGCCGCTGGGCGGCACGCGTAAAGCCTCCCTCTTCCACGACGACAAGGAATGTAAATAAATTGCGGGATTCCATAGCTCCTCCTCTTCCATCGATAATACCGATGCAAATGATTTAATAATTCCGTTTTTCCGATGAACCTATTATCTGTTAAGCTGGATTCAAATTCAAGGAAAGAGGAAAGACCACATGGAATCTAACACATCTCAACAACAACTGAAAAAAACAATCGGAACACCTCAGGCCGTGGCTCTCTATATCGGAGCGGTCATTGGTTCAGGCGTACTGATCGTACCCGGGCTCGCGGCGGAAATGGCCGGTCCTGCCTCGCTGCTGGCCTGGGGATTTATGACCCTGCTTATTTTGCCGATGGCCCTTTCCATGGGACTGCTTTCGGCCAAATACCCCAATGCCGGCGGTGTATCCCACTTCGTCACCCTTGCTTTCGGCCCCCGTGCCGGGGCTGTTGTCGGATGGTTCTTTCTGATGTCCGTGCCGATCGGGGCTCCTGTCGCCGCACTTACCGGCGCCGGTTATTTGACAGCCGCGTTGGGCTGGGGTGAGCATGCGCGCATTGTCATCGCGTCCCTAATTCTGGTCTGTGGTTTGCTGGTCAACTGGTTCGGAATGAAGCTTGCCGGCGGCATTCAAATTGCCGTGGTCATCGCCATTGCAGCCGTGCTTTTATTCGCATTTGCCGTTTCTGTGCCGCAAATGGAGACAACGCATTTTGCGCCCTTTCTTCCGCACGGCTGGCTCAGCGTCGGTCAGGCGGCGGCTATTTTGTTCTGGTGTTTTATCGGTTGGGAAGCTGTGTCTCATATGTCGGAGGAATTTAAAAATCCGCAGCGGGCGGCGGTAAAAGGAGTAATGATCGCTGCCGTTATCGTCGGCATCCTTTACTTCCTGTCCGCGCTGGCTGTCGTCGGCACGGGAAGCTATCTTGCGGGCGCGGACACAGCGCTGGTTCATCTGATCAGCGCTCCACTTGGACATCTGGGAGCCTTGATGGTTGGGGTTATGGGCATTTTTATCTGTACAGCCACCATTATCGCTTATGCCGGCGCCGCTTCACGCGTGGCATACGCCTTGGCACGCGAAGGACATGCTCCGGCATGGATGGGCCGGGTGTCCGGTACTTACCATTCTCCTGCGGGTGGACTGCTCTTTCTGGGCGTTTCATTTGTCCTGGTCATGACGCTGTACGGAACTCGGCTGGTTTCGCTGACAACACTGATACAGCTGCCGAATGCCGCCTTTATTCTGACTTACCTGTGCGGATGCGCTGCGGGGATCCGTCTGCTGAAGGAAGACAGACGCGCACTCGCTGTAAGCTGGATTTCTTTTATATGCACGGCTGCGGTCTTTCCGTTTACGGGCTGGGCGATGCTCTATCCCTGTGCCATTCTCGTCGTGTGCTGGGCTGCAGGTCTGCTGAGACAGCAAAAAAGCGGGCGCACTCGCACACCGCTATCCGATCAGCCTCCGGCCGGCAAATAAGCAAGTTCAGCATCACCCTTACCTGCCATTTTAATCGGCATTAGGGTGATGCTGAAATGTTTCCAGATCAATTCTGCGGTTGCCCAGCAGTTCAACTCCTTCAGATTGCAGAAACAGGCATTGCAGTTCAGCCGATTCGTCATCCTGGACCGCAATTTCGCCCTTGGCATTAACCACACGATGCCATGGCAGTTGATGTTTCCGGCTCATGGAATGAAGAATCCGGACGACCTGCCTTGCGGCACGGCTGCTTCCCGCTTCTCTCGCGATTTGTCCGTAAGTCATTACTTTTCCTTCCGGAATCTGTTGAATCACTTCAATGACCCGGGCTGTAAATGGTGTCAAGCTTGAAATCCTCCTGTCCAAATAAGCTAAGTAATAGCGGATATGTACATCCTAAAGAGAATTCGGCAGGAGATCAAGCCGTTCGTACCGCCAAGACAATCCTAACATCCTAACGGACCACAGCGCCGTTATTTTGCGAAATCAGCAGCTTTCAGTGCTGTAACGGACACCACAAACCTTATTGTGCATTGATGTACACATATCCGACCTTTTTCAAGCAAATAGCGGCTCTCCCGTCCGTTAAAAATGAAAACGGCGGCTTTACAGGCAAATAAGGTCATTCAGGTCCGTTAGCTTCATACGATCTGATCTGCCGTCACCAACGTTCACGTTTTTCGGGATCAACCCACTAGATTAAGGCTATAAGATCCCCTTCTATTTTTCCCGGAGCCGTGGTAGGGGCATATCGCTTTACAACTTTCCCCTTCCGATCGACAAGGAACTTCGTGAAATTCCATTTGATTCTGTTGGAGAGAACTCCTTTTTTCTGCTCCTTCAAAAATGCAAAAAGAGGATCTGCGTGCTCTCCATTTACATCAATTTTCGCATACATGGGGAACTTCACTCCATAATTCAGCTGGCAAAATTGAGTGGTTTCTTCTATATTGCTAAATTCCTGATTATTGAATTGATCACAGGGGAAGCCAAGAATCTCCAGCCCTTCAGCTTGGTATTTTTCATACAGCTCCTGCAATTCTTTGAATTGAGGTGTAAAACCGCATTTGCTTGCCGTATTCACAATGATTAAAATTTTGCCTTCGTAATCTTTTAACGATCTTTTTTCACCATTTGGCTTGTTCACTTCAAAATCATATACGGTCTTCATTGTAAAATCCTCCCAGATGAACCGGATTGGGGATTTGTATGATCCCCTTCTTCCTTATTGTAAGTCTTTGATGTTGATTTACTCAACTATTGCGTATGCACATTACCTTTGGAGCATAATAACAGGGACACTTGAACAATGGAGGATTTTGCATGCTCGATAATCTGGAAAGCAATTATGACTGTGCGAACGCCAGTGAGGATCTGCAGCAATTAAAGCAGCAGCTCGCTTCACTCCGTTCACAGGGCGCTGATGACAAGGAAACCCGTGAAACCATTAACCGGCTGGAAAATCAGATTTCGTTCATTATGAACAAATGTGATATCAACCAATAATGGACAAATAATGCAATCGCGAAACAAAGCCGGGTCCTGCACAGAATCCGGCTTCTTAATTCTGTTCCATTGGATTGCCGTAGTCTGTTGTCAGCGTACAGCGAAAATAAAATTCCACCTGATGCATGTCCATATGCCAAGCCTTTGATACACGATTTTCCCCGATAAATCCCCGTGCATACATCACTCGATTAAACAGTGATTCTCATATGTATTCCGGCGATCGTCGAGCCTTGGTGTCCCGTTCGGTTGCTAATCTCGTATGGCTTGAAATCCATTCTGGTATAAAACAATAGATCTCTGGTGTTTATGTTATGACAGATGAGATGCAGCTCCTGAACCTTCAACTTCCCGTACACTGTCGGAGGTGCCAATGCTATTCTTAAAATCAAGATGCTTAAATCCCCATCCGCACATATCAGTCAAAACAGAACCCAGTGTTTTCCCATGTTCGGATAGCGAGTATTCGACCTTTGGAGGGATGGTTTGGTACACTTTGCGAATGATAAGTCCATCCCGCTCCAGCTCCCGCAGCTGATTGGTCAGCATACCCTGTGTCACATGGGGCAGCAGCCGTTTTAATTCACCGAATCGCTTGGTTCCTTCCTTCAGTAAAATAAACAGGATGAGCGGTTTCCATTTGCCCCCTATGACCTGCAAGGTGGTCAATATCCCCTGTTTTCTGTACAACGGGTTGTTCTCCGCGTCGTTCCCGGTGTCCATATTCTCTCCCCCTGATTTTGACCCGATTCAAGTACATACCTCTACTTTACCAAAGCATCCTGATTTTAAATAGTACTACTTATTTTCGTACATAGTACGGTTCAGCGTACTACCTTTATCCCAGATGGCATCAATCGTACTGTTTTTGAGACTATGTATGAAAAAAAAGCGTACTTTTCAAAAATATCTTTCGCTTTAATAATTGGAGGTGCAAATAAGCTGGTTTAAAAAACAGGAGGGAAACAAAATGAAAACTGTGGTAATCGTTGCACATCCGGACCTAGGGGCATCCCGTGTCAATCGGGCTTTTATGCGCGAGATTCATAATCATTCAAACATCGACGTAAGAGACCTCTACAGTATTTATCCCAATTGGAATATTGATGTGGAAAAAGAACAGCAAATGCTCTTGTCGTACGACCGGATTGTTTTTCAATTCCCTTTTTATTGGTACAGCTGTCCCCCGTTATTAAAAAAATGGTTCGACGATGTATTTACGTACGGATGGGCGTTTGGACCTGAAGGAAACCATTTGAAAGGAAAAGAATTTATACTTGCAACTACGACGGGAGGAACGGAACAAAGCTATCGAGCGGGCGGGGACAATTGGTTTACGATCAGCGAAATGTTCAGACCGATCCAAAGTACCATTACCAGATGCAAAGGTACTTATCTTCCGGCTTTTGTTACCTATAATACTACTCATGGTACCGATGCCTATTTCTCTCAAGAGGCCAAGAGATATGCAGAATATATCCAAACTTCTTCGAACTTGCTCGTGCATTGATGCAACTTTTTCTTAAAAGGAAGACAGCGGCAGCCTGGAAAAGTCCTAAGCTGTCGCTGTGTTTTGAAGTTACTTTTTAATATCCGGATTTGCAGCTATGATAGTGTCCGTCACTTCCCATAAGCTGGGCAAAAAATGAATCGTCTCCTCCGCCTTGCGGCTGAAATCCTCTCTTGCAGTTATTCTTGCCTCTCCGCCAGTCCCAGCGACACAGCCTTTTCATAAAAAGGTATGGCCTCCCTTTCCCGTCCCAGTACATCAAAGCTCCAGGCGCACTGATAATTCATCAAGGCATCCTGCGGGTACAGCTGCACCAGATCCACTAATATTTGGTTTGATACTTCAAGCTGGCCCTCGCTTCTGAGCTGCAGGGCCTTTTCCAGCTGTTCTTTCATTCTTTCACCTCTCCCCGTTTGTCAGTATTATCCACCAAATCTTCGCATCCCGCCACCTTTCAGTGATTGTTCAGGTGAATTTTATAATAGGCCTTCCGGTAATCTGTAGGCGTCATCTGCACGTATTTTTTGAAGAGACGCATAAAATATTTTTCATCCTCAATCCCCACTGTGGCGGAAACCAGTTTAACGCTTACAGAGCTGCGGGACAGGAGATCCTTGGCTTTGGCGATTTTTAGCAGATGAATGTATTCCTGCAAGTTATACCCGGTCTTTTTCTTGAAAAAACGCGACAGATAGTCACGGTTATAATTGAACCTGCGCGCCACATCGGCTGCCGAAATGTCCTGCGCCGCATGGATGCGCACCCATTCTATAATTTCCGCAATATTACGGTCCCCTTTATTTTGCTGGGAGCTGCGGTACACGTCCGTAATCGTTTGCTCGGTCAGCTCAATCAGCAGGGAAGTCGTCAAATAGTGGGCGCTTTGCAGGGAATAGTAATTGGAATGCACGACATGCTGAAGCTGCTGAAACAGGATGTTAATCCGCTCCACCGCCTGGGGCGTGCACATCAAGGGGAGATAAATATCCGTACAATTACGATCCGCATCCGGCTCGTTCAAAACCTGCCATACACGGGCCATCTCCTGCTCATCCAGCCACTCTGCCTGTGCTGACGGGATAAAGTGCAGCCAGTAAAAAGAAACGCCCTCCTCACACGGTTTATGTCCGTAGTGAACAAGTCCGGGCTGCAGAAGCAGCACCTGTCCCGGCTGCAGCTCGTACTCTGCCTCATTTTGCGTAATATACAGCGTTTTGTGAACCCCGATCAGCACTTCATAAGATTCGATACTCCGTTTGCTGTGGGTCCAGGGAACACTGGAAATAAAATGTCCGCATGATATGAATTCGACCGGATTTCTGATGTCTGTCTTTAGAAATTTCATAATCTCAGCTCCTCGAACCTTTGATCCGCGTCCGCCATTCCATTGGTCAGTATAATCCACCTTTTCTGTTACAACAGCTACTTACATCAAAATGCAATCATGTTATGATTTTTCGTGCAAGCGCTTGCAACTAATGAAAATACTTTTTTCGTACTGTACCATCCTATCTGCGTTCATTGAAGGAGGGTCATTTTGTGAGAAAGCTACAACTGTTAATCATTGTCCTGGTGTGCGCACTGTTTGCCTCAGGCTGCTCCGGAGGTACATCTCCAGGCGACAGCGCGGCAGACAGCAACAAGACGGACGGAGTCGTCACCCTCAAGTTTATGGGCTGGGAAGCCAGTCCCCTCGAAACGCAAAGCGTCAAGCAAGGTCTGGAAGTCTTCATGAAGGAGCATCCCAACATCAAAGTTGAATATCAGCCCGTGCCGCAGGCGCAGTACGTACAGAAGCTGCTGACGATGCTGGCCGGCAATTCCGCACCAGACGTCTTTTTTCTCGGCTCGGCGGAATACCGGTCTTTTCAGAAACGGGGGGTATTGCTGGATTTAACGGACCACTTCAAGGCAGATCTTTCGCTCGATGAATTTATTCCTTCGTCGGCAAGCATTATGCAGATTGACGGAAAAATATATGGAGTAAGCAGCTGTACGGTTTCCCCTGTACTCTACTATAACAAGCAACTTTTTGACAAGGCGGGCATCGCCTATCCGCCAAGCGATCCGGCCAAGGCATGGACTTGGGAACAGTTCCGCGATACCGCCAAGCAGCTGACTATTAAAGATGGCGACAAGGTTACGCAGTATGGGGCATTTGGTCTGGAAGCCTTCGCCAATACGACCGCCGAAATTTTATCCAACAACGGAACGATATTTAATGAGGACGGCACAAAAATGGCCATCAATACACCGGAAACGAAAAAGGTGCTGCAATCCGTCCTCGATCTGCGGCTCGTCGACGGCGCCTCCCCCACCGCGAAGACATTGGAGAGCATCGGCATGAAGCCTGCCCAGATGCTGCAGACAGGCAAGGTGGCGATGATGGTCGACGGTTCATGGGCGCTGCAGGAGCTGGCGAGCATGGACTTTCCTGTAGGCGTGGCGGCTTTGCCCAAATTTGAGCGTGCAATCACTCAGGGACAGGCGCATCTGCACTCGGCCGCAGGCAATACGAAGCATCCGCAGGAAGCCTGGGAGCTCGTGAAATTTTTATCCTCCGAGGAATATCAGATCGGGCTGGTGAAAGAAGGCTTATGGATGCCGAACCGCACGGATCTGTACACCGAAGAGGGCATTGCCAAATGGTATAACGACAAGGTTCATCCCGCAGGCTTCAAAGAGCTGGTTCCTTTCTTCCAAGATGCGGAAGCTTATCCTTTCTCCCTGATCCGGCAAAATAAAGTGAACGATATTATTACCGAAGAGACGGATAAGCTGTGGTATTCCGGCCAGTCGGTGGATGACACGCTCGCCAATATCGAGACAAGGGCCAACGTTGAGCTTGCCCAATGATTCCCCGGCCCACCAGCACATATTCTGACGGGCACGCCCGGTACGGCATGCCGGGCCCCGTTACGGAGGTGACCCTGTATGACTCCGAATCAAGGTTTGGCCGACCCTGGCATGGCATCCGCGGAACCGCACACGCCGGGCCGAAGAAGCAGGCTTAAGCGGTTATTTTATAAAGACGGCACCTGGGCGTTTCTGCTGCTGCTGCCCAACCTGCTCGGCTTTCTTGCGTTTACGTTTCTGCCGGTGATTGCATCCTTTTTGCTGAGCTTCACATCCTGGGATATGCTGAGTCCCATTCAATGGGTCGGTATGGATAATTATGCTGGATTGATACATGATGAGACCTTCATCAAGGTATTCTGGAACACCCTTTATTTCTCGGCCGTTTCCGTTCCATTGGGCATTGTACTGGCGCTGTTTCTGGCTGTCGCCCTGGATCAGAACATCAAGTTCAAGAAGTTTTACCGGGCCGCCTACTTTCTGCCGGTCATTTCCTCCATGGTGGCCGTCGCGGTCGTGTGGCAGTGGATTTACAATCCCGAATACGGCATTTTGAACTACTTCCTCGGCTTTTTCGGCATCAAGGGGCCGGATTGGCTGACCAGTACGGTGTGGGCCATGCCAGCAGTCATCATCACAAGTGTGTGGAAAAACATCGGCTTTAACATGCTGCTGTTCCTGGCCGGCCTGCAATCGATCTCCGAAAGCTATTACGAGGCCGCGGACATGGACGGTGCCCGCTGGTACCACAAGTTCCGCTATATTACCGTTCCACTGCTGTCACCGACGACATTTTTTGTAACCGTCATGTCCGTGATCAGCTCGTTTCAGGTGTTCGACACCGTGTTCCTCATGACCCAGGGCGGGCCGGCACGTTCCACTTCCGTCATCGTGCATTACCTCTATGAGACGGCATTTAAGTATTTCAATATGGGATATGCAAGCGCCATGGCCTATATTCTGTTTTTCCTGGTGCTGCTGATTACCCTGTTCCAGTTCTGGCGTCAAAAAAAATGGAGCATTTATTGAGGAGGGTGAACCGTGAAAACGAATCTGGGGCTGAAAATTGCCGCACACGCCGTGCTGCTTGCAGGTGCCATCACGATGATTTTGCCCTTTCTCTGGTCTGTCAGCACCTCGCTGAAAAATATCAGTGAAGTGTTTGTATTCCCGCCCACGCTGTTCGGGGAGTCCATTCAATGGGAAAATTATTTGCGCATATCAGACCGTTTCCCGTTCATGACTTATCTGCTGAACAGTGTTAAAATCACCGTGATCGCGGTGGTGGCCCAATTGATCACCAGCTCCATGGCCGGGTACGTATTTGCAAGACTCAAGTTCAAATACAGGGAGCTGCTGTTTGGACTATATCTGGCTACGATGATGATCCCGGCCCAGGTGACGATGATTCCCAACTTTATCATCATGCGGTTTTACAACCTGGTGGATACGCATTGGGCGCTAATTCTGCCCGCCCTTGTATCCGCTTTCGGCACGTTCCTGCTGCGCCAGTTTTTCCTCACCATTCCCGCCTCCCTGGAGGATGCGGCCAAGATCGACGGATGCACGCCTTTTGGGGTGTACTGGCGCATTTTCATACCTCTTTCCAAACCGGCCATGGCCACGCTCGGCGTGTTTGTCTTCATGGGCATGTGGAATGATTTTCTCTCTCCGCTCGTGTACATCAATTCACAGGAAATGATGACACTGCCGCTTGGCCTCGCCTCCATGCAGGGCATGTATTCGACGGATTGGCCTGTTCTGATGGCTGGCACCGTTATTACGATCATTCCGCTGATTGTTGTGTTCCTGCTGGCCCAGGACTTTTTCATCAAAGGCATTACGCTGTCCGGTTTGAAGGGTGAATAAACTATGTATAGAATCAAAAATTTCCATTCGAAGGGAGTATGTCCATGAGCACGATGAATAATCAGGTACAGAAAAAGATGAATCCGCTAACTCTGCAGCAGGTGACGATTCAGGACCCTTTCTGGAGCTCGCGGGAGCAAAATGTTACCGAGACGGTTGTCCCCTATCAATGGGATGCCTTGAACGACAATATCCCTGGCGCGGAGCCCAGCCATACGATTGAGAACTTCCGTCTTGCTGCGGGTGAAACCGAAGGCGAATATTACGGCATGGTGTTTCAGGACAGCGACCTCGGCAAATGGCTGGAAACCGTTGGTTTCATCCTGTCCAGGGAACGGGACCCCGAGCTGGAAAAAACGGCCGATGAGGTCATTGAACTGCTGGAAAGAGCCCAGCAGCCGGACGGCTACCTGAATACGTATTACACGGTCAAAAAACCCGGAGAGCGCTGGACCAACCTGCGCGACAATCACGAGCTGTACTGTGCGGGCCATCTGATGGAAGCCGCCGTATCGTATTACCAGGCAACAGGCAAAAGAAAATTCCTCGACATCATGTCCAGATATGCCGACTATATTGCCACCGTCTTCGGTCCGGGGCCTGAGCAAATCCGGGGTTACGACGGGCATCCGGAAATCGAGCTGGCGCTGGTGAAACTATATGAGGCCACCGGAGAGGCCAAATATCTGGAGCTGAGCAGCTTTTTCGTTGACCAGCGCGGACAGCAGCCGCATTTCTTTGACCTGGAAGCAGAGAAGCGGCAGGAGAATGCTTCCCGGAAGCGCAGCTATGACTATTTCCAGGCCCATGCCCCAGTACGTGAGCAGCAAACGGCGGAAGGTCACTCCGTGCGTGCTGTCTATCTCTATAGTGCCATGGCCGATCTGGCCGTGAAGAATGGAGATCAGCAGCTGCTTGATGCGTGCAATCAGCTGTGGAGGGATACGACACGCCGCAAAATGTACATCACCGGCGGCATCGGCTCCTCCGAATATGAAGAAAGATTCACCGTGCCTTATGACCTGCCCAACGACCGTGCCTATGCGGAAACCTGCGCGGCTATCGGTCTGATGTTCTGGGCGCACCGGATGCTGCAGATTGAGGCGGACCGGGAGTATGCCGACGTTATGGAACGGGCACTGTACAACGGTGTATTGAGCGGCATTTCCCTTGACGGCAAAAGCTATTTCTACGTCAACCCGCTGGAAGTGTGGCCGGATATCGCCAATCACCGCCACGATATGTCGACGGTCAAGGTCACCCGCCAGCCGTGGTTCGGCTGCGCCTGCTGCCCGCCCAATATCGCGCGCTTGATCGCTTCGCTCGGCCAGTACATCTACTCGCAAAATGATGAGCGTAAGGAGCTGTACGTGCACCTGTATATCGGCAGCAAGGCAGAAGTTGAACTTGCCGGCCAGCAGGTACGGTTGATTCAGAAAACCAACTATCCATGGGATGGGTCAGTTGAATTGGAGCTGGACATGGACCAGGCGGCTGAATTCGGTGTTTCCCTGCGCATTCCGGGCTGGTGCAAGGAAGCCAAAATCGCCGTCAACAGCGAGGAAGTAACAGACGCTGCAACGAACAGCGGTTATGCTTCCCTGCGCAGAACCTGGCAGCCGGGAGACCGCATCACGCTGGAATTGAGCATGCCGGTCGAATTCATATTTGCCCATCCGGCGCTGCGGGAAAATGCGGGTAAAGCCGCTCTGCAGCGCGGACCGGTCGTCTACTGCCTCGAAGAAGCCGACAACGGCGCCAACCTGCAGGATATTGAGCTTACGGCAGACGCCGCCGGGCTGAAAGCCGAATTCGACGAAAATCTGCTGGGAGGTGTGGTCGTCGTGAGCGGTGCCGCAACCCGGTCCGATACCTCGGCGGCATCTGCGGAGGAGTTATACGCCACAAGCCCTGCAGCGCGGGTACCGGTTCAGATCAAAGCCGTTCCGTATTATGCCTGGAGCAACCGGACTCCAGGAGAAATGACCGTTTGGGTCCGGTGCCGCTCATAGGACAAAGTGCAGGAAAAAAAGCGGGTGTTGGTGGAAATCGTCCACCGGCACCCGCTTTTTTAGCCACTGCTTTTATCACACCTTTTAGAAGAAGGCTTATGATTCAACCACCGATAATATGAAACCCTGCGTCAACATGCTCAGGGGACGAGCCGGATGCCGAGCCCGGCGCAATGGAACGCTTTGAGCCCGTCGACCGTAACCAGCACGTCGGCAAATAGCGTCGGCATCATACCGCCCGCTACCTCCTGGACGTACACTTCATAAATAAGCTTGCGCGATGCCGGCGTCACTTGGCCGCGGCACACCATCCGGTAAGGCACGTCCGGAACCGGCTCGAATCGCCAGCCGTCTTTTTTCAGCGTAAAGCCCGTTGCCGCCATATAGAACGACATCGCCTGCACACAGCCTTCGAGCATCAGCGTTCCCGGCATGACCGGATCGGCGTTGAAATGGCATGGGAAAAACCATTCCGTGCCATCCAGCGCCGCTTCGGCGCGCAAGTACCCTCTGCCGAGCGGACCGCCGCGCGGATCAAAGCTCGTTACTTCCTGAAAAAACAGCCTTTCGCCGTGCTGGATCGACGGACTGCTCGTATGGGACGCCGCCCGTTCGAAACCAGGCCCGAAGCAATCGTACGGCCTGCCTTGGGCAAAGCTGTTCACTTGCTCCGGAGTAAACCGGCTGTGCGTACAATCGGCTTCCGGCAGATCGAGCCGCGCGCCCGCCCGAGGCTCGGCTTTTGCCGGGTCCCAGAGGACGCCGCCGGAGTTAGCCAGCTCTTCGTCGGTGAAAAAACCGGCTTGACCGCCGCGCATCGTCAGCCGCCGCTCAGCTCCCGCATAGCAATCGTAATGGAAAAAAAACAGCCGCATATCCCCGGACTTCGCGTGGGAGTCGACCACGATTTGATAGGTCAGCGTCTCGCCGTGCCGCGGCAGCGAGCCGTGGAACGTAAGCTCGCAGCCGAGCAGCCGGTACACGCGGTCGCCTTTGTTATAGCGGTCGATGCCGAGCCACGAGATAAGCAGCAAATCGGCCTGGCCCGCTTCGACCATGTAGCCAAGCGGCATGCGGCCTTTGTGTATATAGTCTCGCGACCGATCGACGTCCGTCTCGGTCCAGATCGTACCGGCACCCATGCTATGCGGCGCGGCATCAATGCCGGTGACGCGGTCGACCAGCAGCAGCGGCGGCTCCGGCAGGCGGACTTGGCGGCGATAGCCGATCTGGTCGGCAAACGCCGGGCCGAACACCACGGAGATCGCGCCAGACGCCAGCTGCTCCAGTTGCGCCCGCGAAAAGGCCGGGCCGGTTGGCCGTCGCATCGGGCCAGCGATCGGAGGAGCGGCATGTCGCGGCGCAGCGGCCGTGATGGCCGGGGCCGCGTGCGGCAACGCTTGCGCGATGGCTGGCAGCTCGACCGGCGGCCGATGCGCCGCCACTGCAATCGAAGGCGAAGCATCGCGATCGCGCCCCGCTTCCGCAACGCGCGCAAGCAACGCGTCCAGCCGCAAGCGCTGCTCGCGGCCGTCGCCGGCGATCTCCGCGCCTTCAGCGTCGTGTGATGCCAGCGCTACGCGCGCTTTTACGCCGCCGAGCGCGGCGATCGACACGCGCGCCGTGCGAGGAGCCGAAGCCGGCCACGGCTGCGGCCCGCCTCCGTCAAACGCCGGACGCAAGCCGTAGCGCAGCGAAAGCGCGCCTGCCGCTACATGCAGCAAGCCATGTGCGGCATGCGCCTTGCCGAAGCGCCGCTCCAGCCTTACGGCGCTTACGTCCCTTTTGCGCGCGTTGCCGGCATCGCCAAGCGCGCCACGATTTATCACGCCGCCGACGGCTTCGTCTTCCCCGTCGCCCAGCAGCAGCCCCGGTTGCTCCGCTCCCGGTTCCATCCCCTCAACATCCACCGGCAGCACCGCGTAAATAACGTTACGGTCCCGCTCCGCATCGGCCAGCCGTTTCACGACGATCGCCACCGCCGCATCGCCGGCCGTCGCCGCATCCGGGCCGGCCCATTCGGCGACGGCCGTCTCATGCACGTACTCGCCGCTGAAATCGACGGCGCCGACAATCGCTGCGTCAAGCTCGCCTTCGCGCAGTGCGCGGGCGGCAATCGCCAGCGCGGTTATGCCCGACAGCTCCTCGCTGGACACAGTGAAGCCCGGGCCGCTCATGTTCAACATCTTGTTAAGCCGGTTAGCCGGTATGTTCGGCAGCAAACCGACGACCGTCGGCGCGTCGAGCTGTGGGAAAATCCGCTCGCAGGCGGCTTCCAGCTGCACTCCGTCCCCCGCTGCCGCCGATTGGACCGGCTGCTGTTCGGCAAGCCGCAGCCGCGCGCAATGCCTGGTGATTTCGGCGTCGCATTGCATGCCGATATAAATGCCGGTGCGCTCGGACGGCAGCTCGCCCGCTTCGGCCGCGGCCGCCTTGGCCGCTTTCAGCATTTGCAGCTGCTGCGGCAGCGCGCGCTTCAAATCGTTGGGCGGCGCGGCGAGGCCGGCCAGCGGCAACTCCACCGTCTCCGCTTTCGTCGACCGCGGCCGCTGGTCCAGGCCAAACAACGCGGCGGCAAAATCATCCGTGCCGCCGCCGTCCGCCACGATTGCGCCGATGCCGACAATCGCCAGCCGGCCGTCGCCGCCGGCGGGGGCGCGTCTTCCTTCCTCACAAGCAACAGCCCGTTCCATCGGCGACAAACGCACCACTGTCCCCGCGGCGGATCGCTCCGGCACCGGCTCATATTGCTCGACGATCAGGTGCGCGTTATTGCCGCCGAAGCCGAAGCTGTTGATCGCCGCACGGCGCCTCCCGTTGTATCGCCACGGCTCCGCCTTCCGCAGCAGCCGGAACGGCGACTCGCGCAGCACTTCGATCTCCTCTTCGCCGAATAACGACGGCGGCAGCATGCCGCTGTTCAGCGAGCCGAGCACCTTGATCAGCCCGGCGATGCCGGCGGCGGTGAGCAGGTGCCCAATATTGCTTTTGATGCTGCCGATCGGCACGTCGCGCAAGCCGGCGAATACGTCGCTCATGCTGCCGATTTCTGTCGCGTCGCCCAGCAGCGTGCCTGTCGCGTGGCATTCGATCAGCGAAACGTCGCTTGGCGACAAGCCCGACTGCCGATACGCCTGGCGCATCGCCTCCGCCTGTCCGGCAGCCGACGGCGCCAGCAGCCCGCTGCGGCCGCCATCGTTGGACAATCCGACGGCGCGGATGACACCGAGCACGCGATTGCCGTCGCGGACGGCGTCGGGCAACCGTTTCAGCGCGACGAAGCCGCAGCCTTCGGCGGGAACGAGGCCGTCCGCTTGCGGGTGGAACGGCCGGCTTTGCCCCGTTTTGCTGATTGCCTTCAGCGCTCGGAAAGCGGTATGTAGAAAAAGCGGCTCGGCGCCGTTCACCGCGCCGGCTAACATCAGATCGGCACGGCCGTCGTGCAGGCTGTCGCAAGCAAGCTTGATCGCGTAGAGCGACGAAGCGCACGCCGCATCCAGGCAATACGCTTCCCCGCCAAGCCCGAGCGCTTTGGCCAGCGCAAACGCTGGATAACCCGACATGAAGCGGTCGATCGCTTGCGTCGGCGCGCCGACGATGCGGGCGGCCTCGCTTGCGGACAGTCCTTGGCGTCGAAGCCATGCCGATTCGGCGTATTGCGCCAGCGAAACGGTCGGCAGCGACAAGTTGCCGACGATCACGCCCGTTCGCTCACGCTCGGCAAAGCCGCCGGTTCCGGAAGTGCGGATCGCTTCTCCCGCGGCCTGCAGCATCCAGTGCACCATCCGGTCCATTCGCAGCCATTCATCCCGGTCGACGGCGTATTCGCTCGGATCAAACCGCTGCTCGAACCCATGCACATAGCCGGCCCGCAGCGACCAGCGCTCCCCCCCTCGATTGGCTTCGGCCTGCTCGCGGCTCACCCGCCAACGGTCCGTTTCTGGCTCCGACAACAAGCTGCGACCGGCCAATACGCCGTTCCACAGTTCCTCTGGATGTAACGCGCCGGGCAGCACGCAGCCTTGTCCGACGATCGCGATCGGTTCGAATGTCATCGCTGCACTTCCTCCTAGTCTGTTTGGTTGTCCTAATGTTCTGCCAGATAGTCATAAATTACGTCCGGCTTTGATAGCGTCAAATCAGTAATAATATGTGAAGCTGATATTACTTCAAGCACTGGGAGGTCTGCCATCGGCGCCAGAGCATGGGCAAACAATTGCAGCCGGGCTGGGGCAGTCCAGGCACCATGAATAGTCGGATTGTTAATCTGAGTACGCATTAGTTGGCATACCTTCTGACTTCCATCAGTGTTTGGCACAATTTTGAGCATGAATGTTGGCTGGCTAAGCTCTTGACGAGCGAGAGCTAAGTCCATAGGTTGATGTTTATAACCCATTGTAGCTGTGGCAACACGTAACGATCCGTAATCCAGGGTACCGACTAATGTGTCCGAGTCAATATACAATCTAGGAGCACCAAGTTTTTTCGGGTATGCACTCACCTCTCGTCCAACTGCTATAGCAGGATGATTGTCCACGTACATAGCATGCAGATATTCGCCCTTCTCGCCATTGAAGGATACCGGTATCACCTGACCAGCCTCTGTATAGGCCCCTAAACCAGGAGCATCCGGCATGTACATGACCTCAAATTTGACTAGAGGCTCATCAATTGCAAGCGGCTCGGGAACTACACGTCTAAGGGCTTCCATATCGGTACGATACAGAATGTTCAGGTACTCCCGATTACGAAAATTATAAGGGCCCCAAGGATAAGCAGGAGCCCCTAACGGGGTCGTCAATTGCTTTCGCACCTCATGTATTTTCAATTTTCCATCACCTTTCCTCCATGTAAAAAGTAAGCAATTCATCCCAAACCACTTCTGTGACTTGATTAGGAAAGCTGTCATTTGCTGCACATATGGATAGTTTGTATGCTCGGTCAATCTCATATTGACGGAACTTCCATGCGGCATCTTTCTTTTTTGTCGAGATAAGTTTAATTTCATTAACTGAAAGATCAATAGTAAAAAGACGGAGCGGTTCGTTTAATCCTTTGCCAATTGCCTTAATATAGCTTTCTTTCAGAGTCCATAAGTCAAAAAAATAGGAAAGTTTATTTTCAGGGGGAACAGCCTTTAATCTTTCTTGCTCCGCATCTGAAAAATAATGATTGGCAACTGCCATATCTATGCTTCGGATTCGTTCTACATCGATTCCAATTGGGCTTGAGTCCACAGCACTGACGATCCAATCACCTGCATGTGAGATATTAAAGTGAATACCGCTTTGACTCTCCAAATATGGTTTACCAAAGCGATCTGCTGTAAAAGGTACTTTCAAGCTAACATATCCGAATTGGCGAAAGAGCATCAGACGGGTAAGCATATCCCCTACCAGCGAACGCTCTTTATCTTCCCGATGCAGATAGGCATCGATTTTTCTTTGTCTGGATAGATCCGCTCTTGCATAGGCCTGTTGAAAATCAGAATCGGATATCGGAGAAGAAAGTCGAATAGCTCCTATATTCATTGACATCCTGGACTCATACTGACATCGGCCTTGGGGAAATTTTAAATGCTTCTGGAACTACGGCAACGCCATACGTACGTAATTGATGGACTCGTGTGATTACAGCAGCTCCCTCCATAATATTCAATGCGATTTGGACGACACTGCGGTTCGCCGGATGTTCCAAAAACGAACCTGCTGTCCAGGCATTAAACGCCCCGATAGCTGGGCCGCACCAGATTTGATAATCCAGTCTGCGTTCTGCTGTTCCCTGAATGGCCCACCTGCTCGCATTTCCTAAATACCAACGAAAGACAAGCGCCATCCGATGCTTGGCATCTTTTTTCGCTCTGACTAACTGCTGGGGATCCCTATTCTGAAAAAAGCGTTCCGTCTCATCCCAGATATGTTCCAGGGAGTCTTGAAAAATTTCCTTCTCCAATTTAGCCCGCTGGTCCATAGGTATGGAATCAAGAGAATCAAACTGCCGGTAGACTTCGAAAAGCCGATGCGCCCGCACACTGAACATGGTCCCTCGCTTAAGCACCTGCACCTTGACTCCCATCTCAAACATATCCGCCGACGGAGCCATGGTGACATCGGCCAGATCCGCCTTGGCCAACATTTGCTTGCCCGCATCGGATAAGCCCGATTCCAGCGACGCTTGATTAATAGTGCCTGTTACAATATATGCAGCGCCTAAAGCAAAAGCCGCCGCCGCAGCGGCAGGGGTGCCAATCCCTCCGGCTGCACCCACCCGTATGGGCCGATCGTATCTATAAAGAGCCGTTAATTCGTCCCGTAAAGCTGTAATGGTTGAGAATAATGAGCCCAGGGGCCTGTTATCCGTATGTCCGCCCGAATCGGATTCGACCGTGATGTCTTCAGACAGAGGAATACGACTGGCCAGCCGGGCTTCCCCGGCTGTGAGTTTTCCACTCCTGACAAGATTCAGCAGCATATCCTCAGGTGCCGGCGACATGAACAGCTTCGCAATTTCGGGACGAGAAATTTTCGCAAACACATGATTCTGTCGAACAATACGTCCGTTTTCATCCAGATACAATCCGCTGCATGCATATCGGACGATACTCGGTGTCAGACTCATAAATGCCGACGCTGACATACGGGTAACCCCCCGCTCAAGATACAGATCGACATTCGTTTCTTCCCGATCTGTCTCGCTCGGGCTATGAATCAAATTCACACCCCATGGCAGTCCAAGCGGTTCAAGCCCGGCTTTCAATTCGTCAATAGCTTGCGCGACACGTTGTGGAGATAACCCGGCAGATCCGAAAAATCCGAGCATCCCTGCTTTGGCTGCGGCGATAACCATGGCAGTGGTTGCAATCCCGTTAGCCATTTCACCGATTACATACGGAAAGCGCAAACCATGGGTTTGCAGAAAGGAACGATCCCCCAGCCATTCCGGATAAATCGCCGGTAAGGAGGAAAGCAGCGGATAGTTCCCTTGCTGAGCCATTTGTGAACTATGGTGTATGGTTCCTCCGAAGGCTAACCCCCGCGATCCGTTTGGGCCGCCGCTCACGATATGGATCGGTTCACGAATTCTGGAGATTGAGCTTTTTATGCCTTCTGTATCAAAGTGCGGGGATTCGCCGCCGCTTTGCCAGCCTCCAATTACACCGTCTGCATTCCAAACTCCTGCAGATTGCTGCTCCATCCGCTCACCCCTCTCTTTCGCCTTCCATTTTGACAAGCCGCAATCCCATCCTTTGGCAATAACAAACTTTTAATCCGTCCACAGTGACCAATAAATCTGCATATAACTTGGGTTCATCCCCGCCATGAACTTCTTGGACAAATATCTCATAGATCAATTCCCTGGCGGTAGGAGGCGCTTGTCCCCGAAATTGCATCTCATATAACACTTCAGGAATAGGATCAAAGCGATACCCATCTTTATTCAATGTAAACCCAAGTCCAGCGAGATAGAATGCCATCGCTTGCAGGCAGCCTTCAAGTTGCAGCATACCCGGCATCACGGGATCGTTATGGAAATGACATAAGAAAAACCATTCATCGGGTTGAAGCGCTTTTTTGGCCTTTAAGTACCCTGAGCCCCATGGTCCCCCCTGCGGATCAAAGCATTCCACTTCATCAATCATAAGCATTTTTCCCGATTGAATACGCGGTGACCTTATGTGCGTAAAAGCCTTTTCATATCCGGTTCCAAAGCATTCGGCAGTACGCCCTTTAGAGAATAAGCTCACTTGTTCCTTGGTGAATGAACGATGTTCGCAAGCCACAACAGGAGCATCCCGTCTGGCATCTGTATTAAACTCTGCGGTTTCAGCAGCCCAGTTCACACCACTAGCTTCAAGCAATTTAGCTTCAGTTAAAAAACCCACCACTGCTTTTCGCACTGTCAATCGTTTCTGTCCGTCGGCGTAACTGTCAATGTGGTGAAAGGTCAGCCATGTTTCGTCATGATGAGCTTGGCCATCCACAGTAAGTTCAGAAGTTAGCGTAGTATTACGCTTAATAAGCGATTCATGAAACATGAACTCACAACCTAAAAACCTTGTAAATCGTTCGCCATTACTTTGTGTATCGATGCCCAGCCAGCTCATGAGCAGTGGACTAAGGTTTACCACCGATTCAAGCATGAGACCTGCTGGCATACAACCATCATGTAAATACCATGAATCCCCTGTAACATCCATTTCAAACCAGACCTTGCCCAATCCAAGTGAGCCCGGCTCACCTTCTATTCCGAGAACCCGATCAGCGAATAACAGCGGGGGTTTGGGCATTCGCACTTGATGAGCATACTTGTCCTGTGATTCGAATCGGCTTCCGAATACATCGGAAACCTTGCCAGACGCCAGCACCTCAAGTTCAGCACGGGAAAATGAAGGTCCCACAGGTCGAAATGGATGTAAAGGCTCACTTGTTTGACCCAAAACCAGCGGTTTTCTAGACAAAACAGCGGTCATTTCTTTGAGAGCCAGTTCCCTCTGCTGTAAAAACTGCTGATGAAGCTCCCCTTGCTGTGTTTGATAGTCCCTATGTGTTTGAACAAGTTGATTGTGATAATTCATAACAGTTCGCTGAAAGTTCATGTCTGTCCTCCCATCAGGCCTTGGCCGACTCGATCTCCGGTAATAACCACTTCAATTTGCTCACGATTGCCGAATAACAGCTCATCAGCAAAGGCACGAGCCCCCTGTTCAATCGGAATAAGGTTGACTCCCCTTTCTGTAAAATGAGTTCGCAAACTTGGGGTAACCATCCCCCCATCCCAGGCTCCCCAGTTGAAAGATTTGACCAGACAGCCTACTCCGCGTTGTGATGCCTGGGCTGCCGCGACTTTATTCAAAATCTCGTTCGCCATCGCATAATCACATTGCCCAATATTACCTGCTCTCGCAGCAATAGATGAAAATAAGACAAGCATATCCAACGGGTCCTGTTGGGTTGCAGCCAATAAATTGCGCAGCCCTTCTACCTTGGTGCGAAACACCAGATCGAAATTTTCGGGTGTTTTGTCTGCAATCCTTTTATCAGCCAGAACGCCCGCACCGTGAATAATGCCTGTAATCTGCCCCCATTCCCGGCGTACTTCCGATAAAGTATGTGCCAGTGCTTGCTGATCCTGAATATCAACTGCATAATAACTTGCATGAGAGCCTGATTGTTTTAGGGTATGCAAGGTCTCTTTGATTTCTCGATTGGCAAGGATTGCTTGGACACGCGTTGACAGTTCTCTCGGTGTCATTTTCTGCCCGTTCGCCTTATATGAATCAAACAGGATTTGTCTAAGCTCGGCTTCCGTATTGGCATGTGTAAAGATTGCCGGCTCCTCTGTCAAAGCTGTACGGCCCAGTAATACAAATTGCAGAGGTACGGCTTCAGCAAGCGCCTGCAATGCAGCAGCTGTAACACCGCGGGCTCCACCCGTGACAACGATTACACCCTTTTGATTTATAACCCGCTTGGATATGGATTGGGAGAGCGAAGCAGGCTCGGCATGAACGGTCACACGTGGTTCATTCATCCGTAATCCTACCTCGACTTCCAGCCCACCCCAAAGTAACTCAGCCGTAATCGCATCAGCTGCCTGTTCCTTGGTAAGACCGGTCATTTCCAAGTCAATAGCTTTAACCGAAGCTTTCGGCCATTCCAAAGCAGCTGTCTTTACTAATCCTGACAGCCCGCTTGTCCAGGCTTGTTGTGACTCCATACCGCGCAGGCCAAAGGCTCCGCCTGTACTCTGCACGGTTACGAAAAGTCCGCCACGAGCCGTGAGTTGCTGAGCTACTGACTTGGCTGCGGCAAAAGCTTCATAATTAACAGCTAACGCCTCCGACTCTGTGGTCAGGCTTCGCAAACCTCCGAGGAACACAACCCCAGACGCATGATTTGATACGCTGCGAACAACCTCCGCCTGAATACCATGAGTCTTAAGTTTATCAGCGAGTAAAGGGGCGATGCCTGTTTCATCGTCCGTGATGGCCAAGACACCCTCCCCCATGGAACTTAAGGCCTTCATCGCAAAGCCTGTTGCTGGTGCCTTTTGCAGGCGTAAACAAAAACGTGCAAGCGGCTGAACCGGAGAATCCGAAACTGACGATTCAACCGTTACGACTTTTTTTCAGAGCTGCGCTCCACATAGTCTGCAATTTCTCCCAGGGTCCGGCGGACAGCCAATTCATTGGCATTTATTTTGATGTCCTTTGGCAGTTGATCCTGAAGGGCAGAAAGAATCTCCACACGTTTAATAGAATCAATGCCAAGCTCAGATTCCAATTCCATCGATGGATCAATCATTTCAATGGGGTATCCGGTTTTATCGGAAACGATATCAATTAATAATTGTGCTGCATCTAACTTCGTAGACGAAGTGATCGAAGCAGAATCTTTCATGTCCGAATCCAGAATTAGGCTTTCCGTAGATGCATTTGGATTATTTTTTCTCAAATAATCAACAATTTCACCTAACGTGTGAAGAGTGGTCATTTCAGTTGGATTTAGATTTATTGAGGATGGAAGCTGCTCTTGCAGAGCTGATAATATTTCAACGCGCTTAATCGAATCAATGCCTAAGCCAGCCTCTAGGTCCATGTCAAATTCGAGCATCTCCAGTGGATAACCGGTTTTATCGGCAACAATTTGAAAAAGGAGCTGTTGAAGATCAATTTGGGATGGCAGCTTACTGATGACCGATTCATCGGATTGTAGGCTGGATGGAACAACCTCAGAATATGTGGCGGGCTGCTCCGTAGGTTGCATGACAGGCTGTACCGCAGCAACCTGCTCCAGTTCAGGGGCGGGAGCAATATGATGGACTCTGTCCAACTCATTTAGCACGTTTGGTTGAGGAAATTCAATAATTTTAGGGCTTTGCAGGGGCTGCTCATCAATTACTGCTTCTCCCACAGCCGAGTGTTGATAACTTGCGGACAATTCTCCTGAGATTAATCTGCTCAGGTTTGTAAATGTTGCCTCGGCTGCGCGAAGAAACGCAGCATGTCCGGCCGCCATGAATTGTTGATGTGCAGTATGGGCTTCTGCGGTTTGCTTTTGAAGCTCCTCAAAGGTATGGAGCAAGGCTGTGAAATCAGAATTGACTTGGGCCGACATGTGATTTCCCGATGGGTTTGTCATAGGTATTCCTCCTAGATTCAATAACATTTTCATACTGCTGTTTGGGGTCAAGATTCGAATCACTGCGGGTATTCTTCACTTTTCTGGATTAGGCTTTAGTACCGCTGGCTGCACCCCCAAGAGGAGGATATGGTTTTTTGTAGCCTGAACCGTTAATTTTCACAGCCATACGCGGCTTCTTCTTCGTTTCCGGTTCCGTTTCTTCGGGTGCCGCCTCCTCCCAGAGTGCATCATAATCTAATGTCAATCCGGCAGCGGCCAATTTCCCCAGTGCGTTCCACAACATGGTCACTCCATGCTGGCCCCTGCGGTCCATACATACTGCCGTGATCTGCCGGTCCTTGAAAGTTTGTTCGACCAATCCTGTTAGCACACCGCCCGGCCCTACTTCGATAAAGGTTCGGACGCCATCTTCATACATAGACTGCAGCTGCTGCTCAAATAATACCGGTTTGGCAATTTGCCGCGCGATCGTTTCACGGATCACCTCTGAATCTGAGGAGAATGGTTCTCCTGTCATGTTCGAATATACTTTGGCAACAGGTTTTTTAAACGGATATTTGCGTAAGCTTTCCAGGAACGGTGCAACGGATGCTTCCACAACAGAAGAATGGAACGCAGTTGCCACATGTAAACGTCTGAACTGAATTTGCTTCTCTGTCAAGTGCAATTCCAGCCGCTCTACCTCATCTGTCCGGCCGGACACCACGAGCTGTTGCGGGCTATTATAATTGGCGATGACAACATTCAAATGGTTGTTCTGAATCAGCGCTGCCACGGTTGCTTTATCACTGAACACAGCACTCATGGCACCCGGAATTGTAGCGGCCTGCGCCATGAGCTCTCCCCGCGTGCGTGCAATTTCAATGAGTGCAGTTTCGTCCATAACACCGGCTGCACACAAAGCAGTCAGCTCGCCAAAGCTATGACCGCCCACAGCATCGGCTTTGAGTCCCACAGCCTGCAGCACGCCAAGTGCTGCCAAGGATGCTGTACCAAGGGCAGGCTGCGCCCACTCCGTTTGCATCAACACATCTGATTGCGCTTTGCGCTCTTCATCGGTAAACCTTGGGATCGGATAAACGACATGGTGAAGCCTATTATCAGTACCGGCAAAAGAGATATTGGCCGAACGGTCCCAGACCAATCGTGCCTGGTCAAATCCCATGGCCAGATCTGCTCCCATGTTGACATATTGGCTGCCTTGCCCCGGGAACAAGAAGGCGATACGGCCGTATGAAGGAATCCCAGTTGCGAAGTGGACACCCTCGATTGAAAAACTGCTGTTCGTATCCATGAGTGTAACTGCCTTGTGGAGCTTAGTGCTTAAATCGCTGCCGCCTGCGGAAATGACAGCCAACCTTAGCCGCTTGCCGGGGTCAAAATTCTTCTGCGATTGACGGGCCGCAGCCACCCATGTCTTTCCGCTGGGAGAAAGCTCGGCCGCCTTTCGGCATTCTGACTTAAGCTCCTCTAGCAGATCAGCACTAAACAGGAGCAACTCTGTCGGAAAAGACCTCACCTTCTCAGCACCCTTCCCAGGACCGGTATATTCCTCTAGAGCAACATGAAAATTAGTTCCGCCAAACCCAAAGGAGCTCACAGATGCCCGTCGTGGATGCAATCCGTCCCGAATCCAGGGCCGGGCCGTCGTATTTAAATAAAATGGACTTGTTTCAATCCCCAGCTTAGGATTGGGACGTTCGACCTTGATCGTTGGCGGCAGAACTTTATGATGCAAAGCCATAACCGCTTTTATCAAACCTGCGGCACCTGCAGCACCTTTCGTGTGGCCAATCTGGGACTTGACCGATCCGAGAGCACACCAGGGTGCCGAAACCGCCTCCTGCTGCATAAAAGCAAGCTTCAACCCCTCGAATTCTGAAACATCGCCGGCTTTCGTTCCGGTTCCGTGCGCTTCTATTAATTCTACGGTTTGCGGGGAATAGCCAGCCTCTTTATAAGCCCGCCGCAATGCCTTCGCCTGACCTTCTGCTACAGGAGCATATATACTTTTGGCATTCCCATCGGAAGATGTGCCTACCCCTTTGATAACGGCATAAATTTTATCCCCGTCACGCTCCGCATCGGCCAACCGCTTGAGTGCAACCATCCCGACTCCTTCTCCAAGGATTGTGCCGTCCGCCGCATCCGAAAATGGACGGCAATCCCCGGTAGGCGATAGTGCAGGGGTCTTGCTGAAGCATACATATGCAAAAATATTGTTCATCGCATCAACGCCGCCTGTGATCACCATATCCGATTTTCCTGTGGCCAGCTCCATAATCGACATGGAAAGCGCTGATAAGGAGCTGGCACAGGCAGCATCGACTACACAGTTGGTTCCGCCCAAATTGAGCCGATTTGCGATGCGGCCGGCAACAACGTTACCAAGTAAGCCAGGGAATGTATTTTCCTGCCACGGCACATAAGAAGCCGAAATGCGTTCGCAGATCTCTTCGATCTGGGACTCCGGCAATCCGCTCTCACGCAATGCCTTGGCCCAGATCGGACGTTGCAGCCTGGAAGCCATGTCGGATACCAATGAGGCCGTCCAAGTACCAAGGATGACGCTGATGCGCTCGCGGTCCATATGCCGGAACTGTCCGCGTGCAGCATCGTGCAATACCTGATTGGCCACAATCAAGGCTAATAGCTGACTCGGATCGGTGGCTGGAAGATTAAGGGGAGGAAGGGCATACTCCAAGGTATCAAAGTCAACATCCCCCAAAAATGCTCCCCTTTTGGAATAGGTTTTATCAATAGCAGAAGGATCAGGATCATAATAATCCTCGACCAGCCAGTGTGTAGGGGGAACTTCCTGAATCATGTCTGTTCCAGCAAGTATGTCCTTCCAAAAACCGCCAAGATCCGTCGACCCAGGGAACAGAGCACTAACTCCAACGACTGCGATATTACAAGGTTTTTGCTGATCTAACATACTAACCACCACCCACTTTCTCAATTTCCATAAAAATAATAACCTGGTTTTTTTCCACAAACATATCCACATCATTAATTTTTTCTTGCGGTATTTGTTGTGTTAACTCTTGCATCTGCTCCTTATCTCGATAAATGAGCCACCAATCCATCACAGCCTCCATATAACCAATAGAGGGGGTATCCGGAAGATAGTTAGCTATTAGCAATCGACCTCCAGGATTGAGTAAATTAAATAAATTGCTGGTTAATTTTTTCGCAAGACTCTCTGGCAGATAGTCATATAAACCAGCGGTATAAATAAAATCGAAGGTAGGAAGAGGCACTGTGTTACTAATAATTTCAATTAGAGAGGCATGAATTGTTTCTCCAAAGCCCTTTATTATTTCTGCGGCAACAGCAAGTGATTCCTTATCCTGATCAATAGCTACAAATTTCCCAATATTTCTGTTTTGAATCGCCACACTATCTAATGCTTCTCTCAAATAGCCACAAGCGACTGAGAGAATATATGGATTCGCAACCCGTTCTGCAGTTTGATTAATCTTTCTGGATAAAATACGTTTTCTTTCACGAACAGCATGACATGCATGACTTATACGGTTAAGCTCGCAATTTAGAATTTGCGGAATTTCGGATGAGCTAGCGCAAGGTGGCGCTGCTTTATCATGGTTATATATAAAGTCGATCACTACGGGATCACCCGCATAGCCGCGCGGTTTTTCAAATGCCCGACGGGTTAGCGGATCTTGTAAGAAAAACTGGCTTACGGCATGTTCACGATATTGGGGGACAAATTGTTTCCATTCTTCTGCTGAAGAATGGCTGCGTATGTGGCTTAATCCATCATAAAGGGTACTACACGCATCAGAGAATTGGCCTTGATTGATTTTAATTTTTACTTGATTCAGTAAATTGTTTTTATTCAGTTGATCCATATTGTGGTTAAACCTCCAAGAGAGCTTTCAACGGTTTTCGAATGTCCCATTTCCCCTGGCATTACATACCCCCGGATACGCCCAGCGTTTCACCAGTTATAGCGGCGGCGGCATCGGAAGCAAGATAGATGGCAGCTGCTGCAATCTCAGACGAATCTATAAAACGTTTCAGAGGTTGCTTACTCCAAAGATGCTTATGGAGAACCTCCTCCTCGGTGATCCCGTCTGCTCTGGCTACCTGTGCTATTTGTTGCATGACCAATTCAGTTTTCACAGCACTTGGCAAAATAGCATTAACTGTAATACCCTCGTTCACAGTTTCAAGTGCTACTGTACGCGTGAGACCCACAACGCCGTGTTTTGCAGAGACATATGCGGATTTATAAGGGGCACCCTTTTTACCATGAACAGAAGAAATATTAATAATTCTTCCATACTGTTGTTTTTTCATAAAAGGGACCACGTACTTCGTTAACAAGAAGGGGCCGGTCAGCATGACATTAATCAGTTGGTTCCATTTTTCCAAAGGGAAATCCTCTACCTTGTCAATATGCTGCAAGCCTGCATTGTTGACCAGAACATGGACATTTCCCCGCTCTGCGATCACCTGTTGGACAAAAAGCTGTACTGATTCCGGGTCTCCAACGTTTACTTCGTAACCTTTTGCCCGGTCTCCAATATCTTTCGCACGGCCAACCGCACTTTCCGCGTTCAAATCACCGATCGCGACGAAGTCACCATTTTTAACAAATGCTTCGGCAATAGAATAGCCAATGCCGCGAGCGGCGCCTGTGACGATAACTGTTCTTTCCCCATGGAATGGCATTGCATATCCCTCATTTCTTAATAAATAGCCGTGCAGGCAATTACCAAACAATGTGTAATACGAAGCTCTAAGCTGCTTTTCAATATTCTGTTACATAGAATTATAAAATTCTACTGAAATAAAAGAAGTCCCCAAAATTGGGTATTTCTTTTATTCACTAATTGAGGAATCATGGAGATGTCTGTCAGAATATTTAAGGGAGGCCATTCATGATGAGTAGGAAGAGAGTGGCTGTTATCACTGGAGGAATACCATAAAACGATTAGTATAAATCAGCATGCTGTGGCTTATGAAATTCTCGCAGCAGGCAAGAAAATGATTGAACTGAACAAGAGGGGCATCATCATTAACAACCCATCTGTACTCGGATATTTGGCTAGCCCCGGAACCTTTCCTTATCACGTGAGCAAAGGAGCAGTCAACATGATGATAAAATCTGTGGCGCTCGAATACACCCCTTACGGGATCAGAGTCGTTGCAGTAGCACCAGGCTTCGTTGATACGGACCTACTCCAGGAATTCAGAGACTTGGGAATCATAGATCAGATTAAAGCCAAAAGTATGAGCAACAAATTGATTGATCCAAAGCAAATAGCTGATGCTGTATATATGATTTCATTGGAGGAAGCCAGAGCTATTAACGGGAGTGTTGTCATGCTTGACGACGGATATGCCTCCTTTAAATAGGAGTGCTGTTGTTTTGGTGTATGTAGAACTGATAGCTCCCCTCCTCCTAAGCGCTATGAAAATTTCTTAAGAAATGCCCCTTTATGATTGACACTCGTTTTGGCATAGATTTTTTTGATAAACGTACGAACCGTACTTTGACTAATCCCACAAATATCCGCAATTTCAGGTACGTTTTTATTTTCCAGCCACCCATAGGCTATTTCTTTTTCACGATTGGTTAATGCATATCGATCAAAGAGAGAATAGGTCAGCTCTTTTTGTAGAAGGGAGTCCTTTTGAGGCAATTTGTCTTCAATATTCCTTGCCAGATGTTCAATGAGGGGCAGTGCGAATGTAACCTCATGAAAATAATGAAAACAAAGGCTTAGATAGCCTATAGTTATATTTTTTATTCGAATAGGTGTACAAACAGAAGACAATTCGGCGAACAATTTGTTGCTATGCTCGTCTCCAATGACGACAGACACCGCTCGATGCTCCATAGATAATGAAATGGCATTGATTCCCGCGTTTTTCATGGCGAATGATGTACCGTTTCTTATATTATTTCTTTCAAAATAACCTTTTAACGAATCGGTACCGCAATAATCGATAACGGTTCCATCCGTATCCGTAATCACAAACAAATAGGGTATCGACAGCATCTCATTCATATTCCGAGTTTCTTCTTGCAGTAAATGCAGAATTTCTTTTCGTTCAATCAACCTCTCTTTTATTTCAGACATACTGAGAATATTAGGAAAATGATCGTTTACTTCAAGTAATATTCTGTGGTCCATTATTCTCCCTTCTCCCCTTTAAGAATAAGTGACTAATAATGAAATCGATCTCCTAATCATCGCCACTGCCGAATCCGGCAGCCATTCGCAAAAATGAAAAAAGCCCCGTCCATATTTTGATAGCCATAACAAAATAGACGGAGGCTCCGTCGTATTCGGCAACTGGCTGGCATAGTAATCTAGGTTTCACCTTAGCCCCTGTAGCTTTGCGTCACCACCTTTCAGTGGGTTTGCTATTGTCGTACGAACAATAAATTTTTAATTATATAGTATAATATATATGCCGTTTTATCGTTTGGGAATAGGACCTTTCTATCAAGTATGACATAATGCGACAATCAATTGTCCCTATTTGAGGCATTTTAGAAAGAAGTTTTTTCGAATTGCGCTGATTGGCAAAACGGTCGAGAACAGAAAGGAGTCCCCCTCCCCTTGAAGACGGTCAGGAATACGGCTCCTCCTGCAATGCCCCCCGCTCATTCATCAATTTTTTTAGCTTCTCTTCCGTGCCTGTATTCGGTGTATAGATACTGCAGCGCAGATCATGCTCACCATAAACCTGCAAAGACGTAAGCTCAAACACCATCTTGCCCGCCTTGGCATGCCTGAATTCGAGATGAACATCCGGCGCGTAGCTCACCTGGCTCTGCTCCCACATCTGTTCAAAATCCGGATAACGATTTTTCATCTCCTCCAGAAAATGATCATACCATTCATCTTCCATGTACTGACCATAGTACGAACGGAACATCGCAAGGTAACCGCTCGCGAAATGCTCCCAATTCACTGCCAGCCTTTTGAATTCCCTGCGTGAAAAGAGCAATTCGATCATATTGCGTTCTTCCCGGGGAATCAGCTCAAAATCAAGAAATACATAAGCAGCCGCCAGGTTCCAGCCCACAATATGACAGGTCCGGTCTGAAATAATCGCCGGACAATAGCGCAGCTCGGTGATGATTTTTTCCAGTGAGGGAGTCATGAGCGGCACTTCTTGTTTTGCCGGATAGGATGCTGACAACCCGCTTTCCAGAGCGAGCGAGAACAGGTATTTTCGCTCGTCAGCCGTCAGCTGGAGCGCTGTGGCTACACAATCCAGTACAGACGGAGACACCTTGATGTCGCGTCCCTGCTCCAGCCATGTATACCAGGTGGTGCTCACCCCTGCCAGCTGTGCCACCTCCTCCCTGCGCAGCCCCGGAGTTCTCCGTCTCGCGCCTCCCGGAAACCCGGCTACTTCGGGAGAAAGCTTGGCACGCTGCGCCTTTAAAAAAGCGGATAAAACCTGCAGCCTCGTTTGCGAATTCATTGGTCTCTCCTTTTTCACAACGATTCATTAAATTATTATGGTACTAATTATACTAGCATAAACTATATCTTGTAATAGGATAAATTTCATGACATTCTATCCCTGATAACAGAATTTGTTCAGTTCAAGGGAGGTTCCTTTTATGGAGAAAGAAAGAGTCGTAATCACAGGCATGGGCGTTATTACGCCGCTGGGCAATAATGTGGAGACGTTCTGGTCCGGCCTTGTACGCGGGAAATCCGGAATTTCGCAAATAGATTCGCTGGATACATCAAAGCAGAAGGTGAAAATGGCGGGGATTGTACATGATTTCGATGCAAATGCGCTTTTTGGCACTAAAGAAGCCCGCAAAATGGACCGCTTCTGCCAGTTCGCTCTGGCGGCTGCGGATGAGGCCCTACAGCAATCAGAACTCAAGCTTGAAGAGATAAATAGGGAGCGGTTCGGGGTGTATGTCGGCTCCGGTACAGGAGGTATTCAAAGCCTGTTGAACCAGAGCGCCGTTCTCGCCGCACGCGGACCGGAACGGATCAGTCCGGTTCTGGTGCCCATGATGATTTCCAATATGGCAGCCGCCATGATCAGCATCAGGTATGGCGCGCTTGGCCCCTCCATGTCGCCGGTGACCGCCTGCTCCATTGGAAACACTGCTATTGGAGAAGCTTTTTTCAATATCCAGGCCGGGCGTTCGGACATCATGATCGCGGGCGGCACAGAGGCGGCCCTAACGGATATTGCCCTGGCCAGCTTTGCCAATGCGACTGCCCTCTCCACCCGCAATGCACAGCCTGAGCGGGCAAGCCGCCCGTTTGACGCGGAACGGGATGGATTCGTCATGGCGGAGGGGGCCGGCATCCTCGTTCTGGAATCCCTCTCCCATGCGCAAAACAGAGGAGCCACCATTCTGGCAGAGGTGATCGGTTACGGGGCGAGTTCAGACGCCTACCATATGGTAGCCACCCCGCCGGACGGACACGGGGCAGCTCGGGCGATGGTTGCTGCATTGTCCGAAGCCGGTATCTCTCCGGAACAGGTGGACGTCATCAGCGCCCATGCCACGAGCACGATGATCGGGGACCGCTCAGAGACCGCCGCGCTCAAGCAAGTGTTCGGAGACCATGCGTACCGTATGCCGGTCACAGCGAACAAGTCCATGACCGGTCATATGCTGGGGGCATCAGGCGCCGTCGAAGCGGTTGCGTTGGTGAAATCTCTGCAGGATGGCATCGTCCCGCCGACCATCAACCTGGAGACGCCTGATCCGGAATGCGACCTTGACTACGTGCCGAATCAGGCACGGCCGGCTGAGCTGATGATCAGCATGTCCAATTCCTTCGGCTTTGGCGGGCATAATTCCGCCATCCTTTTAAGGAAATTCATCCCATAATATATTACACTCAAGGGCCGTCCCGCTGCATGAAAAATGGGACGGCCCTTGAGCATATATATGAAATAAATTACAATATTATAAGTTATATACACATCAAGAAAGAAGGAAACGCCGCTGAAAAACAGATTGCAAATCGCATGGATAACTGTGCTGCTTGTCCTTGTGTTTATGGCTGGATGCACCCAGCGGCCAAACCAGGCCGCGGAAACTGAAACGGGCACCGATACTCCCGGCATTCAGACAGGCTCTGTTCCCGTAGTCTCCCCCGCTCACTGGTCATATGAAGGCGACACCGGACCAGAGCACTGGGGGGATCTGAATGAAGATTTCCTGGCATGCAAATACGGAACACAGCAGTCCCCCATCAACATTAAACGCTCCCAGCTAACGTCCTCGGATGCCATTCAGCCGATAGAGATCCATTACGGCATTGCGGAAGCAAATATACAAAACAACGGACATACGATCCAGGTCAGTCTGAAAGATGCCAACCCTTACATCATGCTGGACGGAAGCAGATTTACGCTTGCCCAGTTCCATTTCCATCACCCGAGCGAACATCAGATTAACGGACAAAATGCGGACATGGAGCTGCATTTTGTCCATCAAAGCGAGGACGGTAAAACTGCGGTGCTTGGTGTTCTGATCAACAATGGCGCTGAAAACAAGGCGTTCGAGAGCATATGGAGCAGCATGCCTGCCAAGGAAACAGAAGAAACGGTTGAATTGGAAGGCACCATTAATCTCGCATCCATGCTTCCGGAAAACCTGCATTCCATCCGTTACAACGGCTCGCTTACAACTCCATCATGCACTGAGGGGGTAAGCTGGATTGTGCTGGACAACCCGATTGAGATGTCGCAAGCGCAAATTGATCAATTTGCAGCCATTTTTCCTGACAATCATCGTCCGGTACAGCCCTTGGGCGAGCGTAAAGTAGTGAGCGAGTAACGATGAAACGTTGAATAGACCTCAAATAACCGGCTTCGAACTTGAGGCCGGCTGTTTGAGGTTTTATGTGTTCTTCCAGGCGTCAAGACCAGCTTCTCCCTTCACAAATAGCTCAATCTCGGCAAAACTCTCCTCCCCGATTTGAATCAGCACGATGGAATACACTCGGCGTGTCAGACTGGACATAAGCCTGTCCCCTGTACTGACGTCAAATTCCTCTCTGTAATCACCTAATTTGTGAAATCCGCTAGACATGTTCATCCATAATGCTCCATTTTTTCTACGTCCATTAACTTTCATTCACCTTCACCCGACCTTCCCGATGTTCTATTTTTTTATCGGCACGCAAGTCGATTTTCATGTGTCTTTGGCCGAAATTTCCTCCATACCCAAACATCCACTAAGGAATTTTTGTTAGCTCCTATGCTAATGTACACCTGTAACTGATATATCTACCAATCAAGGAAGTGAGATGACCCATGAAAAAACTAGCTACTGCTACTCTAGCTCTCTCAATGCTTTTCTCTGCTGCAAGCACCATAATTCCAAGCTCCGCTTCTGCCTCCGATTCTGCCCAGGAATTTTATGCAACCAGCGGAAGCAAAATCGTCAATACCGCCAAGTCCTATCAGGGCAAAGTTACATACAAGTTTGGTGTTCGCAATCCTTCCAGGCTCATCTTTGATTGCTCCTCCTTTACTCAATTTGTGTTCAAGAAGAACGGGATAAACATACCTTGGGGGTCCAAAGCCCAGGCTAAACGAGGGAAGGCAGTGAACAGCAAGAGCAAGCTGTCCGTCGGTGATCTTGTTATGTTCAGCGTGAACAAGCCCGGTCGGATCGACCATGTTGGCATTTATGTTGGAAACGGCAAAATGATCAGCAACATGCCGAACAAGGGTGTTGGCATCGCCAGTATTAATACAGGCTACTGGGGCAGCCGCTATATCACTGGACGACACTTTTAGAGGTTGTTCAAAAAGTCATCTTTTGATCACGAAGGAAGTCAGGAGGCGGACTCGACATCGAATCTTGAATTCAGCCGAGACTAAGCAGATGCTTCCGAAGCATGTTTCCTGCGGAAACATTTCAGGTGCTCACGTACCCAAACGTACGCTCCGCTCCTCAGTCCCTAGCTTCATTCAACCTTCTTGATGCTGAAAACCTGACTTTTTGAACACGCATTTTTAATATCCGGATATCCGGGGTGTCCTTCAAGGTCCTACGACCTGGGGCACCCCTTTCGTATGCTGTGAGACTCCTGATATAACAAAAAAGAAGTGATATTCCGCACTTCTGCTTCGTATTTCTTATATGGAACCGTTTTCTTTCTAATGTTAATATAACCCTGACGGCAGCAGCCGGTCACCCTTCAGAAAGAATTAAAGTAATCAGGGAGGCGAACAGCAATTATGGATTATATTCGGATTGAAGGAGCCAGTAAACCGGTATCTCGTCTGATTAAAGGCTCCGATTATTTCACCCATGAAACTTATGACACAGCCGTACGCAATCTGGATGCTTTTCTGGCGGCAGGCGGCAATACGCTGGATACGGCTTATATCTATACCGGAGGCCAAAGTGAAGAGGTCATCGGCAGATATATGCAGGAAAAGGGGAATCGGGATCAGTGGGTGATTCTGACCAAAGGGGCGCATCATGATCAAAACGGACCGCGTGTGAACCGCGAAGCCATTGATGCGGATTTGGCCCGCAGCCTGGAGAGGCTGCAGACGTCCTCGGTAGAGCTTTATGCCCTTCACCGGGATGACCCCTCTGTCCCTGTCGGGGAAATCCTTGAAGTCCTGAACCGTCACATTGAGGCCGGAACGATTGAAGCGATCGGCGCCTCCAACTGGACCTGGCAGCGGCTGCAGGAAGCGAATGAATACGCAGCAGCACACGGACTGCGCGGCTTCTCCTTCAGCAGCCCCAATCACAGCCTGGCCAAAGCCAACGAGCCCTTCTGGCCCGGCTGTGTCTCCGCAGACGAGGCAACCTGCAACTGGCATGAACGGCAGCAGCTTCCACTGTTATCCTGGTCCTCGCAGGCCAGAGGTTTTTTTACCGGGCAATTCACACCGGAGCGGCGGGATAACGAGGATTTGGTGCGCGTATTTTACAGCGATGAGAACTGGGAACGCCTTCGCCGTGCAGAACAGCTTGCAGAAGCGAAGAATGCCAGCACGATTCAGATCGCCCTTGCGTATGTGCTGAATCAGCCGTTCCCAACCAGTGCGGTCATTGGCGCCCGCAACCCTGCGGAGCTGGATTCCTGTGCTGAAGGCGCCACGATTCAGCTGTCCCGCGAGCAGCTCGAATGGCTGGATCTGCGCCAGGACCATATCTCCGCCAGCCTGGACTGACGCGGATAAAGCCCATTGACCAGGAACGTTTGAAGAATAGACTCCCTTACCAGCCATGAACGCTCTGACCGTTCATGGCTAAAGCCGTACATAAAATTTCATTTATTTACTTGCCAAACGAACCGAATTGGATTAATTTAAACTTATATAAACCCTATTTTAACTAAAACGAACATGAAGGAGACAGTAATTATGGAAAACCGCCACGCCTCTCATCCCAATGAAGTGAAAGCTTTCGACACGGAGCGCCTTCGCCGTGAGTATGTGATCGAGTCTTTATTCGTGCCTGGTGAACTGAAGCTGGTCTATTCCCATGTGGACCGCTATATCATTGGAGCCGCCGTTCCGGTTCAGGAAGCAATAGAATTGAAAGCGGATTCTAAAACCATTGGTGCAGATACCTTTCTGGAGCGCCGCGAAGTGGGAATCATCAACATCGGCGGCCCCGGAACGGTAACCGTAGACGGCAGCGATTACAAATTGGACACGCGGGAGTGCCTGTATGTGGGACTGGGAGCTAAAGAAGTGCTGTTCAAGAGCAGTGATTCCGCCAATCCGGCCAAATTTTATTTAAATTCGACACCGGCCCATAAAACCTACCCGACCGTGAAAACAGGTCCTTCCGATGCCTTTAACGTTCATCTCGGCTCCATTGAACATTCCAATGAACGGACGATTTACCGTTATATCCATGATAAAGGCATTCAAAGCTGCCAGCTTGTGATGGGCATGACGATACTGGAACCAGGCAATATGTGGAATACGATGCCGGCGCATACCCATAACCGCCGTTCCGAGGTATACCTGTATTTTAACCTTCCGGACGATGCTGTGGTATTCCACCTTATGGGCGAACCGCAAGAGACACGCCATGTCGTCATGCGTAATGAACAGGCTGTCATTTCCCCAAGCTGGTCCATTCATAGCGGCGTAGGCACTCATAATTACACATTCATATGGGGAATGGCCGGAGAAAACCAGATTTTCGAGGATATGGACGGCGTGGCCATGGGCGAGTTAAGATAAGAAAAACGTCTATCGACGTACATTCACAGAACGGATGACTGCTTTATGAACCCTCTTCGTAGATATGAAATAATTATGGAGGTCCTGCTGCGTGACAAAGAAGTGACGGTCAATGAGCTCAGCGAGCGCCTGAATGTCACCGGCAAAACGATCCGCGAGGATCTTACCAAGCTGGAGGAGCAGGGCTTCGTCGTACGTGTTCATGGCGGAGCCATGCTGGCTAGCCGCGAGCAATACGGGATTCTGCCCGAGCATGAATCGCAAATCAAGCACCTGTCCGAAAAAAAGCAAATTGCCGCTGCAGCAGCATCGCTCATCGTCGAGAACGATATTATTGCCCTGGACGGCGGCAGCACGACCCAGGAAATTGCAAAGCAGCTGGGACCGGAACCCATCACGGTCATTACCAATGATGTATATATCATCAGCGAGCTGGCTCCAAAAGATCATATTCGCCTTGTCGTGCCAGGCGGCTACCGTGTCCGTAATGTGCTTGCAGGGCCGGAAGCAGTGGCCTTCATACACGGCCTGAATATCCGGAAAGCATTCATCTCTTCTACCGCCCTCCACCCGGAGAACGGCTTGTCCGTGTATACAAGCGATCTTATCGATTTCAAACGGGCGCTGATCGCGGTCTCCAAAGAGGTGTACGCCGCTGTCGATCATCACAAATTTGGACAGACCGCCCTGCGCACATTTGCCCCTCTGTCGGATCTGACGGCCATTATCACGGACCGGATTCCGGATAGCGAGCAGGGCCAGCGTATCAGGGAGACAGGCGTCCGTTTAATCAGTAACACCTGATTCTATCCATCCGACATCTATATAAAGGAGTGTCATTATTATATGCAATGGTTTCAGCTTGAAGGAAAAACGGCGCTTGTCACAGGCAGCTCCGGCGGAATCGGGGAAAGCATCGCGATTGGTCTTGCTGAAGCCGGAGCCGACGTCGTGACCGTATCCAGATCAGGCAGTGAGCAAGCGGTCTCCTCCATTCGTGCTTTGGGAAGACAGGCGCTTGATCTCAAGGCCGATCTAGGCATGACCGACGGTATCGAGCAGGTGCTCACTGATGCCCTGAGCTTAACGGGAAACATTGATATTCTCGTCAATAACGCAGGCACGATTCGCAGAGCTCCAGCGGCAGAGCACAGTTTGCAGGACTGGAACGATGTCATCAATTTGAACCTCAACTCCATTTTTATCCTGTCACAGCTCGCCGGACGGCATATGATCAGCCGCAGCAGCGGCAAAATCATCAATATCGCCTCCATGCTCTCCTTCCAGGGCGGCATCAACGTTCCCGGATATACGGCGAGCAAGCATGGCATTGCCGGTCTAACGAAAGCGCTGGCCAACGAATGGGCGCAAAAAGGCATCCAGGTTAACGCTATCGCTCCGGGCTACATTGATACGAACAATACGGCGCCGATTCTGCAGGACCCTGACCGAACACGTTCCATTACTGAGCGCATTCCGGCAGGGCGCTGGGGCACGCCAGAGGATCTCAAGGGACCAGCCGTATTCCTCGCTTCCGCTGCCTCCGACTATATGAACGGGCATGTCCTGTGCGTTGACGGCGGCTGGATGGCACGCTAATTCTCCGAATCACCGGCTTTAGAATAGAAAGGTTTCCGCTTGCCTTGGCTAGCGGAAACCTTTTTCTAATCCCAGTATTGAAGGAGGCGACTTTATTCAGTCAAAAATTGTTTATCCAGTTGGTTTCACATCGGCAAAGCTGGTCCCGGATTGGCCGGCAATGTTGAACAACCGGTTCAACATGATCACGGAATCCGCACGGTTTAATTTAGCTTCGCCGTTAAACTTGTTTCCGCCTACACCTTTGATGACACCTTTGTCAAACATGGATTGAACCGCACCGATCGCTTTGAATGAAGAGTCGATGTCGGTAAAGACCGATTCCACCGGTGTGCTTGGTTTTGCTGGCTGCTCATCTTCATCCGCCGGTGTATTTTCCGGCCTGGTTTCAGGCTCGGTGCCAGGCTTTGATTGTTCCTGTCCCGGTTTTGAAACTGAACCATTGTTCGAACTGCCACCCGAGGATGAATCATCCGAATCGTCGTCATCATCATCCGAATCATGCGGTTTCGGCGTTGTCGGCGTCCCTGGAGTTTCTGGAGTTTCTGGCGTTCCTGGTGTTCCCGGTATTTCTGGCGTTGTCTTGGCGGTAATTTTAAAGTATATCCGCTCGGCATTTTCCTGATAACCGCCGTTGAGCAGCAGTGCAACATAATATTCGCCCGGCGCAATATCCGCCATAGTGGCTACTTTGCCCTCGCTGTTGTCATCCAATATCAATTTACCGTCAGGCAGACTCGGCACATAGTCCCATTTTTGTGAAGCAGGACCGCCTGGACTTTCATCCTTCTTATAAATCCCGATCCAATCCGTCAGGCTTTGGGCGCCTTTATAGCTGACTGTAATCGGTTCGCCATGAGCGAAAACGGTTTTTTCCAGACTTATCGTCGCTTTTTCAATTTCCGGATCTTTGGGCAGCTCCAAGTCATTGTAACTGCGCGGAGTTACGGTGAAAGTCGAAACCACAGCTCTGTGGTCGGATACCCAGGTATCCAATTCTACATCGGATTTCGTAAAAGAATTGGAGTTTCCTCCAACCACCTGCTTCTCGCCATAGACCTGGCTGTTCTTTACAACAGCGGGACCGTGACTGTATACATAATCGATCCGATCATACATTTCCGGGTTCTTCCATTCCGTTCCTTCAGCGGCCCAAGTAATGGTAGGCTCCGCTACAGAATCGGGATGCATGACACGATAGGAATCCTGGAAACCAAGCTCCTCCAGCTTCTTGGATACCGGCCATTCAACGACCTGACCATTATGGCGATCTTTATTACCTTCGACCCAGTCCAAGTGCGACGGAACGTTGAAATCGCCAGTGAGGAATACCGGCATTCCTTGGGCGGCCAAAGCCGGAAGCTTGTTGAACGTACTCTTCATTTCTGTCATATGATATATATTCTCGTTCTGCAAAACGGCTTCGACCGTTTTACCCTCTTGGATATCGTATGGACCATAAGGTGAAGAAGACAAATGGACATTACCGATGGCCACCGCCTTGTCCGGCACGACTTCGATCAGATAATAGTCATTCGCTTCATCAACCTCGATGATTGGATATTTGCTGATCAGACTGAGGTCGCTGTTTGCTTTGACGGCGGCATGAAACCCGAGCAATTGCGCTGCTTTGACGACGATATCCCTGTCCGTTTCCTGAATGCCCGTCACATCGGCTCTGCTTTCACGGATGGCGTTTGCAATATGCTGCGCTGCACCGTCAACGCCGTATTTGGATTTGACCGGTCCTTGCCAAATATTAAAACTCATCACGGTTAAATCCACCTCGTCCGGGGCCACATATCCTGGAAGCAGCGCTCTCGCGAAGGATTGCGATTGTAGTCCTTCGTGTTCGGAATAGACCAGGAGGGAAGTAGCTCCATCAGGCACGACGGTTCCCGGTTGAAACGAGAACACGACATCCTCCTGATAAGCAGCGCTCGTTACCGTGGCCACTTCCGGCACGTCAGAGAGCATACCGCTCGTTCCGCCCCAATACAATTTATAATTTTGAATGATCTCATTATCTGCAGGCGGTGTAATCGTGACATCACCAGTAATGGTTTTATCACCGTCTATTGCTGCGTCCAGAGACATACCGGAAGGCGCCGGCAACGCTTCAATGGCAAACGAGACGCTTGCCTCAACTTGATACCCGTCGTTAACCAAAAAATGAAGGGTATAGTCCCCCGGCTTCAAGGAGGAAGTATTGAATGTTAAGGTACCTTCTCCAGTCCCCGTGTAGTGCCACTCCAGGTAGTTTTTCAGATTATCATTGGAAGCTTCATATAAAGCGATCCAATCTTTTTCATTAACCGCCCCTGAATAGGTTACCTCAACGCTTTCACCCTGCCAGTAAACCGACTTGTTCGTAGCCATTGTATAATCGGCCGCATGAGCCTCTTGCGCAAATAGACCTAGCATTGGCATACCAAGGACGACTGCAAGCATGGCGCATATCAGACGACTAAATAATGATTTCACTTGGGACACAGTATGTTTCCCTCCCTTTCAGGTCGTTGTAATATTCTCGTAGTTGTTTAGGAAGATTCCTAGACATCTGTTTCTAGCTTAAAGCCGAAAACTCAAGTCAATATAAAATACAAGTGAATTCATTGTTAATTGTTCCGTTTTGACTTTACACAAAAAAGCAAAAAGCCAGCGGACACAAGATACGTGTTCGCTGGCTAAGTGGCTGTCGGCCGATAATCTGCAGTGACCCTCCTATTCCTGGCTCCCTGCATTTTTTATTCCCCGGCAAATACATCCCATCTATGCCGAAATTTTTCAAGCCGTGGATGGACGATTTCCGGCTCAGCGGATAAGAGCAATCTAAGCTGAACAATCCACTCCTCAAACGTGGAAAAAGAAGCGAATAAATGGGCCATTTCTGGAGTCATATAGAGAAAATACGGGGCCGGATACGCCTCGGTCAAATAGCGCAAAGCGGTATCGATCGGTGTGTATTTTTTTCGTTTACCATCCCAATTCTGAATGCTAACCATGGAATGACCGGAATCGAGCTTCCATTCTTCCAGACGTTTTTGCCGTTTATGAAAAGCGCTAACCGGCTCCTTCCACATTCGCCGGACCGTATCTTCATGCAGCGGGTACAGGACCAGCTTGGCAAAAGCGCGTTGCTCAAAAGCTGTGTAAGCGCGCTCCAGCTCAGCATCCGTTACTTCTTCAAAAGCGTCATAAAAAATCAGCGTTCCCTTCCGGGTCTCTTCAGGCGGTTCATATCCGTAAGGAACTCTTATGTTTTGTCTTGCCATCCCTTCTCCTCCTCTGCAGCAGTTCTTGCGAAATAACCAGCTATCTATATAGTGTCCTATTTGAACTCTACTGTAACAAAAAAGTCTATCGATGAACAAAAAATCCGCGCCGCGCGCGGATTTCCTGTTTTAAAATATTCGATTTAACTATTTCAAATCGGAAAGCAGATTTTTCATTTTGGAATAATAACCGCTCACCCGGTCAACCGTGTAGTTGTACAGTAGCTGGTTCTCCGCCAGCGCAGACATCTCCTTGTCAATGTCCACATTGTTCTTGTTGTTGTTCATCGTTGTGTTCTGATCTTCAACAACCTTAAATTCCACCTGATTGGAGGCGCTCGGCATGGGCAGATGTCTCGGATCGGTACGCTTCAGGACAAGCTGGCCGCTCGATCCGCTTTCCAGCTTGCGCTTCAGCTCTGCTTCAAACTCAACAGACTGGGCCTTGTAATACGGCGTATCGGCATTAGCGACATTGTTCGCGATCACGCGGTTTCTGGCATTCAGCGCGACCAGCAGGGATGCATTCAGTTCATTATTATTGGAATGAATCATGGTGACATTCTCCTCTTCTTTCTGGATCCAAAGAGACAAATATAATTATTTATCGGCTCCTTCATTGCAGAAATGAATAGCAAACACCTCTGATCCGGAGGTTTTTTAATTTCGCCTTCTGGATCGATTAGTATAAAATTAATGCGCTCAACAAATAAAGGCGGGGACATCCTATGGACTCATTGAAGTCCAAGGCTGCCTCCGCCTTATCTTTCGACATACTTAACGAATTCTCCTAACGTTCGCCTGCATTTCCCTTATCGGAATCAACTGCTGAAGAGATCGGATACTCTTCCCCGTCCACTTCAACCGTGCTGCCTTCCTGAATGGAATAGTCTTCATTGATTGTAACCAATACCTTATAAGAATAGGAAGGCTGCTTCGCTGTAGGTACAGCATCCGGTGTCACCGGCTCAAGCGTAAAGTCTTTGAATTCATGCCGGTTCCCCTCCGGGTCTGTAATGTTGATCGACTCCGGTTCAAATGTCTCCTGCCGTACGACGTCTGTGAATGCAAACAAAAGTTTTAACCCTTTCGCTGTTGAGCCTTCCTCTTTCGCCAGCAAAGTCACTTGTACTGCCGGAGCCTCCTTCTGCGGCGAGGCCGGCTCCGTTTGCGTTATAGCGACGGTCGACGTATCATTCCTCTGGGCCTTCTGCAGAGGAGTGCCTTCCGGTTCCGGGCTTAACAGACCGGAGGCGAATACGACCACTGCCGCAACCAGAGCGCCCGTGGCAAGCAATACCAGCAGCGCTCTGCCCTTGCGCAGCTTACGCATCGTTTGCAGCAGTGGCGGATCGGTTGCCCGTTTCGCCTTATTATAGAATGCCAGATAAGGGCCTTGCGCCGGCTCGAAATGACGCCGCCACAGCGATTTCTTGTGCAGGCCCTCTTTTCCTTCCTCCTTGAAGAACACCATCAGGCTCTTCTGATAATCCGGATGGAAGCCTGTACGCGGGTTGCCGAATTCCGTATGCTGCTCGCTCCAGCGGATAAAGCGGCAGACGAGCTCAGTGTCTCCTGCCCAACTCCGCACATCCTTCAGCAGCGCGCCGAAATTCAATACCCTGCTCCCTTTCTCCGACAGCTCGATATAAGCAGGAAGCAGCCGGGCATAATTTCCGTTTTGCAGCTCAGCCGACAGCCAGCGCATGGCCCAGCCCCGCACATGCTCCCGTTCCTGCTCCGAAAGCTCCATAAGCAAAGAAGGCTCCGGCTTCTCTGTTATGAACCAATCATAAGCCGCCACAAATTCAACAGCCAGCGACTGCAGCCTCGGCGGGAGCTGGGCTACCCATGGGCCAAGATCGGGGCGGGTGCAGAAGCCCAATTGCTTCAGTTGGGCTGGCGTGATCTCCTGCAGCTTAACCTCTGTCAGCAGGAAACGCTCCCCCGCTTCAAAGAGCCTGTCCAGCATCGCTTCTTCTGCAGGCGTGCCGAGCCTTTCATGCATCATGTTCAACACACTTTGCTGAAAATGCACCGTTGCTTCATGTCGCTGCGGCATGGAACGCAGCCGATCCATGACCACTGCTTCCGCCAGCTTCTGGAACTCCGGACGATTCAGCAGCTCAGGCTGAACCCTGCCCCAGTCCCGGAATAGGTCAAGCATATCCTGTACGTCAGCAGCCCTCGCAAGCTTCTCTTGTGCATAAGGAAGGAACAGCGCGTTCGTCAAGGCGCCTGTGCTGAGCACCTTATGTAAAAATGCAGCGAGAAGCGCCTGGCTGCTGTCGATAATTTGGCAGATCCGCGCTGCCATGTCCGTTCTTGTGGCGGAATGCAAATTGTTCAAAGAGCGGATCAGGAACTCGATCAGCTTGTTGCCGAGATACGAGGAATCGGCGTTGTAGTAATCCTTGAAGCACTTGACCACGTCCGGGTCTGGCAACGCTCCTTGTCTGACGGCGTCAAACTCACGGTCGAACGCGGCCAGAAACAGATCATTCAGCCTCATCCGCCGACGCATTGCTTCCGGGCTGGTCAGGTATGCGTTCAGCCCTTGAAGTACCGACGCTTTATTCCGTTGATACCACTCGTTCTCGCCCCGTTCCATCCGGTAAAAGACGCTCAGCTCATCGTAGCCCTGCAGGCTGAGCCCGCGCCCGGCTTCCATTCCGTTCAGCATCTGATCCGCGAACTTGAAGAATGCTTCAGGGGATTCTCCGCTTTTTACATGCTCCCACATCAACTCCAGAAATGGCCTTTCAGCCTCTTCGGCCTCTGCGTTCAGAATTCGTCCCTGCGGAAGGTCAAACACAAATTCCTTCTCAATATTCCGGTCTCCCGGACGCAGGCCGCCCTGCACCACAAACGTCAATTGAATGCCTTTCCTGCTGGCAGGCTCCGCGGCATAGGTCAGGAAACCAAGCTTCTTTCTGAATGCGTAAGGCATATAGCCGTACAAAACAAACAGCAGCTTTTGAGCAGCGGTAGAGGTTTCCTCAGCCGGGACATTCAGCGAGACATATACCTTTTTGCGGCCAGACAGCGACATCATGACCGCATACAATAGTCTTTTGAAAGTCTGCTCATCAATATTCAGCTCGGAAAGCACGGATGCCGGTGCAACGGCGGGATATATCTTTTCCGCAGGCAGAGTGTCCAGTTCAGGCAGTTCCATTCCCTGTTCGATGTCGTAGGAGTCCGCAAATGCTGTATTCAGCCACAGCTTGTAATCTGCAGCCCCTTCCCCGTGACCGGCAGGAATGACAAAATTATGCGTAAAGAATGCGCTTCTTAGGCCCGTAAAATCGGCAGCCTTATAGAGGCTGCGCCCCAGCACGATATCTCCGTTCTCTGTCCGCACGAGGTGAACGGCATCTGGATAAGCCTTCTCGTCCTTCTCCCCACGCGAAGTCAGCTCTGTCGGCGCATCATATATACACAAAGGATGCAGCACTTTCTTGATCCAGTTGCTCTCCAGCCCCTGCGATTTGGCAATCGTATCAAACCCTTCAGCGGACCGGAAAATGCCTTGCCTTTCACGGGTATACATCTGCTGCTGAATGGGCTTCAAACTGCTCAATGCAATTCTCTCCCCTCAACATACTTCAGTTTATACAGCAGCCAGATGAAAGGCTCATCCACCCGGATCGGGCTGACCAGCCCCTGCAGCTTCTGATCCACCGGATTGCTGCCAAGCGCGGATACGGCAAAATAAGCGGTGTTGGAAAAATAGACATCCATCGTGCCTTTGAACGGCCTGTCCACCTTCTCGATGAAACGCCGGATTTCACCGTCAATATTGGCAATCTCGGTCAGATCCAGATAATTGCGGTGCTCCATCGGGTTAAAAATATTGCTGTTGCTCTTGATATAAGTGCCTTCCTCATCGGCAAGCGCCGTCAGCATGTCACTCTTGGTCAGCACCACGGCGGTCGGAATGTCCGTTTTCGTTTTATCCTGATAAGCGATGAAATCACCGAACAGGGTCAGCACCACATCACGCGGCTCATCATACTGGGAGACAAATTCTCCGGGCTTGTCGCCAATACTCAGCTTGATGCGCTCACGAATGGAGCGAATCTGCAGCGGGTCGACCATGAACAGAATGCCTGCCGAATTTTTGATATGCTGGCCGTGCAGACCGAGATAATCCTGATCTACCATGCCTTCACCGGCCACGTCAAAAAAGACCAAGGTCAGCGGCGCCTTCTCCTCATCCTTGAACACAAACTGAAAAATGAAAGGCTCCTGCATCTTCTCCTTTTGTGTGGACGAGAGCAAATCGCCCCGCTCAAACAGCGGCTCCTCGTACAGGGTACGGAATTTTCGGCTGATCTCGGCGTTCAGCGGCATGCATGCAGCGCCGAAATGATCGGCGGTATAATGCTGCAGCGTATGAATCAGCGAGGTCATGTAGACTGACTTGCCCGCCTGCGATGCCCCGATAATGGAAATGATGTTGCTCGGCACCTTGCCGGCCGTGACCGGCAGCTCGTTATGGCAGTGCGGACACAGACGGCGCCGGGTCAGTTCCCCGTAACGGTCCGTCAGACCGATCAGCACATGATCGGAATACATGTGATGCTCCTCCGGCACATCATGCGGATGAATCACCGCCTCCATCTCGTACACCTGGTCGAGGCCGAAGCGCTCCCGGTATTTATTCAGCAGCTCGTCCTCGCCAAGCGCGAAATCCTCATCATCCTCACGGTGATGCGCAGCCCGGAAGACTACATCCTCCGGCGAAAATTTGCTGAAGCAATACGGGCAGACGATATCATAGAACAGCGGCCTGGGCTCAGGCTGCAGTTTCTTTTTAAAAAATTGTTGAAAAAAGCCCACTACTTCCTCCTCCTCTCACTCAGGGATCAGTTCGAACGTGCTTCCATACTTACGGCCGTCTGTGAAAAAAAGACGCACATACTCGTTGCCTCCCACCTCAATGGGCGGAAGTATATTTCTGCCTGCCGCAAAAGGCCTTGTGAACGGATATACGGTTCCGTCCTCCTTGTCAAGCGGATACCCGCCCTCCTTCTTCACGTAACAGAGCGCCTCCTGGGGAACCGGAATTTCGGCGGTGACGGTGATCCTAACCGTCTTGCGGCGGCTGAACAGACTCTTCTTGTGATCCGCCGCGTAACGGATCTTGGCTTTGCCTGTACTGATTTCCGCGCAGTTGCGGCCATCGCTCTGCCGGATAAGCAGCATCTGCCCGTCTTCGGTAATGCTGGCGTATACCGTATAGCAAAGACGGCCGATGCCTTCAATCCGGTCCCGGAAGCTGCCTGCCGCCTTATATTCTTCACGAGTACACAGCTTCAGCCCCCCTGCCGCCGAAGTAGGAGGACCATCCGTCGTCTCTGCGTCCCGCTTTTCAATGTATACCGCCTGCACGCCTTCAGGCCACCGCCAGCGGAGCACCACATGGTTGTCATCCAGCCTGCACGACAGCTCGGATATGGCGGGCATGCCCGGCTGAGCTTCTCTATACTGCATTGTTTATGCCCCCGTTTCCGTTCCTAAAATCCTTTACTGCTGCTGTTGCGGCGCGCATGGTCGAACCCTTCCCTGCCTCTGCCCGGCCGGGTTGATGCTCTGCGGCCGGTACCGCCGGACGATTTGCCATGATCACGAATCGGCAGCACAAAAGAAAAGAGAGCGATAATGCCTGCCAACAGCAGCGCCGCCAGTAGCCGCACGACCGGGTCCAGCCAAATGGAGCCATGTAACCCGTTCTCCAGCAAGAGGCCGGCCAGCAGCCCTGCCGGGATGCCGCCGATGGCAAAATTGCGCGCCAGATAACGGTTATCGAATATTAATCCGAGCCCAAGCCCGATCAGCGCCCCGATGATGACCAAAGCCACTGCACGGTAGATGGCCAGATAGGTACTGTCCGCGTACATGCCGGTGCGCTCCGTCAGCAGCGTCCGGTCACCAAGGCTGTTGTAAATCTCACCGAACACGAGCGAAAGCTGGCCTGCATCTGTTACGTCATAGTAGGTGCCGCCGGTCATCTGTGCAATCGCCTGCAGCAGTCCGACCCCACCTGCATCCGTCACGCTGAGGCCCACCGTATTGACCGCAATATTCCGCTCAGTATAAGGAGCAAGAGCAGCTGCCGTATCCAGATCGCTATATCCGTCAGATAGCAGGATGACCATGGCGCCATTATTGCTTTCCCCTTGGTCCTGGATCTGGCGCAGCGTCTCGCTCAAGGCCAGATCGAAATTGGTCCCCGCATCCGTGCCTGGAATGTGGTCCAGCTTGTCATATACGGCCTGCTTTTCGGCATTCGTCCCGACTGGTGTGAACGGCTGCAGCACCTCGGCCTCGTCACCGAACAGGACGACGGACACACGTTTGTCCCCGTTCATTTGGGCGATCATATTTTTAGCCGCCGTGATGCGGTCATTGTTCGGATCGTTTTGTGCCATACTGCCCGAGTTGTCGATGACGAGAACCAGATCGTTCACCTTTTTGGCTCCCGCAGGGTTGATCTGATACCCCAACTCAAGCAGTGATCCTGCCGCAAAAAGCAGAACAAGCGTGGCAGGCACCAGTAGCTTCCACGATAGCCCTGAATAGCGCTGCTTCCATGACATCCCGTTCAGCTTCGGGCTGATCAGCTCGGCGATCAGACAGAACAATCCGATACAGAATGCCATGATTCCGAAATATACACCGATGACCAGCCAATGCGGCCACTCATCCAGAAAGCGCAGCAGCACAATTTCACCGATCAGAAATCCTGCCGCTCCCCCGATCAGACTGAACAGCAGCATAAGAAGATTTATTTTTCTCTGCATCATAACCCCTAACCCCTTTTCTATTAGATCAAGCTTCGTGCCTGCTTAGCGTAGTTCAGGCAGCCGCTCCGCAGCGATTCCGTGCAGCTCATATCCATTCGCGGAGTACGTCTCGTAATACGTCTTTCCGTTCCTGTACACCATCAAATCCTCCATATGAAAACCGCCCATCAACTGCAGCTTCTCCACTCCGCTGCTGCGTTTTTCATGCACGAAGCCTGTCTTGTAGAGGCGGGATGAGTCATCCGCGCCCAGGGCGTAAGGCAGAAATTCACCTTCATAATCACCGAAAAAATACCTTTCCTCGTACCTGTGCTCATGCGTGTAGTCCAGCAGCCTTACATTGATCACCGCATTGTCTTCAAGCGTGCGGTACAGCCGCTTGAACAGCTCATCCTGAGGCACAATTTGACGATTGTCGTAATCCGAGGCGACGTTGGCGCGCCGCAGCAGTTCTTCCTCGAACGTCTGCTTGAACGGCTCCGCGCCCAGGATCAGGCTGCGGCAGGTCAGGATGAGTCTGTCCACCAGCCCATCCGTTCCGCTGCCCAGCAGCTCCGCGGATGAACCCATAAACCGCTCCTCGAAAAGCACCTGCTTGCCCCGCTTATTCTCAATTTCTGCCATCATCTCTGCAGTCACATGTTCATAATACTCGAACAGATTCTGGCCGGTATATTGATCTGCCAGGCGAATGCTGTCCTCGGCAGCCGTCCGCAGCTCCAGCTTCACCTGCTCCAGCTGCGCGACCTGCGCTTTCGTCTGCTTGTGCAGCCGCTCCAGCGCAGCCTCGCAGCGGCGGAGGGCCTCAAGCTCTGTGTGCAGCCGCAGCAAATGCAGTTTGTGGCTGTAGACCGTCTCCGTCAAGTAACGGATCAGATTCCGCGTGTTGTGCTTATCCATCAGCGGCAACCGCTGAAAAGACTGATCCTCGACGGAGGCGGCATACAGGGCTTCCAGCTCCGCACTGCTGACAGCGAGATCATTCGCCGTATCGCGGATCAGATTTCTAATCACGCCGAGTACACTGCCCGCAGCCTGCTCATCCGTCCATTCCAGCAGCTCGTAAATGCCCGCCTCCGCGCCTGCCACGGAAAGAGACGTCCGGCTGCGCAGCCACGCTTCCGCATCGAAGGAGCGGAGCTGCGTGGCGGCCTCTGCCTCGAAATTTTGCCTGAAGAACATGCGGCAGCCCTCACCAAACAGCGCTTCCTCCGCCTCCTGCAGCGTCATTCTCTTCAGGGCCGCGTACCCGATGCCGGAAGTCATAAGACCCATCATATCCCTGATCGCTGACGGCTCCGGCACAAGGCTGTTCAGCAGTTCCGCCCGGTCGGGGGCGTCGAGGCCGAAATATGCCAGCTTATCGCGGCTGCTCCAGTCCCGGCCGCTCTTCATTCGCTCCAACAGCTGTGTGTAGAAATGATACAGCACCGTCAGGGCAATGGATTCATTGGGCCTCTTCACCCGCGCAAAACCTGCCGATACATATCCGGCCCGGCCTGAGTCAGTCATGATGTTGTTCTTGAACGATGTATTGTTGTACCCGCCGTCCTGCGGCCTGTATTCTTCCGCTACCCTGCTACGATTCTTGAGAAGCTGGATGTGGCAAATCATTTCGCAGTTCTGGCGCAGCTCATCAGGAACGATCATACCCCGTTCATTTTTGTCCGAAAGCAGGTAGACCAGATCGAACAGCGGAGCCGGTGCATGCTGCACCTGTATCGCGAGCCGCTCCTCCGTCATGTGTAAGGAAGCGGAGAACGTGAACCCGGGACTCTGCAGCCATTCCAGCTCACGCAGGAACGCCACGTTGATGGCGCTGCTGTAACCGAACTGTTCTTCAGGGCTCTCCTTCACCAGAGCATATAAATCCGTCTGCACCGACTTGAAGGATTGGCCCAAAATATAATCCGCCAGCAGCGTAACTTCGGCCACCACGGCGTTCAGCGGATCATCGGCGCAAGTGATGACGGACAGGTGCACCCTCTCAAAGGACGAATACAGCTTCCCGTATTCCGCCAGTTGCCGGCTGGCCTGCCGCAGCAAGGCATTCAGCCGTACAAGCTGTTCTTCATTGTCGTAAAAGGCCCGGTATAACCCACTTCTCCTCGCTTTGTCATCCAGTCCGTCAAACGGTGGAATCAAATGCCCGAGCACCCCGCCGGATGTATGTAAGGCTTCAACCTGCGCAACCACATGGATATAGGCAACCCCCGCGCTGTTATCCCATTTGCGGCTGTTGATTTCCATCACCGTTTGCAGCGCCGGGCCGCACCGGTCCCCGATAAAGAGAAACACAGCGGGGTAATGGATGCTGCTGCGCCCATCCCCACTGCCGATCAGTTGCTCTTCCGCACGGGCGTAAGTCTCTGCAAACTGGTTCAGCTTCTCTCTCATGGCCTACTTCAGCCTTCTGCGGATATCGTTAAGCTTGCCCGCCATTTCTTTATAGAAGGCATACAGCTCCTCGCCGTTCGCAAGCTCTACCCGCTCATACTGCAGTTGGTCGCGCCCTTCTATAAATGCAGCGGCCAATTCGTCGAGCTTTGCCAAGAGAGGCGTGATATCCTCCGAGGAAGTCATTTCGGCATCGCGGCGTGAAGCTTTGCGCAGCAGCACAGCACGGTGCTTCTCATCCAGTGCGCGGAAATTGCTGAACACTTCATACTCCACATAGCTGCGACTTTTCAGCACATTGGCAAACGGCTCCCAGGCATCCTCCTCCGGATCGCGGTCATACACGTACAGCGCTCCTTTTTTGGTGATGGTGCCCGTATACAGCGCTTCGATGAACTGGTCCAGCCACTTCTCCTCGTCCTGGAATTTGTCCAGTACTGCGCCCAGTTCCGCCACTTTCGCCTGAATGCTTTCGCGCTTCGCCAATTCGTCGCGCACAACACGCGACAGCTCAGGGGAACGAATCAGATTCTCCTGTGCCAGCTCTTCGTTGATGCTGCCGAAAATATCCTTCACATATTCGGTCTCCAGCCCTTCGGACAGCAGCCTTTTTAGAGAATCAAACGCACGCTTCACTTCGCCAAGATTCGGCTTCGCTTCCTGAAGACGCATATCATAGGCCGCAAGCAGCGCATTCAGGTCCAGCGGGCGTGTCTTCGCCACTTCATAACGGCTGCTTGTGTTCTTGTCTTCCCCTTTCAGGCGGATGATGCCTGCCGCCGATGCGCGGGCAAATTCCTCCCGCACACGTGCGTTATATTCCTTAACACGTGGATTAACGTAAACATCCCCCCAGGATTTTTCCGGAATTGGGGACGGCAGGAACGTCCAGTTGTTCCGGGCCGTTTGCACGAGATGGCGTCCGATGCCTTCGCGGTCGAGAATCGTTTTTTCGTAGCTTTCTTCATACACCTTGAGCGGCGTGTACACGAACAGCGGCACCCCGTTGCGCGTATTCAGCCAGAAGATACGGTTTTTGACCTCACTCTCCTTGATCGTAAAATGGGACTTGCCGACCGCATTATTCTGATAATTGCGAATTCCCTTCAGAATGCCTGGCGCCTGCACCGGAACGGATACAAAACCCCAGGAAGGGAAATACAGATTGCCGGAGCTGTTGCTCAGATGGAAGACCGGAACGGCGTCTTCATCCAGACGGCTGGCGATATGGCGCTCCACAAACTTCTCCACCGCTTCATCCTGCCCGTATTTCATCACCAGGAAGTCCTCCATGGAGCGAGTGATCAGATCGCCGAATTTTTCCGTCAAAAAGTCGGAGATGGAGCTGACAATGTCGATTTCCTGTTCCTTGACCCATTGATTGGAGTGTGTGAGCAGCTCCTGGGTGAAATCACGGATCAGGTCGTCCCCGTCGCGCTTCTCCATCATTTTGGAAACTACCGCTGCGATATCTGGCACGCTGACCAAATTCCAGTAGTAGGTTTTGTTGCCCCGATGGTCGGTCTGCTCCTCTCCGTTAATGAGGATGTCGCCGTTCTTGGAGAAAATCGCGCTCAGAGCGTTCAAAATTTCGGAATATACATTATAAATGCGGCTGTTCTCCTGATTCAGCAGATCGTACAAATCCTCGTAAAACTCAATCAGCTGCTCCGTGCGCTCCACATCAGCGCGTAACCAATACTCATTGATTTTGGCTTCAATATAAGCGTTTTTCTTCTTATCCTTGGAGACAAAGGCGCTCTTGGCGTCGCCCATTTTGTCATCAGCCTGCTCGCGCGCAGCTTCGATATCGCGCGGAATCCGGTGCAGGCTCTCGCGCAGCGTTTCGATGTAAGACAGCAGCATTTTCAGCAGACAGAAGCCTTTCTCGGTATAGATAAGCCGGGATACATAAAACGGTCCTTGCTCCGGATGCAGGAACATACGCCGGATCTGATCCGTGAACTGGCCGACAATTTCGCCGGGCAGCTGCTTCTTTGCCTTGATGTATTCCTCGCGTGCCCGGGTCAGGAAATTTTGCTCCAGCTCGGTGTCCATGTTGACGACCTGCATTTTGATGACATTGCTATAGCTGAGCCGCTCACTGTTCTCATAACCTGGCAGCGGCTCGGGAACGCGGGACTCGAAATTTTTGACCATGCTGTCCAGGTCCACGCCCAGCTTGCGCGCAAATTTCTCCACTTCCTCCTGGCCTGGAGCTTTCTCGAACATTTTCTCCATCTTGCCAAACAGACGGTAAGCGAGATATGTCGTCATTTCCTCCACCGGCAGAACAGCGGACGAGGCGCCGATGATGTTGTACTCATAGTTGGCCGGATATGCCCGGTTCATCTGCGCAATGTTGGTGCGGATATTGCTGATATAGTCATGGATGGCGAACTCTTCGCCGGACTGTTTTTCCTCGCTCGCCATGAAGTTCGTAATATTTTCCGCCGTCACGTTCATGCAGTAATCATAAGCGTTCTCCAACAGCTTGCCTTCCGTATTCGTGGCCGAAATCAGGTGACAAAGATTAAACGGTGGCAAAGGCGAGTTCACCGTCAAAATGTTCCCGTACTGCTGCCTGAAACGTTCTCCACGGCTGTCCACATTCATCCAGTAGTCCAGCTCTTTTAATGCGGCGTATCCGTTCTTCTTGATATATTCGCGGGTATGCTCACTCAGGCTCTTGTTCGCCAGATTGACATCAGGCGTGAACAAATAACCAAGGGTGTTCACCCGGTCAATGCCTGCGGAGCCGTAATCCCGTTCAATAATGCCTCTTACGATGTACGAAATATCCAGGAATGTGCCGCTGCCCGTCCCTCCGGACAAGCCGGAAAGCAGAAACACCATCAGCTTTTTGTTCGTGCCGACGGACAGTGTTTTGATCTTCTTGTCGATGCTCTGCACCACCTGGTTGATTTTGGTGAACAGCAGCAGCCGTCCCGCTTGGCGCACACCGGCAGCACCGTTCATGCCGTCGGTAATGCTCAGCTCCGGCGACAGCCACTCCGTTATGTACGGCTCGAGAATACTGCGGTTTTGCAGCAGACCGCCGATCTCCGCATTGGACAGCAGCACGAATTCATTAATTGGATCGAGGCCGATGCCCTTGTACTTTTTGTTCCGATCCTGCTCATTCGTTTCAAAGGCGAGAAATTCAACATTATCCGGCTTGTCGAACTTTTTCTTGGAAACCGGATCCTCCGGCAGCTTGAAGCGGCGGTTGATCTGGTATTTCAGGCGCAGCAGGGCATCAATGCCCGTGCCGCCCAGACCGATGATCAAAATCGGATTGTCGATCGTATCTACCCTGATCTTCTCGCTGACGATACCGCCGCCGAGCGATACGTCCAGCTGCTGGATATGCTCTCTTACTACTGGTTTCATCTTCTCTACCCCCTGGATATATTTATAGAATAAATGCTAAGATCAATTACTTTAATAAAGATGGTCTATCAGCTGTTGACCGACAAATACTCAAGCAATATCGTTTTACCTGCGCTGCCGAGCGGAATCGTCAGTCTGTCGCCGTTCTTCAGCTCGACTCCGCGTGATGCATCGACGGCCCTGCCGGATTTCTCCACCGTCAGATCGCCCGTGCTGCGTACCGTCAGGCGGTCGCTGCTGCCTGGAGTAAACACAATCTTCTCCGTTCCGGTGAATTCGGGAGCCAGCTGCAGCAGCTGGTGCAGGTTGAATTTGCCGCGGAAGCCGCTCAGCTTCCTGTACTGTGGATACGATTTCTCGCCCGTATTCTCATCTCTTACTTCCACGACCATTTGTCCCACAAAACCTCTGTTTGCTTTCTTGAAGTACTTCCAGATGAAAAAGGCTGCAGCTAACAGGATAATAACAATAATTCCGATCAGGATCGCCGGAAGCCATAAACCCACTTTTCCGTTATCCGTTCCGGCCGAAGCTGACGAGCTGCCTGATGCAGCCCCCCCTGCCCGGATCGTCACCGGGTCCGTTTCGCGGAAGAAGCTTTTATCCTCTGCTCTTACCTTTAATTCATAGTTGTGATCCTCCGGAATTTTGAAGGTACCGCTGAAGATGCCATTCTGATTGTCCAACTCCATTTTGTCTGTCTTGCCTGTATCCAGGTCCGTAATGTTCAGCACCGCGCTCATGCCTTCATAAAGCGAGCTGTCCTGCAGCTGCTGCCCTCCGCTTGTCAGGTAGGCATTGATGTTGATGCTGTCGCCCTTCCCGTAGTCCTGATCGGGAATCTCGTTCATGGAAAGGCCCAAATCATAGTTAAATACCAGATTGATATCGATCTTGTCCTGGCTGACACCCTTAATCTGCAGCTTCCAATCCCCTGCCTGCGGCTTCAGCATCTTGATGAGCGAGTAGCTTTTGGACTTCGAGAGCAGAATATCGTTTGCAGGAATTTGTCGTGTCTTGCCCTCGGGATCTACAAGCCGCGCATCGACAGGCTTCGAGGACATGATGGAAATATTGGCTTCCAGCACATTTTCATTCGGCACATTCACGGTTACGTCCTGGTACTGCCCGTTCCCGGTCACGGACTGCAGGGAAACGACGTTCAGGTCCAGATTGCTGGCGAAAATCTCACTCAGTATCCCGGGCAGATCGTCCGCGTTGCTGGTAATGAAGGACTTGCCGCCCGTCTCTTTGGCGATGCTCGCCAGCGACTCCTTGTTGAGCTTGCCGTCGGCATTGAGGCCGATCGTATAGATCGGGACGCCGTTCTTCTTCGCCTCCGCAACTGCCTGCTGCATATCCTGCTGTGAATCCGCATCGGTGCGTCCTGTTTTTTCATTCAAATCGTTATTGCCGTCAGCCAGCATCACAATCATGGGCGCATGCCCGGCTTCCGCCCCGTCCTGCAGCAGATTTACCGCTTCTTTAATCCCAACGGAGGTATCCGTATATGCGCCGCGGTTCAAGCCGTCAATAAATTCCTTCAGCCCGGTCTTGTCTTCCTGGGATTTTACAGTCAGCAAAGCCTTCTCCCGCTGGATGACATCCGTATAGGCTACAATTCCTACTTTATTGTCCTGTTGGGACAGCATGTCTATGAACATTTTCATCGCTTCATTGCCGATTTTGTCGGGATCGCTCGTATTCATGGAATTGCTGACATCAACCGCGAGCACCACATCCACCTGTGAAGCGGAGCTTGCCGCGTTAGCCTTCAAAGGCAGCATTCCTGCTACAGCCGCCGCGAGCATCAGCAGCGACAATATTCTGCATGTTATATGCCTGAATCGACTTCTCATCTCTGTACCCCTTTACCCATAGTTCTATAGTTGTACTATGCTTCTCTTAAATTTTGATGAAATGAAAATGAAAATGAGCTGAAAAGTACCCTCCCTCTGTCGGAAAGCCTTCTGTAAACATGCCGACATTTTACCATTAAACAGCAGCAATGATATAATTATAGCGCAATCAATGCCGCAAATTATGAAAAAACTGACACCATTTCATTTGGAAAGGAATGCATATGATCTCTTACGGATGTCTTGCCGTTTTGTTTCTTTTTGTCATGATCAAGCTGCTAAACTACTATTTCCATAGAAAAAAGTCGCCTTCGCTCGAACAAATCGACACCGAGCTGGTGACCGCTTTGAACCGCAGGAGTGAGCGCCCATGAAGACTCAGAAGCAGCCTGTCCGCTTCCGACCGTTCGTTAGAACACGTTACGCCTTTCAAAAGCTGCGCATTTGCAAACACTGCGGCAGCTTCACCGCTTTATGGGAGGATCAATGTTCAGCCTGTGGAGGAAGCACGCTCATCTCCGTACAGGAGATGGCGAACCGCAAAACCTTCCGCTATTTCGGTAAAGATCTGTTCATCGGCCTTGTGATCGCCAGCGCGGCCATTTATTTCAGCACCTCGACAGAGCAGACGCTGCTCGTAGCAGCAGGCTCTCTCGCGCTGCTATTACTTCTCTGGGCAGTGCAGCGTGGGATCAAGCCTTTCGAGCAGAGACGGCAGCTGCGGCGGCTCTTCAAATACCGTTTCGAGGATCTTGAAGAAGGCTTGACCCGCAACCGCGCCGAAGCGGTTGCCCACAGGCAAACCGATGAGCTACTGTGCTACGAAATGCTGCGCGAGGTCGGCGTATTGCTCAGGGACGACCGGATGAAGCTGCAACAGATCGCGCTGCTGCAATCCTTTGTGCTGCGGTCTGACATGGACCTGATCCTGGACGCCCTGCTGCTGAAGAGCTTTGAGCCGCTGCTCGCCGAATATATCGGCGAAATCGCTAAAATCAAACGGGAGCTGATCAAAGAGAAAACGCTCCGCTACATCAGCTTCTACGAGAACCGGATTCTGGACATGAACGGCGGTGAACAGATTCTGATCTCCGTTGCCAGCGCTGCCGTTCGCTTGAAGAAATATGTAGTGGCACATGCCAATTTTATTTACAGATATGCCCGCAAGCTGCCTGAAGACCGCTTTCTGCGGCTGCACAAGATAGTCATAACCAACCCGTACGAGCCATTTGGCGATCTTGCCGATGAAGTAAAAGACATTTACTGTCTGCGTTATGAGCACAGGAACGGGATCTATTGAACGAAGGCCTGCGGCCTTCTAACTCTAGACGCAGCGGAAATGGTTTTCCCCTGCAAATAAAATCAAATTTTTTTCAAAAAAATCAGAACGCAAAAACCGTTACGAGCTGTTTTATGAGCCTGTAACGGTTTTTTGATTTTAGGTATTGCCTAAAACGTGGTTTAGGGAATATAATTTGCGTAGAGGCAAAAATATTTGGGCGGTGCATTTTTTTAAAATGAATTTTGCTCTAAGGAAACATATGTGCTTAAGGTGAAAAATAAAGAGATTATGATCTTCAAGGGTGGGATAAACTATGAATGAAAATGTCGCTGTACAACAGCAGTCTTCTGCCAATCATGCAACAGTTCAATCTGCACATGCTGCTTTAAGCGGCAAAACTCAGGGATTAAAAAGATTATTGCCATTCCTCGGACCGGCCTTTATTGCGGCCATTGCCTACATTGATCCGGGAAACTTCGCAACCAATATCGCCGGCGGTTCAAAGTACGGTTACCTTCTCCTGTGGGTCGTGCTGCTTTCCAATTTGATGGCGATTTTAATTCAATCCATGTCAGCCAAATTAGGGATTGCAACCGGAAAAAATCTGCCTGAGGTCGCTCGTGAGCGATTTTCGAAGCCAGTTTCCTTTGGACTCTGGATCCAGGCTGAGCTGGTCGTTATGGCTACGGACCTTGCAGAGTTTATCGGTGCGTCTCTAGGTTTGTACTTACTGTTCGGTATTCCCATGCTGCCAGCGGCATTAATTGCTGCTGTAGGCTCCTTTGCTATCCTGGAGCTGCAGCGACGGGGATTCCGTTCGCTTGAAGCGGGCATCACTGGCATGCTGTTCATCGTTGTGTTGGGCTTTGTTGCCCAAATCTTTTTTGCCAAACCGGAAATTGCGCCAATCCTGCAAGGCTTGTTCGTGCCTCAATTTCAAGGGGTGGACAGTATCCTGCTTGCTGCAGGTATTCTCGGTGCAACCGTTATGCCGCATGCGATTTATCTGCACTCCGCGCTGACACAGCGCAGAATCGTGGGCAAAACGGAAGCGGACCGCCGCAAAATCTTCCGCTTTGAGTTTATCGATATCCTGATCGCCATGTTCATTGCCGGAGCTATCAATGCCAGCATGCTGATTGTGTCTGCCGCATTGTTCTTCAAAAATGGATTAAATGTTGAAGATCTTGATGTGGCATTTCAGGGGTTCCATAATTTAGTCGGTCCTGTTTCGGCCATACTTTTTGGGGTCAGTCTGCTTGCTTCCGGTTTATCCAGTTCATCGGTAGGTACCATGTCCGGCGACGTTATTATGCAAGGGTTTATTCAGAGACGTATTCCTCTGTATCTCAGACGCTTCATTACGATGATCCCGCCGCTTGTCATCATTGCTCTTGGTGTTAATCCTTCTTATGCGCTGGTGATGAGTCAGGTTGTACTGTCATTCGGGATTGCGTTTGCATTAATTCCTTTGATTATGTTTACAAGCAATCGTCAATTGATGGGCAGCCTGGTGAATCGACGCATCACAACCATACTTGGCTGGTGTGTGGCCGTATTGATCATCGCATTAAACTTGTTTCTGCTGTATCAGACGTTCTTCGGTTGATAGAGATATACAAATGTTCGAGTGTCAAGACACCTTACATTACGGGGCTATCCCATTAAGCCATCTTCGATGACTTAATGGGCGGCCCCTTAGTTTTGTCAATAAATGTACCCATTCTTTATTCGTCCGTCCGATTGGGCAGTTCATCAGACTGCGCGGACTGCAGTTGAAGCCGCTCCAGCAGCTGCCAAAATTGTTCAACCATGACCGATGTCGGAAAGGGCATCGAGCGAGTAATCCACCATTCCAACAGGCCCACTCCTGCTGAAATTAAAAATTGCATCGTAATGTCCTTGTTCAACTCCTTATCAAGGCCAATTGAATCCAGGTGATCACTCAGGCTTTGTTGAATCACCGTCTCCATACGGTCGCGGAACACCGTGTTCCCCTTACTCGTCAGCATCACATAATAGAAAGAAGCGTTCTGCTCCAAATGTTCAAATGTGCGCAGCAGCGCAGTTCTGGAAGTGAAAACCATCCCCTCCTCCGGCATGCAACTGCGTAGCAGCTGATTGAATTGAACTTCCATGCATTGGTCCCGCAGATCGTATTTGTCCGTGAAATGCAAATACACCGTCCCGCGATTGACATTCGCTTCTTCCGCAATTTGGTTGATCGTAATACTTTCAAAATCCTTTTCCGACATCAGCCTCATAAAAGCGTCCATAATCGCTAGCTTCGATTTTTGAATACGCCTGTCCATATCGTTCTCCCCTTTTATCTAAAAATGAACATTTCAAAGCCCACTGTTGAAAAATCAACATCCGCGCCTGTTTTAACCATTGAACACCATCAATTTCCCTGATACATTCACTATATAAAACATATGTTGAAAAAACAACATATGATCAATTTAATAGGAGGCATCATCATGAAAGCTATAGCTTTGACAAGATTTGGAATCCCCGGAACGCTGGAGGAACTGGAAGTGCCGGTTCCCGTTCTCACCGACACACAGGTTCTCGTCGAAATGCGCGCCTCTTCCATCAACCCTGCAGATATTCAATTGCGCAGCGGCGCGATTCTCAAGAGTTCGATGGCTGATAAATTTTCGGCACAATTGCCGCTCGTTCTTGGTATTGATGTGGCCGGTGTCATAAAAGAAGTTGGCGCTAAGGTGAGTCATTTCAAGCCGGGGGATCGCGTTATGGGTATGGTCCCAATGGGGTCCTACATGGATTATGTTGCGGTGGAGGAAGATCATCTGGCCGTTATCCCGGAGAGTCTTTCCTTCGAAGAGGCCGGCGCTGCGCCTACGGTCGCCCTGACAGCTTGGCAAGCACTATTTGAGCATGGGCAGCTGCAGCCGGGACAACGCATCCTTATTCAAGCCGGTGCCGGAGGTGTGGGACATGCCGCGGTTCAGTTGGCCAAGCAGCATGGAGCATATGTTATCGCAACCGCAAGAGACTATAATCACGATTTCGTCAAAGGACTCGGTGCGGACGAGGTGATCGACTACACGAAAATCGACTTTGCCACCCAAATAACCGAGCCTGTCGATATCGTGCTGGATTCCGCCAAGGACACAGCCACTTTCGGTACCGGGTTGCCGGGAGAAATCGGAGAGAAGAACTACTCGGTGATCAAGGATGGCGGCACTTATGTTTCAGTGGTGGCATTTGCGATCCATCAACATCCGCAGGTCCGCGGCATTGATGCACGTTTCTTCCAGGCAGTACCCAACCGGGCCGATTTTGAAGCCATTGTGGGCAACATACAAGAGGGCAAGCTGAATATCCACATCGAGGAAACCTATCCCTTTACCGCTGAAGGTCTGCTGCAGGCGTACCGCAAAAGCGAAGCACATCTTAAACGGGGGAAAGTCGTGATATCGAAAAACATACGGTAAATATGGTCAGTGAATGCAAAAATTAAAAACCGGGCCGGACAAGGGTCTTAACCTTATCCGGCCCGGCTGTTCTTGGTTTTACTCCTCAGCTTCTTTCAAATGCTCGCTGCAGAATGCGTCCACTTCGGCAAGTTCATCCTCTTCAAGATCAAATTCCAGGTAGCGGTCCGTGGATCGCTCGTACAGCTCATACTTTACAATGCGGGTTTTCTCCTCTTCCACACTGTAAATCACCCGTAAATACACGCCTTGTTCGCTGTAAAGTTCGTCTTCCTGGTCAACCTCAAGATCAAGAATATATTCATACCGTGTACCGGCAATGATGCCGAACGGGTCTTTCACTTTTTGCACCGAAAATGATGTGATCTCCACTCTTTATCTCCTCTCTAGTCGGTCTAGGGCAGAATCTTGCTGACCTGCTCTCTAACCCGCTCCTGCTTTAATTCGGCCCCCATAATCGACACTGTGCCCTTGTCTTCACGGGAACGGATCAAGCGCCCGATTCCCTGGCGCAGCCGCAGCAGCATATACGGCATATCCACTTCCGCCAATGCGTCCTGCGCGTCCGCCCTGCGTGACTCAAATAAGGGGTCATTGGGCGGAAACGGCAGCGACCAGATGATGACATGTGACAGGGAGGGACCCGGAATATCCAGCCCTTCCCACAGCGTCACAGCGCAGAGTACACTGTCTTCATCATTCTGAAACAAGGAGATCAGATGGCTGATCTCAGCCTCCCCCTCGTACAGAAAGCGAAACTGCTCAAAGCCCGCTGCCTGCGCGGCGTCCCTTCTGAAATGCTCCAATTCGTCCTGGGACGGAAAGAGAATTAATGCCTTCCCGCCGCTGTCCTGGAGAAATTTCAGCACATGCTTTATTTTGTCGCCCGTTTCCTCTACAGGATACAAGACGCACTTCATCTGCTCGGCATAATCATAAGGCGATGCAACGGAGAAGGACAGATAGTCGTCAATCCCCAATATCTCGGCCGAATAATCAAAGGAGCCCTGTACCGACAACGTTGCCGAGGAGAACACGACCGGCATTTGCTTGGCAAATACACGCTCCCTCATAATTTCCTTAACACCCTTCGGCATGATCACCAGCGTCAATTCGTCCCCGTCTTCCCTGACCCAGGAAATAAGCTTGTCCGGCTGACGGAACAATGCCAAAGCCTTTTGCATCATATCCAGATGCTCTTCCACGATCTTGAGCTGGTAGTCATCAATGGTATACAAGCCGCCCTCAAAAACCAGCTCTTCCTCAATCGTTGCAAGCAGCCCACCAAAACGGCCGATTTCACGCAGCAGCCGATCGTTCATGTCGAACCTTCTCCGATTCGAACCCGGGACAGGCTGGCTCATTTGTTCGAGCAGCAGGAATACCTTATCGCTCTGCATGATAGATTCCTCAATTGTCACCGCCAGGGATTCGCGGATTTCCCCCTCCAGCAATCTGACAATAATGCTTTCATACAGAGAGTGCTTCAGCTGATAAGTCAGCGCATTCTGCGCGGCTGTCTCCAGCAGATGCCCTTCGTCAAATACGACGGAGCTGTGCTCCGGGAGCAGCGGCAGCTGTCCTTCCCGTTTTCTGGATTCGAACGTCCAGATATGCTCCATATAAAAGTCGTGCGAGCAGATAATCAAATCTGCGGCCCGGCGGTAGTAGTCCCGGGAAATCGTCTGCCCGCAGCGATGGCGCTGGCTGCACACGAGACAGTCCTGAAACACGTCCCAGCCTATTTTATGCCACTGCCCGTCTGACAGCTGAGGATAATCCTTGCGGTTGCCATACGGCAGGAAGGACTGCATGGTATCCGGAAAATGAACAAACTCCGGCAGCCCTTCGTAGATTTCACGGTACAAGTCCCCCTCTTCCAAGCCTGTCCGCGCATCATCCAGTTTATTCAAGCAGATATACTGGTCCTGGGATTTGCCCATACGCGCATCGATGGTCAGCTCCAGATGGCGGGCCAGCTTGGCGATATCTCCTTCAGGCTTGACCAGCTGTTCGATCAGCGATTCGTCGGCGCAGGCAATGACGGCCGGCTTGCGTGTGTAACGGGCATAAGCGATGGCATAAAGCAGGTAGACGAGTGTCTTCCCCGTTCCCACCCCTGCTTCGGCAAAAATCGTCTGCTTCTCGGAATAGGCCCGCTCCAGTTGGAAAGCCATATAAATTTGCTCATCCCGAACCTCAAATCCGGCATCAGGCAATATTTCATAGAACACGTCAGCGATCCAGTCCGCAGCCTGCTGCATAAACGGCCGGGAAGGATCAAAGGTAAATGGATAAGTTGTCAATTACGGCTGTGCCTCCACATCTTTCTAAAAGTCCATCCTTTGATTATAACTTAGACTTGCAGTTAAAATCACGTTTTATTTATATAGCCTTGTCCATGCATAAAGAACCCCCAGCCTATAGGGCGGGGGAAGAAATCAGGTTCAAGTCTTCTGTCTGGATCGTATGCATGATCTCTTGCGTACGCTGTTCTTTTGGCATTTTCGCTACCCGATAATCAATGTTGCTTACCATTTCAGTTACCATATTTCTTGCATAGCCTTATATGTATAAAGCTTATCGTAACATTTGTCCCCTCATTGTTGCCACAATTTGCTTAAAAATAAGACAACCGCCCTCCGATAAAACCGAAGAGCGGTCGCAGTTTGAATCTGATAAAGTCCGTTAGGACAATGCATCAGCTTTTTTGAACTTACTAGTTATGGATTGTCAGGGACTCGAACCCTGGACCGCCTGATTAAGAGTCAGATGCTCTACCAACTGAGCTAACAATCCATGATCTCTTTGACTCTTAATACTTTACACCCTTTACTTACAAAAATCAAGACAAAATTTAATTTAACGATAATTTTCCACTTGGAGACAATTAAAACAACAGGGAGATTAGAAATCAGCCCTGCTGTTTTTGATTCTGCTCACTTGCACATTGAGCTTATCACATCCGGTTCCTTTTTTCCTCTATGTAGAGATCCAGTGCTTTAATCCCCCTTCTTGCCAGCATAATAAACATCACCAACGTATAAACACCTAACCCAAATAAGATCAAATACATCAAAATCGGAATAATAGCAAAATATTCAAAATGTGACATAAACTCAGCTCCCCTCAAAAGTTAATTCCATCCGTACGGCAAAAACCAGGTTCCCTTCCCGTATTGATCCCAGGCCATTCGTACATAAGGTATCATATTGTCCGGGAAATGATCCGTTCGGAACCATCTCATATCATCACATTTATGCGATTCAGCATTCGTAATTTCTCCAGACCATCGGTTTGTAACGAAGAAAAAATCTATTCGCTCGTCCTCCGATTTGATATGCATAACACCGACCATGCTCAGATCCTCTTCCTGAACGTCCACTCCGCATTCTTCCTTAACTTCCCGGACGGCCGCCGATCTGATTTCCTCACCACCCTCAATTCGGCCAGAAGGCACGCCGTATTTTCCGTCTTCATGCCCCGTATTCCATCTTCTCATGAGCAGCAGCTCACCATCTTGGATCATAAAAACATGAACCACACTGACGAATCGAAAATCCCCCATCTCACACCAACCCTCCAGCTTCATTTCCTGAATTAATTATAAACATTTTCCATTCGTGTAGGAAAGAAATGTATAATTTCTGCCGTATGGCAACAAGTTAAACAGGGTCGCATCTGCACAAAAGCGGCTTTTCGCTGTCTAACCATTTTTTTGAGGGAGTTGTCCTTCATGGTAAAATAACATTATGTACACAACCGACATCAAAAAGGAATGAAGCCTTTACATGTATCATCTCACTTATTTGTCAGACGGACTGCGCGTCAAAGGATATCTGTGCCTGCCTTACGGCTGGAGATTGCCCATATCGGCAGTGCAGGAATGGCTGCAGTCCCATTACCGGGTAAAAGATCTTCAAGTAACGGAGCTTGCTTGCCCGATTCATGTAACACGTACGGAGGTGCCGGAAGGGAAATGGCCCGTATTGATTTACTGCCGCGGCGGCATCGGACGAGTGGGACAAGTCAAAACAACATGGCTAGAGGACTTCTCCGTCCATGGCCATATTATTTTTGCCCCTTCCTATCGCGGCACTGAAGGCGGTGAAGGAAGGGACCAATTCGGGGGAAGCGATATCGAGGACGTGTGCAGTGCCTATCAATTTCTGGCAGGACTTCCCTTTGTTGACGAACGGCGTATTTCGGTCATGGGCTTTTCCAGAGGCTCGATCAATGCAACAACCGCAGCTGTACGGATGAAGCAAATGTACAAGCTGGTATTATGGGGCGGCGTATCGGACCTTGCTCAAACCTATGAAGAACGAATCGATCTGCGCCGCATGCTGAAGCGGGTGATCGGCGGCTCCACCGGCAAAATTCCGGAAGCGTATGATATGAGATCACCGATAACCTATGTATACGACATCCACTGCCCGGTGCTGATCATGCATGGCACAGAGGATATACAGGTAGATTACAGTCATGGTGCAGGAATGTTCAGACGGCTGCAGGAAGCAGGAAAAGACGTGACCTTTCACACGTTTCAAGGATACGGCCACCATCTTCCTCCCGCCGTGCATGCTATGGCAATCCAGAATATGTTTGCCTGGCTGCAGAAGCCTGTTCCATAGGACAGCGGTTATAAATCTTTGCGGATAAAACGGCGCAGCCCCAGGCAAAAAAGGACAACCGTGTAAAATAACGTGTAAAGCAAAAAAGCTGGCGAGGGAATGTCACCGACGCCAAGCGGTCCGCTCGCGTTCACCGGTATAAGTCCGCTGATATCCTCGAAGCTGAACAGCACCGCCTGCATTTTCCGTTGCAGTGCGTCGGCCGGCATGATCAGCTGCAGGATTCCCGCCACATTGTTCAAGGTTTGCAATGGCTTCGGTTCCAGACCGATTGCGCCGGCGATTTTACCGATCATACCGCCAAGCCAGCCTGCCCCATAGAGCATCGTCATAACCACACCGTTCGCAACGCTGGTCAGATAACCTGAGCCGAACATAGACACGGTAACAAGCAAAGGAACAACGGAGGCAAAGAGCAGGAAAGACTGTACCAGCACGGCCGGGTCCTGCGGAATTGCGGCATGGATATCTGTGATCCACAGGATCAGGCTAAATAAAATCAAAGCATAAATAATACCTAGCGAAACATATCCGAGCCAGCGGCCAATATACCATTTCCACCTCGGAAGCGGCCGCGGCAGCATCGCCTGCATAACCCCCTGCTCGGCCTCGCCGGCAATGGCGGAAAATGAACTGAAAATAGCCAAAAAGGCGAGCACAAAGCTGGCGAAGAAAAAACCGAGCATCAGAATGAACATACCGACCGTAAATTCCTGGATCAATCCTTCGTTATTATTGGGATCTATGCTTACGTCGCCCCCGATAGCTCCAGCAATGAACCAGAAGCCGATCAGAAATACGACTGTCATCAAAAATGTCAGCAGCAGGACCCGTTTGCGCAGCAGCTCCTTCCAGGTCATGGACCATATCATCCTCATTCCTGTTCCCCCCTATGATTGAGCCCGGCCACAGCTTCCATGAACCACTCCTCCAGCCGTTCACGGACCTTGGTGACTTCATACAGCGTCATCCCCTGTCCGACCAGCAGCGCATTAACCCAGCCTGCCTGCTCCTCGCTCTCCAGCTCCGCTTCAAGCCAAACGGCATCATCCGCACTTCCTGCGCCGGTCATGCCGTCTTCTCCTTTTTCATCGGCAGATACCCGAAAGCTGAAGCCTGTCGTGTCATGAAGCCAGGACAGCAAAAAAGGCGAAAATCCGCCGACTTTAAAACGCCAGCAGACTCGCTTCTGAAGCACTTCGGCTACCCGTCCGTGACGGAGCACCTGTCCGTTATTCAGGAGTGCCATGCGGTCGCACAGCACCTCCACATCCTCCAGCAGATGGGAGTTCAAGAAAATTGTTTTTCCCTGCTGCTTCAGCTCTTCGAGGATCGCCCGCACATGCATGCGGCCGACGGGATCCATGGCAGACGAGGGCTCGTCCAGGAAAACGACAGCCGGATCGTTCACGAGAGCGCAAGCCAGTCCAAGCCGCTGCTGCATGCCTTTGGAATAGTGCTTAACCCTGTCCTTACCTCGTTTGCCCACACCCACTCTGTGCAACAGCTCAGGGATTCTTCGCTCCGCTTCCCGCCTATCCAAGCCGCATAAGCGCGCGTGCAGCCGGACGACCTCTTCGCCGCTCAGCCATTCCTGATACCGGTACAGCTCGGGCAAATACCCGATTTGCCGTTTCGCTTCAAGCGTGCCAATAGGTGCGCCCATCACGCTCGCCTTTCCGGCTGTCGGGTGAATCAGTCCGACCAGCATTTTCACGAACGTGCTTTTTCCGGCACCGTTAGGTCCGAGGAAGCCAAAGGCTTCCCCTTTCCCTACCGTGATGGTGACGTTGCGGCAGCCGCGCCCGTTGCTGTATTCCTTGGTCAATCCGTTAGCGTCGATGGCCGCCTCGCTCATGCCTCCACCAGCTCCTTCAATTTGTTCATGAAGTCAGCTCCCTTTTCGTAAGCAGACCCTGCTTCAAAGTAGAACATCTGTCCGTCTTTAATCCAGATGGCGGTGCGGTCTGTCATGCTGTCGAACTTGCGCTCTTCAACGAGCACCTTCGTGCCTCCAATCGTGATGTCATCGCTTTTGGCGCTTTTATCAACGACATACGGCATCGGAATAGATCCTGAAAGGATGCTGCTTCGCTGCAGCTGTTTTTTCAGATCGTTGGGCAAAATCGGAAGCTGAAGAACAGCCTCAAGTGCTTCTTCCACATCAACAGACGGATCCACCGTAATTTCCGGCGCCTTCATCTGTGTCAAGGATGCCCATTGGTCCTGATCAGTTTTTAAATCGTACATTACACTTTCATGTAGGGTTAAAGTGATCGGTTTTCCGTCAATCGATTCCGGCAGCAGCTTCGTTGCGCCTACACGCTGCATGGCCTGGTTCACTTCTTCGATATTCATCTTCATTGTAATTTCGTTTGAAGGGGAAATGTGGACCGTATCCTGGTCGTCTGTCAGATCAGTGGACAGGAGCGGATATCCCAGCCGGGAAGCCGCCTGTTCACGGGTAAATTCCCCCTGTAAGGTTCCACCCTTGGTTGTAAACTCCCCGAACGAGTTGTCCTTGCTGAACGACTCGCCCGGAGCCATCTGATAAAACATGCTTTCAAGTGTATCACTGTCAACGGTGGCGATCTCCTGTACGCGGAACTGATTTAAAATCGCCGCAAGCGCATTATTGCCCATAGGGGTTGCAAGAACGGCGCCGAAGATCACGACTGCCACTGCGCTCGCTGTCCACTTGCGGGCATTGCTTGCCCGGCGGCGGAAGGCTTTTGCCGGAGCCGGAGCTTCAGTTGCCAGCTGAGATGACTCATTGGAAGGTGCGGCTGAAACCTCTGGCACCGTAAGAACATCGGCAAGCTTCAGACCGTGCTGCTTACTCTCCGTGCCCCATGTCTCCCATTTTGCGTTTACCGGCTCCGATGCCAGTCTCATTTGCAGCTTTTCCCAAGCTTCGTGTGTTCTTTTATCCTCTTGAGAATTTTGTGGATTGGTCGTCATCTATTTTCAATCCTTTCCGATTGTTAATCCTGCCGGGCCATAGCCTTGGTGGCTGTGGCCTGCAGCTTGCGTGTCGCTCTTTGCAGCAGACTGCCGATCAGCGGCTGCCTGACATTGAGCTCCTGTGCGATCTCCGCGTAGCTGTAGCCCGAATAGCGGAGAAGCAGCGCCTGGCGGTCCCGCTCGGGAAGTCTGTCCAGCCAGGCCCGGACTTCTTCCTGATCCATTTGGCGCATCAGCGCATCTTCTCCAGATTCAGGAGTGGCTTCCCCCTCGTACATCATCTCCTGCTTATTTTGCAACTTCCTCTCTCTAGCTTTTTTCTCCAGGTAATCGTATCCGATTCTAGTCAGTACACGGTGCAGCCATGCCCCCATGGCCTCCGGGTTGTCGGGCGGGTTCCTGTACAGCCTCAGGAATACCTCCTGTGCCAAATCATCGGCTGCGGCTTCATCCCGCACCAAGGCGGTCAGTTTTCTGTGTACAGTTGGATAATGCTCATAAAATATGTTACGGAATGCCGAGGATTCCGGAATACTCATTTTGTTTTGCCTCCTTTCAGCTGCAGCTATTAGAAAGACGAACTCTTTTTTTGTTTTGTAGCAGGACCAGGAAAATTTTCGGATTAATCATTATTAGATTATACAGCAAGTCCTTGTCCCCCTTGTACCGGTAAAACTTGAGCCTGGCGAAATGCAAACAAGGAGGCTCCCCTTGTAAACGGTTTATTTAAAAGGAAAACCGTCAGGGAAGTTCACCCTGACGGTCCTTTTGAATTTGGAGGATATCTGAAACTTTGTACTCGTGTCCGTGGCTGTTATCTTGATCCTGATCAATAGTTTTTGACCATTGTCTCCAAATATTCTTCGATTGGCACAGAGTTTCTAAGGGCCATCAGATTGTTGCCGGCCGCGCCGATAACCGTGCGGAATTTCTTGCTCTTCCCCGTCGCCAGCGCGACAATGGCATCCACGATCATTTGCGGGTCATCCAGTTCGCCGTGAGTTTCAGCGGAACTCATGATTTCTTGAAGCTTCATCATCATATCGTCGTAATCTTTAATATTCTCATCTTTGTTCCAATTGATATTTTCCTTGAAATTATTTCCTGAAGAGCCGCCTTGCTCAATCAATCTAAGCTCGATATTAAATGGACGCAGTTCGTAATAAAGACCTTCCGTCAAACCTTCTAAAGCAAACTTGGACATGTTGTAGAGTGATCCGAGCGGGACCGCTGTCGTGATTCCCATGAACGAACTGATATTGATAAACATCCCCCCGCCGTTGGCCCGGTAATGCGGGAGAAATTTACGAATGACATTGATCGGTCCCCGCGTATTAACGGCAAACTGCCAATCGATCGCGTCCTCTTTGGCCAGCTCCAACGGGCCATATGTGCCCATTCCGGCATTATTGATGACGACATCAATTTTCCCGAATGCGGCTATGGCTTGCTCTACAGCCGTTTGAACCTGATCCACCCGGGTAACATCCAATTTGAATATTTTAATGTTGTCATAAGACGTCAGCTCTGTTTCTTTCTCCGGCGTGCGCATGGTGGCCGCAACATTCCAGCCCATTTGAGCGAAGCGAATCGCCGTTTGTTTACCCAATCCCGAACTGGTTCCCGTAATAAATACCGTTTTGCTCACCTTAATACCTCCAATTTTGTATTGAACGTTCATTCTATAATTTGCAACAACTGGATTGAATGTTCGTTCTATAGCTTGTAATGATTAGATCGAATGATCGTTCTAATCATAATGCCCTATAATCTGTTTGTCAAATGAAGCTATATCGGTGGACACCGTTTATTCGCTGCATACCGACTTCCAGCAGGAGCGAATCGCCGTACGGATCGTCTCTTCCGTTAATTGAAAACGCCCCTGCAGATGCCCTTTGATCAAGTAGACGAATGAACCGGAATGCATCTGCACCAAAGCAAGCGGATTCTCCTTGACGAAAAGCCCCTGGTTGATCGCCTCCGCGTACAGCTTGTTCATCGGTCCGCACCAACCGCCCTCGTAAGCCTCTTCTTTCGACTCTGGATAAATGTAAGGGGAGAAGGAATACTGCTCGATAAACCGGAAGCCCTGCGGATGCTCCAGACTGAGCCGGACGTAACGCTCCCAAGCCTGCTCGAAGCGCTTCCGGATGTCGTCTGTATCGTAAAATCCTTTCAGCACAAACTCACCGTTGAACCTGACGATCGCTTTGTACAGCTCGTTGATGATAGATTCCTTGCTGCTGAAATAATGGTATATATTACCTGTCGAAACACCGGACTGTTTAGCTATGAGCGACATCGACGTCGCCTGTAGATCTTTCTCGATCAAAATGCCAAGAGTCGTCTCCAACACGGCTTTCTGCACTTTGTTATAGTTCTCGAACATAGAGACTCCTCCCACCGAAATTTTTGTATAGCAGCCAGATTGAACGCTCATTCTAATGATAAACACATGCGTCTTTCTCGTCAAGTGTAACGGTCTTAGCACTCGGTGCATTAAAAAAGGCAACCCCTCAGCTATTATCCATGACTTAAGGGATTGCCCCCGATTCCAATCAGAACATCATCCACCAAATCTTACTCAGATCAATTATTTAGATTATCTATTTCGGTCACTATAAACGGTAAGGCTTTTTCTATATATTATTCTGCCGAGGAAGACCCATTATTTTTCCAATCTACTGATGCTGCGTAAATTCCAAAACTTAATATAACTGCACCCACCTTTAAAGCTTCGGAATCAAGATTAGACTGTTGTTTTAGTAGAGAAAATAATAGGTTCCGGCAAACCTTGCTGAACTAATTCAGATTGTAGGAACTAGAAGTGGGAGGGATATAGATAAATTCTCTGCGTATAACATCGGGTATGACAATGGTATGAAGCTGAACGTTCCCATATTAAAAGCAGCTTATTTGCTTATGAGTGCAAGGTAATAGATTCAAGAACCTATGGAAGCCATGACTTTGTAACAGAAGAAATCCAGACTATTTACAAAGATGAAGAAAAATTCATAGAAATGGATGGATGGACTATGCCAAATATGAATAAGTTAGAAATCCCTCTTTATTTAGGACGTTCCGTATATGCTACTTTCAATGGTGATTCGGAGCAGAAAGATTATCCAAAGTATCGTTTTAAATAAAGAAAAGACTTTCTTTCCTTAATATCAGGAAAGCAAAGTCTTTTTCGAAAATGTGGACACCCTCTCTTACTGACTTCTCTTTGCCTCGTTTTTCCTCTCTATATATTCCCAAGTATAATATGAAGCCCAAAATAAGAGAGGAACAACAACTACAAACTTTCTGGATTCCTGAGGCAAATAAATTACTAGAAGTATTATAGCTGCCAAAAAAGGAGGAAGAAGAATCCAATATTTTCTATTGTACTTTTTGAACACATTTCGACCCCCACCATTTACCATTTTCACTATTTTACCACACTATTTAGTTATGGAGGGATAAAATTGTTAAGATTCAGTTAAACATTCCTGCAAATCAGCAGTTGTCCTTTTTTACTAGCTTCGCCTGCCTGGTGCGCTTCCGCCACTCCCTTTGCAGTGAATGGAAAAATCCGATCAATATGGACCTTAAGCTTTTGTTCCTGAACATAACGGATAAGGGATGACCAGTCGCTGTTACTCGGCTGCGGCCGGACAAATAGAGCTTCGATGCCGCGTATGCGCTCGTTCTGACCGATCATAGGAGATACAAGCGATAGAAGCTTGCCTCCATCCTTCAATACCGTGTAACTTTTTCGTTCCGTTTCTCCACCGTCTCTTACCATATCAAGTACCATATCTACCGGACTGACCGATTCCGCAAAATCGGTTGTATTGTAATCAATCACCTCGTCAGCCCCCAATTGCCGCACAAATTCATGATTATGGGCACGAGCCGTGGCAATTACGTATGCTCCGTGCTGTTTGGCAAGCTGAACGGCGATATGCCCCACTGCCCCTGCACCTGCGTGGATCAGAATGCGCTGTCCCGACTGCAGATTGCCGAATCGAAACAGCGACTGCCATGCGGTCAGACCAACAGCAGACAGCGCAGCCGTTTCCTGAAACGAGAGCGTGGGCGGGATAACAGCAAGCCCTGTCTCATCTACTGCCACATATTCCGCATAACCTCCACCGGTTGGCAGCAACCCTATAACCCGGTCGCCAGGCTTCACACGTGTGACCTTCTCTCCAACCTCTCTCACGATACCAGCAATTTCTATACCGAGAATATGTGGCAGCCGGAGGGGAACAACATTGCGAAAAGCTCCAGTAAGAATCAAATGATCCCCGGAGTTAAGCGTTGTTACGTACATTTCGACAAGCGCCTCGTTTTCTTTCAGCTCCGGTTTGGCTATTTCCTGTTCCTGTAGAGCTTCTGAAACCCCGTAATCCATCATCATGATTGCTTTCATGCTGCTGCCCCCCATCTTATGTTTCCAGTGATTGTTCTTTGACATTGATTTTCATAAACGAATATACTTGAACCAAATATTTGGCCCAAGTGTAAAATTACACTTGCACAAACAAGGGGGAAAACTTCGTGTATACAGACCGGAGCCCACAACTTAAATTGCTGAAAGCTGCACTAGGGGAAATCGAAGCGCTCCGCATGAAGCGTCAGCGTCAATATGCCGATCAACCCCATCCTTCATTAAAACGTTTCACCCAAGAGGAATTGAATGACGAAGTCTGCCCTACGTATAAAAATTTGCTGATCGGACGTTCAAATCGATTGCCGGACCGACACACGTTAATAAATATTGCCGACTATCTTGAGTGCACCTCTGATGAGCGCAACGATCTGCTCGTAGCTGCCGGTTATCTTCCGCTGGATTCCCCATTGGAAGGACGCACCCTGGAGCTTGCGCTGGAGCAGGCACATCAATTGATGACTCATTTGCCCTTTCCTGCCATGGTCGTTAACTATACTTTAGATATAAAGGATTCTAACGAAGCATTCCGTCGCTTATTTGAAATATCTCTTGATTTTTTTTACGAAAATCCTATGAATTTGTTCGACTTTCATTTTAATTCTGAACTTCCCATCAGATCACGTTCCAGCTTTGACACAGCATCTTTGGAACAGTGGAAATCGCACGCGATCCATGGAATCAATGCTTTCAAGAGGAATCATCTGCTCTCCCGCTACGATGCCTGGTACCAGAATCTGACGCAAAAAATCCATCAATACGCCGATGCCGACCAGATTTGGAAAATGGAGCCGAAGTATCAGGAATTCCAAGAGAATTCCTCCAGAACGATATTAGCCAGAACGGAAAGCTCAGGCGAGCTGGTTCCCATCCGTTACAAGCAAATTTATATTTCTGCCGGCAGCAGCATGTACCCAAGAATCGGAGTTTTCCTGCCAGTGGATGAGCCGGCGCGGAAAGCTTTTGAATATTTAGGCTGCCCTGCCGAGTACAGTCATATTTTCTCCGCTTCAACTCCTCATCAAACAGGATGATAACACAAGAAAAAGACTCGCTTTCCTTAAGATCAGGAAGCAAGTCTTTCTTATTATTGAAATAATGATTCCCCTTTCTTTAAATCCAATTTATGATTATTAATCAAAATTATGTGATTATTTTCCCATTCAACATCAACTTGATCTACTCTCTTTTCAGCATAAATCTTTTTCTTAGACCAAAGTGGGCCTCTTAACTCACCCAAAACACCAAATGTCCCCATGGCCCCCGCGTTAGTACGATAGAAATGGATTGTATACTTATCATCTGGAGAATGCACTGTTGAGAGCAACCCTTTTGCCCCCGAGAACATAGTTGTAAATGATACAGCAATGAGCATAGTGAACATAAGTACTGCGGAAAGAATTATTGAGATCCAACTCCGCAGCTTCGCAAACCAGCTTGATTTATCGAAAATGCCTAATATACCCAGAATCAAGGCCAGAAAGGAAAAAATAAGAATTATATAATTGGGCGGAGAAATCATCCATTCATTATAAATAAAAGAATATAATGAGTATAAAGTTAAAATAAACAAAATCATTGCTAGAGAAAAAGCACTCCAATTATATGTTTTCATAAGAAGTACACCTTCCTTTTAATCCTTGCCTATGTATATAATGGTTCATTATATCGGGTCGTCGTTCCCGCTGTAAAGTTCAGTAGAACAACCGGCAGACAGTGCGCGCTCCCGGAACTTGTCTGCCGATCAGTCTGCTAAATAAAAAGAAAAGGCAACAGGAATAATAAGGAAATTGCTGCGAAAGGCGCAAAATTGCGAAATGGCCTAAAGCCACCATAAGGATATCCGCCAAAAGCCTGGGTCTTCACGGCGCCCGCCTTTTTGCGTCGCTGCTTTGCCTTGGAAATGTTGGACGATCTAACAGATGCAACGGGTGCTTCGCCAAATACAAGTCCCTGATCTGTCACTTCACTCAGCGTACCGGTCATATAGGAGCCGTCATGGAAGACTACACATACGTTTTTGCCAATATGCTGTTTGCATACGTCTTGTTCCAGCGGGTAAATCATCTGCATGATATTCCCCCCCTCTCTCATTCTTCTCTTCACATTGTATTCCTCCCCATTTTTTGTGGTTCCGGGCGGGCGCGGAGATGCCTCTTTATCAGGTACCTCAAATGTCCACCCAAAAAACAGGAAAATGAGTGTATGATGTACTATAGACTTGTTGTTAACAACCGGAGGAAGCCTCATGAACTTGATGGAACAACATTATACGAGAATTCTGCAGATGTGCGGAAACATAAGTGGCCAGGGGCAGGAGCATCCTGTCACGGTGCAGCAGTTGGCGGACGAGCTGTGCTGTACGCCCAGGAACGTTAAATTTATTCTGCGCAAACTGGAGGAAACGGGTTATATTCGCTGGCAGGCGGGAAAAGGCAGAGGCTGCACCTCTCGCATCACCCTGCTGCGCGGGCTGGATGAAATGGTAGAGCAGCACTTCAGGGCTTATCTCAAAGACGGCAAGGTCAGGGAAGCGGTGGAGCTGATGTTGAATCCCGCCCTCTCTCCTTTTTTGCAGGATAAGCTGCGAAATATGCTCGACCGGGAGTTTGGCCTGCAGTCACTGGAGCAGGATGCCGCCGGTCCTGAAGTTTTGCGCATCACCTATAACCGGCACCTGCACGTAATGGACCCCGCCATGGTGTTTACGGCGATCGAAAGCAGCCTTCTTGGCCAGCTGTGCAATACGCTGATCGTGTATGATCCGGTCTCCCGCAGCTTTCTTTCGTCCTTGTCACACACCTGGGAGTACCGTGAAGAGGAACGCTGCTGGGTATTCTATCTGCGCAAGGATGTCCGCTTTCATCATGGCCGCACACTGGCTGCCGAGGACGTTGTATTCACCTTTAACCGGCTGCGGGGGCAGCGTTCTCCGGCTTTGTGGCAGTTTGCCGATGTAGAGCGGGTTGATGCCTGCGGCAGATGGACTGTTGTTTTTTATATGCGGAAGCCGAATACCTTTTTGCTGCATTCCATTGCCTCCATTCATATGTCCATTCTTCCCGTGGGAACCAACCTGAACGAGCATCCGGTTATCGGTACAGGCCCATTCCGTATAGCTGAACAAACCGAACATCTGATTGTGCTGGAAGCGTTTAGCGATCATTTCAGGGAACGGCCACTGCTTGACCGCGTTGAGTTGCTGTTCGTACCCAACGAGCGGTCCAATGTCCGCAATTACTCGCTTCCGCAGACGAATACGCCGAAAGTGGATGAACAGCAGGCGACATCAGAGCTGGATTATGCCGTTACCGGCTGTCGCTACCTGCTGTTCAATATGACAAGGGAGGGGAGCCACAGGCAGTATCCGTTTCGTGAGGCAATGCGTATTCTGTACAATCCCCATGCCCTGCTCCGTGAATTGAAGGGCAACCGTCTTCTGGCGGCAAACAGCCTTCTGCCGGAAAAGAGCCGCAATTCGCCCCTCCCGGACAGACCGCTCGAAGAAGCCGGGCATCTGTTGACCAAGGCCGGGTATCATGGGGAAGCATTGAAGCTGTACTTCCTTCCGAAGAAGGACGAGACCGAAGAAGCGCATTGGCTACAACGGCGCTGCGCTTCCGTCGGTGTAAACCTTGAGCTTCACCCGATACACCGGATTGACCCGCAAATGTTCAAGGAAGTGGCGGATATGATTCTCGCTGAAGAAGTGCTGGAAAGCGATGTGCAATGGGGATTGTTTAATTTCTACCTTAATCCGGAAAATTACCTTAATCTGCTGCTGCAGGACGAGCAAAAAAAGGCGATAAACGCCCTGCTTGGCGACTTTAGCCAAGTGCAAACGAAAGAGCGTGAGCAGCGTCTTGACCAGTTGGAACAAATGATCCGGGATGAAAAATGGCTGTTGCACGGCTGCCATGTGAACAAAAAAAGCCAGCTCCACCCTTCACTGCGCGGTCTGCAGGTGGAAGCCTTCGGTTTTGTCGATATTTCAAAAATATGGATCAAGCCCTCTTCCTTGTAAGCCTGTCATGAAAAAAAAGGAGTACCTGTGCGGATTCACACTCAAACCGCGCAGGTACTCCTTTTTCTATATGTTCACTATGTTAAATTACCAGGCATAGGCTTCCGGCGCCGGCTTGCCCGGACCCGGGAAAATCTCGTCAAGCTGCTTGAGTACGTCCTCCTCCAGCCTCACTTCCGGAACGTGGAGAGAGTCCTCAAGCTGCTGCAGCGTCCGCGGTCCGATGATCGGCGCGGTTACGGCGGAATGGGACAGCACCCACGCCAGCGCAACGACATCCTCCTTCTCCCCGAGCTCCCGGCATACGGCGGAGAACCGCTCCAACTTGCTGCGGTTCTGCTCAATCCGCTCCTGCGAGCGCGTGCTGCGTGCGCCTGTACCAGACAGCGCGTTACGCCCGAGCAACCCGCCTGCCAGCGGACTCCAGGGAATAACACCCAGCCCAAGCGCTTCCGCAGCCGGAAGCACCTCCAGCTCGGCGGTGCGCTGCATCAAATTGTATAAATGCTGCTCGGATACCAGTCCGAGAAAATGGCGCGCTTTGGCTTCAGCCTGGGCGACGGCAATATGCCAACCTGCAAAGTTGCTGGAACCGATATAACCCACCTGCCCTCGCTGCACCGCATTTTCGAACACACCCCACAGCTCATCCCACGATACATTGCGGTCCACATGATGCATCTGGTAAAGCTCAATATGATCGGTCTGCAGCCGCTGCAGCGAGCCTTCCAGATGACGGCGGATCTTGTAAGCCGATAATCCCCGTTCTGCATTAGGCCCGTCTGTCTCATCATTCATGTCTCCGTACACCTTGGTTGCAAGTACAACCTTCTCGCGCCGACCGCCGCCCTGCTTGAACCAGCGGCCGATAATTTCCTCCGTCCAGCCCCTGTGCGCTTCGCCGCCGTACACGTTTGCCGTGTCAAAGAAGTTGATGCCCGCATCCAGTGCGGCGTCCATAATTTTGAAAGCTTCCTTCTCCTCCGTCTCTGGTCCGAAGTTCATCGTCCCCAGACACAGCTGGCTGACCTTCAATCCCGACTTGCCCAAGTAAGTATACTGCATGTCCAGCCTCCCGCCCTTTCATGTGATTAGGATTTGGCAATAATGCGTAAACTTCCGCGTTCCCGCCTGAGGTCAGTATTCGTCCTTTGCAGTGAGAACGCTGCCAACCACTATTTTACATGTTTGTTTCTATGTTTAAAACCATTGCCTTCATTCGGTGTGAAAAATACATATTGACTTTGACACTGTGTCAATCTTTTAAGATCAAGCAGAAAGGAGATGAAGACTCTTATGAAAGAAATCAGACAAAATGAAAACTTGGTAAATCATGAATCGAATACTGGCAACATCAAACACCCGCCAGTAACGGTTATCGGCTTGGGCATGATGGGATCGGCTCTCGCTCACGCATTATTAAAGCAAGGTTATCAGACGACAGTCTGGAATCGGACGGCCGACAAGGCTGATAAGCTTGCGGCACAGGGAGCAGTGGTGGCGGGCACAGTGGCCGAAGCAATTTCGGCGAGTCCGCTGGTGATCATCTGCGTGCTGGATTATAGGGTAGTGAGCGAGATTCTCGAACAAGCGGGCGATACAGTGCACGGCCGGGCGATTGTAAACCTGACCAACGGAACGCCAGCGCAAGCACACCAGACGGCTGCCTGGGCAAGCGAACAGGGCGTTGAATATTTGGACGGCGGGATCATGGCTGTTCCACAAATGATTGGCTCCCCTGAAGCGCTGCTCCTGTACAGCGGTTCGCAAAAGATTTTCGATGCCTATGGACCGGCGCTGGAAAGCTTCGGGTCCGCAAGGTATCTTGGCCCGAATCCCGGTCTTGCTCCTTTGCATGACCTTGCGTTATTGAGCGCTATGTATGGAATGTTCGGCGGCTTCTTCCATGCCGTTGCCATGATTCGCTCGGCACAGCTCCAAGCGGAGACGTTCACCTCGCTTGTCGTTCCCTGGCTCCAGGCCATGTCAGCCTCCCTGCCCCACCTGGCACAAGCAGTGGATGCAGGCGAGCATCAAACAAAGGTATCCAGTCTTCATATTAATCAGACAGGATTTGTCCATTTCATTGACGCCTGCCGTGATCTGGGAATAAGCACCGAGCTCATGACGCCAATTCAGGAGCTGATCAATCGTGGGGTCGCAGAAGGCTACGGCACCGACGGCCTGTCCCGATTGGTCGAGCTGCTCCGAAAGCCGGAATTGGCTTAAGCGGTTTGCACATTTGAAACTAACATATGAACTCGATTAGATTGGAGGTTATTTCTAATGACAATAAACGAGCCGTTTCACCAAACAGGCCTTAACGAAGCAACGCAAACCCTGAATCGTACACCGGTAACGATACTCGGCCTGGGGCCGATGGGGCAAGCTCTGGCCGGGGCCTTCCTGAAAGCCGGTCATCCGACAACCGTCTGGAATCGGTCTGCTGGTAAAGCCGCTGCCCTAACCGCGCAGGGAGCGATCCTTGCCGAGAGCGCCGCCGATGCCGTTGCCGCAAGTCCATTGACGATTATTTGTGTCCTCGATTACGGTGCCGTGCAGGCGATCATCGGTGGACTTGGCGAAGCCCTGCAGGGGAGGACTTTGGTGAATCTGACGAGCAACCCGCCGGAGCGCGCGCGCCAAATGGCACAATGGGCTGCAGAACACGGAATCGCCTACCTGGACGGAGCGATTATGACGCCAACAACGACGATCGGCCACAGCTCGGCCGTTGTCCTTTACAGCGGACCTGCGGCTGTCTATGAAGCTTATCGCGAAACCCTGGCAAGCATTGGCGGTACTTCCGTGCATCTCGGCGAAGACCCCGGCCGGGCTGCGGCATACGATATATCGCTTCTGGATATTTTCTGGACATCCATGAGCGGTTACATTCATGCCCTCGCTTTGGCGCGGGCGGAGAACATAAGCGCGAAAGAATTGCTTCCCTTCGCTCAAAACATCAGCAGCATTCTGCCGGAAATTATGACTATAATGGCCGAGCAAGCTGATAGCGGACAATATCCGGGAGAAGGCTCCAACCTTCAATCGGCAGCCGCGGGCATTGAGCATATTGTTCATGCCGCACAAGCCCATGGCATTGATTCCAGCGTTCTGCTTGCAGCACATGTTATTGCCAAGCGAGCCGTCGACGCCGGCCACGGCATGGACAGCTTTGCCCGTCTGACCGAGCTGCTCCACGAGAAACAGAGTTAGCGCAGACTCAAATTAAAGGGTAATGTCTACATCTGTCGAATCGGCAACAAAAAGCCCGATCCATCTTTAGGTGGACCGGGCTTTCCTCTAACCTTTTGCTGCTGAAGAATTGCTTATGATTCGGGAGCTCCGCCAGTGGCGGTAGTCAGTAACCGCCGGGCTCTCATTTGTTCGATGCGTTGGTCCAACCGCTGCTGCACGGCAGTGAGTGATTGAATTTGCTGGGCGATTTCTTCGCGTTTTTCTTCATAAGCCCCAAGCATTTCTTCACAGACTCCGTCATCGTCGGAATAAGCATCATAAGTATCATGGCATTTCAAAATTTCAAGAATTTCCTTTGTTGACATCCCAAGCTCCAAATAAATCTGGATCGTCTTGATGCGCTTGACATCGGCCTCGCCGAATTCCCGATAGTCGTTGTCAAGCCGTTTTGCAGCAAGCAGCTTTTTCTGTTCATAATACCGGATCGAGCGGGCGCTTACCCCCGTCACTTTGGAAAGCTGGCTTATTTTCAAGGGGATGCCTCCTTTCAGCAAATTGTTCTTTTCCTGTTTTTTAAAATTTTAAAACCATCATATCATACGTTCCCACCTTAATTTCAAACCGCCTTGTCTTGTTCACAAAAATAATCTCATCACAGAGAATTACGGAATAAGCCCCGTCTTTTTCGCCTTTTCGGCCATCCGTTTTGTGTATTTGCCAAGCGGCTTTTTCAAGATCAGCGCAACAACGAAGCAGATGACGAGGAACAGGATCAGCATCAGCACATCCTTGATGGCCGTGCGCGGCAGAATGCCTCCGACCATTTCACGCAGCAGGCTGACAGCATACGTGAACGGCACGATTGGATTCAGCATCTGGAAAAAGGCGGTGCTGGTGCTGACCGGGAACGTTCCCCCGGAGCTAGAAAACTGCAGCACCAGGAAAATAACCGCCAGCCCTTTGCCAATGTTGCCAAACACCGAGACTAAGGTATAGGTAATGGCAACAAAAACAAGGCTGATGAGCACCGACGACAATACGAACAACAGCTTGGCATTGACGTAGGTTCCCAGCAAAAACAAATCTCCCAGCGACACGCTTAACGCCTGAAAAATGCCGATGGTCGCAAAGGTCAGATAACGTCCGAAGTAGACCTGATAGCTTTTGTAGCTCCCTTGCGTGTCTTCGACATCAACCTTGAACAGGGATACAAGCAGCATGGCACCGACCCAGATGGACAATGTAGTATAAAACGGCGACATCGCCGAACCATAATTCGGTATCGGATAGAGCCGCTGCTCCTTTAGCTCCACCGGGCTGCCGAGGAAATCGCTCTCCTTCTGCACATCTCCTTTCAGCATCGAGATGAATTGGCCGAGATCGTTCTGCGCTCTGTACTGGCGGATTGCAGCCGCTGCGCGGCTGATAGAGCTCTCAGCACCGGGAAGATCCTCACGCACAAAACCCGCCACCTGATGGATTGCGTTCTCCACCTCGGGAAACTTATTTTCTATCAAATCTGCAAGCCGTTTAAACTGCGCCTCCGCCTGCGGTAAATCGTTGCGTACGAAATCGGCGGCCTCATGGATTTTTTGCTTCACACCAGGCAGATCTTTATTCACAAAATCGGCCGCCTGATTCACTGCCAAAGTGAAATTGTCCATGTTGCCCTGGATGGTGGCGGCCGCTTCATGAAGCCTGTTTCGTACTGCAGGCAGGTCCTTCTTCAGCAGGGTCAGTTCCTTCTGTCCGAATTCGGCGGCCTGCTGCGCATCAGCAAGAATGGTGCTGATTTTCGGCAGTTGCTCCTCTGCCGTCTTCAGCACATCGGCAGCATTCGCAGCGCTGGTCCGCAACTGCTGTAATGCATCCTGGACAGCCGGAACGATTTCCGTATCATAGCGGGATAAAATATCCCCGGTCGCATTGCTGATCTCTCCGGCCAGCTTGTCGGCATTATCCAGCAGATCAGACGCCGGTTTTTTCCCCTGTTGCAAGGCTTGGCCTATGCTTGTCATGACAGTAGACAGGCGCCCGAAACGATCCTGTACCCCATCTATACGGGAAATGGCGGAATTCAGCGGTTGACCCGGCAGATAGGAATTCAGTTCGGTCAACAGCCCGGATATGCGCCCCAGTACCGCCCCTGCCGTATCGATGCGCCCGCTCACCCGGCTCAGCAGAGCGGCGGCTTCATCCGGATCAAAATCCGTGCCTCTGATGATGTCCGTAAGCTGGCTGGTTTCACCGGCAATTTGCTGCGCAAGGATCAGATCCTCTTTAATGATCGGCGCCAGCGAATCAAATGCCGCCTGGTTGTCTGTTAGAAAGCCGGACAAGCTGTCGGCAAAATTACCGCCGCTTTCTGCCACCTGTTCCAGCTTCGGCAGCGCTTCCTGTGCGGCCCCGATGACTTCAAGCGCGGTTTGCAGATCCTTCAGCGCTGTTTCCAGTGTACTCTCCACCTTGCCGAAATTCTGATCAAGCTCTACAATCCGGTCTGCGGCGTTTTGGATCTCAGGCAGCCGCTGTTGGACCAGCAGCACGACCTTGGCTGCTTCATCAAGCAGCGGCAGATTTTCCTCAATCTTCAGCACAAGCTGTCCCGCTTCGTTAATTTCGGGAATACGATCCCGTAGGGCCAATATTTTCTGTCCCTGCTGCTTGATCGCGGGCAGCTTTGCTTCCAGCTCCAACGCCTGATTGCCAAGCTTCTCGATATCCGGCAGCCTGTTGTTCAGCTCCAGCACCTGGTTTTCGATGTTTCTAATGGTGGGCAGTTCCTCTTCAAGCTTGATTCCGGCTTCCTTAAGCTTGCTCAGTACAGCCTCGCTTGCTGATTCAATAAAGTTGCTGCTGATTTGATTGGTCAGCGAGGTTGCGCCGGAGGATGTAATTTTCGTTGCGACCGCATTCAGCTTTTCGTTGACTGTGTACATGATCTGCGGTTTCTGCGGATTTGCGGTCAATATGCTGGCAATCTTGCTGGAAAAATCCTGCGGGATCAGGAGGCTGGCATAATAATCCCCCTCCTCTATCCCTCTTCTGGCTTCCTCGCGGTCCACGAATGTCCACCCAAGTTTGGTATTGTCTTTCAGGCTGTTGATCACTTCATCCCCGATATTAATCTTCGTGCCGTTAACCTCCGCGCCTTGGTCCTCGCTTGTAACAGCCACCTTGATCCCGGAAGTATTGGCATACGGGTCCCACATCGCCTTTAAATTCACCCAGGCATACACTGAAGGCAGAAAAATAATAGCGATAACCAGCAGAACACCTGTGGACACTTTGAATACATTTTTCCAGTCATTTATGTAAATCTGCCAAATGTTCCTCATGCAAGGCACCTTCTTTAGATGTATTTATGTCGCAATTGCACTTGGCAAGCTAATCCGTTCCTTTTCCTTTCTTAACCATATTTTATTTTAACCCATAATGTCCCTGACCATATCGGAAGTTTACCATAAACGCACAAATATACGTAAAGCCCGTTAAATCCTTGATTTTCTCAAGGGATCTAACGGGCTTTTTCTGTTTCATTGATTATTTGCAGAACCCCGGGTTGCCGATACCGCATCAATGGTTCAACACAATATCGTAATCTTTCTGCAGGTAAGCGTAAATTCGTGTGAAATCATCCGGGGTCAATTCCTTCAAGCGCTTATTATGCTCCCGGCCGAGTATAATTCCTATCGTCTGCGCTGCAAGGGCCGTGTTCGGCATGATCCGGGCGCTGCCGTAAGCCTTGATGGAGGCGCCGACGTTTTTGCCTACAACGAGTACGTTGTCATATTCCTTAAGCTCGAAGGAACGAAGCGGCATGCCGTACCGATCAGTCTTCCCGAAGCCAATCCCTTTCGGTATCTTTTGGGTGCCCTGCAGATCAATCGAATAACCGCCGATACTTACGTTATCCCAGAACATGTGGCCATTTTTAACGTCATCATACTGCAGAACATATTCCGTCTCATACCGATTATAATCACGGATATACAAGTACTCCGGAAAACCGTTAAGCTCCGCCTTCTCAAAGCCCGGGATGTTCTTGCGAAGGAACTCCAGCACGAACGGCGCTTCCTCCATTCCTTTGTGTACAGCCTCCTGAACTGACTCGGGAACGGCGGGGTCCACGTCGTAGATCAGCAGCGCATTCATAATGACTTCCCCGTGCTTCTGGTCCACGGTATTCATGCCCCTTAGAATCAGCTGCGGATCCTGCGGCTTGTAATTGCTCAAAATATTGCTGAAGCCTGTTGCAATGTTCCAGTCTACATAGGTATTAGGACCGTATTTCTGCCGCACATTCGTCAACGGATAATCCTCCAGTACAGCCTGGTGCAGCCTGTTCCAGTTGACCTTCTTGAATTTGAGCATGAGTGTGGCTGCCATATAATCAGGGTCATGATTATCCCCAGGATACAGACTCTCCATTCCAGGGATACGCTTGGCCCCCAGTTTACTGGTCAGTGCCGCGAAATCGGTATTCTCCACCCAGTAATTGGCCTGAACCTTATGTATCGCGGCGTCCGGCGTTTGATAGGTCAGCGTGGTTAAGGTCTTTCCCTGCTGCAAGGCGTCCGTCTCCACGGATTGAATCTCAATCCCGCTTTCCATTGGAATACCCTTCACCATCTTGTTGTAATACCGGTCGAATTCAGCCGCTGTGCGGATCTTTCCATTTTTGTAATCATCAAACAAGGGCTTGATCTCCCCTTGGACCAGGCTATGTTTGTTCTTGTCATTCGGCTCGTCCAGAAACTGCATCTGTGCCAGCGTAAGCTCGCCGCCCGGTTTGCTTCTAGGGTCAAGCATCAGCACACGGAGTCCGGAATTCCGCGCTTCTCTGGCAAGAAGCACCCCCTGGATCTCGCTGCCGATCACCACAATATCATACTTCTCGCATCCCTCAGCACATGGATCTGTAGAACTCGTATGACTCGTGGAACTTGTAGGATTTACAGGATTTGCAGGACTCGTATGAATTGCAGGGCCCGCAGGGTTTACACTGCTTACACTTGCCGTTTTCTCTGTCTGGAATGGGGCTGCCCATAATATAAGCAGTACGGCAGCGATTGCTGCACAAATGCTACCCACAGCATAATACCATCTTTTCATGCTTCTCTCTGACTTCCCTTCAAGTGCAGATCCAACAATCAATCATGCTGCTGCCCTTTTTAATTTACCTGGTATTTATTAAGATACTAAATCATAAATTACCCGGAATATACTTCCTGATATCGCAAGAAAAACTACTACTAAACGCGGTCTAGCTTCCTTGAAAGTACGTCGATAGATGTTTTTCTTATATTTTCCCAACTCCCGCATGGTAGCACAGACCTATATGATTTTCAACAAAAACACATGATGTACTGCATTTCATATGCAATTTGTTATGCCGATGAAGTCAGCAGCCATATATGCTAAACTAGGGGAAAAAATGAGACAAGATGAGAAAGGGCGGAATCCAACGTCATGAGTTATACTTTCGGGATTGAACCTGTGCACTACATAACGTTTGAGAATGAAGACGAACTGCTGGACAAATGCAAAACCTGGGGGCTGCTGTCGGACAAAGCCACAAAGCTGAAGACCTTCTATTACAAAGGTAACGGTCTGAATATTACCTGTGAGTTGCTGGGATACGTCGATGGCTTTACAGCAGTTATCCTGCTGGACAATGGACAAAAACACTGCATCCATCCCTCTTATCTGAAAGAAATGCAGGCATCCGGCTATAACGTCAAGACAAGCGGCACGAGAAGTGAGCAGACTGGAGACGAGGAATCACCTGCTGTCAGTCCGATCAATTCAGACAGTTTTACTGCTACCGATGTTCAGAAACAAAAAAGCCTGCAGGCAGATAGCTCTGTTCCCGGTCCTGATGCCACAGCCGCAGGCATTTCCCCGGACTCCCTCCTGGGAGGACCAGTCCGCAGCGAACTTAAGCGTATTTCGGATGAGCCGGACGAAGAGGACATCACGTCTAAAGACAAAACCAATCGTAACAGCCCGGTGAAGTCCAGCGGCACCAAGGCGGCAAAAGCTCCGAAGCTTGATCTGCCCGAGGGCAAGGTAAAAATGACGGCTATTGTCAAGGAATTCACCACAGTACCTAATCATTTCTCGGATAATGACGATGAGGTCATCATCTATGATCAAGTGAAGATCCTTGAGCCGGAGGTGTCGGAGATCGGCACAGCTTGGTCCAGCTACAGCGCCACGATGAAGAAACATGAGCTGATTGAAGGGGACATCCTCACCTTCGATGCCAAAATCATCAAGAAAAAGCTCGTCAAGAACCCGGTTCCATACAAAATCAATAGTCCTTCCAAGATTGAGAAGCAGTGATCTGTTCTCGAAGACCGCGTACCAGAAGACGCTTCCGCATCTGCGGCATCGCAAGCGTCTTTTTTGCGTTACGTTCGCAAAAGCTGTATGCCGGGATCATTTCACTTACCTCCGAAGCAAGTCACCAGAGGCTTGATGTATTTCAGCAGGCGCAGCTCTTTATTTTTAGATTGTCACTTTTTTACGTGTTATGTTATAATCAACTCATATAAAAGAAACGCTGCCCCCCTTGAATTTAGCCAATAATCAGCATTCAGCTTTCCCGTTGCATTACCATCTTAAGCTTTGTGAAGCATCGCAAAAAAGTGATGTGCGGACCATATCTGATTATACGAAAGAAATGTTCAAGGGAATCAGGAGATTCACAACCAGATTAACATTCCAATCTTTTCATGACAAAATTCAAAAAAAGGTGTTGGAATCATTGAGCGAACAAATTTTAACCCAAATTTTAGATGAGCTTAAGTCACTGAATACTCAGGTAGACAGAATTGACTCTCGATTGGACAGCATGGATTCAAGGTTTGATGGTGTTGACTCTCGATTGGATAGCATGGATTCAAGGTTTGATGGTGTTGACTCTCGATTGGACAGTATGGATTCAAGGTTTGATGGTGTTGACTCTCGGTTGGATAGCATGGATTCAAGGTTCAATGGGATTGATTCTCGATTTGATCGCTTGGAGGCGGATGTTAAGGATATCAAGGAGCATACCAAGGATATACCAGCCATCAAGCAAGCTGTATTGGAGAATTTAGCCTTGACCAAGCAGGTCGAATCAGCTCAAGCCAGTTTTGAACGAAAAGTAACCTCTGAGCTGACTACACATGGACACAGCATAGATATTCTGAACCGTCGCCAGTTAAAGCTGGAGGCTGACGTGGAAAGTTAAAAAAAAACGCTAATTTGACGGATACAAGTCTAACATTAGACCTCATAGTCTAATTCCAATAACAAATAAACCTATAAAAACAAAGACGCTTCCCAAACCACTTATCGGTGGAATGGGAAGTGTTTGTTTACATTTAGCTAACAAAACAGGAACAAGGCTATTTATTTTTGGACACACCCACCGTAACGATTTCGCAGGGCCCGGCGTGGATAGAACACCCTGGGGCAGACGATGAATCGATTGCGTGCTTCAGGATGATGCGGTTTCCCTCATCTATTCGCTCCTCCAGAATATTACTCCAGTAAGCCTCCCCGGAGAACAGGTCCCCAGCCGCAGAAGAAGCGGCACTGCAGTTCAACTCAGACTGATGACCACTCATATTGTACCAGCGCAGCATAAGATCACCTGAATCCGGGTTCACCTTGAGCGAAGAGAATGCCAGTCCTGCTCCGCTCCATGCCACTACTGCCGTGTCCGGCGCCCAAGCGCCTGCATGAATCCCGGTCTGCTCCGCCGTCCATGGAATCTGGAATTGATAGGCTTCCGCATAGGCTCCATTTGTTATCCCGTCCCCGTTATGCGGGATAATCTCCAGACGAACCGTGTGCTCGCCAAGACATTGGGCCTCAGGCGTCGGGAACAGCCCCCAATCGCCAAGCTCTCCCACCGCACGAAGCAGAGTTACCGCAATGGTATTTCGTCCATCCTGCAATACTTCGTACTCATTCAGCCCCAGGTTCGCCACCGTCAAACCGGCAGCAGCGTCGCTTACATCCACAAAGGCCTGCTGATGCTGCGTATTGCTCGGATTTTCCCACTCGGGGGCCGGTTTATTTTCGCGAACCACAACCTCGAACATGGAATCCACCTTGTGCGTCGTTGATACAATATCTGTCGGAAACAAAACCCGCAGACGGTGGTCCTTGGCCCCATTATTAAAGGAAGCTTCTACAACCACTCCCTTGCCACCGCGGCTTAAGGAGATCACGGTGCGAATGATCAGCGGAACGGTATGCTTGGAACGCTGTGCGGTCCGCTGTGGGTAATAAATCAGCTCTCTCTGCTCCCGATCCAATACCTCGTCAGCGGATGCGGGGATTTCCCAGTGATGAATAATTTCATAGGCTGCTCTGTACGGTGTGTCCTCCAGCACCCGAATCTCGGCACGAAGCTCACGCGTGGTCAGGGCTTCCGTTCCATCCGGCTGCTTGAACATATACTCATTGCCGATGTCCCCCACATTCTCATAAATCCCAAGCTCCTTATAGATTCGTCCGGTCTGTTTGTCGGTCACCGTGAACGAACCGTTATTCGAGATGTCCACCTTTAGCCATTCATTCTCCATCCCCCGCTTGCCCGCAAGCAACGAAGACGAAGCAGCCAAGGACGTTGCCGCGCTTCCGCTCTTGCGCACCCATGCATACGTTCGCAGACCCAGCGCCGGTACATTCTCCGCTTCAAAAGTAATCCGTACACGTCGGCAACTGTAAGGCTGACGGAAACAGTCGTCCGGCAGATCATAGCCGAACTGCAGACCCAGATCCTCTACCGTACAAGCCACTTCCTTCCCTTCACTGTCCACCAATATACGTCCAGACAAGTCCAGCTCGTTCATGCGCCGGGTCGTCTCGGCAAGCGGCAGCCCTTCGCGGAAATAAAGACGGGCCGCATCCAGCTCCACGCTGAGCACATCGCTGCGTTCCCACCCGGAGGTGTTAAATACCACAAACGGACAGGCATCCTTTCCCCACCGTTCAAATCCTGTGGTGTCCACCTCATCGGCAATGCGGCGTGCGCTATCTGCTATAATCGTTTCTGCCACATGGCGGCTCTTATCGAATCTGGTGACCATCTCCCGGTGTACCTCATCGACACTGCAGCCACATATACTGTCATGCGGATGATTCTGCATCAGCGTCTTCCAGGCATAGGTGAAGCGATCATGCGGGTATTCCTGCCCGAGCAGGTGAGCCAGGGAAGCCAGCGGCTCAGCCACTTTTTCCAGCAATGCTTGACCTGCCTGGTTCATCTGCTTCAAATAGACGCGGGCCGAAGCCGTATTCACCAGCGTTCCCCAGCCATCCGTGCGCTGACTGCGCAGCTCGCCTTTAACCTTGGACAATTCACGATCCAGGGACTGCTCTACAGCAGCAAGATAATCTGCAAAATTGGAATGAACGAACTCGACATCCGGGAACAGCTGCTGCGCCGTACGAATTGCTTCCGGCAAATCCAGCTGAATCGGCTGATGATCACAGCCGTTCATATACAGCAGCTCGCGGGTTGATGCGTATTTCTCGGCATCCGCCAGCTTGCGCCCCCAATACTTGCGGGCCTCCTCCACATCAACAGGGATCTCATTTCCATTGGAATACCAATTGGCAAACAGAATCCCGAGCACCCGTGAGCCGTCAGACCCTTCCCACAGCAGCTCTGAAAAACTGGACTCATAACTTCCGTCCGATACGGTATTGTTGAAGCCCGTTGGTTTCACGCCCCGTCCAAAAAACACATTATCGATGCCCGCTTGCCGCATCAGCTGCGGTGTCTGCCCCACCAAACCGAAGGTGTCAGGATAATAACCAATCTTGGAAGGTGTCCCGTAACGCTTCGCATCTCTGTGCCCCACCTGCATATTCCGCACATTCGCCTCACCGCTCGTAAGAAAAGCATCCTGCAAAATATACCAGGGACCGATGATAATCCGGCCATCCTGAATGTGCTTCACCAGGCGGTCCTTTTGATCCGGCCGCACCTGCAGATAATCCTCAATGATAATGGTCTGCCCGTCGAGGTAAAAGCTTTTGAAATCCGGCCCCTGATCCAAACGATCCAGCAGCGAGTCCATCAGGCTGACCAGACGCATATGGTGCTTCTCATAAGGAAGATACCATTCCCGATCCCAATGCGTGTGTGAGATAATGTGCGCTCTTTTTGCATGGCTCATCAGCCTACTCCACCTCTCTCCCATGTAGTGTAATCTCGACTTCTTCAGGACGATATACGGCCAGGAGCTGGCCATCCGCATCGGTAGCAAACAAAACAGACCGATTCTTCTCCAGCAGAAATTCATAGGAGATACCTGTAACCGTATCTCTGGCATGTACTTGAACAGGCATAGCGTATTCGGACACAAAAATATACAAATTGCCTGCTGCAAAAGCAAGCTTCCGGCCATATACGCCCGCGCATTCGCCTCCCGTAAGCCACTCCAGCTCACTTGTTACCCCTGCGAGTTCGGCAGCATAACGATACAGAGCAGCCAGCGGTTCCTCCCGTCCGTTCAATTCGACTGGCAGCGGGCTCCAGAGAATGCTTCCTTTACCGAACAACACTTGCATCACCCCTGCAGGCTGGCCGTCATTCTGCTCCTGTATCCGTTCCTCCTTGGCTACCTCTGCAATCCGGCGCCGGCCATAGGTCAAACGATGAAGGGCGCCTTGAATATCCAATACTTCTTCACGCTGCACATTGCCCAGCCTGCGTTCACCCAGTATGCCGTCAGCCCGATCCGTCATGCGCCAATAAGCATCCAGACCAAACGGCCCTGTCACCAGCAAATGGCTGCCTGTGTCCTGCACCAGCTGGAGAAGCTGCTCCAATGCGCCGCTATCCAGATTATGTGGACTCGGCACCATGATAAGCTTCGGAGGTTGGGACTGCAGGGATTCCAGATGATACTCGGATGCCGCGCGGAACGGCAGCTTGAGTTCATAGGCCATGACCCGGGTCAATTTTGTTGTCGCCTCATAAGCCAATGCGCGGTTCGAGAAGTCGTTGGAATACGGGAACACCACAGTGATATCCTCCAAACTGCGATCCGTGAACAAATGGGCAATTTGCTGCATAAAACGTCCAAAATCATAAGATACCGCCGCTTCGGGCTTCTCCGTGCCGTCTGCACGCAAAGCGCCAATATGCGATTCATTGGCATTATCCATATAGAAATTCGTGTTCCATATCCACTGTACCGCTCCCGCACCTCCGGTGGCGAAGGCATACGCATACTTGCGCTCCAGCAGGTTATGCAGCTCTTCTTCCGTGCGCTTGGCGCGTCCATCCGGCGTCTCCACATACATGATGCCAGTCTCCTGCACGAGACAAGGCTTATCCGGCGTTTTGGCAAAAATGCCATCCCACACCAGATCATCATTCAGCCACCAGGAATGCACCGTCGTGTAGTCCACTTCCTGCTGATAAAAGAACGGTGAAGGCCGCTGTGCTCCGAGTGCCTCGTCCTGTCCCACGGTAACGAGCTGCTGCGGACACAAATCCTTGATGACGTCTACGAGCTGCTTCGCCCAGACATTGTGCATATCCATGGAAAACAGGCAGTAATCCAGCCATCTGGTGCCTTTTTTGGCCTGATGCATATCCTGCACATCAAAGTTGATGTCCTCCGCCTCCGGAATGACCGCAGCCGCAAAATCCGGGAGCTGCTGCGGCGACATATTCCATGCCTCCTGCAGCGCTTCAATCGTACCGTGCCGCTGTTCCAGCCAGGCCACAAAAGCCTCCTGCTCATAAATATCCCGTGCCGTGCGCGGTCCATTGGAGAAAATGCGGGCAGGGTCAAACATGGACGGCTCATTGATCAGATCCCAGTCCACATTCGTCGTATGCTGATGGCGGCTCACGATGCTGCGAATAAACCGTTTTTGCGCCTCTACGCTCTGCGGGTCCAGATAAGGATTGACTCCTTCCCACGTCTCCGGCGTAAACGAGAAAAAGGTGAACGTAACCTGCAGCCCGTGACGTTTGGCCGTAAGCAGGAAGGCATCAATCGCACGCAGTACCTCCTCGGAGACATGGCCATCGACCTGCATCATATTGCGGTACGCTGTCCATACCCCTGTCCGAATCCAGTTAATGCCTGCGCGGGCCATCTGTGCCATATCGCGGTCCCACACATCCGGATTCGGCAAAAACAGAAACTTCCGCGCCACATCCGAGGCCATATAGGTCATGCCCACAACAGGCATGGCATGATCACCTTTCATAAAATAATCCCGGCCGCGTGTCAAGAGCTCTCCTTCAGCCAGCAGCGCAGCATCCTGCCCCCAGAAGCCCTGACGGAGCATACGCGTCTCACCGCCCGGCCCCTCTGCACGGCAGATGACCCGGTACAGTCCGTTTTGTACATCAAAAGGCAATGAAAAACGCTCAAACCGCTGCTCTCCGGTCACATCGGCACGAAGCGTATGCTCCCATACCAGTTCGGTGTGGTCCTGCTGACCCTGAACTTCACGCTCGATCCGCAATGCAAAGGTCCAGGGCTCAGATTGGCTGCGGCGTTCCTCCCCCCGCTGCAAAATCTGCGTTTGCAGCGTCAATACAGGCCGTTCCCCAAGCTCGTAGGAAGCATAGTTAGACTTAAGCGATATCTCCGTCACGCCGTTCGCACAGAACTCCGCCCATTTCAACAGCTCCGCAGCGCCGCCCTTCTCCCAAAAAGAAGCCGTCAGCGGCTGATTCACAAACATCCATCGTGAGCCCGTAAAGGGGCCGCGTGAATTTTCCCACAGCACGACCGGGGCCGCGATATGCCTGCCATCCTTACTCACGCCGGTAAGCAACGGATAAATCTGGGTGCTCATAGGTCCGGAAGAGCCCATCTGATGCGGCAAATCACTGCTTTTCGTCGTATGAGGCACCAAATTCCAGGTATCTGCCGACTCCAGCAGCTCCTCATAACCAACGAACAGAGGAATCGCCTCGGAGGCAGACAGAGCCGTTACCTTAACAGCCGTTACCTTTAACGCCTCATGAATAAATAACTCCTGATGATAGGCGGTTTGCTCCGCCTCGACGACCCATTGCTGTTCCTGGCGGCGGACCGGCCGTTTGAAGGGCGCTCCGCCGACGTTCAGCAGGCTTCCTCCCCTTTTCAAATAAGTTAAAATGGCCGTCCAGGACGGTTTAGGAAAATAAGGCGCATGCAGATTGACGAAGCAATCCCCGGCTGACATGCCCTCCAGAGCCTCCGTCAGCTCCGCCGCTCCGACTACCCGGACCTGCCCATGTCCGAGTTCTCCCCAAATGCCTGCCTCAGGCAGCGCGGACATCCCCGGAAATCCCGCGTCACAGAAAATAAGAATGCGCCCATTCACAGCGCTTATCTGACTCATAACAAACCTTCCTTCATCGCCTTATAGACCAACTGTGAAAACAGACTGTTGGACCAGGCGAACCATTTGCGGGTGAAGACGGACGGGTCGTCAGCGTGAAAGCCTTCATGCATGTAACCTGTGCCGCCGTCCGTCGCTTCCAGCAGGCGAATCATCTCCAGCTTCTCCTCAGCCGATTGGGCCGTCAGGCCCTGCATGGATAAGCCCATATGCCAGATATAATCCGGCGGTGTATGCGGGCTGCCGAGCCCCTTCGCCACTTTTCCTTCATAATAGAAGGGATTCTCTTTACTGAGCGCAAAACGTCTCGTGTTCTGATAAATCGGATCCTCCGCTGTCGTATAACCCAGATAAGGAATGGATAGCAGTCCGGGGGTGCCCGCATCATCCATCAGGCAATAGTTGCCGAAGCCATCTGTCTCATAGGCGTAAATCGGGCCAAATTCCGGATGACGGTAGATCCCGTAAAGCTGAATCCCGTGCACGACCTCTTCCTCCAGTGCCCTAAGCTCCTGCAGCAAAGCCATATCCCGGAACACCCATTCTGCAAACTCCTGCATCTGCCGCAGGGCTACGACCGCGAACATATTACCCGGAATATTGTAGTGGAAATCACAGGCATCATCGCTGGAACGGAATCCGGACCAGATCAACCCCGTATAGTTCACCGGCATGCCGAGCCCCTTGTTACGCAAAGAATCTGTCGGGATGCCGTTATTGCGTGTGAAGCGGTAAGGAGATAACTGCGCATGATGCTGTTCGGTTTTGAACAGGTCTACGATTTTACGCAGAGCGCCTTTAAAGCTGACATCAAAAATATCCGTTAATCCGGTTTCCTTCCAATATAGATAGGCTAGACGAACGACAAAACATGGCGAGTCAATTTCGAATTTGCGCTCCCATACCCATGGAGACATGTCCGTCTCGTCCGTTGTATTCCAATGCCAGTCGTTTGCCGACTCGTTAAAGGCATTGGCATAAGGATCAATATGAAGATATTGAATATGCCGTTTGATCAGACCGCCGATGATGCGCTGCAGATCCTTGTCTTCCTTGGCCAATGGGATATAATGAATCACTTGCTCTACAGAGTCTCTCAGCCAGGAGGCCGGGATATCTCCGGTAATGACGAAGGTTGTCCCGTCCTCCATCAGCTTGGTGGTCGTCTCCAGTGTGCTCGGAAAACAATTTTTGAATAATTGCAGCAGCTTTGGCCTGTGCTGCAGTTGTTGTTCAGCTTCTTCCAACACTTGCTGAACAGCGCGGGGCAGCTCAAGTGCAGGCATGGGGATCTGGGGTAGTCGGAATTGTTCCATATCTAAAAAATTTGCACTCCTTTTCATCCATCTGTTTAGGCGAGATTAGTTCATTGGATTAGTACCGTTTTGATTTCGTATGGGGCAAAGCTTAGCTCCAACCGGCCGTTCTGCATGGAGATTGGCTCTCCCGGCTCTTCCAGCGCATTCGAGATATAAGCCTGCTCGTAGGGGTAAGGCCACTGCAGTGAGATGCGCTCACGCTTCCCGGAAGATTCGTAAAAACGCAGGATCGTGCCTGTCCCTTCCTCGGCCGTCTTGACCGCATCGAGCACAACATGCTCACTGTCGAAGGAAAGCCATGAACCTGTAGATGTAGCTATACCTGCACCTGTATTTGTGCCTTCCCCTACTCCTGCACCCAAGCGTCCGGATTTTGCAGTCCGGATATGAGCGTCTCCAGCATGGACTGACGCCTGTCGCTCCACAGCGAACACGGGAGCCTCATGATTCAACTCCGCAGCCTGGCGCACGGTATGGGCATAACGCCAATCTCCCTCATGCGGATATAAAGAATAGGTGAAGTCATGCTCGCCCTGGTCTGCCGTTTGGTCCGGCCATTTAGGCGCACGCAGCAGAGACAGACGAATTGTGCTTCCCTGCACATCGTAGCCGTATTTGCAATCATTTAGCAGACTGACTCCATAACCATATTCAGATACATCCACAAAACGGTGCCCGCACACCTCAAACTGGGCCTGCTCCCAGCTCGTATTGCGGTGCGTCGGCCGCTCCAGCGTGCCAAAGGGAATCTCATAGGTGGCTTTCTCAGTCCTCACATCGATAGGAAAACCAACCTTCAACAGCTTATGATCCTCATGCCAGTTCACATGAGTCTTGAAATCAATGCGGCGCTGGTAATGATAAAAAATAATGTCCTGCGTAATTTCAGACCGATGCAGCCGCCAGCGGAAGCGCAGCACATCCTTCGTTGTGCCGGAGAGCAGCAGCCGGGATTCCAGCAATTCAGCTTCACCCGCCGCTTGCTCTTCATACCGTGGATCGATATCCCAGGCATCCCACAGTGTCGGACGGTCGTGGAAGAAATAAAAACGATTCGCCCGCTCACCCGGCTTCAACACCTCACGTTGAGCTGCTTTATCGAACAGGCGGGTCATCTCACCCCGTTCATTGAAGCCTACTTCGTACCATGGCGTCTCCCAGGTATGCATGAAGCTCCGTTCCGACAGCGGCAGAGGTACTTCCTCCTTACGCTCCGAAGCCGGAGCCGGAGGCTCCATCTGCAGCCAAATTGTTTTATAACCAAATGCAGGAATGTCCGGCACGAGCACAGAGACGCCGCCTTCCTCCACATCCACCGCCAGACGCTGTCCTTGGTCATCTAACACGATCCACTGCTTTGTCTGCTGCGGCTGCGGATCTACAGCTCCCACATCTGCAACTCCCGCATCTGCATTTGCAGTTCCCGCATCCACAGCCTCCGCACCAGCCGTTACGTCAGCCGGAATATGAATGACCGTGCTTCGGCTCCAGCCCAGACCATTGAAGACCACGTATGGCGTTGAATTGGCCGGTCCCTCTTCTGTACGAATGGATGGTGCCAGCGCCTTTAGCCCTTCCTGTAAAGCCTGCTGCCCCAGCCTGAACACTTGCTCATACTCTTTATCCGAAGTTACGTAAGATTCAGTGATGGCCGAGCCAGGAATAATATCGTGAAACTGATTGAGCAGGATCAGCTTCCAGCCCTCGTGCAGCATGGAATAGACCTCGCCCCGCTGCTCCTGCCTCATGCCCGGCCAGGCGATCGTATTCCACAGCTCCGCTTCCCGGTACAGCACCTCTGCCTTGCGGTTGTTCCGCTTGTTGCGTCCATGTGTCGTATAGGTGCCCCGATGCAGTTCCAGATACAGATCGCCGTGCCACTCGGGAATGCGCGGCTGCTGCCTCTCTATGCCTGCAAAGAACTCGGCGGCCGTGCTGTAGCGGCTGGCAGGCTGTCCCACCATCAGCTCAGAGCGGTCGATATATTCGAGCATCTCGCGCGTAACCCCGCCGCCGCCGTCACCGTGCCCATAGAGCAGCATTTGCTCGGGATGCACGGCTTTTTCACGATAGGATTGCCAGTGATCATGAATGTCCTTCGGAAGTGTATGCTCGTTCACGCCATGATTGAGGTACGACAGCATTGCCGTGCCGTCAATACCCACCCAATGGAACAGATCATACGGAAACACATTCGTATCATTCCAGCCCAGCTTGGTGGTCATAAAATATTGCACCTTGCCATGCTTCAGAATCTGCGGCAGCGAAGCGCAATAACCGAACGTATCCGGCAACCACTCGATGCGGGAGGTCACACCGAATTCCTCCTGATAAAAGCGCTGGCCGTACAACATCTGGCGCATCAGGGATTCACCGCTCGGAATATTCAGATCAGGCTCCACCCACATGCCTCCGACCAGTTCCCACCGCCCCTCTGCAATTCTTTGCTTCACCCGTGAATACAATTCGGGATCATGCTCCTTGAGAAAGGCGAACAGCAGAGGTTGACTTTGTGTATATTTGTATTCGGGGTACTCATTCATTAGAGCATCCACGGTAGAGAACGTGCGGCTCGTCTTGCGCACCGTCTCCCGCACCGGCCACAGCCAGGCAATATCAATATGAGATTGGCCGACCATATGCTCCAGGCCTTCGGCATGGCCTCCGATGGAACGGACAGCCTGTATGAGCTTCTCTTCAATAAGACGTATGCTTTCGCCTACGCAGACAGCCTCTTCGTTCAGATTGACAAATGCATCCATGGCGGCATACAGCGCTTCAAGCAAGCGCACCCGCCGCAGGTCTGCCTCAGGCAGCAGCACAGCCGAATCCCGTATAACCGTCACGGTATACATCAAGCTCTGCACCGCCGTATTTGGTCTGACCAGGAGACTGCGGATGGAAGTAATGGGCGGCTGAATGACCGCCTGCTGATTCAGAGGATCGACAGGCTCAGGCACCGGATCGAATAATTCAATCTCAAGCTCAGGTGTCATCCCTATACTGGCTGGATCAAGCGTTACATAAGTATGATTACGGTCCAGCCCCTGATAGGAGCGTCCATTTACACGCAGCAGTCCTTCCCCGCCCGACTCAAAGACAAGCCCAAACGAGCCGGATTGCCATTCAGAAGGAACCTCCATGCGCATTTTGAAGAAATAAGTTGTCCCCTGCTCGCTCGGATAATGGTCCGGGCCTTGTCCTTGCGGATAAGGCTCTATATGCCTGTAATCACCCGGTACATTATAGTAAGCCCGCGTAATGTCCCAACCGCGCAGCTCTTGCTGCTCCAGCCACTGCCGTTCGGACAATTCGCGGATAAATCTTTTTATTCGTTCCATAAGTCAAACCTCCCGTACCTGCAACTCGACAGCTTGTGGTTCGTTCACATGTCTGCCTACATTTCCCCTTGAAATCTTCCTGCTTTATGATCTTCCTTATTCCTTGACAGCACCGACGGTAAGTCCCTGCACGAAATAACGCTGGAAGAACGGATATGCAAAAATAATCGGCAATGTGGCCAGCACAACCATCGCCATACGTGACGTATCCTGCGGAATGGATTGCAAGGCCTGCAAACTCATGGCACTGCCCGCCGAATTCTGCTGCAGGAACTGGATGCTGGACTCAATCCGCATCAGCATCGACTGCAGCGGCACTAGCTTGGGATTATCGATATACAAGAGTGCGTTAAACCAATCGTTCCAGTAGCCCAGTGTGCTGAACAAACCAATGGTAGCGAGACCCGGCAGCGACAGCGGAACTACAATTTTCAGAAAAATATAGAACTCCCCGGCCCCGTCAATTTTCCCGGACTCGATAAGGGCATCCGGCACGCTCGTGGAGTAGAAGGTCCGCAGAATCATGATATAAAAAGCATTCATGGCCAGCGGAAGAATCAAGGCCCACAGCGTATCCTTCAGACCGAGCAACTGCGATACGACCATGTACGTAGGAATCATGCCACCGTTAAACAGCATCGTCAAAATGGCAAAAACGGAGAAAAACCGTCTGTAACGGAAGCTTTTGCGTGAAATTGCATAGGCATAAAGCGACATCAGCATCAGGCTGATGATCGTGCCCAGTACGGTAACCAGAATGGTCACCCCGTAGGCACGGAGCAGCGCATCTCCACTCTGCCATACAAACTCATAAGCGGCGAAGCTCCATTCGGCCGGGATCAACCGATAGCCGTCCCGCGCCAATACCTTCTCGTCGGTCAAGGAAATAATGACCACAAACAAAAAAGGAAACACGCATATACAAGCAAACAAACCTGCAATGATATTCAGAATGATGTTCCATCCACGGGATATGTTATGAAAATCCCTTTTTTTGGCAGCAGCCTGCACCATACCGCTCGCTCCTCTCATCTTGTATTTAGAACAGACTGCTGTCTTTATCGATTCTGCGGACAACATAGTTGGAAATGAGGACAAGCACAAAACCGACCACAGACTGATACAGCCCTGCGGCGGTGCTCATGCCGATCTCGCCCGTCGTTTTCAGACCGCGGTATACATAGGTATCAATAACGTTGGTAGCCGCATACAGCGTGCCTGAATCGCGCGGAACCTGATAAAAGAGGCCAAAATCGGCATAGAAAATCCGTCCCACAGCCAGCAGCGTCATAATGATGATGATCGGCGAGAGCAAAGGAATCGTAATGTTGCGAATCTGCTGCCACTTGCTGGCACCGTCGATCATGGCCGCTTCGTAGAGTGACTTGTCGATGCCGAGAATGGAGGCCAGATAAACAATACTGTTGTAGCCAATGGTCTTCCAGAGAGCTACGAATACGAGGATATACGGCCAATACTTCGCCTCCGAGTACCACTGGATCGGCTCGAAGCCAAACCAGCCAATGATCTGATTCAGCATGCCCCGGTCAAAGCTCAGGAAGCTGAATACGAAATAACCGACGATGACCCATGACAGAAAGTAAGGCAGGAACATGCCCGTCTGATAGATTTTGGCCAGCCGTTTGTTGATCAGTTCGGAGAGCAGGATGGCCAAACCCACGGCAAATACGAGGCCCAGAAAAATAATCGCCAGATTGTACAGCAGTGTGTTACGTGTAATCAGCAGTGCGTCATTGTTGCTAAAAATAAATTTGAAGTTATCCCAGCCAACCCAATCACTCTTGGCCAGGCTTGCCCAGAAGCCCTCACGGCTGAAGCGGTACTGTTTGAAGGCTGCGACGGTGCCTACAAGGGGCAAATATGAGAAAAAGAAGAACCACACGGCCCCAGGCAGCACCATGAACAGCATGACTTTATTTTTGAGCAGGTTCTTGAAAAATGCAGCCATTTGTTATCCCTCCTGTAATGGCGTTGATGAATTGCATAAAAGGACCGGGCACACATGCGACCGCCCGATCCTTTCCTATGACTTACTTATTTTCCGCTCTCCAGGCATCAAGCTGGGTTTGGGCTTCGGCCATCACTTTCGGCAGACCCGCCTCATTAAACTTCTCGATCACCTGATCCAGATTCTGCTCAGGATCCAGTGTGCCGGTCATCAGGGCAGCCCAGAATTGCTCCTTCACATTTTGCACGGCTGCGAGCTCTGTAGACACTTTGCTGGCATCGAAGTTGAAGCCCAGGATCGGGGAATTGACGCCTTCGGCATTGAATTTCTTGAATTCGTCCCATTTGTTATCAGGGTCATTGGGATTCAGGTTCAGCAGCATATTGTTGCCGAGTGAATACGACGGCATGTCGTAGTTTTTGGACTCCGGCAGGTTCTCCATATACTTGTCATCAACCTTTTTATAATGGACTCCTTCAATACCGGAATCCACCATATTGCGCAACACAGGGTCGGTGTTCAGCAGATTCAGGAATTGCATCGCTTTCTCCGGATATTCCGAATTGGCCGAGATGGCCATGATGGAGCCCTGTACCGACATATTCGTGATAATCGCATCACTTGCCGGCGTAGTTACGACAGGATAGCCATAACTTGCAGACCACAGATTTTCCGCCAGGGGTTGTGTCTGTGCACGATCCAGGAACCAGTTGCCCGAAGTGGTCAGATCATTGGTTGATCCCGTCGTGGCCGCTTCCGGCGATACATAACCTGCTTTGTAATATTTGTGCATCGTCTTGAGCGCGGCTTTCATTTCGTCTGTTTCGAGAATGTTGACGATCTTGTAATCCTTGGTGTCCAGCTTCACGGCCATCGGCAGATTCTGGATAATATAGTCATACGGCACATAAGGCACATACTGCTTATCCATGGCAAAAGCTGTGATCGTAGGCTCCTTTTCCTTGATCGTCTTCAGCAGCGGCTCCAGACTGTCCAGTGAGCGTACATTCGAGATATCCAGGTTGTATTTGTCCAGCAGCGTTTTATTGAAACGCCATACCTCCTGCTGCGGCAGCTCCTTATTGGCAGGGATGCCGTAATTATGTCCGTCAACCTTGGAGCCGTTCAGGAAGGCTGGATCAACGACCTGTGTCAGCTCCTTACCGTATTGTCCGAGCAGCTCATCCATCTCCAGAAAAGCCCCCTTGCGGGCATTCTGCACATAATCAAATCCACCGGAAGAAGTAAAGAGAATATCCATCGGCTCGCCAGAGGCCACATTGACCTGCATCTTTTGTGCATAGTCGCCCCAATCCACCATTTTCATGGTGACGGTGGCATTGATTTTCTCCTGGGTATACTTGCTGACTTCCTCCATAACCCTGTCCACGTCTTTTTGCGGAGTACCGATGGTGTACCAGATGAGCTCGACCGGTTTTTCGCCACTGGAGCCATCTGCGCCATTGCCATTGCTGCTTCCTCCGCCTCCACAGGCACTCAGGACAAGCACGAGCGACATCAGTGACGCCAGCACGAAGGACAATCGTCTTTTTTTCTTATTCATCGAATTATGATCCTCCCTTTTGCAAAATGCCTTAGCTCTATCGTTTGCTCCTTTAACTGTAACGAATGAAAGCCGTTTCATAAAGAATACAAACTTAATAAATCCGGGTACAAATTAAAGAGAACCCTTGGATTTCTGACACAGAGCTAACCCAGCGTTTTGAAGTCGGTAGGCGATATTCCCACATACTTGCGGAATTGCTTGTAAAAATAGCCTGTCTCCCAATAACCCACATTACGGGCGATCTCATGAACCTTGAGGCTGGTATTTTTCAACTGCTCCTTGGCCCGCTCAATACGGTATTTATTGATATACTCCGCGAAGGTCTCCCCTGTTTCCTTTTGGAACAATTGCCCCAGATATACCGGATGCAGATGATACTGCGCGCCCAGCAGCTTAAGGGACAATTCATCCGCATAGTGAGCGTGAATATGATTCAGCACCTGGCCGACCGTCGGATTTTTCATATCCTGCAGCAGGGACTGCACGGTCGCCGCCCCTACCTCCTGCACAGCCAGCACCAGCTCCTCCAACGTCGTACTGGACAGCACCCGCTGCAGCCCGGTCTGGAAGATGGCCGATTCATCCGTATGCTTAATCTGCTCCAGCTCCATCTTGAAGCGGATGACCAGCTCTAGCGCGGCATGCTGAAGTCCGGCAGGGGTCATTCCATCACTGTGCTGCGCAAAATCCGTCCGTACCCGCTTGGCAAGCCCCTCCTGATTTCGGGCCATCATCAGCTTTGCATAATCGGTCCACGACACCGTAAAAGCCGCAGACGGATCGCGGCCAGCTCCAAGCTGTTCGTAGTCAATCATTTTCAGCTCAGGATAGACCATGATATACTCCATCGCTTTCTTCGCTTCACGGTAGCTTGCCGGTGCACCTTCCAGTCCTTGCGCAATGCCCCCGATGCCGATCAGCAGCGACGGATACACCTCTGTAAGCTCCGCCGCGAGAGATGCAAGCCAGTCTTTAAAAGCATGAGCGCTCTCGTCTCGATCCGGCAGATTGGCAATCATCACGGTATCCCCGTGCACATCGTGAAAAAGAACGGGACAGGCCGCCTCCCTCGCCCGCTGCTCCACCGCTGCGAATAAGGGCATTTGCTCCGAATCCGCACGTATGGAGGCTACCCCGATATAAGGTCCATCCAGGGTAATGCCCATGAACTCGGCGCGCTCCTCGAATTCTCTGCATGCAATTTGTCCGGTTAACAGCCGATGCAGCGTATTATCCTTCAAAATCTGAATACCATAGGCATCAGTGGGTCTCATCTTGTCCAGATTGGTCACAATATTGCGCAGCGTGGCCTCCAGTTCCTCGATATTAATCGGCTTAAGCAGATAATTATCAATCCCGAGCTGCAGCCCTTGCTTCAGATAATCAAAATCATTGTACCCGCTAAGAATAATGACCTTCAGCTCAGGCTGCCTTTGTCTCATCTCACGTATTAATTGCAAACCGTCCAGCACCGGCATGGAAATGTCGGTAATCAGGATATCCGCAGGCTGGGACGACAGGCGCTCCAGCGCAAGCTGCCCGTTGCCCGCGTGGCCCACAATTTCCAGCCCGAAGGCGGCCCAGTCCACAATATCGTACAGCCCTTCAATGATGAATGGCTCGTCATCTACCATGAATACTTTATACATCTAAGCATCTGTCCTCTCTTCAACAGGATAGCGCACCTGAATCGTTGTTCCTTCATCCGGCTTGCTCTCTATGGTAATGCCGTAATCCGGCCCATAGAGAAATCGCAATCGGCTATGCACGCTGCGCAGTCCGAACATCCGCCCCGATTCCTCCTGGCACGCCAGCTCCTGACGGATTTCATCCAGACGATCAGCCGTTATTCCTTTGCCATTATCGCGCACTTCAATCATCAGCACGCCCCCCGCTTCCTTTACTTCAATCTCTAGCCTGTTGTCCGTGCGCTCGGTGCGGATACCGTGAATGACATAATTTTCGACAAGCGGCTGCAGCGACAGCTTAACGGCCGGGCAGGCATAAAACCTGGAATCCACCTTGATCTTATAAATAAAGATATCCTTATAGCGAATACGGAACAGCTCCAGATAGAGGCGGCAGGCCTCCAGCTCATCCTTCAGGGTATGGTTGCTTTTCTGCTGTACCTGGCTTTTGAATAAAACGGACAGACTGTAGATCATATCCCCGACGTCCCTCGCCCCCTGCGACACCGCCCTCATGCGGATGACCTCCAGCGTATTGTACAGAAAATGCGGATTAATCCGCGCCTGCAGCGCCACCAGCTCCGTCTCCTTCTGCCGGATCTCTGCTTTGTACACACGATCTATATAATGATTCATTTCCACGAGCATATCGTTGAAGCTGCTTGCAATCTGCCCCAGCTCGTCCTCACGTGTATCATGGATACGGGCGGTCAGATCGCCTTTCTTCACCTTATGCATGAACCGGATAATTCTGCGTGTCCGTTTGGCAAAATTCATAATGAAAAACGCCGGTACCAGGATGGCAAACAAAAGGCACAGAAGGCTGAGCAGCAGAATCGTATTACGAATGCCCGCATAGGCCTCAGCAATTTCGCTTGCCGGGACGGCCCCAATCACGACATAACCCTCATCAGCAGCAATTAACTGATTCACATACCTCTCCTGCACCTTGTTCACCACACCCGCTCCCGTGCTGTCAAACAAGGCATTCTCCACATTCACATAAGGATAACTGCGCCCGTAATATTGTCCGCTGGAGTCGAAGAGCACCGTGCCTTTCGCGGATAACACAACGATATCTCCCTTGAGACTGTTCTTGTAGTTCGCCAGCGCTTGGCCGATCGACTGCGAATCGAGGAATACCATGAACTGCCCGACATTTTTGAGCGTCTGCTTATTGTTGATCGGTACACGAATCGCATAGAGCGCAGGGTCCCATTCATCAATGGTTTTACGAACCCAGTAGTTTGGCGCGCTAATATTGGGTGTCTCCATCGCCATCACGTCAGGCACAAAAGAATGGGCAGCATTCTCATGCCGCTGCTTGAATTCCATATTCCGGCTGAAGTTCGACAAATATTGCTGCTCCGCACTGTACAACAGCACATGGCGGATATTCGCATGTTCTTCCACCAGGTTCTGAAAATGTGTCTGTGTATCCGTGGAATAATCATCCCTGTTCGTGTAGAAGCCTTCCGTCAGGTGCTGCACATAATCGGCATAAGCATGCTCCATGAAATAGGAGGTATTCGCCGACAGCGCCTCATTCCGGTGCAGATCGCTCACCATATCCTGCACGGCCTCATACTGCTGGCGGATATAGCGGTCCACGCTCTCCATAGCGGCTTTTTGCACTTCAAGCTCACGCCGGATCGTTGCATCCGCAATCGATCTAAAGACGATATAGGACAGCGTGATGATTGTAATAATAGAGATGAACGAAAAAATGAACAGCATTCTCATGAACATGTTATTTTTTATATAATCGTTGAAAACGTTCGCAATTTTAAAAATACGACTCTACCTCCCAGCCGCCGAGCTCTCTGTACGTCTGCTGCTTGCAGAAGACACATAAGCTCATGTGACTTTGTTGTACCTCTTTCCTGTGTTACTCAAAAGTATATCATCCTGCCTCTCACATGAATCTCCCACTTCCATATTTTCTTTAGTTTGCACCTGAAATCTTTAATTTGACCCTATTTGAAATGGCTTTCTTCCAGTATGTTATCCATAAGCTTTCGTGCAATTGAAAGCGAATACATAAATACCATTCCATTATGAAGGAGGAACTGCATGACACGCAAAAAGTTAACCAACAAGCGTATGCCCAAAATGACGGCCCTTGCCCTGTCGGCCGCGCTGCTGAGCCAGCTCTCTGCCGCACCGGTTCTCGCCGGAGATACGCTGCCCTATGAGGGCATCAGCGCCAAGGGAGAAAATCAGCCCTATCAGCATGGTTATACCAGTGCCCAGATTATGGATTGGACCCCGGAAAGTGATATCTACGGCGAATTGCTGCGGGCACGTGTGCCGCTGCAGCCGCGTAATGTTCCATTCGCCCCTACCCAGGCCTCCCCTGAGCTGAGCCCGGACACACAGATGTTCACCATGAGCGGGGATTATGGCAACGCATTTTTCGACAGTACCCCGTACACCAATAAATTCGCCCAGTATCTGTACAATTATTGGCAATATACCGACTACTACGGCTATTGGCACGGGATGGCGTCCGCAGGGGTGCCAGAGGAGCTGTATGATGCGAAAAAGGACTGGACCGAGCGTTACTTCGAGTTTGGCATCCTGAACATTCCCAATCCCGCTTACACGAACGCTGCTCACAAAAACGGCGTGCTCTCCATCGCCAACATCTTTTTCTCAGACAATGACCGCGGACCACAGACCTACAAGCAAATGCTCGTGCAGGATAAGAACGGGGAGTTCCCTGTAGCCAAAAAGCTGGTGGAAATGGCCGAGTATTACGGTTATGACGGATACTTTTTTAACCAGGAAGAGGTCGCCAAGGGCGTAGCTCCAGCGGATATTGCCACCTACAAAAAATTCATGAAATACCTGAGAGATCAGGGGATGTATGTGCAATGGTATGATTCTACAGTAGATGGGACCGGAAAGATTGCGTATCAGAATGAGTTTAACTCCGCGAACAGCCCATTTGTGAAGGATGCCCAGTTAGGGCGGGTGTCGGATTCGATTTTCCTGAACTACTGGTGGAACAATAATATGCTGGCCAAATCCCGCTCCCATGCCGAAAGCCTGGGACTGGATCCGCTGGAGACCGTCTTCGCCGGTGTCGAAGGCGGGAACGACAGCTTCGGACGCTGGAAGCAGAAATACGACCTGCGCTGGAACCTGGATGAGAACGGCCAGCCGATGAACAGCATTGCTACGCTGGGCGCAGACTTCACCCACAACGGGCTGGATGAAGATATGGGCAATTCGAGCGCCAATCACCGTGCAGACAGCGAATATCAGTGGATGACCTTCGTTCGTGACCGGGCATGGTGGTCAGGACCAAATCAGGACCCGAGCGAGGCACGCCGAAACGCAAATGCCAACCTGTCCGATGTATACGCATCTGGCGCGAATTGGGACGGCATTGCCGCCTACATCGCCGAACGCTCTGTCATTCGGGGCGGCAATTTCTTCACCAGCTTTAACACCGGGCATGGCCTGGACTATGTCAAAAACGGCGTTGTATCCAGTGACCAAGAATGGTCCAATATCAACATTCAGGACATTCCGGTGACCTGGCAATGGTGGCTCGACACCACAGGGGAACCGCTTGATGTGGACTTCGACTATGGTCCGAAATACGAGAAAGGTCCGCGTTATGATTACAAGTCCATCGGTGCTTATAACGGCGGCAGCTCCCTTGTGGTGAACGGGAAGCTGGATGCCGACAACTTCCTGCGCCTGTTCAAGACGGATTTAACGGTCAATGAGCGCTCCAAGGCAACTTTGACTTACAATAAACCAACAGCTGCGGACTCTTCTTCCCTAAGCCTGGGACTGATCTTTACGGATGCGCCGGATGAAGTAGTTAAGGTAGAGGTGCCTGATTCCGGTCAAAAGACGGACGGCTGGAAGACCGTGTCCCTGGACCTCAGCCGTTATGCAGGCAAAACCATCGCCGCGCTCGGTCTGTCATTTAATAACAACGACAGCACCATCAATACGTATCAGATGAATATCGGTGAGCTGCGTATCACGGACGGTTCCGCAGCTACACCTGAAGCTCCGGCCAACTTCCGGATCGTTAAAGCTTTGACAAACACTGACGAAATGGTGGTCGCATGGGATATCGGGGATTATGACAAAGTGAAGCAATACAATCTGTATGAAAACGGTGCTTACGTCGGCGGTATCTACGATTCCACGTACTATATCAAATCCCTGAAGCATCAGCGCGGGGAACTGAGCATCACGGCTGTAGGAGCAGACGGCACAGAAAGCGAGCCAGCTACGCTGCCTTACGATCTGACGGCCGGGGTGAAGGACGTGGAGGTCGCATTTGATGTGTACGGAAATGCGTCCGTCACATGGCAGAATCCAGCCGGAGCGGCCGGACCAGTCGAGTTGACATTGGAGACCGAATATACGAACGAGCCGTTCACCACCAGCGTTCAAGCAGACGCCGGTGAACAACAGGCCGTAATCACCGGTCTGCCGAAGAACGGGCAGCATTACGTCCTGAATCTCTCCAGCGACGGCCAGGCTCCGGTCACCATAACGGGGCAACTTGCAGACCTGGAGATTGCTCCTTATGCCAAGGAGTTGGTCACCGTAACAGGCAAAACCTATACGCTGGCTCTGCCTGCTCTGACAGACTGGCATCGTCTCTATGTGTATGAGAATGACGTACCGAGGGAATTCGGAGTTACCTACACCAGCAAGAAGTTTCCGTATATTGTGCGAGGCAGAACGAAGCTCAGCGAGCTCACCTTCACACCTGCGTCCACGACCAGCTCCCTGAAGCTTGTCATTGAGGACTATGCCGGGAACCGGGCGACTACGACTCTGAGATAGCTTGCCATAGGCTACAGAAGAATCAAGCTTTGGATACACAGTAGCGGAAAATGAACCGCTGCCGCTACGAATACAGCAGAATAATGCGGCCTTGGTCTGGAATCCACTCAGACCAAGGCCGTTAATTTTTCTCCGTAAAACATACGTAGATCCATTTATTTTTTTATCTATTACGGACCAATAGGTCCTTAATAAAATTATACAGAAATGAGGAATAGAAAATGAATCAAAAATACGAACCATTGTTCACATCGTTTCAACTGCCTTCAGGTGTGCAATTGAAGAACCGGGTGCTTATGGCGCCCATGACCATTGTGGCATCCGGCCCAAATGGAGAAGTGACGGATGCAGAATTGGCTTATTATAAAGCACGTGCTCAGGGAGTTGGCGCCGTCATTACCGCCAGTGCACTGGTGTCACCAAACGGGAAACTGACGGATTACGGGTTCGCTCTCGATAACGATGCGCTGCAGCCCGGATTGAAAAAGCTAGCGGCTGTTATTCAGGAAAATGGCGCCAAAGCGATTGTGCAGCTTTATCATGGCGGCCGCTTGAGCAAACCGTCCCTTGTCCCGAGCGGTCATGCGTTGAGCGCCAGTCCGGTTGCGGCAGAGCGCGAGGGTACAGCTGTTCCAAAGGAAATGACCGACACGGAAATTGAAACAGTCATCCAGCTACAGGAACTGGCCTTTCTAATGTACTTTACGTAGACTCTTTTATGCTCCACCGTGGCTTTCAAATGGTTTGTAAATCGTTCCCGAACCTGGCACATCGTAAACCAGTATAAGGCTAACGACTACTATAAACAAAGCGATTATTTTTTTCATTTTGGTACACCTCACTAAAAAGGATTTGGTATACTGCCTGTGTTTCGGAAGCCGCGTACCCTCTAAAACTTTCAAACAGACTAACACATTTTATAATAATGGACTCGTTATTAATGATAAACGACCTTTGTAAACTATCCAATAAATATTTAAACCCAACCTTATACTCGCCTTTTTGCAAGTAATAATCCGACAATTCATTCAGTAATCGTGAATAGCGTTCTGCTTTGAATCTCTTATCGTAGATTATTGTCCCCTCTAGTTGTTCGCCCAGAGACTTGATTTCCGGATCAAAGCGAGAAAGGATATCATCAATATTCGCTTTATAAGTGTTAGCTACCTCGACAATATTCAATAATGCTAAAAGAATCTCATCCTTATTTATTTCAAAGTAATTTACATAATCGTTAAGTACGCTGAGATCTCCCGAAAATAATTTAGCTACAAAGAAATTTGCTTTTGCCCACCCTTGAAATTGTCCCTTCCAATGATCGGTGTCTGCGTCGTACTCTTTTACCCAACTTAAATCAGCATATCTTGAAGCAAACTCCAAGGCTTGCTCATATCTCCCCCGTTCTTCGCAAACAGTGCCACGAAGCAAATCACTATAAGAAACATACACAAACAGCGGTCTGCTCAGTTTAGAATACGGGTCTTCCCCACTACGTTTTTGCCGCCCCTCTGCAAAGTAATGCCTTCTTGCCCTGAACCCCATCATTTCGGCAAACTTGTCCACTTTGTCCCACTTACGCAGGGAACGGTAGACATTCGCCATATCCTTAAGCGCATCCAGTTGCAGCACCTCATCCAATCGTTCTATGTATGGCTCGAATTGGGCTGCTACCTCCAGGTTTTGAGCCTGATCATCGCCTAATCTGATCGTAAATAAACGATACTGGCAGAGAGCAAGGCGCTCGGAATGCTGGGAATGCTCTGTTACGGCCACACCTTCATATAAAATGGCGGCCGCCTCCTTTTTTCCTGCCTGCAGCAGTTCTTCCGCCGTATCAAACAGCACGGGACAGTACACGATATTGTCCAGCAGCCAACTTGTGGCCTGTTGAATGCAATCCAGCTTGTTCAATTCGGCACATCTGAAAATAAAAGGTCTGAGCCGTCTCCAATTCGGCTGAGTCACGGCCATGTTATCTTGTATGTATAGATTGTAATAATGGCCTTCCGGGAGTCCCATCAGTTCGGTGATCCGGTCAAGCTGATTCACCGCCATCGTCCTCCCGCCAGTGATGATCGAGCTAAGACTTCCTACATTGATTCCGGTCTTGCGCCCCAAATCACTGAGCGTCAGCTCTTTACGTTCCATAAACTTTTCAACTTCTGAGCGTATCGTGGTTGTCTTGTCCAAATTAACCACCCCTCAATAGATTGACATTCTTCACATTAACTAAAGTCAATCAAATGATCTAGGAAACCTGTTGTAAACAAACCTAGAATTTTATTCCTATCTGCATCAGTATACTACTTTCTGGTTCGTATGTATATATTTTTCTAGCTTTTTTCAGATGAAAATTTGCCTAAAATATCGCAATTAAGTCACACTCTTTTTAAGAGGATAAGCTGAACCGAATTATTCGGAAATTACGAGACCATTACGGAATATTGGACATCATCTGATGAAACACTACTGACATAATGCTGTCAGTAGTGTTTTTGTATAGTTGAGTTAGATCAAACGAAAGGAGGGTATAAGAAGATGACTGGTACCACACCTGAATTCGTGATCAATGAGAGCAATCGTTTTTGGATCGGGGTCGTCTCTGCATCCCACACTAGCCTTGCGGTTGAAGAAGGGATCGCACAGACTTGCAGCGGAAAAGCCGGACCACTCGGAAGAATGCGATCAGGGGATTGGCTGATCTACTACTCCCCACGAACAGATAAGAAGAGTGGAGAAGTCTTGCAAGCATTCACGGCTATCGGCCGGGTCGCTGACGATATCGTCTATCCATTTAAAATAAACGATGATTTTATTCCACATCGTCGGAATATGCGGTATCTGCCTTGCCGGTCCGTAAAAATCGCCGATCTGTTGGACAAGCTGACGTTCACCAAAGGGAGACGCAACTGGGGATACTCATTTCGCTTCGGGCAATTTGAAATCAATCGTGAAGATTTTATGACAATAGCGAATGAGATGCTGAAGGTTAGCTAAGATTGGGCATTTCGTCCATCGAAAAAAACTGCATTCCCAATCCTCTGGGGATGCAGTTTTTTCAGCCATATCTTAATACACCTGTCTGCTCGAAATGTCCTCATTCAGAGGACGGATTCGCCAGATTTCGTTCGCATACTGCCGGATGGTACAGTCGCTTGCGAATTTCCCGGCATGCGCCATGTTCACGATCGCCCGCCCGGTCCAGTCCGACGGATTGCGGTAGACCTGATCAATTTGGGCCTGTGTATCCGCATAAGCCGCAAAATCCTCCAGCACAAAATATTCGTCATTATGGTCGATCAACGAGCGGTAGACGGCTTCAAATTCCCATTCATGGCTCGTAAAAGGACCTGTCTGGATCATCTGCATCAGCAGTCTGTGCAAGCGCTCATCCTCTTCGCTCTTGCGGCGTGCGGAATAACCGCCCGTACGGTAATACTCCAGCACCTGTTCCACACTCAGACCGAAGATGAGCATATTCCGGTCTCCCACCATTTCATGCATTTCAACATTGGCGCCATCCATCGTGCCGATTGTTAATGCCCCGTTCATCATAAATTTCATATTTCCCGTGCCAGAGGCTTCCTTGCCGGCAGTGGAAATCTGTTCGCTGACGTCAGCGGCGGGGATAATAAGCTCAGCCAGCGATACAGAGTAATTTTCCAGAAAAACGACCTTTATTCGATCTCTCACCTGCGGATCATGGTTGACCGCGCCAGCCACATTGTTAATCAGCTTGATAATCTGCTTCGCCAAATAATAACCCGGAGCAGCTTTGGCTCCAAAAATGAAAGTGCGCGGAGTCATGTCCTTGGCCGGATTATCTTTAAGCTCATTGTACAAGTGCATGATATGCATAATGTTAAGAAGCTGCCGTTTATAGCCATGAAGCCGCTTGACCTGCACGTCAAAAATGGATAAGGGATCGATGGATATCCCCTGTTTGCTCAAAATATACCCTGAAAGCTTCCGCTTGTTGTCCTGCTTGATATCCTGAACCCGCTGCTGAAAGGAAGAATCCTGCCTATACGGCAGCAGCCCGGTTAATTTACGCGGATCGCGGACCCATTCTTCGCCAAGCGTTTCTTTGTACAGCTCCGCCAGCTCCGGATTGGCATGCATCAGCCAGCGCCTGTGCGTAATGCCGTTCGTCTTGTTGTTGAAGCGATCCGGGTACAGTTCGTGAAACGCCTTCATCTCGCGCTGCTTTAATATTTCCGTATGAAGCGCTGCCACGCCGTTTATACTGTAGCTGCCCACAATGGCCAGATTGGCCATGCGGATCTGGTCCCCATAGATGATCGCCATCTCCGCCATCCGCCGTTCATCGCCCGGATATCGCTCAAGCAGCATAGCGCAAAATCGCTTGTTGATCTCCTCGATGATCATATATACACGCGGCAACAGCTCACGGACCATGGGAACCGGCCATTTCTCCAGCGCTTCGCTGAGAATCGTATGGTTGGTATAGGATACGGTTCTGCTTGTAATATCCCAGGCCTCATCCCACCCCATGCCTTTTACATCGATCAGGATACGCATCAATTCCGGAATGACGAGCGTCGGATGTGTATCATTGATATGAATGGCGACTTTGGCGGGCAATTGGTCATAGGCAAGCCGCTGTTTGTCATAGGTGCGCAGGATGCTCTGCAGACCGGCTGAGCAAAGAAAGTACTGCTGCTTCAAACGCAGCCGCTTGCCCTCTTCATTCGAGTCATCCGGATACAGGAATTCCGAGATCGACTCAATGGACCTGCTGAACTCCAAATATTTATAATAGCCCTCCCCGCTCGGAAAATAGCCAGTCAGCGGGTCCAAAGCCGACTCGGCGCTCCAGATCCGCAGCGTATTGACATTGCCTCCCCTGTAGCCGATCAACGGAATATCATACGGGACTGCCCAGATTTTCTCGGCGTTTTTCGTTTCGAAAATAAGGCGGCCGTTTTCCTCACGGCTTTCCACCCTGCCCCAGAAGAAAACCTCGACCCTCTTCTCAGGGCGGCGGACTTCCCATACATTGCCCTTCTGCAGCCAATCATCCGGCAGCTCCACCTGATTGCCGTCCACAATCCGCTGTTCGAAGAGGCCATATTTATAGCGGATGCCACAGCCGTGTCCCGCATAGCCGAGCGAAGCCAGCGAATCCATAAAGCAGGCGGCCAGCCGCCCGAGACCGCCATTGCCAAGGCCCGCGTCCGATTCCTGCCCTTCGATCGCTTCGAGCTCCCAGCCCAGTTCGCCCAGCCCTTCCCGGACCATGTTCAAAATGCCGAGATTCAGCAGATTATTTCCAAGCAGCCGACCCATCAGAAACTCCAGCGAGAAATAATAGACATGCTTCTCGCCACGCTCCTTATATGCCAAATTCGTTCTGGCCCAGTTTTTGCCGACATATTCCCTGATCATATTGCCCAATATTTTGTACACGTCATCGGCCTTGGCTTCCGCCAGCGGGATTCCCAGACGTCTGACAAGATGCAGCCGAAATGCTTTCTTGAATTCTTCCTTATTGCTGAACAAAGGTGAGTACCTCCTGATCATCAGCCGATTCTCGTGCAGCACATCAGCCAGTGTATTAAATTACATCTTGGTATTTTTGGCGATAACATAGGGACTTTTGACACTGCCGATCAAAGTGGTGTCCTCGGATAATTTGACATCCTTATCCAGAATGACATTCTCGATGACAGTCCCTTCACGAATGACGCATTTTTGCATAATAATCGAATTGCTGATCCGCGCTCCTTTTTGGACCTGTACCCCTCTGAAAATGACGCTGTTCTCCACCCTTCCACCGATGATGCAGCCGTTGGCAACCAAACAATTTTCGATTTCAGCCCCGTCCAGGTATCTGGTGGGGGCCTCATACTTGATTTTGGTATGTGCCGGCCTGCTCTGAAATAACGCCTGGTATTGCTTTTGATCCAGCAGCCCCATACTGTGCTTGAAATAGCTCTCCACTGAATTGATCAAAGCATGATACCCGTCATAACGATAAGCATAAATATGAAGCCGGTCCGGATTGCGCTGGACAGCGTCACGAAAAAAGTTGCTGTCACCGTGCGCGATGCAGCGCTCTGCCTCCTGCAAATACAGCTTTTTATCCATAATGAATATTTCCATGTATATATTATGATGGCCCTGTTCCTGATGAATCCCCGTCACTCTTCCGTCCTCGTTCACCTCCAGACGGGTGCAGGCCGCATATTCCGGTTCAAGCTGCTTCACCTGCCGGTATACGAGCGTAACGTCAGCCCCTTTCTCTCTATGAAACCGATAAGCATCGCCGATATCGACTTTGTTGATATGCTGCGTACCCGAATGGAAGATGGCCTCTCCTGCGGCACGTTTAAAGAAGTCCAGATTATTATGCACATGTTGTAAATCCCCTTTGGACGTATCTGTCGGATCATTCCAGTCCGGAGGGAGCACAAACAGGCCGCCGCGTTTGCGGTCCAGGTCCCACGGGCGCCCATCCCCCAAATGATCCAGCAAGGAACGGTACTTCCTGCGGATGAAGAGGGCCGTATCCAAAATACCCGCATACATCATATTGGACAGTGTGAAGTCGATGATCCGGTAACGGCCCGCAAAGGGAACGGCCGCTCCACAACGAAAGTAGGTCAGCTCCTTCAGATGATCCAGCTCATTGTCCAGATTTATAACGCCGATCAGTCGATTCATGTTTTCACCGTCCTGTTCCTCAATAATTTTGCGCAGTCTGTACTTCAATGTCGCGGCCTATCAGCACAATCTCCCCCGAATCACCGCCGATCACGGCATGATCTTCAATCACCACATTCTCGCTTACAATCGCGCGATGAATGCGGACATGGCGTCCGATTTTCACACCAGGCATAATAACGGAATCCGATATATGACTGCCCTCTCCGACTTCCACCCCGTAGAAGAGAACCGAATGCTCGACTCTGCCGCTGATTACACAGCCTTCATTGATGATGCAATTATTGAGAACGGCTTTGGGTGAGACATATTGGGCAGGCTGATTCGGGCTTCTGGTAAATATGCGCCAATCCGGATCGTTCAGATTCAATGGAGGGTCTTGGGCGAGCAGGTCCATGTTGGCTTCCCACAGGCTTTGAATGGTGCCTACATCCTTCCAGTATCCCTGAAACGGGTAGGCGTACAATGTTTTGGCATGACTGAGCATGAGCGGTATGATATCCTTGCCGAAATCATGCGAGCTGTCGAGGTTTTGCGAGGCTGTGATCAAATACTCCCTGAGCACACTCCATTTAAACAAGTAAATGCCCATGGAGGCAAGCGTGCTTTTCGGCTGCTGCGGTTTTTCTTCAAATTCGTAAATTTGGAGGCTTTCATCCGTATTCAGTATTCCGAAGCGTCTGGCCTCTTCAATGGTGACATCAATGACGGAAATCGTGCAGTCGGCGTTCTTCTCTTTGTGGAAACTCAGCATGGCCGCATAATTCATTTTATAGATATGGTCGCCGGAGAGAATGAGCACATGCTCGGGGTTAAACTGTTCAATAAATTTGAGATTCCGGAAGATCGCATCGGCCGTGCCTCTGTACCAGCTGTTGCCGTCTTCCCTCTCATGAGGAGGCAGCACATAGACCCCGCCGTTTCTGCGGTCCAGATCCCAATCACTCCCCACACCGATATAGGAATGAAGAACAAGCGGCTCGTATTGTGTCAGCACACCGACCGTATCGATACCGGAATGGGCGCAATTGCTGAGGGGGAAGTCGATAATTCTATAAGTTCCGCCAAAATAGACTGCAGGCTTGGCAAGGGTTCTCGTTAATCCTTTCAACCGTTTGCCCTGCCCGCCCGCGAGCAGCATAGCCAGCACTTCTTTACTCTGCATGAAAATTCCTCCTTAACAGTGCGAAAATGCGAACCATTTTGCAGCTTTGGATACGAACATCTATGCAACAACATATTCAATCGGTCTGGCATCAATACTTGGGAGATAAAGAGCTGATCATGTGCTGAAGGTACTGGCCAATCAGGAGAAATTTGTGGACAAGCCGTATGAATGTAGTATGTAAGCATTGTGAAATTGTTAAGAAACTCAATAAGTTCAGACTTTCGAGAAAGGGTGCACAGTGAGTATAACAGGGAAGATAAAACTATAAAGATAGGAGGGATTTAAAAAATCGTTCATTACACTGCTGCCCAGTCCCCCTGTCTTGGTTCAGGGGGGACTGAGGTATGCAGAGATGCAGCTTCACCTTGATGTCCCCTTTGAATATGTATTCTCAGGAGATTATATCGGCTTAAATCCAAATGCTTTGAATGGATAAAATTATCCATTTTCTTAATAAAGCGGCCGTTCTCCAGATAATCTCTCAATAGAAAGAGTACGCTGCTGCACTGGAGCTAGCCGGTAAGCCTCCGCAAGACCTTGCTCCCGGATGCTCCGCTTCGGCACAGTCCGGTATAACTGCGTCACCTGGGCATTGTGCTCCAGCGGACTGAAGGAGAGGCCAACGCTAATCTTCGATGTCCATTCGGCACGGATCATTCCGTGCCCGAGGCCTGCCGTACTCAGACCGTCATCAAACCATTCATACTGTGAGGCTGGCGTACCGGGAGGCTGCATGCAGATGAACAAGCTCAGCTCATCGCAGAACATTAGTCTTTGCAGATCGGACTGCAACCGGTCATGCCAGGCATCGATGCCGCCAAGCGAATGATAGAGACGAGCTCTTCTTTGTTCTTCATCCGCAAGATATTCGTTGATGACCTGCATATCCCCAGCGTGCTCGCCCCGGCTGCGCTCCACCAGCTGGCTGTACATGCTGCTGCACAGCAATGCGGCATAGGGGTGCACCTTCTCCACTTCATCAATGCCCAATTTGTAAAACACAAAACGCGGACTCAGCGGAAAATCCTTGAACGTATACGGAGCCGCTGCATGATCGTTCCAGAACGGGGCGGCATCCAGCCGAATCCAGCCCTGGTCATGCTGAAAGGCCGCATACACCAGTTCCTCCCTGCTGTCCGGAAAGCCGAGATGCTCCTCCTTCCAGCTGGAGGCCAGCTCACCTGCAATGCGGCCATGGTCATGCTGTGCAGTCATGACAAAGGCATCTTCCGTTTCGAATACAATCATATCAGCACCTCCTGTCATGATATTTGTCTCTTCCATTATAACCACGGCTTGCAGTCAAATGCCACTATGTGCTAGCGTTCAGGCAAACCGCCGAAGCCGAACCTATCTCCGCTCCTGCGCAAAGCATGATACCTTACCCGGTATTCCTGCGGAGTGATGCCCTCCTTTTCCCTGAACACCTTGTTAAAATGCTTGGCGCTCTCAAAGCCGACGGCTGCCGCGACCTCATAAATCCTGAACTCCGTACGCTCCAGCAGCTCTTTGGATTTATGAATCCGCACATTTCTCAAATATTGGACAAAGCTTACCCCGGTATAGGATTTAAAGGCATGGCTGAAATAGGTGTAATTTAACGATATGAGGTTGGACACGACCGCCATATTCAAATTCTCCTTGTAGTGCTTATGAATATATTCGACGGCCCGGTCCAGCTCATACGACCTCCCCCGGCCGCCTTCTTTTCCCTGCCTGATCACAGCCTGCGGCGCTTCCCTTTCCCTGCTCGGCAGCTCCCTTGCATGTATCGTGTGCTCCATCTCCCTCAGCATGGTGAACAAGTCCTCCCGGATGACCGGTTTGAGCAAATACTCCTTGGCGCCGCAGTGGATAGCCTCCTTGGCATACTGGAATTCGCCATAACCGCTAAGCACGGCAACGAGCGGCCTGGGGCGTAAATTACGCAGCTGGCGCATCAATTGAATGCCGTCCATTTGCGGCATTCGGATATCTGTAATGACGATATCCACACGTTGCTCATTGACCTGATTCCATGCCTGCCGTCCGTCCTCGGCTGTATAACATTCGAAGTCACCAGGGAATTCCCGCTCGACCATGGCCTTTAAGCCAAGCCGGATATTTTTCTCATCATCCGCAATCAGCAGCCTGATCATCCTGATCACCTCCCTTGGCGAGTATGTTCTGAGGGAGCACCATATGCACGGTTGTCGAGCTTCCCTGCCGGCTGTCAACATGAATGCCGTAGTCTTCTCCGCAGTGGAGACGGATTCTTTTCTGCACATTCCGCAGACCGATTCCTTGGGTCGAGGATCGGCTGGCAGCGTCCATTGGTCGCTGAAGCTCCTCATCTCCCGTTCGGAGCGCCGCATTCACTTCATTCAATCTCCATTCCGGCATGCCTGTGCCGTTATCTGTGATCAGAATATGCAGGCTTCCGTCATGCTTGCCTGCCTGAATACGAACCGTAAATTGCTTCTTTCCAACATGCTCGGGCTTCCAGCCATGCTTGACAGCATTCTCCACAATCGGCTGCAGCGACATCTTGAGCACGCTGTGGGCAAGCAGCTCTTCCGGTACGTTCACTTCCAGCCTTAGCCTGTCATCATACCGGATGTTCATCAGCGCCATGTAGTTGCGGATATGACGGAGTTCATCCGCCAGGGTGACGAAGTCGGCAGACCATTGAAAGCTGTAGCGCATCATGGAGCCAAGGGAGGTCAGCGCATCCGACAGCGGGTATTGGCCCTGCACCTCAGCCATCATCTTCAGATTTTCCAAGGTATTATACAGAAAATGCGAGTCGATCTGATTTTTGAGCGAATTAAGCTCGGCTTCTTTGGCTGCCGCCTGTTTCTCGACGGCCTCGGCGATTAGCTCCTTGATCTTACTCAGCATTCGGCGAAAATGGCGTGCCAGTTCGGCGATTTCACCTTGGCCGTAGACCGGAATACGCACCGTAAAATTTCCTTCATGCGCCTGCTTCATGGAATCACGAAGCGTGGTGAGCTGCCTTAATATAAGCGCATGCAGACCATATGAAATCAGCGACAGGAAGGCAATCAGCACAACAACGATGACGACGAGTTGATTGCGCCTGCCGCGAATGTCGGACAAGACCGGCTCCAGCGACACGACATTGACCAGATAAACGTCAGGCCCGTCGATCGTTCTGTACAATCCGAGATATGGCTGGCCCTTGATGGAAAAGCGAATGCTTCCCCGCTTACTCCCTGCGTGCATCCGCAGCTGTTCCCTGACCGCCACTGCCGTGATGCTGCCGGGCAGTATGCTGTCCGGGTGGAAGTAAGCCTCCCCATCACGGCTGAAGACCAGCATCCGGGATTCCCCATTCTGCAGGCTGCCGAAGGTTTTGGGTGAAAAATCCTCCAGCTCCATATCGATCTGCACGATACCACCCTTCACTCCTTCCGCGGCCTGTACTTCTCTTAACAAAGAAATATAGGATGCCTGTTCCAGACTACCTGCCTCCCCAGTCCGCAAAATATCCTCAGGGCCGCTGTATATCTCCCACCATGTCATCCCGTTCCGCGCACTGACCTTGGGCAACCAGTGCTTGTCGTAGATTCGCTCCTCCCGGAAAATGACAGGCCATATTTCCTTGACATGGGGATTGTTCGTAAACAGCCGGATATGCGATACTTTCGGGTTGCTGTAAAGCAAATGCTGAAGATTGGGAAAGGTATTCATATTAAAATTAACCAATTCTTCCGCCTCCAGCTCCCTGCTGCTGGTTAAATAATTCAGCACTGCGCGGTCCGAAACCGCGAGCTGGGCGGTCCGCTCCATAATCTCCATGTTATTCAGAATATCCTTCAACTCGCTGTCCAGAGCAAACTCGTTTTTTCTCGTCATCTCCAGCAGCGTATTATTGTACAGCTGCTGGAAGGTGTAGATGGAAAAAAGCACGACAGGAACCAATATGACACCGATATATGCAGCGATCAGCTTGATCTGCAGTGGCAATCCGCCCACGCTGATGACTAACTTACCGATCATTTTCCGTATGACAGCACGCATGACATCACTTCCGGCATCTCATTTATGGAACCACCCAGGGAAAGCAGGCAGCAGGCACATCCTCTCATACCAACTCGAAAAATCCCGACATAGCGGGATTTTTCGAAAAGGTGTACAACCTGTATAAAACAGCAGGCTGCACGTCCTAACATATATGGTTATTGCGCAAAAGCCTCTATCTTTTTCTGATTTTCCGCGAAGGCCTTTGCCTGATAGGCTTTTACTTTATCGTAGCCCGCCTCGTCGCGATCCTTCAGGAACTCCGCGAACAATTGGTCAAACTCGCTGTCCGATGAAGCCAACAGCAGCTTTGGCAGCGTTCTGCCCCAGGCCTGATCGATTTTGCTGTTGGCGATTCCTTCCTCGGAGGTTCCGGTAGGATTCGTATTATCATACTGCGAGAAGCTGTGTGTTTTGCCTTTGGTCCAGTCCTCCGGCTGCTTGGCAGGCTCCACGCTCGGCGGCGCCCATTTCAAATTCATATTCGTATCCATCAGCATCCAGAAGGTAAAGGAAGCTCCGTATTTTTTATCAAATGCCGTCCGGTCCTTGTTCAGCAGGTCCAGCACCTCAGGCTTGAACGTTTCCTTGCCGTCCACCATGTCCCAGGTTACGCCTTCTTCACCCATATAAAGATCCCTGTTGCCTTCCTCGCTGATCAGATACGTCAGGAATTCGATTGCCCGCTCCTTGTCTTTCACGTCTTTGGAGATGAGCGTCAGCGTCCAGCCCGAAATGCCTGGACCTGCCAGTGTCGGAGGGTCCAGCTTGCTGTTGGCCGGTCCGTCCACCGCAATATATACGGAATCCGGATCGTTGACATAGCGGGAGATCTGCTGATTGCCCATATCGGAGCGCTGATACAGCATGGCGAAATAACGGCCCTGAGCGATTTTCTCCTCCATCTGCGGACGCTTGTCGATAAAGATGTCTTTGGCCAGCAAGCCCATTTCATTGGCCTTCCGCAGCGTTTTCAACCATCCAATATACTCCGGATCAGTCATCCTGTCGTTGAGCTGGCCGTCCTTTTCGTAAGGAACAGCAAGAAAATTCAGCAGGTAATCTTTCAGGGAATAGTTGCCTGTGTCCGTGAATTCATGAAGTCCAAGCGGGATCAACGGCTGTCCGTTAACCTCCGGAAACTTCTCCTTTGCATCCTGAAGCGCTTTCAGGAAACCGTCCGGCGTTCTCATGTCCGGCTTGCCAAGAGCTTCATAGATGTCCTTGCGCACCATAAACGTTTGGTTGGATACAAAGTTCTGACCATATTTTTTATAATCCTGCGGCGAGGAGGACGCGTTTGGATAACCGTAGATGTTGCCATCCGGCTGCTGGTACCATGAAACCTTGGCCGGATCGGACACCTTCATGAAATACGGGTCGTATTTTTCCGCCAGCTTATTGAGTGGCAGCACCATCTTGCCTTCGATCATTTTTTTGACCGCATCCTCGCCCCAGCCCAGGGTGATAAAGTCCGGCAGTTTGCCGGAAGCTATCATCGTGTTCAGCTTCTCATTTTCGTTGCCGGCTGGTACGATGAAATTAATGTTGACACCCGTTTTCTTCGTCACGTACTGGGAGGTGGCATCCGCTCCCCACTTGTTGGGAAACCAGGAGAAGTTCAAATACCAGTCGAACGTAATCGGCTCTGTATCCGCTTTCCAGCCCGGCTCGTCGGCCGTCGTCGGTGTTTTGGGTTCATCCAGCGCTGCCGGTGTGGAGCTGCCTCCTCCTCTGGATGTGCAAGCCGATAACATGAACACTGTAATCAATGCCAGAATGCCTGCCCGCCATTTGCGTGTGAACATCTATACATCCTCCTTCTGATCTGCTTACCCTTTGATCGAACCGATCATCAGGCCTTTCACGAAATACTTCTGCAAAAAAGGATACGCCAGCACGATCGGCAGCGTCGTCACGACCATGGTCGCCAGCTTGATCGACTGCGAGGTCACCGTCTGTGCAGCCAATCCCGGAACCGCCGCCATCATCTGGTTGGAGCTGGATTGTGCTACAACCCGGTACAGAAATGTCTGAATCGGCTGGAGATTGGTATCGTTTATATAGATCATGCCTGTGAAATAGTCATTCCATTGATACACGCCATGAAACAGTGCAATGGTTGCCACCACTGGCATGGAGCAGGGCAGCACGATGCTGTGAAAAATTTTAAAATCATTCGCCCCGTCCATCTTCGCCGCTTCCTCCAAAGCATCAGGCAGCTCACGGAAGAAGGAAACAAAAATAATCAGGTCAAAAAAGCTGAACATCGCCGGAATAATATACACCCAGAAGCTGTCCAGCAGCCCGAGGTCCCTGATCAGCAGGTATGTCGGAATGAGACCGCCGCCAAAAAACAGCGTAATCGTGCCCACAATCATATAGAACCTGCGCCCGATCAACTCCTTGCGTGAATAGGCATAGGCCACCATAGCTGTAAAAAAGACATGTACCACCGTTCCGATCAGCGTCTTCGCCACTGTAACCCCCATGGCGGTCATGATGCCGCTGCTGGCAAATACCGCCCGGTAGTTGTCCAGGCTGAATACCCTCGGCACCCAGAAGATGCCCCCTTGCATGGCATCCGCTCCATCATTAAAGGAATGCACAAGCACATACCAGATCGGATAAAGGGTCAGGAAACAGATGATCAGCATCATCACATTGTTAACCGCATCGAATACAGCCTCTCCCGCCGTCTTGCGCCGCAGAAACGACATCTATTCCATCCTCCTTTCAGAACAGCGATGTATTGTTGAGCCGTTTGGTAACACCGTTGGCCAATAGCAGCAGAATGAGCGCCACGACCGCCTTGAGCAGGCCTACAGCGGTAGAATAGGAGAAACGGCCCTGCTGAATGCCAACCTGATACACATACACGTCGATTACACTGCTCGCGCTCTCATTCAGTGAATTGCGCAATACGAGGATCTGGTCGAAATTCGAATTTAAAATACCACTGACCGCAAGGATGAACAGAATGGAAATTGTGCCTTTAATGGACGGCAGCGTAACATACCACATTTTCTGAAACCGCCCGGCTCCGTCAATTGTCGAAGCCTCATACAGATCCGGAGAAACTCCCGCCATGGCTGCCAGATAAATAATGGCTGACCACCCGAGCTCCTTCCAGATATCCGAAGCGATGACAATGCCCCAGAAGTAGTCCGGCTCGGCCAGATAAGTGATCGGCTTGTCGATCCACCCCAAGCCAAGCAGCAGCTCGTTTACAAGCCCGGTATCCGACAGCCAGGTGGCAAGAATGCCGCCGAGGATGACCCATGATAGAAAGTGAGGCAGGTATGAGATGGTCTGGATGGATTTCTTGAAGCGTATGGAACGGACTTCATTCAGGAAGAGGGCGAACAGAATCGGCAGCGGAAATCCGATGATCAGCTTGAGCAGACTGATGCCAAGCGTGTTTTTCACAATGTTCCAGAAATTATCGTCCTCCAGAAAGGCCTTGAAATGCTCCAGACCCGCCCAGGGCGCATCCTGAATCGTGCTGATAATATCGAAATCCTTGAAAGCGATCACAATTCCGAACATGGGAAAATAGTTGAAAATCATCATCCAGATCAACCCCAGCAGCGCCATCACCTGCAGATATCGCTGCTCATACAGCTTCCGGAACAGGAAGGCCGCCCCTCTCTTGCGCTGAACGAGTGCTCCCGGCTCTGCGGTACCATCCTGCGGCGCGCCTGCAGTCTTAAATTCGGGATCCATGTGTCATGACCTCCCTTCTCCATTTGTAAGCACTTACATTCCTATTTTATATGCTGCTTGATTCAAATCCTAGGGTTCAAATTTTTGATTCGGTGCTCATTTTTCAGGTAATAGACACCCCGCCTGTATTTCACTTAAAGGTAAGTAAAAAAAATCGGCCTTGCGGCCGATTTAATCTTCCAATCGATAAAGCTCACGTATAGCTGCCATATCTAACCGTCCCAGCCCTTTTTCCTGAGATTTCAGGAATTGTTTTGCGGCACTGTAAAACACGGTGTCCGAGCTTACCGGACCAGCCTCTATGCCATATTTCAAATCTTTGCTTAGAATATCAAGTGAACCGTGTACATCCGTATAATCCCCTTTCACCATCTGGCTTCCTTTGCTTGAGCCAACCAACGAGCCCCAGCCGGTTTGGGATAAAATATCGTTCGTTAGCTCTTCGCTTACATGTAATTGGCCAGCCAAATGCAGCGCCTCTGCATAAGCAGTCAGAATCGTCCCACCCAGCAGGTTGTGCACCAGCTTGAATTTGCAGCCGTCCCCAGTGCCGCCAATTCTAAATATTTTTTGCAAAACAAAGACAGGATCGGCCTCAAACTGTTCAGCGTGTCCATTTCCCCACCAAAAAAAGCGGATAACTCACCGTTTTCAGCGCCGATTTTACTTCCGGTAAGCGGGCAATCTACTGGAGTAACACCAAGCTCCAATAAACGTTGAATCCAATCCGTCATATAGTTTACCGATACCGTAGAGCTTTCAATGGCAAATGTTCCTGGCGCCAGACCTTTAGCTGCCCCTTCCTCTCCAAACCACACTTCCTTGCTCGCATAATCGTCACTTACACAGGAAATGACGATCATTGACTGTAAAGCCGCGTCCTTAGGGGTAAAACATATCGTATCCCTTTCTTGCGCAATGGAATGCAGTACCTCTCGGGTCCGATTATACAAAAATAGATTAATATTATGATGTTTCTGCAAGTTCCGAATCATCCCTTTTGCCATGATTCCTGCGCCGAGAATGGCTATATTTATAGATTCCCCAGCCTTTTCTTCCATCTCTGCCCCTCCAATTCTTCAAATACAAATCCCTCGTCTGCCGATTTAACTATGTATGATTCGTTATCGACTGTGTGCTTAAGCTATATTCTACAATAGACTTTATAATAGGAACCACTCGTCCGGAAGACGCAACTATGAAGAACGGTGTGATCGGTTTATACTATCAGAGAAGAGCCCATTGACCAATTAACCTTGCGGAATTGGAAAGAGCATTTCGAGGGGAATAAAAGCATAATCCCCTGAAAACTCACTGGATATAACCGACCCGATCCAATGTGTTTTCAGGGGATATAAAGCTGTGCTTTGCAAAGTCACGCTGCCCTTGTCACAAGGTGACGCCGTTTTTGAAGATGGCAAGCTCCCGGAAATTGTTTTTCTCGTTATTGACCCATTTGCCGCTCGCCACCTCGATAATATATTGAATGAAGTCCTGCAGCCCTTCTTCGGGACTGACGTCTTCCACCAGCGAGCCTGCATTGTAATCAATCCAGTGCGGCTTCGACCGATAGAGAGGCGTATTGGTGGAGACTTTCATAGTCGGCACAAAGGAGCCGAACGGCGTGCCCCGGCCTGTCGTGAACACGACAAGCTGGCAGCCCGCTGCGGCCAGCGCCGAGGACGCAACGAGATCATTGCCGGGCGCGCTCAGCAAATTAAGGCCCTTCGTGTGCAGACGCTCACCGTATTGCAGCACATCATTGACGGGCGACAGACCCGATTTTTGCGTGCAGCCCAGAGATTTATCCTCCAGTGTCGTAATGCCCCCTGCTTTGTTGCCTGGCGAAGGATTTTCGTACACCGGCTGCTTGTAGTCAAGAAAATACTGTTTGAAATCGTTGATCAGATGCACGATTTTCGCAAAAACCGCCTCATCGACCGCACGCTCCATCAGGATCGTTTCGGCTCCGAACATTTCCGGTACTTCCGTCAGCACGGTAGTGCCGCCCTGCGCGGCCATATAATCGGACAACCGTCCCAGCAGCGGGTTGGCCGTGATGCCTGACAAGCCGTCCGAACCGCCGCATTTCAGGCCGATCTTTAATTCAGACAAGAGCACGCTTTCCCGGCGGTCCTCCTGTGCTGCGGCATGAAGTTCCTTCAGCAGTCGCACGCCTTCTTCCACTTCATCGGATACTTCCTGCGCCACCAGAAATTTCACCCGCTCGGCATCGTAGTTGCCAAGCGCCTCCTTGAACTCCTTCATCGTGTTGTTCTCGCACCCAAGTCCCAGCACCAATACACCGCCAGCGTTCGGATGCTTCACCGTGTCAGCCAAAATTGTCTTCGTATATGCATGATCGTCCCCCAACTGCGAGCACCCGTAATTATGCTTCAACACCAGGGTATTTTCAAAAGGTCCGCTGCCGCCGACTTCCTCATGGTAACGCTTCAGAATCATTTCCGCAATGCCGTTGACACAGCCAACCGTCGGTACAATCCACAGCTCGTTGCGAATGCCGACACTGCCGTCCTTTCTTCTGAAACCTCCAAAGGTCCGCTCCTCCTGCCGGTAAGGATTCGGAAGCAGACGCGGCTCATAACGGTATTCTTCCACCCCGGTCAAATTCGTTTTCACATTATGCGTATGCACATGCTCGCCTGCTCGAATGGGCCTGGTCGCGTGGCCGATTGGATAGCCATATTTCAGCACATGGCCGCCTGCGGCAATATCGTACAGCGCGATTTTATGACCTCTTGCCACGTCCTCACGAAGCACAATCTCGCAGTCCACGATGCGGAGCGGAGCGTCTTTTTGATAATCGCGCAAGGCCACTGCCACATTATCGTTCTCATTGATTCTGATGCTTTCGATCATCTTCGTTACCTCCGACATTTAACTCGCCCGCACGCTGTCACTAACCAAACGGTTCAGCGTTTCCTTCATGCCTTGCGTTTCGATCTGCGCGACAAAACCCGCCGTCAAGTCCGTCAATCCCGACACGTCGTTCAAATCCTTGCCCCAGAAAGCTTCATTGCCAAGAACCTGCTCCGTCAGCCTGCGGACGCCCGCTTCCGCACCGTCGCACGCCGCCCAATGCTCCCGAAACCAGTCGAGCACGTCGGGGTCATCGGCCAGTTCAATGGTTTGTTCGCCTCTTTTTCCTTTATAAAAAGCGATGAGCGCCGCCAGCGAAAATACCATTTTTTCCGGAAGCTTGCCTTGCTTATCGACATACCGCAGCAGTGTAGGCAAATCTCTCGTTTTAAATTTGGACACAGAGTTCAGGGCGATGCTCATGACGTAATGCCGTACAAACGGATTTTTGAACCGTTCCATCACCGCCGCCGCGAATGAGCGCAGTTCGGCCTCGGGCAAATCCAGCGTGGGGATGATTTCTTCCCGAATCAAGGCATCCACGAAAGCGCCGACGGTGTCATGCTCGACCGCCTCCTTCACCGTCTCCAGGCCGTACAAATAGGCTACCGGGGTCAGAGCGGTGTGCGCCCCGTTCAAAATTCTTACTTTTCTCGTCCGGTACGGGGTCATATCGTCAACGACCAGCACATTCAAGCCCGCCTGCTCTACAGGCAGCTCATCCTTGACGAATTGCGGACCTTCGATGACCCATAGATGAAATTGCTCGCCCACCACCACCAAACGGTCCTCGTAACCAAGCTCCGTTGTAATTTCCTCCATCCGATCCTGCGGATATCCCGGCACAATCCGGTCCACCAGGCTGCAGCAGAAGGTATTGGCCTCCTCCAGCCAGGCGGAAAAACCGCTTTCCAGATTCCACAGCTTCGTATATTGCAGGACGATTTTTTTCAATTCCTCGCCATTGCGGTCAATGAGCTCACACGGGATGATGATGAAACCTTTCCCCGGATCACCCTTGAAATACTGGTAACGGCGGTACAGGAACGCAGTCAGCTTGCCGGGAAAACTGCTTTGCGGCGCATCCTCCAGCCGGTCCTCCGGCGCGAAGGTGATGCCCGCCTCCGTCGTGTTGGATATGATGAAGCGCAGCTCGGGTTGGCGGACAAGTGCCTCGTATTCGTTATAGCTTTCATACGGATTCATGACGCGTGTCACACATTCGACAACCGTGTGTTCCTTTAGCGCCTCTCCGTGTTTGATCCCTTCAAGGTACACCGTATACAGCCCGTCCTGCTCGTTCAGCATGCCGGCCATTCCTTGCGGAAGCGGCTGCACAACGACAACTCCGGCGTCCCAGCCCGCCTTTTTGTTCATAACGTCAATTTGCCAGTCCGCAAAACCGCGCAGGAAATTTCCTTCGCCAAATTGCAGCACTTTTTCGGTATAAGCCTTCGATTTATGAAAATCTCTGTTTAATCTTTCCATAAAGGGCTATCCTCCCTACTTTTCTTTTTGCCGTGATTTTAACTTAATGCACACGTTAACATACATGATAAAGATCACATATCATTGCTTATGAATTGCGTGCCTGCAGCTCCTGCACAATCTCCTCATGCTTGCTGTCCGTCAGCTTATACAACAGTCCGATCACCAGCATGGCGATAGCCAGGGCAACGGCAGGATACAAGCACAGCAAGGCTTTAATACCGATCAGGGTGCCGTTCGTCTGCACAACATTCGGTTGATATCCGACCAGCGCCAGACCGATCCCGGACAGGAAACCGGATAGCGACTGCGCCAATTTACGAGAGAAATTAAATAGTGAATAGGTCGTGCCTTCCTTGCGTTCGCCGGATTTCCATTCGCCAAAATCGATGATGTCGGATACGAAAGCCCAGGTAACCCCGTTCGGAATGCTAATGCCGATAAATGACACGCTGGCCAGAATTGTGAACAGAATCACATTGGACGGCAGCAGGAAATTTAGGGTATCCGCAATGACGCTCACCAGCATGCCCAGCAGTGCTGTATTCCGTTTGCCGAAGGTTTTAACCAGCTTGGGCAGGAACAGTACGCCGAAAAAGGAAGAACCGATAATGATGAAATTCATGTACGCCATTAATTCAACATGCCCCAAGTTGTACTCGGCGAAATAAACCAGCATGGCCGACTTGATGTTGTAGGCTGAAATGGTGAAAATCGTCATCAATACAAGTACAAGCAGCGGTTTGTTGCCGAGAAACGTTTTGACGACGACCCCGACCGACAGCTTTTCTTTTGGCCCCGATTGGTTGATAATCCGCTCCGTGGTGCCGCGATAGCAGAAAATGAAGGAGATGATACCGATCAATGACATGATGGCCATCACCACCGGATAGCCCACATGGCTGTTCGGAAAGAGCAAAATGAGCGGCATCACGACCACGCTCGTAACGAACAAGGCGCCGAGCGAGCCTGCCTGCCGGAACGAGGACAAGGAAGCGCGTTCAACCGTATCCTGCGTAATGGAGGCGCCAAGCGAGCCGTAAGGAATGTTGACGAAGGAATAACCGATCCCCCAAATCATGTAAGAGACGTAAGCGTAAATCAGCTTGCCTGCCGGTGAAAGATTGGGAGATATGAACGTAAACACGGTCAAAATGGCCAGCACAATGCTGCCGTAAATCAAATAAGGCCTGAACTTTCCGCGTTTGCTGATATTTTTACGGTAGTCAATCGACGAGCCGACAATCGGATCGCATACCGCCGCAAACAATTTGCTGACCAGGAATATACCGGCTGCCGCCGCGGCGGAAATGCCCGCCACATCCGTAAAAAACTTGAGCAAATACAACTGGCCCAAATCAAACATAAATCCGTTCCCGAAATCCCCTAATCCATACGAAATTTTCTCTTTTAATTGAATATGCTGGCTTGTGCCGCTACCGGTGCCGATCGTGCTGTTCAGCATTGGCGCTCCCATGTAACCCACCCCTTAATTGCTCAAATGTCCACCGGAAAAGCGAAATATTGTTCCGCGTTGTTATAACAAATGTCCTGCACAATGCCGCCAAGCAGCTCCAGATCGTGCGGAGCTTCCCCGTTTTCCGCCCAGGTCCCGATCAGATTGCATAAAATGCGGCGGAAATACTCATGTCTTGTATAGGACAGGAAGCTGCGGGAATCGGTCAGCATGCCGATAAAACGCGACAGCACGCCGACATTCGCCAGCATTTTCATATGCTCCACCATACCGTCGATATGATCGTTGAACCACCAGGAGGTGCCAAATTGAATTTTTCCGGGAATCCCTTTGCCCTGGAAGCTGCCCGCAAGCGTGGCCAGTACAGGATAGTCGTTCGGGTTCAGGGAATACAGAATGGTTCGCGGTAATGTCCCTGCTGCTTCCAGCTCATCCAGCAGCCCCTGCAGCGGACGGGCAATCTCCCCTTCGTTGACCGCATCGTACCCGGTATCCGGGCCGAGCAGGCGGAACATGGCGCTATTGTTGTTGCGCAGGGCATGAATATGATACTGCATCGCCCAGCCGCGTTCGGCATACAGCTTGCCCAGGAACACCAGCGTATAGGTTTTGAATTTGGCTTCCTCTTCTTTGGCGACCTGTCCCTGCTCCAAAGCCTTTTCGTAAATAGCCGACGTCTCTTCAAGCGTCGTTTGGGCATACATCATCGTATCAAGCGCATGGTCGGATACTCGGCCGCCAATGGAATGGAAATAATGCACACAGCTTTCAAGCGCTTTCAGAAAACCTTCATATGTTGCTGTATTTTGTCCACTTACTTCCCCCAGTTTCTTAACCCAGGGACGGAACGTATCGCGGTTGATTTCAACCCCCTTGTCGGGTCGGAAGCTGGGAAGAACAACCGTACCGAAATCCTGAAGCTCCGCGATCTTGGTATGGTAACGCAAATCATCGGTCGGATCGTCCGTTGTGCATACCACTTTTACATTGAATTTGGTAATCAGATCGCGTGCTCCAAAGCCGCTTCCCTGCAGCAGACTGTTCACCTTCTCCCAAATCGCAGGGGCGCTCTTCTCATTCAGCAGCTCGTAAACGCCGAAAAACCGCTGCAGCTCCAGATGCGTCCAGTGGTACAGCGGGTTGCCGATCAGCGTAGGAACCGTCCGTGCCCAGGCCAGAAATTTATCGTAATCGCTGGCTCCGCCGGTGATCAGCTCTTCGTCCACTCCATTAGCGCGCATCAGCCTCCACTTGTAGTGGTCTCCGTACAGCCATGCCTCCGTAATGTTGCTGAACGTTTTATTCTCGTAAATCTCCTTGGGACTCAAGTGACAGTGATAATCCATAATCGGCATGCCTTTCGCATACTGATGATAGAGGGTCACCGCCGTGTCATTGCCAAGTAAAAAATTTTCATCCAAAAACGGTTTTGCCATTTCCTGTCCATCCCTTTCCGCGTATTTCATGCATTTTTGTTAACGTGAACATTTTACATTGTAATTGCTTTAGCACCCATTGCATGTGATATTTATCATGCAAATAATACAGTTCATTTAATATTCGCACTCTGTTACAATTACAGGCTAAAGCGGACAAAAAAACAGGCGCATTCATGGAAAAATTGAATGCACCTGTCGCATCGTTTCCGGGCGGTTAGACCGCAAACCGTTTAAAGACCCATTGGATATCACTTGCTTATAAGGTTACTCCATTTTTAAAGATCGCCAGCTCCCTGAACTGGTTCTTCTCGTTGTTGACGAGCCGGCCACTAGCCACCTCGATGATGTACTGAATCAGATCGCGCACGATCTCCTCCATGCTCGTTCCCTCCAGCAGCACGCCGGCGTTAAAATCGATCCAATGCGGCTTTGCCTGATACAGCGGCGTATTGGTGGACATCTTCATCGTTGGCACGAAGGAACCGAACGGGGTCCCCCGCCCTGTCGTGAAAATAACGAGCTGGCAGCCCGCCGCTGCAAGCGCCGAGGAGGCCACCAGATCATTGCCCGGCGCGCTCAGCAGATTGAGCCCTTTCGTCTGCAGCCTTTCTCCATAATGAATCACATCATTCACCGCAGAAATTCCGGATTTCTGCGTACAGCCAAGCGATTTATCCTCCAGTGTGGTGATGCCTCCGGCCTTGTTGCCAGGTGAGGGATTTTCGTACACAGGCTGATTATAGTCAAGAAAATACTGTTTGAAATTATTAATGAGGTCCACGATCTTTTCAAATACCTGCTCATCGGCGGCCCGTTCCATCAAGATCCGTTCGGCGCCGAACATTTCCGGCACCTCGGTCAGCACGGTCGTCCCACCCTGGGCTGCCATAAAGTCGGACAGTCTGCCCACCAGCGGATTGGCCGTAATGCCCGACAGACCGTCCGAGCCCCCACATTTCAAGCCGATGCTGAGCTCGGACAACGGAGCGGTCTGCCTGCGGTCCCCCTGGGCATTGTGGTGAATCTCGTGCAGCAGCTTTACGCCTGCCTCCACCTCGTCCCCTACTTCCTGGGACAGCAGAAATTTTACCCTCTGCTCGTCATAATCGCCAATAGCTTCCCGGAATTCATCCATGCTGTTGTTCTCGCAGCCGAGCCCCAGCACGAGCACACCACCGGCGTTCGGATGCTTGACGGCATCCGCCAGAATCGTGCGCGTCATGATATGATCATCGCCAAGCTGAGAGCAGCCGTAATTATGCTTCAGCACGAGCGTTTGTTCAAAGGGTGCAATGGACCCCGCTTCTTCCTTGAAGCGGTTAATGATCATTTCAGCGACCCCGTTCACACAGCCTACCGTGGGCACGATCCACAATTCATTGCGGATGCCGACACGGCCGTTTTTCCGGACATAACCCTCAAAGGTCAACTGTTCATTCTTGTAATCATTCACCGCAAGCTTCGGTTCATAATGGTACTGCTCCACCCCGGTCAGATTGGTTTTCGTATTATGGGTGTGCACATGGCGGCCGGGAGCGATCTCCTCTACAGCATGACCGATCGGATAACCATATTTAAGCACATTCTCCCCTGCCTGAATGACAGATAGCGCAATTTTGTGCCCGCGCGGGATATCCTCCACAAGCTTGATTTCCGTTTCCCCAATCCGGATAGATTCATCCCGGCTAAACTCACGCAGCGCCACCGCTACATTGTCCTGCTCGTTGATGCGAATCACTTCCAGCATTTCATCCTTCTCCTTCCTGTGCAGAGATGAGACGGTCCGAGAGCCCGCAAAATTTGACCACAGCCTGGAACATGCCGGAGTCTTCAATCTCATGGACATAATCTGCCATCCGCTCCACCAGCCCTGCCACCGTCCCCAGCTCGCCGCCGCATACCCCGGTATCCTGCAGAATACGGCTCACAAGCTGGCCCGCCGCAGCGCGTGTTCCGTCGTATTGTCCCCATTCTTCCCGGAACAGCTCAAGGACAGCGGGTTCGTCGGACAAATGAATCTGCTCTGAACCACGAATCCCTTTATACAAAACGATTAGTGCTGCGAGCGCGAACACCATTCTGTCCGGCAGCCGTTGCTGTTGCTGCACAGAGCTTAACAAAGTCGGCTTCAGTCTCGCATCGAACTTGGACCATGAGTTCAGCGCAATGCTCAGCAGCTGATGCCGGAGGTAAGGATTCCTGAACCGCTCCAGCACCGAATCCGCATAATCGCGCAGATCCTGCTCGTCGATGTCCAGAACAGGTATAATTTCCTTGCGGATCAGATCTTCCACAAACGCTCCGCTTATTTCGTGATTTACAGCTTCCTCAACCGTATTCAGCCCCATTAAATAGGCCACCGGTGTCAGCGCTGTGTGGGCGCCGTTCAAAATGCGCACCTTTCGGGTCCGATAAGGGCTTAAGTCATCGGTTATGATCACATTGAGGCCTGCCTCATGAGCCGGAAACTCGGCCCGCAGCCAATCCGGCCCTTCGATTACCCACAAATGATAAGGCTCCGCCACGGTCAGAAATGGATCCTGGTATCCCAGCTCGGCCTCCATTTCAGCCGCCCGCTCTTGTGGATAGCCTGACACAATCCGGTCAACCAGGCTACTGCAGAAGAGATTATGTTCACGAAGCCATTGTATAAATTGCTGCTCCAGCCCCCACTTTTCAGCATGCCGCTGCACGATACCCTTCAGCGTCTCCCCATTGCGCTCAATCAGCTCACACGGAATGATAATGAGCCCCTTCGCAGGATCTCCCTTGAAATGCTGGTATCTCCGGTACAGCAGTGCGGTTAATTTCCCGGGAAAGCTGCCCTGCGGCTGGTCCTCCAGCCTGTCTTCCTCCGCGTACATAATGCCTGCTTCCGTCGTATTGGACAGAACAAAACGCAGGTCAGGCAGAACCGCCAGTTCGGCATAAGCCTCATAGTTTGTATAAGGATTAATCCCCTGAACTACCGACTCCACAAGGCTGTACTCCCTTACCGCCTGACCGTCACGGAAGCCTTCCACACAGACGGTGAACAGCCCGTTCTGTTCATGCAGTTGCTGTGCCGACACACCCCCCGGCCGATTCTGCAGCAGCGCCACCCCTGCATTCCAGCCAAGCTTGCCGTTCATCATATGAACCTGCCAGTCCGCGAACGCCCGCATGAAGTTCCCGTCCCCAAACTGGACGATCTTTACCGGATAATTCGTTCTTTCCTGCCTTCCCTGTCTGCTTAAAATGCTCATTGTTCCCCTCCAGTAAGGTGCTTAGCGTTTTAGCACTGCTGTTGCCGGAAATTTAAAATAGGCGACAGCATTGTCATAACAGATGCCCTGGATCAGGCGGCCCAGCAGTGCTTCGTCTTGGGGCGCTTCCCCTTCTTCCACCCAGGTGCCCACCAGATCACACAGCAGTCTGCGGAAATATTCATGTCTTGTATATGATAAAAAGCTGCGGGAATCGGTCAGCATGCCGATAAAGCATGACAGCATGCCCAGATTGGACAGCACCTTCATTTGTTCCAGCATGCCTTCCTTATGATCGTTGAACCACCAGGCGGTGCCGAACTGGATTTTGCCCCGTACCCCGCCGGACTGGAAGCTGCCCGCAAGACTTGCAAGCACGTGATAATCATTCGGATTCAGTGAATACAAAATGGTTCTTGGCAGACCGCCCTCCTGTTCAATGGAGTCAAGCAGCCCAACAAGAGCATTGGCGATCGGACCGTCGTTCACCGCATCGTATCCCGTATCCGGCCCCAGCTTGTGGAAGGCGCTCGTATTGTTGTTGCGGAGGGCATGAATATGATACTGCATCGCCCAATCCAGCTCGGCGTACAGCTTGCCCAGGAACACCAGCGTATAAGACTTGTATTTCGCTTCCTCTTCCGCCGTCACTTTTTCTCCAGACACCGCTTTTGCAAAAATGGCGGAAGCCTCCTCAAGCGTCGTTTCTGCAAACACAACGGTATCCAGCGCGTGGTCCGAGACGCCGCAGCCGATATCATGGAAATAGCGGGCCCGCTGCTCAAGCGCTTTCAAAAATTGTCCGTAATCGGAAATGGCCGACTCGGATACCTCTCCCAGCTTCTGTACCCAGGGAACAAATGTGCTTCTCGCGATCTCAAGCCCTTTATCCGGGCGGAAGCTCGGCAGCACCTTGGTCTGGAAATCCTGGAGCTCCTGAATAGCCAAGTGGTATTCCAGCGAATCGCAAGGATCGTCGGTCGTGCACACGACTTCCACTTTGGACTTGGTGATCAAATCGCGGGCGCCGAAACCTTCCCCTTGCAGCTGGCTGTTGACCTTTTCCCAGATTGCGGGAGCAGATTCCTCATTCAGCAGTTCATACACCCCGAAGAACCGCTGCAGTTCCAAGTGAGTCCAAGCGTACAAGGGGTTGCCGATCATGCAGGGAACCGTCCGCGCCCAGGCCAAAAATTTATCGTAATCATCCGCGTCCCCCGTAATGAACCGCTCTTCCACCCCGTGCGCCCGCATCATTCTCCATTTGTAGTGATCTCCGTACAGCCAGGCTTCGGTCAGATTTTTGAAGCTTTTGTTCTCCAGAATCTCCTTCGGGCTTAAATGGCAGTGGTAATCGATAATCGGCATAGCCTTCGCATACTTCTCATACAGCAGTACAGCGGTATCCGAGTTCAACAGAAATTTCTCATCCAGAAACGGTTTAACCATGCAAAAATTCATCCTCTCCCACGGATAATGTTAACGTGAACATTTTTAAATATAAAATTTCTTACTTTTATTATATGACACACCGGAAGGGAGATTGCAACAAAAATGTTAGCGTTCACATCAAGGATAGGAAATAGGGTAATCAGCGAATAAGTAAAAACCAGACAAAACACGAAAAAAGTGTCTGACTGGCTTTTTTACTGCAGTTCGTAATGTATTCATCCAGGGTTGTGTGACAGTTATCTTCTTAATGTTAGTTAGTGTTTTGCCAAATCAAATGCTAGTGCTTGTCGAGCAGGGCTATTGATCAAGCTGCCTCCTTCGCCCGGTTTCAAGTCAAAAATCCGATCAACAAATTTATTAGCCTCCAGCAATAATGCCTCTCTTCTTTCTTGTGTAATTCGTGGTACCGCATAGAAAATTTGAATTTCCGCATCTGAAAATTCAGCGAACCCGAACAGGTTATCATTTGTCGCATAAATCATATCGATTTGACGGGAAATACGAACATAATCCTCAGATGATCCCGTTGTGAAAATTGTATATGCACGCTTACCCTTAAGACCATATTCCCCCTGAGAAGAACGCAGCAGGCCGGTCGTGAAAACTCGGTCAATGTATCCCTTAATTACAGCCGGGAACCCTCCCCACCATAAAGGTGAAATGATAACGAAAGCATCCGTCCATAATAAATCTTCTTGTTCTTTAACAATTTCTTCCGGTAAAACCTTAGTAACCTTAGCGGCCAGATCGTCAATCCCCATTGTGGGATTAAATGATGTTTCAATAAGATCCTTAACTTTTACATCGGCACCACGAGACTTCAAATGAGAGGTTACTTGATCCAGAATGGCTTTGTTAAAGCTTTTGTTGAACGGATGCCCGTAAAGAATCGTGATATTCATAGTTTCTTTTCCTCCAATAGCTAATTTTTTGACAGCATCAGATTACTAATGTAATGTTATTCCTAAAGTTCGATTATAACAAGTACGATGTTTCATGATATATACTATCTAAAATCATACTATTAGGAAAACTGCTGAATCATTTAACATGGAGGGCACAGCTTATGCCGAAAGAGAAAGAATATACTTCTACCTGTTCGCTTGCGAAGGTTCAGAAAATCATTGGTGGTAAATGGAAATTGGTGATACTGTGGTATTTGTCCCGCGGACCTAAAAGATTTGGAGAAATAAACCGTGCATTCCCTGACATCACTCAAGCCATGCTGACTAAACAATTGCGGGAACTGGAAGAAGACGGTTTTATTCATCGTGAAATTTATAAAGAAGTACCCCCACGTGTCGAGTACTCTCTAACCTCCTTTGGAGGAGATTTTGTGCCTATCCTGCACAGCATTTACGATTGGGGTGAAACCCACTTAAAATGACCGCTGTATACTTAATAAGATTGTCTGCCCCAGCCTTTGGCGTCCCCTCAGTTACCACCTTTGGACTCGCACCAAAATAATTCTTCGGCTTAATGGTCGAGGCAATCGTGCTGCCGCCAACCAGTGCCGCTGATCCAAGTATATTTACCCAATGCTCGGTTGACCAGGCATTTTGGGGAAACGTCGCTTCACGGATCGTTCCGTGAATACCGAGAGTCGCCCAGTTCGCGAAATCCTCCGGGGAGTCCAGCCACTTGTTCGCACGGTCCTCATACCCCTCCCACATCCCCTTCGGAATGCCGCCTGTCCAGTAATTGTTATAAGCAGTGAAAAAAGCAGCAGGGCCTCTATCAAGTCACTGCTGCTCTCATTTATAAAACACATATAAAATACAGCGGCCAATAAGGCCTTAAATCTATCAGGTTCAACCCACGCTTGCTCAACAGATTGGTATCTTTACCACCAACCGAAGCATAATGTCTAAATTACCGTCTGTTCCCCGGCTTCGCTTCTTCTCCCCTACATTGGCTGCACGGTAGGCCTAATCACGATCTCATTCACCGAGGTATCGGCAGGTTGATCGATGGCGTAGATGATTGCTTTGGCGATCCGGTCGGGAGAGATACTCATGCCGCGCATCATTTCCCCTAATTGCTTCACCCCGGGGCTGGTGACGCTGTTCACCAATTCCGTATCCACGATCCCCGGAGCAATAATGGTGGAGCGGATCCCCGATTCTGGCGATTCCTCCTGACGCAGCCCCTCCGCGATCGCCCGGACGGCGAATTTGGTCGCGCTGTAGACGGACGAAGTGGGGCTAACTACATGCCCGGCGACCGAAGACACGTTGATGATGTGACCCGATTTCTGTTCCCGCATAGTGGGCAACACCGCTGCGATGCCGTAGAGCACGCCTTTCACGTTCACGTCGATCATCCGGTCCCATTCCTCGACGCGTAGTTCGCTAAGCTGTGACACTGGCATGATGCCAGCATTATTCACCAGCACGTCCACCCGGCCGTATCGGTCCATCGCAAACTGCGCAAGCTTCCGCATCGCCTCTGCGGAAACCACATCCGCCTGAAAGGAAACCGCTTCTCCCCCTGCCTCGCGAATTTCATCCACGATTTGCTGCAGCCGTTCTTCTCTTCTCGCTGCCAATACAACCTTTGCGCCGTTCGCAGCCAATAACTTCGCCGTAGCTTCCCCGATGCCACTGGAGGCACCTGTAATGATGACGACTTTCGCTGCTATATTTTCCAATGTAATACACTCCTTCTCAGTATAGATAAGCACGCATTTTATTCAACTCATGTTGATTATATAGCGTACGTTGATTATTATTATATTGAGCTCAAATCAGAGTTCAATCGTTAATCTACGCGGGTTTGTGGTATACTCAACAGTCCGCGCGAAATTGTCCATTACTGAGAGGAGGCCGTGTAAACATGAAGACGGTGCCGAGAATTGATCGACGTATCATCAGAACCAAGGAAGCGATCACCAAAGCGTTCCTGGAGCTTTTTGCTGAAAAAAACCTTGAGCAAATCACCATCAACGACATCGCAGATCGGGCCAATGTAAACCGGGGGACCGTCTACTTGCATTATAACGATAAATACGACCTCCTGGATAAGCTGATCGACGACCATTTGAACCAGCTCATTGCCTTCTGCGACCCAAGCGGTGATACCCCTATCGTCAGCGAGCTTTTGCCGGTATTCTTGTACATTCGGGATCATTTCCTGTTCTTTGGCGCTATGCTGTCCACGACAAGAGCGGTCGTATTCCGCCACCGCCTATTGGAGTTCGTGTCGGTCAACGTCCAAGACAAACTGGATCAGCGCAACACCCATTCGGAGATTGACCATGTGCTGAACGCGCAGTTCGTGGCATCGGCTTTCGTAGGTCTCGTCGAGTGGTGGATTCAGCACAACATGCCACATCCGCCAGAGTTTATGGCGGACCAACTGTGGAAGCTGTTTGAGAAAAACGAGGTGTTCCCGGCGCAAAAATAAAGCAGACACACGACATCATCAAGCGCCCCGAGCACTCTTACGCATCCATCCCTCTTCAACTCATCATACCCACTTAGATGCAAAACCTGTAATCTTTGCATCCCACGGCAAACATCTGAATCTTTAGCTAAAGCTGTTGAAACACTAATGAGTTGGCTAATATTTTTGTGTAGTGGCTAATTTGAGGTGATTAAAATGCGGGTTACTTCAACTGATATGCAGGGCGATTTCGGAAGGGATTTAAAGTTTTCGGAAGCCAATGAGGACATCATCGTAACAAGAAACGGCAAGGATGCAGCTAAATTAAGCGCTTTCGGCAATGGCGACGAAAACCATCCTTAGAGAGGAAGCAACGAGATATGGAGTCAGCAGCGGTTGGGTGACCTACCAGGAGTTTCTGGAACTGATAAAAGCTTCGGAACAACGTTTTGAGCTTACCGACGGCATCGTGTATAACCTCGCCTCCCTTCGCACAAGCACCAGCATACCGTACAAGAACTGATTGGCACGTTTTACAATGGGTTTAAAGGAACACCTTGTACACCGCCTGACTTCCCCGTTCGATATCACGTTGGAGAAAGAGCAAACGAATATGGGTGTCGTTCAACCAGATTGGGTTGTCATTGTGGAATCACAGCTATTCAAGAGTCTGCCCGTTCCGATGCCGGATCTCTTCCGCCTGATTTGGAGCCTTGCAGGTCACTCCGCCTCTGCCCGCAAGCAAAGAAGCCATTTTACGCCAGAGATATTTGCCGATGGACCGATGGTCTGAATGAGTTTTAATCATAAAATGTCATATGCGTTTTGTCCGCCTGGTAATATGCCAGCCGGTCCTCAAGCGTGCCTGTATGAAATTCGAACAAATGCCCGTCCGGGTCCAGAAAGTAAATCGACTTCTTGTCACGCAGGTCCCGTTCGCGGCCCTCCAGTATCTCCACTTCAAGCGCAGTTAAACGCTGCAACAGGTCATCAAAATCTTGTTCGTCGACTGTAAATGCTGTATGGGTATAGGAACGTGGCCCCGGCTCCCGCTGAATATCTTCCTGATTAAGGGCCACCCAAAGCCCCCCAATGTCGAAATAAGCCAACTTTCTTCCTTTGACCAACAGCTTCCCATCGAATACCTGCTCATAGAACCGGACAGACCGCTCCAGATCCGATACGGAAAAGCATAAATGGTTAATTTGCTTCACTTTCATACTCTCACTTCTCTCTGCAGTTTTCTGCACTACGCTTATATTCAAGTCTCCCTTCCTGTGCGTGATAACCAGAGACCCCAGGAAAGTGAAAACCATATCAGAGCAAAATCTATATCAGTCACATACTGGCTAATATAACAGACAGCGGATACGCTGTTTTTTAATTTGGACGGTGAAACGGGATAGAAAAAAGTACATACACGCTGACACTCACATGTGCACACTGCCAAGGCCGCTGCTGCATCCGCCGAGGAGCTATTTCCATCTACGCTTCTGAATAAGGAGCGACATCTTCCAACCGTTTTGCCCATTCAACTCGCTCCGAATTTCAATCCACGCTCCTATGTAAGGAGCGACAGCGACCCAATTGCGGCCTTGTAGCGCAAGGGATTATCCCCACAAAAGTGCGAATCCCTCTTTTCTTGATTATATTCTTGTCACCATTCCAGTTCCTCTTTCGAGCAAGTTACTCCTACAAAAAGTACAGGATGATCGATTATTAAATCTAGACATGTATTAAACCTCTCATCATTATCATTTACTGTATCTACAACTACATTCATCCCTTTTGCCGACATAAATTTTATGTTTAACTATCGTTCCCGTTAGTCACACATGCGGGCAATCAGGTTTTCCCGGAAAACGCCCATGTCTTATTCAAACCTTTCCTTCCGACCGACGCAGCGACCCGACCAGCTCTACAAAGTGACGGTATTGGTCAAACGCCGCGCAGGCAGGACTCAGCAGCACCGTGTCGCCCGATGCAGCCAGCTTGTACGCCTGCGCCACAGCCAGGTCTTCGCAACGGGAAAATAGGTGGGCCCTTCCCGGGATCAATATAACATATTGAGAACGATCAGAATTGATTTTATCCGGGGGCGCAGGCTGTATTGTTTACGTTCGGATTAACAAGAACCTCGTTATAATTGGAAATTTTGTAATCAATAATCCTTTGTGTCTCCATTAATCGGTCAATCTCGTTCTGAATTTTGTTCTTGTGTTCAATTAGAATAGAGACTCTCTGAGGGATTGAGATTTTACCCTTCTCATAAAGTTTGCGGAAATGCTTCATTTCTTCCAGTGTCATTCCGGTTGCTTTGAGTCTCGTCAAAAAAACCATGCCTTCCAATTGTTGCTTGCTGTACGTTCTGTGCCCCCTTGCTGTGCGGTCAGCATGCGGGAGCAAGCCGATTTTCTCGTAATAGCGGATCGTATCTTCTGACAAACCCGTGAACCCAGCCGCCTGTTTAATGGAGCTTACGGTTTCAGAATCGTCGATCATTGCCGCACCTCCTGACGTCATCAACGATTTGCGGTACGAGTACGAATCAGTCATGAGTCTTCAAAGCTGGCTGATACAATTCCAGATGTTCTCCGTCTGGCCCCTTAAAGAAAATGAATCTTGTCCCATTTCCCACAGTTATAATGCTCTCATTAATAAAGGTTACACCTAGCCCTGCAATGCGAGCGACTTCTTCTTCAATATCTTCCACAGTGAACGCCATATGATTCACGATTCCCTCATTTGGCAGCTCTGAATTTGCTCGTTCAACCAATTCGATGATGAGATCCGTTTCCTCAGGAAAACCTAAAAATCCAAGTCGTATATCAGGATTAGGTTGACGTATTTCCTTTAACTCCATACCAAGAACTTTTCCGTAAAATGCAGCACTTTCATCAATGCTTCTCACCACAACGCCTACATGCTCCAGCTTTTGAACTCCCATTATTTTCGCGCCCCTTAGAGGTAGAATTACTTGCTGAATATTATGTTAGCACTTGGAGTACACTCCAAGTCAAGAGCAAGATATACTGTCCGGTTCGATGTCTCGCAGGCATCGGACTTCGAATAATCAAATGATTACAAGCACAGGAGGTTTTCCCTTGTACGTGCATTTAAGCAGAGTTCAGTACATTTGAACAGTTGTGTCATCGTCTCGTTCAAGTACCAGCTCATCAGTTAGATGAATGTGAATGTTTAACCCGTCAACTACCAAAACCGTTCGGCTTATGAGGCCAAACCTGTTCCGTTTCGAATCAAGACCATGGTGGAGGAAATATCTTTCGGATCGCCATTTTCAAACCCGAGATCAGACTCATCATATTATGACGGAAATCATCCCACTTCAGATCTCTAGTTATTCCCAATATAATTCAGTGAGTACCTCACCTTCGGAACTACTGGTGCCTATTTTATCCACGCTCCTATGCAAGGAGCGACAGCGGCCCAATTGCGGCCTTGTAGCGCAAGGGATTATCCCCACAAAAGTGCGAATCCCTCTATACAAGGGCAAACGGGGATTATACCCGAAACGGGACGCCTAACGGATATACCGCGATTACGCCGTTTATCGTGGTGAACAATCCGGCTGAAGCAATCGCCTTTTACGAGACTGTTTTTGGGGCAAAAAGAAAAGTATAACAGAAATGAACGATAACGGCAACAAAATCGTCGTTCATGCGGATATCGATCTTGGCAACGGTTTCCTGCAGCTGGGCGCCGCCAACCCTGCGTATCGGTTGGTTATGCCGCCGGGAGACGGCAATGCATGTTATTCGCTCGGGATTTACGTTCCCGATGTTGACCAGACCTTTGCCCTGGCCATAGCCAACGGAGCAACGGTCAGAGAGCCGGTCACAAACTTTGTTTCCGGAGACCGGTACTGCAGCATTCTCGACCCGTTTGGCATCAGATGGTCAATCATGACCCGAATTGAGGATCTTTCGGAGGAAGAAAGCTACCACAGAGTCGCCGAATGGAGCAAAAGCCTGTAAGCTTACTCTCTGAATCCGACATGAGGAGTAATGTTTTGAAAAGGTTGATTAACACCACGATCCGGACGCTTTGCACCATTATCCCGTTCGATCAGGTCACCGAGAAACAGACAAGCCGGGGTAAAGGGATATTTCGGTAGATAAACGGACAGGTACGAGATCATTAGACGGGTGTAGGACAAAGAAGCAGGTTTAAGAGAAGGAAGCGAGTTTAGGAGACATAAAGCCAACCGAACGGGAGATGAAGGACAAGGCACCGAGGGAAGACCGTGATTTTGCTGCAGCCTGAACCTTTCGTTTGCAGCAACTGCGCACCGCTTATGGCTAACCCTAGCCACCACTCCTTACTCCTGAACAAAAGGGATAATCGCGCAAAGACATCGTGCAGGGATACCCAGCCATTTCAAGCATGGATCGCGCGCGTCGCAGCGAAATCTCCAAACAAGCATGACGAGGAGCCTGTCACCAGGCTCCGGCCTCGTCAATTCTGCCCTGAAGATTACAATCCACGCTCCTGCGCGCAGAATAGGTAATTGAATAATTCTTATGTTGCCTGAACTCTAGGACAATTGCAAAATATCGACACCGTAAGGCGCGAGGCTAAGCACATTGCCCCGCTCTGTTCCGTACAACAGACTGGCATACGTGCCAGGCAGCGACACCTGATGCGGCTCGCGGCTTAAGTTAAGCACGAACAAATAACTCCCCGTTATCCCGGCGCGGATGACGATTTGCACACCCTCCGGCAGATCAGGCACCATCATTAATCGCAGCTCTTCGGCAATGCCCCGGAACAGGTGCTTCAAGCAGGCTTCATCGAGATGTGTGCCAAGATAATACACTTTGCCCTGCCCGAACTCGTTCACTGTAGCCGCCGGCGTGCCCTGGTAAAAGTCTTCGTCATACCATAGAATCGCCTCGGCACCGTGCAGGCTCAGCACATCGCACCATTGCGAACCCAGGTAGGAGTGTCCCGCATCATCGACAACGCGGATCGTCGCCCGGCCAAGCGGATCGTATTCCTCCACGTTCACACCGGTGCATTCCGCCAGCAGTCCCGGCAGCGGCAGCATCACATGCTGATTGTTCATATGTTTTACACCGGAACGGCTCGTTACGATGACGGTCCCCCCTGCCGCGGCAAAGCGCTCCAGTGCGTCGGTTACCTCCGTGTTCAGCAGATAAAAGCTCGGAGCTACGACAAGCTTGTAGCCATCCAGTGCCTGCGTCCACTCGATCACATCACAGCCAATTCCGAGCTTCGTTAAGGCGCGGTGGTAATCCTTCACATTTTCATAATAGTCGAAACCTTCCGCTTGCGGTTGAATCCGCAACGCCTCCAAGTGCTCGTGCGAAAACAGGATAGCTGCCTCATTGGCTGGCTCGGTCCCCTGGAGCTTGCTTGCCAAGGCATTGACTTCCCCGCACAGCTCGGCAAATTCGCGGAACCGGCGCCCTGGCACGTTGCTCTGATCGATCAGCCCGTGCCAGAACTGCTCCGCACCGGCAACCGCCGAACGCCAGCGGAAGTGCACGACCGTGTCTGCGCCCCGTGCGATCGCCTGCCAGGAGAACGCGCGGATAAATCCGGGATAAGGCGCTCTCCAGATCGGAAACCAGCAGCCCGGCGGTCCGCTCAGCTGCTCCATGATCCAGAAGTTGCGCCGCTTGATGCCACGCGTTACATCGAGGGACAACGCGCCGCTGTAGGGACCTGTCGCCTGCTTGTCCGGATCGGTATTCGGATAATAGTCGAAGGCAGCCACATCCAGATCGGCCCCGATCTGATACAGGTTCAGGCGCTGCGGATAGGTATGAAAATTGTGGGTCACCCAATGCCCGGGACAATTTTCACGAATGATACGAATTTGATCACGCTGAAAACCAGCGATGGAATCCCACTGAAACCGGGCAAAATCCAGCAGATAGGACGGATTCTGATGTCTTGAGCCGCCATAAGGCACACCAACCTGGCTCCAATCGCTGTATTCCCCGCTCCATACGACCGTTCCCCACTCCCGGTTCACGCTCTCCAGCGTGCCATACTTCTCCTGTACCCACTCCCGGAAGCGTTGATTGCAGGTGTCGCAGTGACAATCGATGACCCAATACTCATTATCGAGCTGCCAACCGATCACGGCGGGATGGTCACCATACCGAGTAGTCATCTGTGTGATGATTCGTGCCCCATAATCGCGGAGCGATTCGCTGTTATAACAACGATGGCCCCGTACTCCCGGATGATGCGTCTCGCCATTGGCGAATACCGGCAAAATATCCGGCTTCAACTCGGTAAGCCAGCGCGGCGGCGTATTGGTCGGCGTGCACAGGACAACGCGGATCTGGTATTTGGCAAACAAATCCAATGCCCGATCCAACCACTCAAAGGTATATTGTCCCGGCGACGGTTCCATCCGGCTCCAGGCAAACTCCGCCAACCGCACCACCCGGACACCCGTTTGCTTCATCAGTTGAATATCCTCCTCCCACAGAGAAGGATCCCAATGCTCCGGATAATATACGACACCGATTTGCACGTTATGAGCATCAGCATATTGATTCTCCACGTTTGTTCCCCCTTTGACCGCGAACGGATTAAATTAGGAAAAGGCAGGGACCGCCTCATTCTTCTCCTTCAAGGATAAGTGCCTGGAGGCGGCCTGCCTTTTCACCATTCAATATTCAAACTTGCAATTATTTCAACTTATCCCATGCGGCCTGCATATTTTTCTGCCAGGATTCCACATCGCTTTTGCCTGCCAAATATTGCTGGATCGCGCTGCCAAACTCCTGAGCCACACCATCCGGGAACTTACCGGCCTGATGTGCGAAAATATTGCCTTCCTCGACGTATTTCACCAGATCAGTAGCAATCGGTCCCATATCTTCCGGCGTAGCTTGAATCGTCGTCATAGCCGGGATGAATTTGAATTTCTTCACGAGATATTCCTTGCCGATATCTGAAGTAACGAGCCAGTTCAGGAAAATTTTCGCTTCTTCTTTGGCGTCGGATTCTTTATTGACAACCAGGTTCACCGGTACGCCAATCGTTACTTTACCTGTCTTGGCTGCATCGTCGCTCAGCGGCATCGGCAGAATTCCGATATTCATGTTCGGCGTAATGCCGTCGATCATCGTTTGCGCCCAGTTGCCTTCCTGCATCATCGCTGCTTCCCCATTGGCGAACATCGTTACCTGGGTGTTATAGTCGGTGGTCAACGGATTTTTGTTGCCATAATCCAATGTCAGCTTCATCAATTTCGCCCAGTTAGCGAATTGCTCATTGCCAACAATCGAGGACGTGCCTTCATTCATTCCTTTGATGAAACCATCCACATTATCCTGGTTAGCAAAGGCCACGCTGATGCCTTGGCTGCCTACCAGCCACCATTCCTGATAAGCATTGGCAAATGGAGTGATGCCTGCAGCCTGCAATTTCTTGGCTGTTGCTTCCAGCTCGGAATACGTTTTTGGCAGTGTCGTGATGCCTGCTTTTGCAAACAAGTCTTTATTGTAGACATAACCAAAACCTTCCAGATCAAGCGGCAATCCATACACTTTATCATCTTTGGTGATCGCTTCCGCCGCGAGAGGCACCAGATCCTTCACCCAAGGCTGATCAGACAAGTCTTCCAACTTCTCTTGCCACATGTCCAGCTTGGCATAACCGTTGTTCGAGAAAATATCCGGTGCATCGCCAGAAGCGAATTTCGTTTTCAGAGCCGCGTCATAGTCTGCGCCGCCGCCCACCGTTTGAATGTCCAGTTTAATGTCTGGATGTTCTTTTTCAAACTCGACCTTCAGCTCGTTAAGCCCTTCTACGATTTCCGTTTTGAATTGGAAAATCGTTACCGTTTTTTGCCCTGGTTTGTCGCCGCTGCTATTGTTATCGCTTACAAGATTACCGCCGCCGCCACAAGCGGAAAGTATAACCGACATCGTTAACAAAACCGACAAAATGATAGAATACTTAGCCTTCTTCATTTAACCTTGCCCCCCCTAAATCTATTGTAGTTTATTGGAACAGCGGATCGGTCGGCGTTAGCCTTTGACCGACCCGGCTGCGATTCCCTCGACAATATAACGCTGCAAGAACAAGAAGAAAACAACGATCGGCGCAATGCCCAGTACAAGCGCTGGCAGTGCAATATCCCACTGCTTCGTATACTGTCCAAAAAATGCGAAGGTAGCCAGCGGAATCGTCCGCATTTCCGGCCGCTGCAAAATCAGCGATGGCAGCAAGTAATCATTCCATACCCACAAACAGTTAAGCACGATAATCGTCATCAGCATCGGCCGCATCATCGGCAGCACGATCCGGAAGAAAACGCTGATGCCTGTGCATCCATCCACCGTCGCAGCTTCTTCAATTTCCAGTGGGATCGATTTGACAAACCCGTGGAACAAGAATACCGCCATCGGTGCTCCCAGACCAAGATAAGTCATGATCAGCCCGGTACGAGTATTGTTCAACCCCAGTTCGTTAACGACCCGCAGCAGCGGCATCATGATCGTCTGGAACGGAATGACCATGGAAGCAATGAGCAGCATGAACAGGACACGGTTAAACCATGTATTGGAACGGACCATCCGGTACGCAGCCATCGAACTGATCAACGCCAGAACGGCCACACTAACAACAGTAATCATGAGCGAGTTTGTGAATGCCTGCGGAAATTGCGTTAATTCCCAGGCTTTCGAATAGTTCTCCCATTGAAATACCTTTGGCCAGCTTGCCGAATCGGACATAATCTCACCGAAGGGCTTGACCGAGTTCACGAAGAGAAAATAGAACGGAGACAAGAACAGCAATCCGATCAACGCCATAATGATCTCCGCAACCAGCGTCCGTCCGGTATATCTTTTCAGCATCAGGCTTCAACCTCCTTATTCTTCGTCGCTCGCACTTGAAGCATCGTAATGACGGCCACGATCACGAAGAACAGAATAGCCTTGGCGGTACCCAGACCGTAACGGTTATTCTGGAACGCCTCGTTGTAAATATTCATCGCTACGGATTCCGTCGATTTGAACGGTCCGCCTTTCGTCAGCGACAGGTTGAGATCAAACATTTTGAACGCCCAGGAAATCGCCAGGAACAGACAGATCGTCACTGCCGGCATAATCAGCGGAACGATGATGCTGCGCAGCATCTGCCAGCGGCTTGCCCCATCGATCTCTGCCGCTTCAATCACTTCGGAAGAAACGTTGCTCAGCGAGGAGATATATACGACCATCAAATAACCTGCCGTGTGCCATACAAATACGATCATGATTCCCCAGAAACCGGTGGTTTCATCCCCAAGCCAGGGAAGTCCGAAGAAGGACCAGCCGGTCAGTTCAAACATCGTATTGAAACCTTTGATGAATATGAACTGAAAAATAAATCCGAGCAGCAGCCCGCCGATCACGTTTGGCATAAAGAAAATCGTACGCAAAATGTTGCGTGTCTTCAAGCCCTTGGTTACAAAATACGCGAGGAAAAAGCCGACAATATTCGTCAGCACGATGCCGACCAGCGTAAATTTGGTGGTAAACCAGAAGGATGACCAAAAGTCCGGATCATTGATAAATATCGTTTTAAAATTGTCCAGTCCTACCCAGTTTACCGTGCTCGCCACGCCATTCCAATCGGTCAGCGCATAATACATCCCGAGCAGGAACGGTACTACCATGACGATTAGAAAAAACAGAAAAACAGGTCCCACGAAAAACATTTGCAGTCCCCATCTTGACGCTCTTTTACTACTCATGGCGCAGCCCCCTTTCTTTCTGTCAAATAACTGTTGTATTGTTATTATGATTGGAATACGCCTGCGCAAACACCGACTGAGGTGAACAGTCAGGTGCAATTTATTGATCGGGAGAGAAGCGACTTGAAATGGAACAGTATCCGCACCAAACTGATCGTCTTTATGCTGATCGCGACGATTCTTCCTATTGCGATAACTATGTTCATTACTTATTCATACACGACGCAATCGCTGCGGACACGGGTCGCCCAGGAAGACGCCAATCTGCTATATCAAGGCGGACGCAACCTGACAAGCCTGCTGGACGACCTGAACCGCAGTTCGTCCGGCGTGTACAGCATCTCCAATCTGCTGCTCGCCGGCTATGAAGACCTCCAAAGCAATTCGCAGGTGTATGCCGTCTTATCCGGCATTTCGCGCTCCGTCCCGGATATTTTCCAAGTGTATCTATATGAAAATAAGAGCCGTAAAGCAACACTCGTTACGCTGAACACACCGCAGCGGAACTATAATATTGCTCCTTTTGTCGATTCAGTGGGCAGCGACCAGCACAGTGTATGGGTACAGGAAAGCCATATGAGCCATACGTACGGACTGACTTCCATTCAGCCACGGTATCCTTCGGAGCCTGTGTTCACCCTGCATCGTAAAATCGAGAAGGTCCCATCAAGCGACATCATCGGTTACTTGTCCATCGATGTCAAACTGTCGGCTTTGAGTGACATCGTTGAGCAGTTGTATGAGCAAAACCGCGAAAAAATCTACATTCTCGACGACAATGGCAACATCGTTTACTCTGATGATCAAAATATGCTGGGCCTGCCGCTCCGGGAGCCGTGGTATGCCGAGCAAATTGCCCGCTCGCCAAATTCCAGCGGAAACTTCGAGCAGGACGGAAACGTGTTCGTCTACCAGCGGATTTCCAGTCTCGCAACCCGCTGGACGCTGGTCAAGCAGGTTCCGGTCTCTTACCTGACTCTAGAAGCGAACCGCGCAGCTTTCATCAATATCCTGGTGCTGGCGGTATCGCTCATCATTATCGTTGCCGCCACGGTTACTATATCGCTGCGGATTACCGCCCCGATCAAACGTCTGGGCCGTTATATGGACCAGATTCAGTCCGGTAACCTGAATGTCGATATCCAGCCGGCAGGACATGATGAGATCGGTGCGGTAATGCTGCGGTTTCGCGGAATGATGGATACGATCAACAATCTGATCCTGCGGGAATACAGACTGGAGCTGGCGAACAAGACGAACCAGCTCAAAGCGCTGCAAGCGCAGATCAACCCGCATTTTCTCAACAATACGCTGCAGATTATCGGCACGCTGGCACTGGAGTTGAACGTTCCGCGCATTTACGCCCTGCTCTCCGCATTGGCGAAAATGATGCACTATAGCATGCATAACGATGACAAAACCGTCACGCTGCGTGATGAGTTGGAGCATGTCAAGGCTTATATCGAGCTGCAAAAGGAGCGGTTTGAAAACCGTTTCATTTTCCGCTACGATGTGGAAGAGCAGTTGCTTGATCTGCCGATGCCAAAAATGATCCTGCAGCCGATCGTGGAGAACTACTTCAAGCACGGATTCGACCGGTCAGCCGTAAACGGCGAAATCACCCTGCTGGCTATCGCGTCGGCGGAGGGAGGAGCCAAAATCACGGTACAAAATAACGGAATGCACATCCCCGAAGCGAGGCTGCTGCGCTTGCAGCAGGAATTGGTCGCATGGCCGCCCACAGGCAACCATCCGCTGGATACGGGACAAGATACGAAGCGGCCTTCGATCGGACTTACCAACGTGCTCGCCCGGCTCAAGCTGTTCAGCGGCGACTTGGCTTCGCTGAGCATCGATAATTTGCATCCGGCCGGTGTGAAAGTCACCTTGTTTATCGCGGAGAAAGACATAACGGAGAGTGAAGATTATTGAAAGCGCTCATTGTAGATGACGAAGCAAGAGTAAGGAAAGCGGTCCGTCTGCTCGTAGACTGGGAGGGACACGGGATACAGGAAGTAAGCGAAGCGGGCAGCGGGAACGAAGCGATCGAACTGATCCGGCACAACAAGCCGGAATTGGTTATTACGGATATGCTAATGGATTCCGGAAACGGTCTGGAGCTGATGGCATGGATCAGCGAGTTCGCCGGAAGCGTGAAATTTATCGTTGTCAGCGGACACAACGATTTTGAATTGGTGCGCAGCACCGTCCGTCACGGGGGAATCGACTACATTCTCAAGCCGATCGAGGCGGACGCCATCAACGCTGCGGTAGCCAAGGCAGTGGCGGAATGGCAGGCGGAGGAACGCAAACGTGTCGGGCAGCAGCAGCAAAATATTCAGCTTAACGAAATCAGGCCGGTGTACGGGGAAAAACTGCTGTCTTCACTGATCGATGACGCCAATACGGCCGAATCTTCGCTCCGCCGGCTGCGGGCAGATCAGGTCATCCCGGAGCATACCACTGCCGTGCGTTTGCTGCTGCTGCAGGTGGATGCCGAAGACGCGCCGTTGCTCCAGCGTTTTGGTAAGAATAGCGATTTGCTATATTTTTCTATCATTAACATTTGCAACGAGTTCCTGCTTCCGCACCGCCGCGGCATTGCCTTCAAGTATTGGGGCGCTGCGGGCGAAATTATCCTTTTGCTGTGGAGTGGGCACGAGGCCGTGGCGGAGCTGGTTGAAAGGATCAATCAGGGTTTATTCCACACGCTCCAGCGCCGGATGCATTTTGGCGTTGCGGCCGCAGGTACGCTGCCGCAGAGCCTTCCCGGCCAATATGCAGAAGCCGGCGCAGCCATCCGGTGCCGCAATTTGCTGCACGGCGGGAGTTATCTTCACACTACCCTGCCGACCAAATCGCATAATGGAAGCGGTACCGGAGAAACGTCGCGTCTGCGCTTTGCCGATGTGCAGGAGGATTGGAAAATGGCCGTATTAAGCGGCGGCAATGAACAGCGGATTGCCGCCGCAGCACAGAAATGGATCGACACGCTCAGCCACGGCGGCATTGTAACACCGGAAATGCTTGAGCAATGGCGGTCAGACGCGCTTTCCTTCCGCGAACGGCTGCTGCGGGAAACGCTGGGCGGTGACGCCGGACCGGTGCTGGCTGCACTGGTGCAGGACGACCGGCAGCATCGTCCGCCAAACAGCAACGCTTATTCCTTCTCGCTTTTTGCCTGGCGTGATTGGGCCGTTGATCTGATGAGCCGTTTGTCCCGATCCATTTGCGATCGGCAAGCCAAGGAAAAACATACGATTGGGGATATCATCAAATACATCGAGCAGCACTACATGTCGGAGTTATCCCTGCAGGACATCGCTGGCCGCTTTTTTGTCAGCCGGGAGTACATCTCGCGCAAATTCAAGCAGGAATTCGGCATCAATTTCTCCGACTATCTGTCCAAATATCGTATCGATAAGGCCAAGCTGCTCATGCTTAACCCGAACCTGAAAATTTCGCAAATCGCCGAAATGGTCGGCATTCACGACGTGAAATACTTCAGTAAGGTGTTCAAAAAGCAGGAAGGTGTCTCACCCAAGGAGTACCGCCACAAACTCTCCTCTTAGGTGGGTCATCGGTAGTGTGGTTGTCATCTTTGAACTGAATTTCTTCAAAAAAAGGGCCTCAATCTCCACTATACAATGGAATTTGGGGTCCTTTCGGTTGTAAATTGGGAAGTTCATTGATCCGTAAGCTCTTCATCACAGACCGTCGTCGCACCCGGCGCCCCAGTTGTAGTGCCCTGCCGTATTTTTGCTGATTTTGTCCATACTGCCTGCACTTCATTCACGCTTGACTCAATCAGAACTCTATTTCTTCTGCAGGTTTAAGGACGGCGAAGCTAGGAGACAGCACCTTGTTATGATGGCGGATAATTTGTTCTGCCTGTATTATCCCGTTATCAAATGTGCTATGGGCATCCTGGGCCAGAGTCACCTTATACCCTTTACTGAAAGCGCTGCGCACGGTCGTATCCACACAAAACTCAGTCTGCATGCCTGCAACGATCAACTTTTCGACCCCACGCTCAAGCAGAGCCTCCTGCAGTCCTGTTTTATAAAAAGAATCACAGGCTGATTTTTGAATCACTGTATCCGTCGGCAGCGGTTTGATCTTGTCATGAATCTCCCAGGTCGGTTCACCCATACTAAACTCAGGATCGCCCTGCTCCGTATGCTGTATGTATATAACCTCCGTACCTGTTTCACGTGCTTTCTGGATTAACCGGTCAATTGTATCCAGCACCTCATCTCCACGATACAGGTTGTATTGCGGTAAAAACATCACATTTTGCACATCAATGACCAATAACGCCGTTTTCATAAGCCTCACGCACTCCTCTCACTTTGTAAATGACAGCTCAGCACTCGCCAATCCTTTGCCTAAAACAATCTTAACGTTTTCCAGCAAAACAGACAAGCTTCATACATGCTCATTCTCCCAAAAAAGCGGCCCTCCGTTGAAAGAGAGCCGCTGTATACTGAAAAGGTATAGTTATAGCGCTGTTAGATGTTAAGACTCATGCGTGATCAATTGCGAAACGACGTTGGATTCAAAAATCTTAGTCAGCTCTTCAGTCACGGTCAAATAGAGCAAGCCGTTGCCTTCAAGTTTAGGCGAATATCCAAGCGGCACGGTCCGCTTGATCAACTGTCCGTACAGCTCGGCTTCGGTTAAATCCCGCTCGAAAGCGGCATTCGCCAGCCCCTTAATCAGAGCCAGTGCACCGCTGACATGTGGTGTCGCCATCGAAGTTCCACTCAACGCAGCATATTCGCCGTCCAGGAAAGTGGACAAGATTTTCTCGCCTGGAGCAACCAAATCAACCTCATTGTTGGAGTTGGAAAATACGGAGGATTCCCGGTCAAAGTTAACCGCGCCTACACTTATAACCTCGTTGTATGCGCCCGGATAGCCGAATTCGTCGGTTGCATCCCTGCCGTCTCCTTCATTGCCTGCGGCGCAGACGACCAGAATGTTGGATTCCACCGCCTTTTTAATAGCAGTATGCAGCTCTTCTACATCCTCCGGGCCGCCGAGAGACATGGAGATAATATCCGCCTGCTGCTCAATGGCGTAATAGATCCCGTCAATGATCCACTCGTACGCACCGGAACCGTCTTTGTCCAAAACTTTGACGATCAGCAGCTCCGCCTCCGGTGCCACCCCAACTACACCACTTCCATTCTGCACCGCAGCAATTGTGCCAGCTACGTGGGTGCCATGGCCGTTATAATCGGTGTAATTAGCAGAATCGCCGCCATCATCGTGGGTGAAGTTTTTACCTCCCACAATCCGGCCCTGCAAATCAGGATGAGTAATTTCGCAGCCGGTGTCCAGAATGGCAATCTTGATGCCTTTTCCTTTGGTCTTGTCCCAAACCTCGGGGGCCTGGATCAGCTCAACCCCGGCTGGCACTTCATTGACAGCTTCCAGCTGCTCCACAATCCGATAAGGAATGACATTCATTGTCCGCTGCATCTTATCCCTCCTGAAAGTAGTGAGATTTTTTGATTCTACTAAATTTTAGCAAACTATAAACTATTCTTCCAGAGACTATCGTCACAATTTACATATTCATATAAAGAGTTTGCTATAATCATATGCTTCTTTAGTCCGAATCGTAGCCCCAGCAAGAGAAGCGCCATAATTTTCTTCACGGTCTCATCTTCTTTTAGCCATCAGGTCTAACGACACCGCTAAAACGATCCCTGCGGTATAACGGAGCAGGTCCATTGCCAGGAATCCCCTTCCCAGCACCAAAGCCCCTAATGTCGTGCCTCTTAGCCCATTCAACCAATCGGTCTGGATCAGTTGGCTGAACTCAATACCATAACAAAACAGCAGACTCAGCAGCATTATGCTGAACAGCTTGCAGCGAACGAAGAGCACCCGAAAACCAAAGTAGATCATAGCTGCCCACAAGGCGTCTCCTGCATGCTTGGCCACAAAATCCGGAAGCTCTTCTGCATACACCCGCGAAGCCAAGCCAAGAAGCATCGTCAAGAGGACTGCGGCAGCGTAAATAAGTCTTTGTTTTAATTGAAAATCGGTATTACCGTAATCCCCGCTCGTATTCCGGTCTTTTTCAAGCATTCGTTACCGCTTCCCTCATTGTTGAATCTCCTTTTTAATGCAGCACATTTAATACTTCAGTTTTCTGTTTTTATGATCGTTGTGACCATGTCGCTTTGACATAACCTATTTTCATACCGGCATGCTCCATATTGCGATGACTTTGTGATAAAAAAGCACACTGCGCGACCACGAGACTGCAGTCCGCCAAAGCTGCCTCCTCAATTCTCTTTTTCAACAGCATACGATGCAGCCCCTGATTACGGTAAGAAGGAAGTGTTCCCGCGAATGTCAACGACGCTGCCCGCCCCTTTATATGCATGACTGCGGCCGCAGCTGGAGCATCCTCGCAGCGTGCCAAGTAGAATCTCCAACCCGGACGGTCGTATAGCACCCGGTTGTTCTCGGCTACATGTGCAATCCCTGCATCGGGCAGCCCTGTTGAGCGGCAATGGATCGTTGCGTAATCTGTAAATTCATCTTCCTGCACTCTTTCAATAGTGACCCGTTCGGCTGTCTGCACTTCAAATATACAAGGTTGTGCGTACATAGAGGTATGAAACCCTGAGTGATAGAATCCTCGCTCCGCAAGCTGCATAAGGAGCTCCTGACTCACCAGCGAAGGAACAATCTCAAACTGGACCCTGCGGTCCTTCCCTTGATAAAAATGGATGATATCGTCCAGAAAATCAATATCCTGATCCCTTAACCCTTTGACCGTATTAAAAGAAAGCCAGTGCATTGTCCGGCTGTAATAGGCAACAGCGTTCCCGAACTTATGTATCTCCACACCCTCCGGATTGCCCGGCTTTTCCTGAATCGCTTGCATCCTGTCCGTCATATAATCGATTTCAGACTGTTCAATTTCCTCGATTAATTGCCGTGTTGGTAACATTAGACGCATGTTCGCCTCCCAGTGCTAAATGTTCACAGCTCGCGCTTATCCTCACAGATCATCAATACATTGCCGTCCGGCTCCCTGAATGTGAAGAAGGATGGATATTCCGTAATCCATCTCCACAGGTTTAATTCATGGCAATTCATAGCACACTTTACTATGAACAATAACTTGTCGGGGCGGTGAAAATTATGGGACGATACATACAGGCAGAAAAGGATGTAAAAATTTTTGTTGAAGATATCGGACAGGGGACACCGGTCATTTTTGTGCACGGCTGGCCCCTTAATCATCTTATATTTGAATACCAGTACACTTTTCTGGCTGCCAGGGGATACCGCTGCATCGGCATGGACCTGCGCGGCTTTGGCAAGTCGGATGCTCCCTGGGAGGGTTACAGCTATGATCGTATGGCCGATGATTTGCGTGCGGTTATAGATGAGCTTCAACTGGAGAATGCCATGCTTGTAGGTTACTCCATGGGTGGAGCGGTTGCGGTCCGATATATGGCCCGCCATCATGAACACGGCATTTCGCGCCTTCTTCTCGCGGTTCCGGCGACACCGTCATTCACACGGCGGGATGATTTCCAGCACGGCATAGAACCGGATGTTCTGACCGGGCAACTGATCGAAGCTGCAATGAAAGACAGGCCCGCCATGCTGGCCAAGGTTGGATTGAAAGTGATCAAAGCCAGAGCCCGTCCGCTGCTGATGGTGTGGTTAGGCTCTCTTTGTCTTCAGGCGTCACATCACGGAACAGTAAAAGCGGCGGCCGCACTGCGAGACGAGGACCTCCGTCAAGATCTCGCCCGCATCACCGTACCGACAGTCATCTTTCAAGGTAAAAAAGACAAGATCTGCGAGCCCAAACTTGCGGAGAAGACCTGCCTCGGCATTCGCGGATCGCGCATCGTTTGCTTTGAAAACAGCGGACATGCGCTGATGTTTGACGAGCAGGATAAATTTAACGAAGAGCTGCTTGCTTTTCTCAAGGATACAGAGATGTAGGTAAGTGCTGTCATATCCCGTCAGCTCTCCAGACGGCTGAAAATATCGAAAGCTTTTTCCATTTTCACCATATAGGCAGGGTCATCGCTGGAGCACATGAATTGAATCCGGCCCCGTGCTTTGCTGCCAGGCACTTTCGTCACGCCCAGCACGCTTCTTAATCTGCTGACCGTTCCCCGGCTTCCGTCAATGATCTGGATATGCCCGGGAAGCAGCTCCCGTAAAATTTTCTTATAAAAAGGATAATGCGTGCAGCCGAGAACGACCGTTCCATAGGCGTTCAGGTCGAAAGGGGCTAATTTTGCCCCAAAATAATCCACCATCTGGGCGCGGTCAAAATTCAGATTTTCACAGTAACCGACCAGTTCCGGCAGTGGCAGTGAATCGACGCTTCCATGATCGTCCACCCGCGCTACAAGCTCGTTGTATTTGGATTGCGAAAGGGTCAAGGGTGTTGCGAACACCAGCACTCTTTTCCCGCTGTGCCGGTTCATCTCCACCGCAGGCTTCACGGCCGGCTCCATCCCGATAATCGGGATGCTATAGGCCTTTCTGAGCTCCGCTGCCGCAATGCTGGTCGCCGTATTGCAGGCAATGACCAGCGCTTGCACCTCTTCACGAGTAATACGGGCAGCTGCTTCAAGCACATATTCCATAACCTGATCTTTTGATTTCGTGCCGTAAGGCACATGAAGGGTATCGGCAAAATACAAAAAATTTTCATGCGGCAGTTGTTCGACCGCTTCGGACAGCACCGTAATCCCGCCAATGCCCGAGTCAAAAAATGCGATTGTCATATTCGTCACCTTGCATCATATATTTCCTCTGAGTCAAGCGCCGTTTTTTTGCAATATGGCACGGCAGCACCATGAGGCAAACTTCATTTTAACATATTCCGCCCCTCAGCTTCGATCAATAAATCAATTGCTTTTTTGGCACACTTTAACGCTTTTAACAACCATCTCACTTAGTTTAAAAAAGAAAGTGACTTTTAAAAAATTATATTATGAATTATTGTTGACAGCTATAAAGTTTATCATTTATTATTCAAGTATACTTTTATTATATGGAGGCTAAATAAACATGTCCAAAGTATTATTCGTCAAAGCGAATGACCGCACAGCGGAAGAATCTGCAACGGTTAAACTTTATAACGCATTTTATGAGAGCTACAAAGCATCCCATCCGGATGATGAAATCACCGTGCTGGATCTTCACAATGTCGATCTGCCTTACCTGAACGCTACCATGATCAATGGCCGCTTCAAGCTTGCCAGCGGCTTGGAAACAACTGCTGAAGAAGCTCGTCTGGCTAACATCGCCAACGAATACCTGGATCAATTCCTGGCTGCCGACAAAGTCGTGTTTGCCTTCCCGCTCTGGAACCTGACTGTACCTGCGGTACTACATACTTACATCGACTACCTGAACCTGGCCGGCAAAACGTTCAAGTACACTGCGGAAGGTCCTGTTGGTCTCGTAACAGACACCAAGGTTGCCCTGCTGAACGCAAGAGGCGGAGTATATTCCGAAGGCCCTATGGCTGCTTGGGAAATGTCCGTAAACCTTGTGAGCAACATCCTGACTTTCTTCGGCGTGAAGGATATTACCAAAATCGTGCTCGAAGGACATAACGCTACACCTGATAAAGCTCAGGAAATTGTTGAAAAAGCAGTTAAAAATGCTGCTGATGCTGCTGTAAGCTTCTAATCAATCCATACCGCTCCAGGCTGGCCGATAACGGCCGGCCTGTTTTTAAATATCATGCCGAAAAGCCGGCAGACCAGATGGTTTTCATCCGGTCTGCCGGCTTTTTCGTAATTGAATTGTTGAGCTATGGACGTCCGATCAACCCAAACAAGAGAAGCTGACTAATCCCGGCCATTTTCTCATTATAGTTTCCGCTTTTTGCCCAATTGGATTGAAGTGTCCCGATTGCATCCAGCAATTCCAATATGGTTTCAAGCGAAACAGAAGATGCAATTTCCCCTTCCCTTTTCCCCAGTTCAATAAACTGCTGCAGGATTCCGATTCTGATCTGATTTGTATTTTCGCTGTACAGGCTTGATAACGTCTGATCTTCCAGCGCACCCGGAGAACTAAGCAACTGGTAATCCTGCTCGGCGCATATTTCAAAAGCCCTTATCAGCTTGTCTTTAAAATCAATGTCCTGGTAAAGGAGTTCCTTAGCCATTCGCACAGTATTTTCCATCAGGACATTCGCACATTCTTTGACGACTCCTTCTTTACTGCCGAAATAGTTATAAAGCGAGACCGACGATACCCCGGATTCAGCCTCAATATCTTTGACACTGACATGGACAAAACCCTTTTCTTTAAAAAGCTTCAGGGCCGCTTGCACGATCGCATCCTTCTTCTTCTGTGTTCTGATCTCAAATTTGTTCATATCGTTTTCACATCCCGTATCCATTAGCTAAGTTCACTATACCATAAATCGAAATGTTTTTAAATTACACGAATAAAATTTAAAAACTTATTGACGATCAGCCGACATTGCGGCTATACTCATGTTGCGATAGTTTTTAAATATAACGACATATATTTAAAAAATATTATATATCCGCTTTTGTGGAAGATAGGGAGGATTCCTTTTATGAAAATATTAATTTACGGTGCAGGAGTTCTGGGAAGCTATTTGGCCCATGCGCTGGCTCGTGGAGGCAATAACGTTACGATGTTGGCCAGAGGACGGAGGCTGGATGAGCTGCGGGATGACGGTAATGTACTTCGTCATTATTTGCAGTTCCGCACGACGGTGGATAAAGTCAATGTGATCAGCGAACTGCAGCCGGAGGATGTATATGATCTTATTTTTGTGGTGATGAAATATCCGGATTTTCGGGCGGTACTGCCTGCCCTGGCAGCTAATCACAGCCGCCATGTCGTGATCGTGGGCAATAATGCAAGCCCGCATGAGATGCAGGATTATTTGCAGGCGAACAGCCCTGTACTGAAAAAGATTGCTTTTGCCTTTATCGCAGGCGGTGGGTGGAAGGAAACAGGCCGTGTGGTCAGTACGCATGGTCCAAAGGGGCAAATGACCATCGGGGGGTTAGGCGAAGAGCTGGACTGGCGAGCGGTGATCGACCAGGCTTTTACGGGTGCTAAATTTAAAGTAACATATTATAACGATATGGAAGAATGGCTGAAAAGTCACTTCATGCTGATTCTGCCGCTGAACTCCATTGCTGCCGCTTATGACGGCGACCTGCGCAAGGCTGCAAGAGACAGCGGTCTGCTCAACCAGGTTATTGATGCTATCGATGAAGGCCATCAGGTATTGGAAAAGCTCGGGTATACCGTTACTCCTGAATTGCAAAAAGATTTGCCCCGAAAAAAACGGAGGCTGCTCTACATGGGGCTTAAGCTGATGTTGACAGTCCCTGTCGTCAAAAATCTCCTGAGTGACAAGGCAGTATCCCAGAATGAGGTGTCTGCACTGCAGCAGGCCTTCAATGATTTAAAGCAAAAGGCGGGCATTCCTACGCCCAATTGGGATAAGCTGGCAATTTATTCCCGTGCCTGATCGGTTAAATATAACTCGATTTCAATACCGAATGTCTATTAGCCCCTGCATTTTGGCGACATGCACCCCAACGGTATCCCGCAATCTGATCATCGGGTATAATAGTAGGTGTTTAGTAGGTGCATATACACGTGACTTCAAACCGAAATATAAGGGAAAAGGTAGTGTGAGTGTCATGGAAGTCTTTGCTTGGGAATGTCTGAAGGATATTGATTTATTGAGACGTCCTTCTTTTCTGAAATTTGAAGTTCTTGAGATGGATAAGGTCATAGCAAAAGTAACGGTTAACTATACGGGCAAAAAAGTAGACGTCTGGCAGGACAAGGAAGTTGACCCCATTTTCCTGCCATTTCCCACCAAGGAGACGATTACTCTATCTGATGTGGTTGACTACTTTGAATCAAGGTGCTTCCCAAGGACAAGACATCATGCGGATAAGCTGCTAAAAACTTTAGGGCTGTCTGAGTATGATCCAAATGAGATTGTGAAGAAAACTCATGGTGTTTTGTACGACGATTATGTGTGGTTGAGGTTCGAGGGAGAGGAGCTGACCTGTAAAGATGTCCATCCCCGTTATGCACGTGAACGCGAGTAAGTTAGCTCAATTTCCCACTAGCAGCAAAGGTGATCAACTGAAATGGAACATAGATAATTTGTGGATAAAAGCAGATAAATTCGGGTATGAAGGTTTGTCTGAGTGGGTGTCCTATGAGTTAATAAGAATGTCAAACGTAGACAAAGAGTTAATCGTTCCTTATTCTATTTGTAAAATCATTGACGAAGATGGGACAGAGTACGACGGATGTTATTCAAAGAATTTTTTACAATCCGGCGAAACTTTGGTGACCTTAGACAGATTATTAACATCTAATGGATATTCCTTCAAGAATCTTGTTGAAGGACGCAGCACGGAAGAGGCGGTGTTTGCGGTTTCTGAGATTGTGAGGTCCTTGACGGGGTTAGACGTTTTTCATTACATGCAGGATCAGTTGACTTTCGATGCGGTTGTCTTGAATGAGGATCGGCATATGAATAATATAGCCTTTATAAAAGGCAGGGAAAAATATAGCCTTTGTCCTTACTTTGACCACGGATTAAGCTTGTTGTCCGATCTGATTGATTATCCCGAGAATATGCCTATAGATGTCGCGATGAGGAAAGTTAAGGCAAGACCGTTCAATACTTCTTTCAAGAAGCAAGCTCTTTCAAAGTCTTTACGATTTGATCGGGAGTCTGTAGTCAAGTTTGTAGAAGATCATCATTTGGGAAGAATCAACAAGATTCTGAAAGTTCAGATTAGATCATATTCGGATCTGTTTGTATGAAGTGCTGCAAGCAGGCAAAATGTCAAGGAAGCCGGGAACTTTCAGTTCCCGGCCCGAGACCGAAGAGCATTACATGCAAACTCGGATTGAAGCCTTTCGGCTGCTTCCTTTATTAATTATGCTCATTATGGAATATACTGCTGGACGATTTTCACGATCTTGCCGTCCTTTATCGTAATATGATAAGGAAAGGCCGTCATATCAAGGACATCTGAGCGGCTGAATGCTTTTTCCAGCGTCCCCAGTGAAACTTGCTCGTTCCAGTTAATCTCGGTGTCTTCCATCCGTCCGGTTTTATCATACAGTTGAAGAACAACTTCGGCATTGTCGGCAATTTGCACTTCTTCGGTATCTGTTTTATCGTTTACGATATAATAACCGTCCGGGGCTTCTGTCATTTCCGGATCGCCTTCCCTTTCGCGGAAGACCTTGTTGGCTGCTTCTCCTTCATACCACTGAATGGGATCGATTTCCACATACACCGAATCGCGCACATCCATGCGGTCGATAAATACAGTTTCCTGTATTTCTGAAGAAGATACAGGTTCATATCCCTTGGCGGCGGCTCCGCCTGCAGTTGCGGTTACCAAAATAAATGTGAGCAGAAAAAGCTTGACAGCTGTTTTTATCATATCAGATCTCCCCTTGCAAACTGGGCTGTGACATTTCATTATACGATTCATTACCCTTCTGCTCATATCTTAAACGATGTAATGTCCCAAAAAGTATCAGATTGACTATAAAACAGTTACATTTTTTTAAGACTTGGTACTAATTTTTTTATTTCAGCAAATTCAGCTTACGGGCCTGCTCTTCCGTCAGAATAAATTCTTCATTTTCCCACAGCTCGTCATCCTTCGATACACCAAACATCAGCATAATTTCATCCCAAATATGCCGCTCCATGGCTTCCTTTTGCGTAATGATGACCTTCACGATGCCTTCCTCCTTTTGAGTTCCTGTAAGATAGGGTTACCCTATGTATACCCCGAAATACGAAGGAAATGCGCGGAGAAAAAGACCGCTATCGAATTTTTTTCGACGGCGGCCTACCTCCCTACCTCCATATCATACTCCAGCAAAATTCACATCAATGGCAGCACAACGCTCTCTCCTTCGCTTGTCTCGACGCGAATCGTATTGTTTTCAATCGTCACGCTGCCGATGTCCTCCAAGTCCACAGGCAGGCCACCCACCCCGGGGCGGGCATATATGGCCGAAGCCAGCCAGTGAGTTCCCGGCGTGAGTGATGCTCTTAATGTCGGAATAACCGTCCGGGGGTGAAGCAGATTGGTGTTTGCATGAGGATAAACGATTTCTGCATGGTCAAAGCCGAGCCTTCCGATCACCGCAGCACAGCCGTGTTCGCTGACGGCGGAGGCGGCCAGCCCATGCGCGGACGCCTCCATTCCTGCCCCAATTCCCAGCGCAAAGCCACCCTCTGCCGCGTCAAGCGAACGGGCAGATGTTATGCTGTGAATCCGGATATGCCACGGCAGCCCGGCGACGATCCACGTTTGCACTTCAACATCGTGCCATGGCCTCCATTTGGCGTACAGCACATTGCCGCGGATTTCTGTCGCTTCATTTTTCCTTCTCACCCGATATAAGTTATCCCCTTCGCTCAACACCAGCATGGAATCAAACGCACCTTGGGACAATCCCCATTCCGCCCGGGGAACACTGAAGGCAAAACCGGTGGAATAGGCAAATTTCTCATACTTCGCCGACGTATGCGTATGTTCATTCGAGCCGGGATGCCCTGCATTAAAAGCAACGACATGGTCCGTATCCGGATCACGGCAGACCACCAGATGGGCTGGCTGCTGCATTGACACGGCCGGTAAAGGCGGGAGCGGCTTTTCTTCCTCCCTCCAGAACGGATGCTCCTCAGGAAGAGCCAAGGGAAGAAACGCTTTAAGCGCCCAGTACGGCGAGCCAGGTGAATTATAATTTTCGGCCATAATCAGATTGGGATAGGCGTAACCGACGGTGAGCAGACCGCTTGCGTCAAAGATGGGTCTGCTGAACCACCAGCGCAAATTACGCATGACCAGCCCTTTCAGCACGCCCGGCGGGAACGTATCAACACCGGCATAAGCCAGCGCGCCCCAGAACGCCGACTGTGCGAAACGATAGGCAAGACTTCTTCCGTAGGGAAGGGCCGCCCCGTCGTCTGCGAACCAGCAGATGAACTGTTCCGCAAACTTAGTCGCTCTATCCTTATACAGGCGTGCCCGCTCCGGATCCTCCTTTTCCATAACCTGTGCATAGATTAAGCCGTAAAAATGCAGGGCGAACGGGCCATAATAATCGCTATGCCCGCCGATCCCGTCTGCGTACCATCCCTCTTCCAGATAAAAATCGTCAATTCTGCGCAGATTGGCCTCCACTTGCTCACGTGCATAAGGCAGCCCGACCTTGCGGAAGCCCAGGTTGACGAGCACCTGAAAGAAGAGCCAATTGCAATCATGCAAGGGATGACGGTTGATCTGGTTCAGCCAATTGTACAGATTCTGCCGGGCGGCTTCGGACAGCGGCTCCCACACCCGTTCCGGCACAAGCAGCAGGGCGAAGCCCAATGCCGCCATTTCGACAAGCCGCTGGTCATAATCGCGGACCTCGCCCCAATATTCCTCGTGGGAGGGATTCGTACCGTTCTCTATCCCTCGTAAATATATATCCCACAGCTCCGATTCCCCGCCCCCGGCAAGCAAGGGCACCATGCCCCACAGGACACGGGAGAAGCCTTCCATCTCGGCTATGGCCGGATCATACGCAGCACCGGACGCTCCGAGGCGCAGCCTGGCTCCGCCCTTGCTGTAAAATCGCTTGAGCGGAGCGGCAAGCTGTTCGAACGCCTGCTGCAGGTCTTGCCTCGTAACAAGCGGATTATCTGCGATACCATCAGATTGGATCATGCCAACCTCCTCCTTGCGTTGGTAGAATGAATATCCGGTCCCTCCCTCTTCCGACGACTATTCCCAGAATATCGTCCGCCCTCCGCGCAGGCGGGCAAGGCCTTCCACAAAGAAATAATCGCCATAAATAAGCGGGACATCTATGTTTTTTCCCTCTGGATAGTGGCTCGTGCCATGCCTGATCAGCCCTTCCTCCCCGGAATCGTGCCAGGCGCCATAATTGCGGTAAAGGGATTCCAGCATGCGTACTCCCGCCTCACGGTACACACCGGCCTCAAGCTCGCCAACCTTATCCGCAAGCAGCAGCAGGCCGCTCGCCGCACATGCCCCGGCAGAGGAATCCCGGTACTTCGTGACCTCCGGCGGTATGCGGAAATCCCAATACGGTACGGAGTCCTCCGGCAGCTGGGCGAGGAAGTAATGGGCCACACGTTTCGCCGCGTCAATGTACCTGCGCTCTCCGGTATGATGATAGGCCAGCGTCAAGCCATACAGCGCCCAGGCCGTGCCCCGCGACCAGGCGGATTCCGGCGCATATCCCTGTCCGCCGAGTTTGCCCGTACATTCTCCGGTGAAGGCGTCGAACTGCACAATATGATAGACTGACCCGTCAGGGCGGATAAAATGCTCCAGCACCGTTTCCATATGCGCCTCAGCAATATGCCTGTAGCGAGGATCGCCGCTCTCCTTCGAGGCCCAATATAACAGCGGCATATTCATACAGCAGTCGATGATGGCTATACCCGCGTTGTTCTCCCCTTCCCTCCACGGATTCCAGGCGCGGATGTACCGGCCTTGCAGATTAAAACGGGCTGCCAAATAATTGGCCGCCTGCAGCGCCCGGCGCCGCGATGCGGCGGATTGGGTCAGCTTATAGGAAGCGATGCTCGTCAGCGACCACATAAACCCCAAGTCATGGTCGAGCCGGGTATAATCGTGCAGCACTGGATCAAGTTTTACCTCGCACTGCTCCGCCAGTTCACGTAAACTCGCGTTACTGCTTTCCTCATACACCAGCCAGAGCAATCCAGGCCAGAAGCCTGCTGTCCACCAGTGCGGCGCCTCCAGCACATAGATGCCGCCCACGCTTGCATGCGGAAAGCCCGCTCCGATCCTTCCGCTGACCCGCACCGTTTTGCGAACAGTGTTCTCCCAGGCTTCGTCCAGCCACTCAGGCGTCTTTCTTTCCAACATGTAATCACTCCCTATTCCAAAGTTATCAGTTCGATGTCCAACTCCACACGGAAGGATAATTCCAAACGCAAAAGCTCAAAATCAACCGTATACCAAGGTGTTTCTTTGCCAAAATGATTCCGGTATACCCGTTCCGTTACGATTGCTTTTACCTGCTCTGGATCGTATATGACTCTTGCCGCATGACGGCTGTCGCTTTCCCGCAGCAGCAGACTTCCGGAAAGCTTCCTTTCCCCTACTCCCTCCTCTTCCAAAATCACTGGCGGGTGCATGGTCACGATCCGTTCGACGACGCTTCCCGGCACAGACGTGAAGTTAAATTCGTCCGTCAGCTTCAGGGATGGAAGTCCTGACTTGCGCCATACGAGCTCACGCACCAGCGAAGACAGCCGAGGAGCGGCATAAGCCGCCGTGATGTCCAGACGAAAGCGGACCTCCCTGTCATGGTTAACCGCTTCCAGCACCTTCGCCCTGCTGCCGGGACCGCTTTGTTGATAGCAGCCGTCCACAATCGGAACGGAATGCCCCTGGGAACCGTTGCAGTCGTAGCTGTAGCGCTCTTCACCGAAGTAAGCCGCCGTGTATTCCCCGGGTCCCAGTTCCGCCACAAGCGCAATTCCGTCAGTATGAAGGATAAAACCCCCGATATCGTTATGATTATGCGGCTCGTCATTCGATCCGCCCTTGGCGGCAAAACCAAAGCTGCCGTACTCCGTCGAATAACGTGAAATCATCCACTCCGCATCAGGCAAATCATAATCGGTGTCCAGCCAGCAGCTGTCCCGTTTCTCCGAATCAAACCAGACGATATTGCGGAAAGCCGGGGCCCATCTGCTGCAGTGATCGTCGGTATATAAAGCGCGGATGGAAGCAGGCGGCAGCTCCATTTCCGGGTAAAGGCGCGATAAATAATGCGTCAGCCCGATCTGCACCGGCACGCGGCCAAGCGAGTCCGAGAAATTGACCGTGGAATTGCCATACAAATAACATTTTTGTTGAAACAAAGCGATCTGACGAACCTTCGGATGCTCAAACAAGTTGATGCGGCCTTCGGTACGGCGCTTGAGCAGGTCCGCAAAATAAACAAAATAGCCAAAGCCGTAATTCCAATAACCAACCCCCTCCAGACAGGCGCCGTCATCTCCAAAGCCATCCAAATAACAGGACATCGAGCCGAGTGCCTTAGTCATGATGGCGGTCAGCCTCTCGGAGGGCTCGAGCAGCAGCAGCGCCGCGGCGCCAACCGACCCGGCACAGACAGCTGCCCAATTATGGGTAGCTGTCTCCCATTCGAACGGACTGCCTTTCAAATAAGGCTCAAGAAGGCGGGCCTCCACCTCCTCCCTGATCCGTACGCGCAGCAATACGGGCAACCTCTCTCCCAGAAGCACCAGCAGCTCGCTCAGCGTAAAACCGGTTTCTGCCGCAAAAAGATCGATAGCTCCGCGCACCTCCGTGCTCCGCACATGAGCAGGAAGACACCACGTGTATTCATTACATATGAACCTGATCGTTTCATACAGCTCGCTGGCAAAGGTCTCGTTGTCCGGCTCCAGCAGAGACAGAAGCGCATATGTATTCAAACGCCGCCTGCGCTCGAAGTATACGCTTTCATATTCCAGCCGCGAGCCCTGCTTTTCGAATATGGTGAACAAACCGAAGGTGAGCTCCGGTATCGGCAAATCCGCAAGTCTCTTCCCTTCCTGGCGGATTTCAGCAACAATCGCTTCGTATTCCTCCGCAGCACCGACCCTCTTCCAAAATTCCTGCTGACTGCATCCCTTGTAATAAAAATCCGGGTTTAACGGGGCCAGCTGTTCCATATTCATACGAACTTCTTCAGTGCCAAGCATGATGGTCACCCCCTTTGCCTTAATGTCCCGCCTCTTATCCCCGGTACTCGACGGGAGTTGCTCCCGTATGGACCTTGAATGTCTTGATAAAATAACTCTGATTGTCATATCCGAGCAGCTCGCAAATTTCCCCGACCGTATGCCCTGTATGGTCGAGCAGCTCTTTGGCCCTCTCCACCTTCATGCGGGTGACATACTCGATAAAGGTCATGCCCATTTCCTTTTTGAACAGCCTGCTGAAATAGCTGGCATTCAAATGCAAATGCTCAGCGACCTCATCCAGGCAAATCCGGCGGCCAATATGCAGCGCCACGTACCTGCACGCCTCCGTAATTTCCATCCGCTTGCTGGCCGCAACGCTCCCTGTCCTGGCCGAGACGAAGGCACACAGATGATCCGCCAGCCATTCGCCAAGCTGATCAAGCGAATTCAACTCGGAAATCTCACGGTGCAACGTATCAGCCGTATGGCTCGAACGGACGGGCTGAAGCGTATGCAGCTTCAGCTTCAGATCCAGCAGCAGCTTGAGCGTCCAATCCTTCACCATTTCGGACGGATATTTCTGCACACGGATTAATTCAATCCATCGCTGCGCGGCATGTCCCGCTTCCTGCACGCTCTTCCCCAGTAGCACCGCCCGCAGCTGCTGGATCGCTTCATCGTAATAGTCGAACAAATCCTGTGGCGACGCTTGCGGGGCTGAAGGAGAGCGCTTGGCGCAATCACCTTCGCGCAAATAAAACCGCTGCTCTTCGCTGTCCAGCAGTTCAACAAGGCTTGCCTTTAGCAGCTCCGGCGTGCCTGCGGAGGGACCGATGAGAAAAGACATGCGGATTTTCAGCACCTGCAGCAGCGTGTTCTGAATTTGGCGCAGCGACTCCTTGAGCTGATCCATAACATTTACCTTTAGCGTAGGTTTACAGGAGAACAGCAGCAGGGATCGTTTGACATCATAACCGATATGCAACCCTCGCAGTTCCCCCGCCTGCAGCACTTCGTCCATCACATTGCCTACGGCAAACAGCAGCGTCTGATCTGACGCAAAACGGTGCTTCACCAGCCGATAGTTGTCGACAAAGCCGATCACGGGCAGACATTGCTCGCCGCTTAACAACAAGCCATAACCCTCGGCATCCCGCCTCCAGGCTTCCGGCGACAGCAAAGGCTGATGAATGAAATTTTTGATCACTTTCTCCCTGCGCAGTTCCTTCGTCTCGTTCAGCAGCCTGTGCAGCCGCTCCTGCTCCCAGTTCATTCTCCGTTCTTCATCCAAGCCCTCCTTCAACCGCAGCAGCAGCCGTGACAAATCTTCGGGATCAAGCGCATCCTTCAGGAAATATTCCTGCACATTCAGCCGCATCGCCTGCTGTGCCAATTGAAACTCGCTGTGACAGGACAGAATGACGATCCTCACCCCTGCCCGTCGCTCGCTTATGCGTGCCGCCAGCTCCAGTCCGTCCAGCTTCGGCATCCCGATATCCGTAATGAGCACATCAGGCATCTGCCGCTCGGCTTGCTCCCATGCGCTCAGCCCGTTCTCATGTGTTCCCATCAGCCGATAGCCGAGCCGTTCCCACTCAATCGTCTCGCTCAGCAGTTCAATCACCGGATAATCGTCATCTGCCAGCATAACGTTATACATCAGGCGCCTCCCCCTTCTCCGGAATTCGCATTCTGATCTCTGTTCCTTTTCCCGGCTCGCTTTGTATATCCATGTGGAAACCGTCTCCAAAAACCATTCGCATCCGTTCCACGACATTGGGCAGCCCGATGCCGGAAAAACCTTTATGCTGCCCTTCCCGCCCGCGCATCGTTCCGTCAGATTGGACTTGAATACTATTACGGAGCATCTCCAGCTCTTCTTCATTCATCCCTTCTCCGTCATCCGCCACGGATAATTCAATGGCTCCATCGTCGCGCATTTCGGCACGGATAACGATCGTCCCTTTCCGTTGACCCAATCCGTGGATGATCGCATTCTCCACAATCGGCTGCAGGAAAAAGCGGGGCACCTGGAGCATGAACGCTTCGGAAGCGATGTCGAGCCGCAACTGCACCTCTTCTTTTTGCCGCAGATTCATCAGCTCCACATAACAGGTGATCAGATCCATTTCCTCGTGCAAATGAATATCGTCCTTTTCGTTCGTAATCGTCATCCGCAGCAGCCTGGAGAGCGAGCCGATCATCTTTGCGCTGTCCCGGTCCCCGCCCCGCATCGCCTTCATTCGAATCGAGTTGAGGACGTTGAACAGAAAATGCGGATTAATCTGCGCTTGCAGCATCCGCAGCTCCGCCCTGCGCTTGCGTGCCTGTGTCTCGGAGACCTCCGCCAGCATCTGCTTCACCCGGTCGAGCATTTGATCGAACAGGAGACCAAGCCGCCCGATCTCATCCTGCCCCCGAATGCCGGAACGGACGTCCAGATTGCCCTGCTGGACCGCAGCCGTCACCCTGCCCAGCTTGACAAGCGGTTTTGTGAACGCCCGCAGCAGCGCAATGAGCAGCAGCAGAAAGAAGAAAAAAGAAACCAGTTGAAACAGAAACACGCGCTTGAATATCGAGCTAATGTTGGCCTCCGCCCGCTTGTAAGGCTGCACGGAGACCAGCCGCCAGTCATTAAAGGAGATCGTCTGTCCAGCTACCAAATACCGCTCTTCCCCGGTCTGTACAACCGGTGAGCCTGCGGGCGCTCCGGCCTCCCGTAAGCGCAAGTCCAGCTCCTGCCCGATCCGCGTCCGGTCTTTATGGGAGAGAATACGGCCGGAGCCGTCAACCAGCATGACCTCCTGACCCGCGTTCAACCGGTCAAAGATGGCATTAACCTGATTTTCCATAACGGTAACGATGATGTAGCCGTAGATTTCCCCATTCTCAAGGCGCAACGTGCGGGCTACGGAAATCTGGTAAGGGTTATCAAGCTTCTCCAGGCTGAATACGGTGGGCCCCGTCGCCACCCAGTAGGATTGGAAGCCCCGCAGCTTGTCGAGCTCCCCGAACCAGGGCTCATGCTTCAGGTTGACGGGATTGTAATCGCTGGTCGAATAGTTGGTGTAGCTTTTTCCGTTAGTTAGCAGTACGGTTACATAACTCTTGTCGCCGATGACCGTCAGGCTTTCCAGCTGTTCGAGAATGTTATTTTCCCGGATAAAAGCCTCATAAGGCTTCGCGGAAAGCTCGCCGCCGGCGTTGACGATCTTAAAGTAGGAGTTCATATCCGCGTTGACCTGTATGTAATTGGCAATGTTCAACATGCTCTTGAACAAGCCCGTGACAGAACCGTTCACAAGCTGGAGAGAATCCTGCGCATTGGACACCGCCTGCCGCTGCACCGCTTCCTGCGTCAAGGCGTTATACGTCAGCAGCGTAATGGCCGTAGGCAGCAGCACGCAAGCAATGGCGGTCAAAAGCAGCTTATTGCGGATCGATTGCGACAAGAGATGTTTCCGTAATCTGCCAAGCATTTCGTGATGCCCCCCTTATAATAGGAAAAAGGGGCGTTTTTTGGCGACGCCCCTGCACAGGGTCAAAATCTTATTTTTTGTTGGAATCAATAATTTCCTGCGTGCGCTCCTGGCTGTTCTTGACGGTGGTATCGATATCCTGGTTGCCAAGAATCAGCTTCTCGTATTCCTCGTTGATCACCTTGTAGACCTCTGCCTGGTAGGAAGCGGGCGGAACAAGCTCGGACGCCTTCGAGGCGAGGAGTGTGCTTACCAGCGATTGCTTGTCAACAAGCTCGGGATTTTTCGTGCCGGCAAGTATTTTCTCAATGATCTTGGTCACTTCCTCCTCCTTCACCTGGTTCCAGGCCGGGACATTCTTGTTTTGCACAATCTGCCCTTCCGTCGTATACCAGCGGACAAAGTTATACGCCTCCTGCTTATGCTTGGAGCTTGCCGCTACCGAGACGTAATCCGTCGTTACCGGCGAATAGCCGATGGGATCAGCCTTGTCGTTCTTCGGAAACGGAGCCACGGCTACATGGAACGTCAGAGGCACCTTGTCCGTACCGCCGATTTCCGTGTTCATCCAGCTTCCAATCGTAATCATGCTCGCCGACTGGTTGAAAAACTGTGTCCGGTAATTCAGCTTTTGCGAGATCATGTCCGAGTAGGGGACGGAGGACTGGTCCTCCTTCTCCATTTTCACCCGCAGCTCCAGCGTACGTTTGAAATTCGGGTCGTCCAGGTTGGAGGAGCCGTCCGGCTTCAGGAAATCGGAGCCTTGCGGCTGATTGATCATCATCAGCTTGACAAATTCCAGCCAGCCGCCGCCCTGTGGCCCGTGAAAGTAGGTTCCGTATCTTTTGGAAGCGCCTTCACCTTTGGTCAGCTTTTTGGCATATTCGGCATATTCGTCCCATGTCCAGTCTGTTGGCACTGGCAGGCCAGCCTCATCCAGCTGATCCTTATTCAGCAGCACATACCACGGATTGAACTTGCCCGGAAGAGCATACACTTTGCCGTTCAAACGGGTATCTATTTTGTAGTCTTCCTCCACCTTGTAGCCGTCCTTGGCGATATAATCATCAAGCGGCTCTGCCATGCCAAGCGCTACCCGCTGTGCGTATCCGGCGGCATCACTGAACATCAGAATGTCCATCGGTTCGCCGGAAGCTGCGGCCAGGTCCAGCTTCTTGGAGGCTTCCGCCGTATCACCCTTCTCACTCAGATTGACAACCTCCACAGTAACGCCCGCAGTCGCCTTCTCATAAGCGGCAATGGTTTCCTTCCAATTATAGGCCTCCTCCGTGCCGTACGTGTACAACCGCAGGTTCACTCCTGCTTCGCTCGAATTGCTGTCCGTGGCAGTGCCGCTGCTGCCGCATCCCGCAAGCAACCCCACCATCAGAGCCGCGGCCAGGAAGCCGGCGATCCATTTCCTTTTCATCTGCAAGACCCTCCTTATTGAAGTATAGCTGTATTCCACCCCATTGTAACCGGGGGAAATCGGCGACTCATGAAACAATTTTTACTTCTTCCGAACTATTTTGACTAATTTGAATACGCTTACATCATCCTTTAACGCCACCCAGCGCAATACCGCTGATAACGCTTCTTTGTCCGATGATAAAGACGATCAGCAGCGGAAAGATAGCCGACACAGCCGCAGCCATGATCAGGGAGTAAAACTCTCCGCTCAAAGAGGTGAATTTCTGCATGGCAAGCTGGATCGTGAACAGGTGGTCGGAGCGCAGAAAGATCAGCGGATTCTGATAGTCATTCCACGTCCAGATAAAGCGCAGAATCGCATAGGTCGCAACGGCTGGCTTAACGAGCGGAAGCCCGATCGACCAGAAGATTCTTCCATGGTGGGCGCCGTCAATTTTGGCGGATTCAATAAATTCCTGGTGCACACCCATAAAAAACTGGCGCAGCATGAAGGTGCCAAGCACGCTGAAGCTGCCAAGCAAAATCAAACCCAGATGGCTGTCGAACAGGCCGATATTGCGGTACAAAATAAACTGCGGAATGAGCGTCGCCTGCCCAGGCACCATATACGTAGCCAGGACGATCATGAACAGCCATTTGCCTGCCTTGAAATTCACCTTGGAGAAACCGTACGCCGCCAGGCTTGACACCAGACAGGAAATGCAGGTCGTCAGCACACTGACTTTGATTGAATTCCAATAGTACAGGTAAAACGGATATTCCCCGAACCACACCTCCTTGTAATTCTCGATTGCATTCCACTCCCGCGGAATCCATTGAATGGGGTAGACGAATACATCCTTCTCCACCTTGAAGGAGGTGATCAGCATCCAGAAAAAAGGAAGCAGAAACAGCAGGCTGATCACGAACATGATTGCGGTAATGATGATTTTGCGCCAATTCCATTTGGCTGCGGCCGTTCTCATGCGATTCTCTCCTTTCTCGCTAGTAATTGACCCATTTTTTCTGGGCGGCCCATTGTCCGAACGTAATCAGCAGCACGAAGAGCAGCAGCACCACGGACACCGACGACGCGTAACCGACCTTCAGGTTCACGAAAGCTTGCTCGTACAAATACCAGACCATCATGCTTGTAGAGCCGATGGGCCCCCCTTGTGTCATCACTGCAATGACATCGAACACCTTGAACGTCGAGATCATGCCTGTAACGAGCAGAAAGAACGATGTCGGGGACAGCAGCGGAAACGTAATGCGGGTAAACTTCACCCATGCACCCGCTCCGTCAATTTCGGCCGCCTCGTACAGATCTTCCGGAATGGACTGCAGACCGGCAATGTAGATAATCATATTGAACCCGATGGACGTCCAGATGGAAATCATCATGATGGAAATGAGGGCAAAGTTGGGGTCCGCAATCCACTTCGGCGGGTTGGCGATGCCGATCGCTTTCAGGAACTCGTTAATCGGGCCGTACGACGGCTGAAACAGCACCTGCCATACGACAGCGACCGCCACAATACTGGAAATATACGGCATGAAATAAGCGACCTTGAAGTATCCTTTCCAATACACATTTTTGTTGATCATGACGGCCAGTACCATCGAAATCAGCATGTAGACAGGCACCGTAAGCAGAAAAACAATATTGTTGCGCACCGATTTAATAAAGGCCTCATCCTTGAGCAGCGTCTCAAAATTGCCGAGGCCGACCCACTTGATGCCGTTCCAGACTGCGACAAAATTCCAGTCCGCAAAGCTGAGCACAATGGTGGCGATAATCGGCAGCAGCACCAGGATGGTGACACCAAGCAGCATGGGACCCACAAACAGCAGGCCCGCTAACGTCTCTCCACGCTGCAGGGAGCCCCTTTTTTTCCAGGCCACAGGTTTGCCAGCCAGAGCGCGGGAAGGTTGCTCCATTTTAACACCTCGCTTAAAGTCATGTTTTGAATTTACTTTCTTATATCTTAAGAAAAAAAGCGCTTTCCATTTGACGGTATTTTGATCATCTTCACGCTCATTTTGACTTTTTTCCTAAAAAAAGAAACAGCAGCAGACTGGGACTCAAATAAAGTTCCAGACTACCGCTGCTTGAACAAACTCACGTTTAATGATTGTACCTGAGTAATTCTTCATCATAAAAAATTACTTATTATAGTTGGAAGAATAAAAATCACACCACACATAAAAAAGATTAAAGTCCATTTCTATCTAGTCTTTCTATCTTTACCCATAGGATCAGCATCTCGTTCATTATAGTAGTTTGCTCGCATTCTATCCCCACTTACACCTACGCCACTTATGATAATTGCAAGAACAATAAAAACAACACCTATAATAAATATAATATTAGTAATTTCTAAACCCTCCTAACTATTCAATTTTCAACTTGAAACTAGAAAGGAAGAAACATATTTACTATAAAGAACATTAAAGAAGATGTATCAGAATCTAATTTTTGACGCTACGTAACGTTATTTTTGAAAAATGGTCAAGACCAAAGTTAGTGCTTGAAGTTATCAGACATACTCTGTTGAGCAACAAGCAATCGAAGTAGGCTACCCATTCATTGAGTAGCCCCTTCTTCTGTTCGCATATATTTACGACAGAGCGATATCCTTCATCGCTGTGTTGCTTTTTTCATTCTCTACACTTCAAAGTGAAACGGCTGCACACACACCGGCTTGGATACGGAAACGCTGAGACCGGTATACTCCAGGCGTCCGCTGGCCTTATCCACCCGGAACGTAACGATGTTGTTGGTATCGCGGTTGGCGGCAATCAGATAATTGCCTCCTGGCGTCAGCGCAAAGTGGCGCGGATGCTGCCCCTGCACCGGAACATGCTCCACGAGGCTCAGCTTGCCGGTATTCACGTCAACGGCATACACCACGATGCTGTCATGGCCACGGTTGGAGCCGTATACATAGGCGCCATCCTCGGACACGACGATTTCGGCCGTTGTATTTTCACCTTCAAAACCTCCCGGCAGCGTTGGCACCGTTTCAATTTCGGTCAGCGTGCCTGCTCCAGCATCGTAGGCGAACGACGTAACCGTCGAATCCACTTCGTTGATCACAAAGGCAAACTTGCCGTTCGGATGAAATGCCAGATGACGCGGCCCGGCTCCTGGATGGGTTGCAGCCTCGCTGTGGAGATTGAACTTGTCGCCGTCCAGGGAATAAGCACGAATCCGGTCCAGACCAAGATCCTGCACGAACAGAAGCTTTCCGTCCGGGCTGTAGAAGGTCGAGTGCGGATGCGGCCTGTCCTGGCGCTCCGGATGAATGCTCTTGCCTTCGTGCTGAATGACGTCAAGCAGTTCGCCGATTTTGCCATCTTCCTCTATCGCCAGCAGTCCAATCATACCGCCATGGTAACTAGGCACCGTCAGACGATCGCCGGCAGCGTTGCGCTGGATATGGCAGGTCGGTGCAACCGTCTGTACACGGTTCAGCAGCTTGATCGTTCCCGCCGCCGGATCGATGTCAAAAGCAGCGGCCTCACCCGCTTTTTCTCCAGAGGCAGATACGGTCTCCCCAATGGCATACAGCTTGCGGGCCACAGGATCGACGTTCAGGAACGTTGGGTTTTTAAGGCCCGCGAATTCATCGAGCAGGCTCAGCTCCCCCGTATTTTCATCAAAAGAGTATACGTACACTCCGTTTCCCTCAGCCTCGGCGTAAGAGCCCGCAAAAACGAGCAGTCGTTGTTCTGGCATAAATAATTCCTCCTCATATTTCAAAAATATTGGTATGACGTATAGATAGATGTAAAATGTTAAACTGCCCGTTCAATCACAGGCTTGGTCGAAAGCTCCACATTTCCGGATACGGCGCGTGAAATCATGCAGGAGCTTTCGGCTTTTTCGGCAAGAAGCGTCGCTTTGCCAACATCTTCTTCAGACGCTTCGTGAGCCAAAACAATGCGCGGCCGGTGGATGATGCGGCGGTAGGTAAAGATATTATTCGTTACATCGACGATGCCTTCCGAATCCAGCGTCAAGGACTGAACGCTTAATCCCGCACGCTCCATCATGGCCGCCAGTGTAATTAAGTAGCAGGTAGATGCGGCACCGAGCAGCATTTCATCCGGATTGGTGCCGACACCAGGCCCGCCCATTTCAGCAGGGATGGAAATCTGTGTACGCAGGTTCCCCGCTTCAATTCTGCCGTCGCTGTTGCGCCCCCCGTTCCAGGTGGCCTTTAGCAGAAAAGTATGCTCCATTGCAGGTTTCCTCCTTTAGACTTCTTCCAGTAACTCTTGTTCTTTCGTCTCTTTCCCCAGTACTAGCACTGCCACCGCCCCGATGATGATCGCAACGAAGAAAATAACAAAGACGGTCGTAATGCTTGTTCCCTGTGCAAGCAGCATACCGACCAGGAAAGGTCCGATGACACCGCCGATCCGCCCGAAGGAGGCAGCCATACCAACCCCCGTTGAACGGACGGCTGTAGGATATAACTCCGGCGTATAAGCATACATGCCACCCCAGGCTCCCAGGTTAAAGAAAGACAGACAGATGCCCGCAGCCAGCAGCACGCCCGAGCTCTCCGCCGTCCCGAACCAGATGGCCGATACCGCTGTCAGCAGCAGATACACGACAAGCACGAACTTGCGGCCAAGCTTCTCGATCAAATAAGCTGCGGTGAAATAACCCGGCAACTGCGCAAGGGTCATGATCAGCACGTATTCAAAGCTCTTCACCAGTGAAAATCCTTTCATCACCATGACACTTGGCAGCCACAAAAACATGCCGTAATAAGAGAATACCACAGTGAACCAGAGCACCCACAGCATAATCGTCGATTTGCGGTTGGGACCCGACCAGATCGAAGCGATCCGCTCGCCGAGCGGCAGCCTGTTCGCCTGTCTGCTTACGTAGCGCGGCGGGTCCTGGATCGCTCTGCGCAGGTAAAGAGCATAAAGCGCAGGAATGGCGCCGATTACAAATGCCATCTGCCAGCCGAAGGATGGGATTATGAAATACCCTACTAGCGCGGAGACGATCCAGCCCGCAGCCCAGAAGCTTTCCAGCAGCACCACCATGCGGCCGCGCTCACGGGCAGGCACCGACTCCGAAACGAGCGTGGAGGCCACCGGCAGCTCGCCGCCCAAGCCGATCCCTGCCACAAACCGCAAAGCTAACAGAACAGCATATCCCGTCGCCAAGGCGGACAGCCCTGTTGCGATGGAGAAAATAAGCAGCGTCCAGACAAGTACGGCCTTGCGGCCAAACCGGTCGGCCAGTATGCCGGCAAGGGCCGCCCCCACCGCCATGCCGATGGAATTCACCGCGGTGATCATACCCATCTGGCCGGTGCCGAGCTGCCATTTATGCGCAATATCCGCCAAAATAAAGGACAGCAGCCCCACATCCATGGCATCGAACATCCAGCTCAAACCGGCGCTGAACAGAAGCTTGCGTTTCTTGGCCGGGGCTAAAACAGATTCACTCATCATTAACTCTCCCTCTGTTCTCTATTTAAAGCTGTCCATTATTGTAACGCAATATGGGGTGACAAGACACCCCTAAAACAAAAAAAAGAAGAATGCCCCTCAAGGCATTCTCCCGTCATACGGAACCTACGGCTTACCGGCTGGAACCCAAACCGATGATCATCACGATGAGCACCAGCAGTTGGATGAGCGTGTCTGTACTCAAGTCCAATCGCCTCCATCTCATAAGATGTTCCTTCGGCCGTTTCCCCTCTCCCCGGATGAGACCCGGTTCCCCGCTACAACTATATGCGCGCAAGAATACCGTTATGCTGATATATATCAAATACTCTAAGATTTAACCCAGGCCAGCTTAAGATCCATCTCCCGAATGCACTCTTCATGGTCATGGCCATCATTGCCCACCAGCGGTGTGACGGGATAAGCCTGCATGTCCTCTTCATCAAAGGTTTGGACCATATGCTGAAGCTCGTTCAGATCCTTAATTTCCGGATCCAGCCAGCGGTCTGCCTCATCCAAACTTAAAATGGCCGGCATATGGGAACTGAACTCCGCGATTGTCCGGTTGGACGGAGCCATCACCATCGTGCATGTCCGCATGGGCTCCTTCCGCGTATCCTGCCAGATTTCATACAGCCCGGCGATGGCGAACATTTGCTGCCCAGGCAGAATCACCCGGACGGCATAGCTTTTTTTGCCCATATTGCGCCAATAGTAAAACCCGTTGCAGGGGATAATACAGCGCTGGGTTTCCACAAGCTTCCGGTATGCCGGATTGATGCTGAACGTATTCAAATCCGCATTGACACAATCCTTGCCCCAATAAGGAACCATCCCCCAGCGGAATTCATCCAGCACCTTCTCCCCGTCATGATGCATAACAATCGGAATTGGCTGTGTCGGACTGATGTTGTAGCGGGTCTTGTAATAATACATAACTCTGTTCACACCAAAAAAATCTCTGACTTCATCCAGATCGGCGGATAAAGAAAATCTTCTGCACATACTGCCATCTCCTTTGCACTTTTGTCCTAACAGTGTGCGAAAAGAGATGACATCTTATTCCTGATTATGTAAATCCCCCGCAGCCGGTCAGCGCGGGGGATCCGTTTATTACTTCTTCTCTACAGCATGGCCGCCGAATTCGCTGCGCAGCGCAGCCACCACTTTCCCTGTAAATGTGTCGGTTTCCAGGGAACGGTAGCGCATGAGAAGCGAAAGCGCAATGACCGGTGTTGCAGCCTGCAGGTCCAGGGCTTCTTCAATGGTCCATTTTCCTTCGCCGGAAGAATGCATAACTCCTTTGATTTCGTCGAGATTGGCATCCTTGGAGAAGGCACGCTCAGTCAGGCCCATCAGCCAGGAACGGATGACGGAGCCATGGTTCCATACACGGGCAACCTGCTCATAATCGAAATCGAAATTGCTTTTCTCCAATACCTCGAAGCCTTCACCAATCGCTGCCATCATGCCGTACTCAATGCCGTTGTGCACCATTTTGAGGAAGTGTCCGCTGCCGGCCTTGCCTGCATAAAGGTAGCCGTTATCAACAGCCGTATCACGGAAAATCGGCTCAACAACTTCCCATGCTTCAGGATCGCCGCCGATCATGTAGCACGCACCGTTACGTGCGCCCTCCATACCGCCGGAGGTGCCTGCATCCATAAAGCGGATACCGCTCTCTTTCAAGCGCTCATATCTTGCGATCGATTCTTTGTAGTGGGAATTGCCGCCCTCGATCACGATATCTCCTTCAGAGAGCATAGGCTGAAGCTGGTCCAGCACGGAATCCACAATCGTATGCGGTACCATCACCCAGATGACTCTTGGCGCTTTGGTGGACTGCACCAGTTCTTCAATCGAAGCAGCGCCGACTGCGCCATATTCCTTCATTTCTGTTACGGCCGCAGGATTTACGTCAAAAGCGACCAATTCATGCTTGTGATCAATCAGATTTCTTCCCAGATTCAAACCCATTTTTCCAAGACCAATAAGACCGACTTGCATAAATAAATGCCTCCCAGCTAAGTTTCATGTGGTGCGTATTTGGGCTGTAAGATTACCGGACCGGAATTGCAGCGATTAACGCGCTGTTACCGACTCCGGCTGCTCCAATGCATCATCCAGCCACCAGGTAAATCCGTGCTCGGCAAGCAGTTTTGCCGATGCCTCCGGACCGTATGAGCCTGCTGCGTACGTATGAAGCGGCACTGTGCCTGCCTGGAATGCATTCAATACAGGTTGTACCCATTTCCAGGAAAGCTCAACCTCATCCCAGTGAGCGAAGAATGTGGAGTCACCACGCAGCGCGTCGTAAATCAGACGTTCGTACGCTTCAGGAACTTCCTTGTTCTGTTCATTAAAGGTTAAATGTACGGTTTCAAGCTTGCCGTTCATCGGATTTTTGCTGTTGATGCTCAGCGTTGCCCCTTCCTGCGGGTTCACACTGATGACGAGCAGGTTTGGTGTGGCTGGTTGTCCTTGAGCAGCATAAGGGTCCGCAGCGTCACGCTTGAATTCAACAACGATTCTTGTGGATTTTTCGGCCATCCGCTTGCCTGTACGAATATAAAATGGCACTCCCGCCCACTTCTCATTGTCAATCCAGACGCGTGCGGCGATAAAGGTATCATTTTGCGAATCAGGACCGATGTCAGGCTCTTCCTTATAACCCGGCAGCGATTTGCCATTCAACTCGCCACGTCCGTATTGAGCGCGGACAATCTCGTTCTGAACCTGCTCCGCTGTCAGTGGACGAAGGGCCTCCATCACTTTCCGTTTCTCCGCGCGGATATCAGATGCCGTCACCTGTGCCGGTTTATCCATGGCAGTCATCATCAGCATTTGCAGCATGTGATTTTGCACCATATCACGGATCGCCCCGGAGTGATCGTAATATCCTGCACGCTCTTCGACGCCGACGGTCTCGGCAGCCGTAATTTGCACATTTGCTACATAGTCGTGGTTCCACACATCCTGCAAGAACGGGTTGGCGAATTTAAGGGCTTCGAGATTCTGAACCATCGGTTTGCCCAGGTAATGGTCAATACGGTAAATTTCATCCTCGGCAAACGCTTTGCTCAACTTCTCATTCAATTCGCGGGCAGACTCAAGATCATGGCCGAAAGGCTTCTCAATGATCAGACGCTTCCAGCCCTCCGTATGACCGAGTCCGCTGTTCTGAATATTCAAAGCAATCACATCGAAAAATTCCGGCGCCACCGACAGATAAAACAGGCGGTTCGACTTGATGCCAAGCTCAGCTTCACGCTGTTCGGCCAGTTGCAGCAGCTTCTTGTAATCTTCGGGATGGTTGACGTTAAGAGAGCAGTAACGGAAAGCGCTCAGGAACTGCTGCATCTGCGCGCTGTCCTGCGGCTTGCGTCTGGAGAACGTCTGCACCGCCTGTTCGACATTGCTTTGGAACTGGGCATCCGGCACTTCGCGCCGCCCGAGTCCGATGACGGAGAACGAAGACGGGAATTTGCCATCTGCAAACAGGTTATATAAAGCAGGATAAATCTTGCGTTTAGCCAGGTCTCCTGTGGCTCCAAACAAGATAAATGTCATTGATTCCATGGATATTCCTTCTTCCCAACATGAGTTAAGGTTATTAAAAGTTACCCGTTAAATTAACGTAACCATAATACACCCATTAAAATATGGAGTCAACGAAAATTTGTCGAAATTGTGAATTTTATAACATGCCTTGAATGATTGCGCTTTCTTTGATAAATTGTCTGTAACACCTTCAATTTCTTGTCATATTTATCATAGTTTAAGCAAAAAACTTGTGGTTACTATTTGTACCCCAGGATTGTATAATAACCTAAATGAAATAAAGGGGACAATAACGATGGACAGTCAAAAGCCGAAACTGCTGTGCGGCAAAGTAGAACAGTCCTATCAAATGATCAGCAAAAAATGGGCTGCTCTCATCATTCACACGTTAATGGAACATCCAAAACGTTTCAGTGAGATTCAAGCCTTCATTCCCGATCTCAGCAAACGTATGCTGACGGAACGCATTAAGGAGCTTGAGGAATCGGGCATCATCATCCGCCATGTGATCGCTGAGAGACCGGTTCGAATTGAGTATTCTTTAACCCGCAAGGGGAAAGAATTGGGATATGCATTGAATTATATTGAAGCCTGGGCCGAGAAATGGTTATAACAGCAAGAAGCAGGGAGAGCCTATTCAGCAATAGGTTCTCCCTGCTTCTGTTGCGATATTCATTCTCCATCCTGTATGCTGCTGCTAAGTATTGCCGGCAGGCTGCCCGGGCACGGTGTCCCGATACACGCTTGGCGTCACGCCCGTATGCTTTTTGAACAGCTTGCTGAAGTATTTTACATCCTCAAAGCCGACACGAACGGCCACCTCGCCAACCTTTATTGGCGAAGAAGCCAGCAGATGCATGGCATGCCGTATTTTGCAGCCGGTTACGAAATCGCCAAAGGTCATCCCGGTTTCTTTTCTGAATATTTCGCTCAAATAGTGGGGGTGCACGTGAATATGGCCCGCTACCGTCTGCAGGCTGATACCTTCTCCCACATGCTCGGTGATATAGGCCATGGCCTTGCGTACATGGCTTTCCTGCCCTTCTGCAGCCATCTCATGGTATTGCTCCATAATGGTGTACAACTGACGAAACAGCTGGTCCTTGGAGTGCGGAACATGCCGGACCATATCGGGAAGCACAAGCCCTTTATCCTGTTCGAAGCCAAGATCGGAAGTGACGCTGCGCAGCCAGCGGCAGGCAGCCAGAACGGCCGACCTTACGGAAGCCTCCAGTGTATCCACCGTCGTGCCGGGATCCGCCAGTCTCGCCTCCACAAAACCGGCAGCCCAGGACTGCAGGCTGCCAGCATTACGGGTCAACAGAATGGCGGACAGGCTGCGTTCCTCTTCCGCCGTACAGATGGACAGTCCACCCTTGCGCCGGCTCATCTCATCCCAGCACCAGACGTTCCCTTTCATCCAGTTCCGGCAGCGTAAGGTATGCTTGGCCATGCGATAAGAAGCCGACAATTCACCCGGCCGATCCACTGTGCCCCCCTGTGCCAGGTACAGCCGGCATTTCAGCATTTGTTCCGTTTTGTCCAGTTCAAGCCGGTATGACGGGACTGCCGCTTCTCCCTCTCTCCCGTCTGCAGCTTCTTCTGCCATGATGAAGACAATTTGCTGCCCGTGCGGCAGGGTGATGCCAGGCAGTGATTCCCCAAGCAAGTTAGCGGCGGCGAACACTAGCAGCGATTCTTCCTGCTTGTTTTCTCCCCAGCCTTCCGCTTCGATCAGACAGACGCGGTACTTGCCCGCAAGGGGCAATTCAAAATCATGCAATATCGCGGCGACGCCGTCCTCCTGCAGCTGCACATCCTCATAGGCAAGCCATTGCAGCAATTGACGGCTTTGCTCCTTCTTCTTGTCAAAATGAACCTGGCTGCTGAAATGCCGTTTTTGATTGATCCTTGTTTTCGCCTCCAGAACGGTACGGATAATATCCTCTGTCCTGCTCGTTTTAAGCAGATAGTCGGATACTCTTTGTCTGATGGCCTGCCGGGTATACTGAAAGTCATCATAACCCGAGAGAAGGATAACCTCTGTATCCGGATGGATATTGACTGCTTTCTCGGCAAGCTCCAGCCCACTCATGTCATACATTCGGATATCTGTCAGGAGGATGTCAGGACATTCCTGCCGGATGACCTCTATCGCTTCCTCAGCCGAGCCTGCGGGTGTCAGCAGCTCAAAACCAAGCTCCTGCCACGGAATGACCTTGGACAGGCCTGTACGTATAATGACCTCATCATCAACGATCAGAACCTTCATGTAAACCACTCCTTGCATAGGGGATGCCAAAAGTCACCTTTGTTCCCGTCCCTTCGCGACTGATGATGCTCAAGCTTGATTCCGGTCCGTAGTATAAAAGCAAGCGTTCGTTGACGTTGCGCAAGCCATAGCCAGATAGCGCTTCCATATCCGTTTCCGCCGGGGGCTTGCCAGAGCGCATGCCGACAATCACTTCCATAAGACGATCATCATTCATGCCTCTGCCGTTATCCTCAACCGTAAAGTGCAGAACATCTCCCTGCTGATCTATTTTCAGCACGATCAACCCGTGGGTTCCCTGATCCCGCAGGCCGTGCGTTATCGCATTCTCAACCAGGGGCTGCAGCAGCAGCTTGAGCATGTAATGGTTCATGACGGAAGCATCAGCCAGTATCTCGATCCTGAAGCGGTCGGGAAAGCGGATGGACTGCACCTTGGCATAACTCCTGATGTGAGCCAATTCCTGCTCCACACGGCAAAAATCACGTCCCTTGTTCAGGCTGAAGCGCAGAAAATCACTCAATGATTCCACCATATCCGCCATTTTTTGTTCCCCCGACATCAAGGCGATCCAGTGGATAGAAGACAGGGTATTGTACAAAAAATGCGGGTTGATTTGATATTGCAGAGCACGGATATCCGCTTCTTTCTTACGCGTTTCCTGAAAAATAAGCTCTTCCTTCAGACGATCAATATGCCTTCCCAGCCGGTTGTAGCTGCGGCCAAGCCGGGCAATTTCATCCTGCCCGATGACCGGAAAAGCCGGCAGCGGCCGTTCAGGATCCAGATGTGACAACAGAAGCTCCAGCGAACGGAGCGGCCGGGTGATCCGCTGCACGACAAACCAGATCATTCCGGCTCCAAGGCCGAAAGCCACCAGCACGGCTGCCAGCGTCAGCATCAAAATATAACGGTTTTCAGACAAATAATCCTCACTGTCGATCATCCCGACAAGCGACCAGCCCGTGTTCTCATTCCGCTGATATAATAGCGTTTTGCGTCCGCCCTCCGTGTTCATTTTGGCTGTTCCGCTTACGGAACTCCACTCCATGGACGAGCTTCCAGGGTAGATCAGCTCGAGCGGCTGCGCCAGGTGTGTCTCGGCAGTGGACGACAGGACGGTTCTGTTCCGGTCCACAAGCACCACATTCCCGCCACTCCCCAACCGCGGAGATGACCAGTACTTGGACAGCTCGCGCTCATTGAGACTGATGCATATCCAGCCCAGCAGCTTATAATCATGCACGCTCCGCAGCGGCCTTATGAAGGTAATGGCGTTTTGCACCTTGGCATAACCACGGACATGATATACCCCCGTCCATGTCTTGCTTTTCACCGCCCCCAATCGCTGTACGGAAAGCTGCGGGGACGGCTCAATCCGGCCTGTGGATAATACCGGGATGGAACGCACGGGAACAATGGCAATGTCAAGAATATAACGTTTTGATGCAGCCAGATTGGCCAGCATGCCGTTGATCTCACTGATCTTCTTCTGATCCTGTGCAGCAGAGGCCATATACTGCTGAATTTCCTGCTGGCCTGTCAAAAAAACAGACATATTCTCAACATCACCGCTGATAAACCGCAAATTGGCATTCATCTGCCGGAGCGCGTCCAGCCCGGCCAGCTTCATCTTGTCTTCTGTCGATCCCGCAGAGATAACATAGGCAAATATGCCAAGCAGAAGCAGCGGTACTAAAATACAAACAGCCACCAAAAAGGAAAGCTTGCGGTGCAGGGAAGACCGGATCCAATCCTTCATTGTTCAGCCTCCTGCACGAAAATCTAATAGAGGTTGTTCAAAAAGTCATCTTTTGATCACGAAGTAAATCAGGAGGCGGACTCGACATCGAATCTTGAATTCAGCCTTTCACTGCTCCGGCCGTCATGCCCTTCATGATCTGCTCCTGAAACAGCAAATACATAATGACGGTCGGTATCACCGCCAATGTCATGGCCGCCAGCGTCAAGCCGTAATCCGTCTGGTATCCGTCAGCGAAGTTGGCAATGCTTAACGGAAGTGTTTTCATATCCGTTTTGCTGATGAACACCAGCGCAAACGAAAAGTCATTCCAGGCATGCAGAAAACTTAAAATCGTAACGGTCGCAAGCGCCGGGGTGGACATCGGCAGCATGATGCGCAGAAACAGCCCCCATACCCCCGTTCCGTCCATAAATGCGGCTTCTTCAATATCGCGGGGGACGGAGACCAGATAGGCTGTCAAAATAAAAATGGCGGTCGGCAGCGCAAATGCCGTATAGGGAAGAATCAAGGCCCAATAGGTGTTAAGCAGCGACATTGGCTTCATCAAAATAAAAAGCGGCACAAGCGTACTGTGAATCGGGATCAGCATGCCGACGACAAAGAAAGCCATCACCCATGCCTTGGCTTTAAAGCGAAAGCGGGCCAGCACGAATGAGGCCAGGGATGCAATAAACAGGGTCAGCAGCAGTGATCCTGCAGAAACTATAATAGAATTCATAAATGAACTGCCGAGGCGTGAGCTTTCCCAGGCGTTGATGAAATTATCAAATTGCCACTGAGCGGGAAGCGCAAAGGGGCGTTCATAGAACTCCGTATTTGTTTTAAATGAGCTGATGACCAGCCAAAAAAACGGATACAACGTTAAAATACCATAAACCGTCAGCAGAGTCCAAAGAATGGCAGCCCCGTACCGGGGACGTGCCCGGCCTGCTCTGCGATGGTCTGCTGACGTCCCGAGCGGAGCGGCAGTATCGCTCATTTGTGCGTCCTCCTTTCTCCCATTCAAATCAAGTCTTCTTTTTTGCGGCTTGCAAGCCACTGACTCGTTCCAATCAGCAGCAGGCTTACGATCACAATGGTGGTTGATATAGCGCTGCCGAATCCGTAGCGGTAGCTTGTAAAGGTGGAGTTATACATATAGGTGGCCAGCAGTTCCGTTGCGTGAGCGGGTCCGCCTTTCGTCATAATATAGACCAGATCAAACGATTTCAGGCTGCCGGATATGCACAGGATGACGGCCACCTGCACGGTCGCGCGGATCATGGGCAGGGAGATGGACACCAGCTTGCGCAGGCCGGTGGCGCCGTCCAGCTTGGCTGCATCATGAATGTCGCTTGATATGTTTTGCAACGCCGATATAAATATAATGAGATACAGTCCTACAAAGCTCCAGATCAGGGGCGGAATAAGAGCATAGATGGCAATGCCGGCATCGGACAGCCATTGCAGCTTCCAGCTCTGCAGTCCGAGCGTATCCAGCAGAAAGTTCAGAATACCGATCTGGGGATGATAAATGTACTGCCATACCATTCCGATTACGACTGTGGACAGCACCATGGGCAGAAATATGGCGGAACGGAGAAAGCGCTGAAGAAAGCTGCTTTTGTGCAGCAGCACGGCAAGCGCCAGAGCGATTGGGATCTGGCCGAAGACCGACGCGAGCACGAAAATAATATTGTTTTTCAACGCTCGCCAGAAAATCGGATCTTTTACAATCTCGGTATAATTTTGCAGGCCGATATACTTCGCTTCTCCTATCCCGGACCAGTTGAAAAAACCGTAATAAGCGGACCAGACGACAGGTACAAACACAAACAGCGCATAGATCAGGAGAGCGGGCAGCAGCCCGAGCGCAATAAATCTCCGGTTGCTTAATGCATTCATCGTTTCCACGTCCTTTATGAAGCGGCCCCCCGCCGAAATCGGATTTCAAGCAGGAGGCGTTTTAGTTTTTGTTACTGGGCCACTGCCGCGGCCTGTGCATCCTGGATTTTCTGGGCAATCGCTTTAGGATCTCCGCCCATCAGCAGCTCCTGCAGCCCGTTGTTGGTCACCTCTACGGTCGCCGATGCAAGCTTCGAATCATACACAGGGACAATCTTGATGTTTTTCATCAGATTGTACAGCTCGACAAACAGCGGGTGCGCCTTGCTTTCATCCAGTGCAATATCGTAGCTGACAAGCGTGCTGCTGTTCAAGGTTACCTGCTGCCCTTCAGGACCTGACAGAGCGTACAGCAGCTTCATGGCCGCTTCCTTGCGGGCACCGGTAAGCTTTTTGCTTACACCCATCCCGGTTCCTACCACACCCGAAGTCGTTGCAGGTTCTCCCTTTCCACCCTCAATTGGCGGGATAATCGTGATGTGCGTATTATCCAGCACCTCAGGCGGAGCATTGTTCACCAGGTTGGCCAAGGCCCATCCGCCGTTGATCACCATCGCGGCTTTGCCCTGGAAGTAGAGCTGCATCATTTGTGTTTCGTCAATGCTGTTGAAGCCATCCTGGAACGCTTTGGCATTGCCCAGCTCCTGCAGCCTGGACAGCGCTTCAATGAACTGTGGATCGGTAAAGCTTGCCCCATCCTGCGCTACAGCCTTGAGGAACCAATCCGTTCCTGTAATCCGGTCGGCGATCGTACTGAACGTGGTCGATTGGGCTACCCAGTTGGTCTTGTTGCCCAGAGCAATAGGGATGACACCTTTTTCATTGAAGGTGCGGACGGCTGTGAGCAGCTCATCCCAGGTCTCCGGCACTTTTACTCCATGCTGATCAAACAAAGCCTTGTTGTAGTAAATAAACGAGCTTGGCGCCAGATTCATCGGCACCGAATAAATATTCCCGTCAACGGTAAAACCATCAAGAGCTCCGGGAATAAAACCGTTCTTCCATTCCGGGTTCTTGTCCAGCTCTTCATTGATGGGCTGAAGCAGGTCGCCTTTGACAAATTCCTTGGTCATTGCATCGGGAAACATAACGAACAGGTCCGGCATTTCATCGGCGGCTGCCACGGTACGTAGCCGGGTTCTCAGTCCATCTGTCGGCAGCCCCTCCTCTTCAAGCACAATATCCGGATTATTGGTCTGGAAATCCTCAAGCTGCTTGCGCATGGCTGTCGCCTTCGCATCCTGCCCTGTCCAGTTATGCCATACGGTAAGCGTTACTTTGCCGTCCGCACCGCCTTCGTCTTCGGCAGCCTGCCCCCCGCATCCGGCCAACAGGCTGATGGACAGAACGACACCGGTGAGCTGTATAAGCCTTTTTCTGAAAAGTGACGTTTTCATTATTTGACCTCCCCTGATTTAGTAATTTTAATTATATTGGCACCGCTTTCAATTTTTAAGGTGAAAAACTTCAAGCATAGGGTAGAAATACTTCAGCTCTTCTAAGACGCTCCGAGAACGAAGCATTCCTCCAACCGCTGTTGTCCCTCCGGGCCAAGGGCGGACGCTGACGCTTTATCCAGAATTGCTTCGTTCTCTCCGCTGCTGCGTGCTTGTCCATACCTAAAAAAACAGGCCAACCAGAAGTTTCTGGCTGGCCTAATAAAACGAACACCATAGTTAGTCTTTAACCCTGTTGCGTACCTATCCGCCCTTGAATATTTTGTGAAGCTGGCGCTCCTATGACTACCGTCTGATTGATGGGCTTCAGCACCTCCGCCATCCAGGCAGCATTCACACCATATATTTTCTGGAATACTTCAGGGGGAGTCCTTCTCAAAACATCAGACCCGAACACCGCCTGTGCTGCATGATTATCAAAAATAGCCAGCAGATGTGTCTGATCCATCGTGGCGATTTCCCAATGCCACCACCCCATCGGAATGTACACCGTTTGCGGCGGTTTGACACGGTAACTGAGTATCTGCAGGGTGAAAGGGTTGAGAACGGAGATATCTGCTTCCCCTTGTATAACATACACAAGTTCGGCTGCGTTCGGATGCCAATGAGCTTCCACACTGTGTCCTTTACTCAGATAGATGTCAAGCAGGCTAAGGTTCTGCATCACAGGCATCTGTTCGGCGAACTGCTGCAGAATGAAGTTTTGCGGATTTTGCACGAAAAACGGCTTTGCTCTTAAGTCAAAAGACAGATTCAAAGAAGGAGATTGAAGGGCTGTCATAACACTGTCGGATCGCACGCTATCCCGCCTTTCTGGGTGGATGATGGGATAAATATATTCATTCGCCCAGAAAGACGTGCATCGGCTCTGTTTTATATTGATCCCGACAAAAAAATACATACCAAAAAATACGGGAAAACAGACGCAAGGTTGCGCTTGCTTGGGGCTGCATGCTAGGATGAATTATTGTTGCTTTGAAAGGATGAATTCAATCCATGGCTTTTGGGATAAACCGCGGGGAGCTCGATGAATGGAAGCAGGCTGTCAGCCGCGGAGAAATTGCTTTTCTCACCCACTACTGGCTGGACCCCCGTTTTCCGGAAATCCGAACCGTTACCAAGGTGGGCTGCTCGGATGAGAAACGGCTCAGCACATGGTGCAGGGAGAACGGCTTGAATCCCCGCTATATTCATAAACGCGCAAGCTATCCACATTTTGATCTTCTCGGACAGAAGCAGCTCGAAATCTTGCGCAAGTTCGGATTGCACGACCACATCAGCAGATTCCATTTGTCATGACAGATCGGGATTTAGATATACATCACCAAAAATAACCGTCCGCAATCGATGGGTGCGCGAACGGTTATTTTTTGCTGCTTACAGAGATACGGCGGATTTTTGCTTTATTTTTACAAGCGCTTTATGAATCCAGATGGCGGACAGCAACCCCTCACCCATCGCTACCGCCGCCTGCTCCGAATGAGCCCCCAGATCACCCGCGACCCACACGTTTTCGATATTGGTCATTTTAGTGCGGGCATCTGTGACTACATGCCTGTTATGGATAAGCTCGACACCCAGTTGCTCGGCAAGCCCAGAATGGACATGATTTCCGCCAAAGGCGATAAAGCCCCGCTCTGCCTCGACCAATTCACCGTTTTCCAGCCTAATTCCTGACAATTGTCCCTCACTTGGACAAACCACTTCGGCTGCTGCGGCTTCAATATAGCGAATTCCTTTGCTCCGCAGCTTGTCCAGCAGGATTGCAGGCACCTCCATCATTTCGTGATTAATGTAAATCAATCTTTCCGTCCGGTCTGACAACACAACGGCCATATCCGCGCCAGCTTTTCCCGCCCCCAATACGACGGTGAGGCGGTTCTGAACTTCATAGCCGTCACAATCAGGGCATATATAAATGCTGCTGCCCAGACAAGGGACCAGCCCGGGCAGCTCGGGAAAACGGTCCGTCACTCCGGTTGCCAGCAGCAGTGTGGGTGCTTGATAGACCTCTCCTCCTTCCACTGTAATTTGAAATTCACCGCCTTGGTTGGAAGCATTAACAGCCCTGCCCCAGAAAAACTCAATACCCAGGCCTGATGCCGTTTCTTGTCCTCTTTGTCTTAATTCCTCGCCTGATATGCCGTCTGGAAAACCAAGCAGGTTATGATAATTCCGGCATAACGTGGACCTGCCATTACCCGAATCAACGACCAGGGTGCGAATGGTGGAATACCGGCCTAACTGGATGGCAGCCTGCAGTCCGGCGATACCCCCTCCTATAATGATCGTGTCGTATGATTTCACTTTTTGCCTTCCTCCTCTGCAAACCACATTCTGTGAACAATCCTGTAATGGTTATGTACACCGTTCACACATTTTCAAACTTATTTTCACCTACCCAGGCATGAAATAACCGCAAAAAGAAAGGCGTACATTCTCACTATAGCCTCCGGCTATGATCGGCTATAGTTATTTGGAGTTACGTGTTGATTTACAAGATATGTTATCTTTCTCTTATCGATTCGAACATGGAAGACAGAGGAGAGAGCGTATATGAAAAGCGGCAACTTGGGCTATCCCCGTATCGGGCAGGACCGGAAATGGAAAAAGGCGCTGGAGGCCTATTGGTCCGGCCGGCTGGAGGAAGAGGAGCTGCATGCGGAGCTGAGGGCGATCCGTTTGCGGGGGCTGCAGACCCAGAAGGAAAAGGGTATCGACGTCATCCCGGTCAGTGATTTCACTTATTACGATCATGTGCTGGATACGGCCGTCATGTTCGGTCTTATCCCCGAACGCTTCGGTTATGCCGGAGGCGAGCCGGATTTATCCGTATATTTCGCTATGGCTCGTGGTACCCGCGAAGCGACAGCATGTGAAATGACGAAATGGTTTAATACGAATTATCACTATATCGTACCAGAGCTTGAAGACACTGAGCCTAAACTAACCAAAAACAAACCGCTCAACGCCTATCTCGAGGCGAAGGCAGAACTTGGCATCGAGGGCAGGCCGGTCCTTGTCGGGCCGTACACATTTCTAAAGCTGTCCAAGGGCTACGCAGCGGAGCAGCTTGGGAGCTGGATCGACCGGCTGCTGCCGCTGTACGGGCAGGTGCTGCGCGAGTTGGAAGCAGCGGGAGCGGAATGGGTGCAGATCGATGAGCCGAGCCTGTCCACGACGCTCGAGGCGGAGGAGCTGAAGCACGTTTCCCACATTTACGACAGGCTGAGAACGGAGGCGCCCGGCATCAAGCTGATGCTGCAGACGTACTTCGAAGCAGTCGACCATTACGAGTCGGTCACCGCGTTGCCGGTCCACGGCATCGGTCTGGACTTCGTGCACGATGGCGGGCGTAATCTGCAGGCCATACGCGATTATGGCTTCCCTGTCGATAAGCTGCTTGGTGCGGGCCTGATCGACGGACGCGGCATTTGGCGGGCGGACCTGGAGAGCAAGCTGGGGACGCTAATAGCGCTGACCGGCCTCGTTGCCGCCGATCGCATCATCGTGCAGCCATCCTGCAGCCTGCTGCATGTGCCCGTCAGTGCCGAACAGGAGGCGGCACTTGAGCCAACGCTGCGCGAAGCACTTGCCTTCGCCGACGAGAAGCTGGAAGAGCTTGCGCTGCTGGCAAAGGCGGGCCGTTCGGGCCAGGATGCGATCCGCTCCGAGCTGGAAGCGGCCAGCCGGAGTCGCATTGCGCTGCAGCGGTCCCCTTCCCGCAACAGCAAGCGGGTGAATGAGCAAACCGCCGGCCTGGCTTCGCAGTCTGCATCCCGTTCGGCAAGCTTCGCAGAACGGCGTGAGGCGCAGCGGATTCGCTGGAACCTGCCCTTGCTGCCAACGACGACCATCGGCAGCTTTCCGCAGACACCCGAGATTCGCAGCGCCCGCAGGAAGTGGCGCAAGGGGGAATGGAGCGGTGCGCAGTATGAAGCTTTCATTCAAGCGGAAATCAAGATCTGGATCGGACTGCAGTCGGAGCTTGGGCTCGACGTGTTCGTGCACGGCGAATTCGAACGCAACGACATGGTCGAGTTTTTCGGCGAGAAACTGGCCGGCTTCGCTTTTACGGCGAACGGCTGGGTACAATCCTACGGCTCGCGCTGCGTAAAACCTCCGATCATATATGGTGACGTTGAGCTTACGGAGCCGATGACCGTCGCGGAGACCGTGTTTGCCCAGTCATTGACGGATGCGCCGGTAAAGGGAATGCTGACCGGTCCGGTTACCATTCTGAACTGGTCGTTCGTACGGGATGACAAGCCGCGGGAGGAGGTTGCTTATCAGATTGCGCTGGCGCTGCGCGAAGAAGTAGAGGCGCTCGAGGCTGCGGGGATTGGCATGATCCAGGTGGATGAGCCGGCGCTGCGCGAAGGGCTGCCGCTCAAGCGGGAGTATTGGCCAGCCTATCTGGATTGGGCCGTTCGTGCGTTCCGCTTGTCCACCGCAACGGTGAAGCCAGAGACGCAAATTCATACACATATGTGCTACAGCGAATTTCATGACATCATTGAAGCGATAAGCGCCTTGGACGCCGACGTGATCTCCATTGAAACCTCACGCAGCCACGGAGAGCTGATTGAAAGCTTCGAGGAGCAAACGTACGAGAAAGGTATCGGCCTCGGTGTGTACGACATCCATAGCCCCCGCGTCCCGGGGCCCGAGGAAATGACGGTTATGATCGACCGTGCCCTGCGGGTGCTGTCCCCTGATCAGTTCTGGATCAATCCGGACTGTGGCCTGAAGACACGAAAGGCAGAGGAAACGATCGCTGCACTGCGCAACATGGTGCAAGCCACCAAACAGGCTCGCGAGAAATATGCCTTTGAGGCCACGGCTGACTAGAACTCAAAAAATGAGACCGCCGTTTATAGGTGGTCTCATTACTTATACAACCAAGGAAGAGGGGACTCAGGAAGAGCCTTAGTTAAGTCCTCCGTTCACATGCAAGGTTTGACCTGTCACCCATTGGGATTGATCACTAACTAGAAATTCAATAACGTTTGCAATATCCTTAGGTATACCGATACGGCCAAATGCATTCATACTTTTCATGAACTCGATTTCTTCCTCCGTCTTCCCTTCTTTAAAATGTTCGGTAAAAACAGGACCGGGCGCCACTGCATTAATGGTTATTTGCTTGGGGCCGAATTCCTTCGCGAGCTGACGAGTGAGTTGTTCAACCGCCCCTTTTGTGCCCGTATATACACTCATTTCAGGAAACATTAGTTTTGTTCCGGCTGTGGAGATATTAACGATTCTTCCGTTGTTCTCCATATGTTTCATTGCTTGTTGACAAGCAAAGAAGATACCTTTTACATTTACTGCGAATTGTTTATCGTACTCAGCCTCTGTTACCTCGGCAAGGGGATTGGTTATCATCACTGCCGCATTATTGATTAGAATATCCACTCTGCCGAACCTGGCCAGTGCTTTTGCGAACATTTCCTCGATCTCATGAACCTTACCGAGATCAGCATGAACCGCTATCGCATCACCGCCCTTTTGAATAATAGCTTCCACTACCGCTGCTGCTTCATCTGGACTACTGGAATAATTGACAATCACTTTAGCACCTAAATCGGATAACTGCTCGGCTATGACACGTCCAATTCCTCTGGAAGATCCAGTAATAATCGCTACTTTCCCTTTTAATTTATCCATGTGTTTTTTACCAACTTTCCGTTTTTATTTAAAACATAAATCTTTAGTCGAATTCTAACATTTAGAATTCTAACTGTCAATATTCTAAATTTATCCGCTCTTGTTGACAAGTACTGACAGTTGTTGCAAATTGAAAAGACTCTCCAGGCTGGGAGAGTCTTTTATACATAGAAGGTTTGTTTCGAAAAATCACTTATACTTGTTCTCGCTGGAGGATTGATGCTTAGTTTCCCCATGGCGATTTTCTTCCTGCTGCTCTATCGTCAAGTCTTCCATCGGAATCGGGTCCACATTTAGCTCGCTTTCATAAAGGTCAAACAAACTTGGCTGATCGGTCGGATACTGCTCGGGATGATCGCGGTTGCCCAGTTGCTGCAGCTTTTCCGCTTGTTTTTCGGATTGGGACATCGTTTTCGCCTCCCTGGTATCGTGGTATTGATGAAATACAACAAAATCTCAACCGCCCAGCTGATTAATCTGGCCCTTCAATTCCGTAATTTGCTGAATCAGCTGCGCAATTTCGGTTTGCTGCCAGGCTTCAATGGTAAATCCCTGCTGCTCCATTCGCTGCAGGAAAGAATCTGCCGCTTCACTCAGGGATTGGGCATAACCGCTGATTTCCCCATGGATGGATTGTGCATATTCGGGCGCCTCTACCTGTGTAAACTGCTGTGCCTCGTCACGCAATGCCTGCAGCTGATTTTTCAGGTCTGCGAGCGCCTGCGGGTCGGATACGGCCTGTTCCGCTAAACCTTGCAGCTCCGTGCCAGCCGTGCTGATATCCGTAACAAATCCGGTTGCTTCATTCGCGTAATTCAGGGATTGATTGACACTGTCAACAGCACCGCAGCCAGCTGCCAGCGCAAGACTGATTCCCATAACGACCGCTGCAGCCGCCTGTCCGATTCTTCTCTTGCGGATTTTCATGTGCAAGCACTCCTCTGCATCAAAGTTTATGAATGCTTACGGGTGGGATCTCTGAACGTTTCAAATAGTCCGCCAAGAGCTGAAGGCAGTCCGCGCCGCCGCCGAAATATGTGTACCGGAAATTACGATAATTATCATATCCTTTCACTCCGGGAAGTAGTCATTTTCTGGCCGCAAGCGTACCTTCAGCAGCCGCAGGCTGTTTTCCATTTGCATAACAACCTCCTCAAGCTGCTTGCGGTCAATCGTATTAAAATCGGAAGCCGGCTTGGGGGCGCTTTTCATTTCCTTGATTAAAGCCTGCTGTTCCTGCCATTTATCCATCAAATCCGCGATATTGGCATAAAAGCGTTCATAATCCTTAATGACTTCATCCAAAAAGGCATCGACTTCATCCGGATCATAGCCGCGCATTTTGGTTTTAAACTGCTTTTGGTGAATGGAAAGCGCGTCCATTTGTATACCAAGCTGCTTAAAAAGCTGTTTTTGCTTTTCTAATCTGCGTTTCATATATTCATCCATCAGTACGACCTCCTTAGCTTCTTTTATTTTTATAACATATTTCGACACGGGAATAAAACCGAACCTCTCCCGCAGCGCTTGGCCTTACGGGATGTGAAAGACTATAATGATATGTAGAAGCGTTGAGTTTACAAAGTAGGCTGTCCAGCGGACAGCCTGTTTAAGCTCACTTATTTTCGCTCTTCATCCTCTGTTTTATCTGATACAACCAAGAAAAGTGGCAATCGGCAGATCAGCCCACAACAATTCTCTTTCGGCTTCCAGCCGATTCAAGACAGGCGTCAATCACCTTCATATTTAAAATGGAATCCTCCGGCTCATAAGGCAGCGGCGTTCCATCCAATACAGCAGCAGCGAACGCTTCGGCCTGCAGTTTGAAGGAGTTATGGCCCTTCAGCCTTTCCTCGCGGGTCATCGTTCCCACATGGACGAAGATTTGCGGAACGACAGACGTCTTCTCCCAGCCGAACATTTTCGGCATGGCGATCGTGCCTTTCGTTCCCAGGATTTCCATGTTGGAACGACTTGCAGCCCACATGCCGCAATCGAAAGTAAGAGTAATGTCTCCCGGAAACTCCACTAGCCCGGAGGCCATCATATCGACACCGCCGTGCTTCTCGGAATACAGCGCACGCACACTCACGGCCTCCGGCTCGCTCTTCAAATACATACGTGCAGCTGAAATCGGATAGACCCCCACATCGTAAATAGAACCGCCGCCCATCTCCTTGTTAAAGCGGACATTATCCTGCTGATCAGAGCTGTTGAAGGTGAACGTACAGTGGATGCTGCGAATCTCGCCAATCTCGCCGCTGGCGATGATGTCTTTAATACGCTGATGCTTCGGATGATAACGGTACATGAATGCTTCGGCGAAGAGCACACCCGCCTTTTTACAGGCTTCAACCATTTCGGCGGTGTCGACGGCGCTCAGAGAGGAAGGCTTCTCGCACAGTATATGTTTGCCTGCCTGGGCCGAGCGGATTGTCCATTCCTTATGCAGATGATTGGGCAGCGGTACATAAACCGCCTCAACCTCCGGGTCCTGCAGCAGCTCCTCATAGCTTCCGTACGATTTTTCTATATTATACTGCTTGGACATCTCCAGCGCTTTATCCGCATTCCGGGACGCAATGGCGACGACCTCTCCCCGCTCCGATTCCTGTATGGCCGGAATCACGGCTGTTCTTGCAATATCCGCTGTACTGATAACTCCCCACTTCAATTTCCGGGTCATCTTCCTCATCCTTCCCGTATTGGTTTAGTAGTTGTCCTGTTCAGCTTTGTGCAATATGCCGAGACATCTCTCCAAGTCCGCCTTGATCTGCTCCTTGTACAATTGTGAACACAATCTTTTAAAAGACTATTTTATTTTTGCAGAAATCACATGTCTTTACTTAACTCCAACAAATCCCACTGATTCCCGTATAGATCTTTAAAAACGGCAACCGTACCATAAGGCTGTTCAATGGGCTCACGAATAAATTCGATTCCCTTTGATCGCATATCCTCATAATCTCTCCAGAAATTATCGGTGTTCAAGAATAGAAAAACTCTGCCACCCGTCTGGTTTCCTATAAACTCCTCCTGTTCCGGAGTCGATGCTTTTGCAAGCACTAATGTGGTCCCCACTGAACCTGGCGGCGATATTACAACCCATCTTTTATCTTGTTCGGGTTGATATGTATCTTCCACTAAAGTAAAGTTCAGCTTCTTTGTATAAAATTCGATGGCTTCATCATAATCCTTTACGACAATAGCGACATGGACAATGGATTGAATCATGTTGTGGCCCCTTCCATTAAAGAGAGATAGTATAGGTTCATCATACTATACTTTTGGGACGAAATCGAAATCAGTACTAACAGTTAAGCTTGCCCCGGCAAGCCTGTCGGCTTGCGTGCCGTTGTGGATGGCCGCCGCGTCTGCTGCCCCACCGTCCAGCGCCCCAAGGGCAGCCGGGACAGCAGCCAGACGCCTCCCGCTGAGAGCAGAGTGCAGAGCACAAAGGAAATCAATACTCTGACTGTGACATTCCAGCCAGCAAACCACTGCTGGTCAGGCAGGTAGGTAAGCCTCAGCATTAACGGATGCATCAGATATGCACCATAAGAAACCGTGCCCAGCCAGGAAATCCAGCGCACCACACTAGAGCCTGTGGCAGTGATAGCCATGGCTGTCCGGTATACCGCAAAAATCAAAACGATACAGTACACTGCCATCAACGGACGCAGCAGCGATACCGAATTGAAGCCGATGAGCAGTCCTTCATCGGTCTGAAAGGTTCCGATAAGTCTGAACAGCAGAATGCCGGTCAACAGCACAAAGAGGCTCCAGTAAACCCATCCAATTTTACGGACCCACTCGTTCCAGCGGCTTATGTTCATGCCGGCGGACGCGCCAAGAAAGAAATAGAACAGGAAATACAGGACGTTCCGGTCAGCATAAACGGTAAACATCGGTGTCAGCACCGGGATATCCGCCGCCTCGAACAGACGGGAAATCGGGCCAATGCAGAACATAAGTCCTGTGTACAGCAGACCCGCGACGATAATGGCCGCCGGACCCATTCTAGCCGGAATGGCGGTTGCAATAACACGAAACGCTTTCCGCAGCAGCGGAAATAGCAAATAACATTGAATAATCATGACGATGTACCATAAATGGTAGCTTGTTTTGCCGGTCAGCAGCTTTTGGCCATACAGCAGCAGCGCATCCCAGCCCCAGCCTCCTCCTGAGGCGAGCACATTGCCGACTTCAAAGACCGCAGACCAAATTATATAAGGCACGACAATATCTTTAAAACGCTTGGCAAGAAATGTTCCATAGGAAAATCTGCCATCGTAGTTGTAAAACAGCACCAGCCCGGTAATAAAAATAAACACAGGCACCGCAAATTTCGCCGCAAGCAGCAAAATCGCCATCAGCACCCCATCCGTCAGGGTAACCCCCGGCACAATAGAATAATGCGCTATGGAATGCTGCAGCACCACGGCTGCAAACGCAAGGCCACGCAAAACTCCGATCTCCGGCACTCTCTCCTTTTTGCTCATCGTTTTCCCCCAACTCTCTCGATGTCTACCCATTCATTATAATCGCTGTTCGTATTTCGTAAATGAAATGAGCATCGGAAAAAGCACAAAACATTTTCCATGTTACATTTTGGTCAAAATGAGGTGACCGAGAAAAGGGCCGTCCCCGTCGTTGACATGACCAATGGGATGACCCCTTTTGAAAGCTATGAGATTCTGAGCTATTTTCCCGGTCTGACCCTGTTGGTCGGAACGGCCTGCAAAGGATCATCCGGCCAGTAGTGCTTCGGATATCTACCCTTCAGATCTTTTTTCACTTCAAAATACGCCTCTTTCCAGAAGCTTGCAAGGTCTGAGGTCACCTGCACGGGACGCTGCGCAGGGGACAGCAGGTGCAGAACGACCGGCACACGCCCTCTGCCGAGCCGGGGGGTTGCACTCATGCCGAACAGTTCCTGCAGCCGGACAGAGAGCGCCGGGGCATCCGGATTGCTGTAATCCACGGGGATGTTGGAGCCGCTTGGCACACGGATATGGGTCGGAGCCTCACGGTCAAGCTCCTGCCTCCGCTCCCAGCTGAGCATGCCGAGCAGAAGGCCTTCCACATGCAGCTTCTTCAGATCGGACAAGCTCCGCACCCCCTGCGCATATGGCAGCAGCCACTCCTCCAGGGCAGTCAACAGATCGGCATCCTCCGCTGCAGGCCAGTCATTCAGCTTGCGGTGCATAAAAATGAGGCGCTGCTGCAGCTGCCGCGCCGCTTTCGTCCAGGTCAACAGCTCAAGTCCGCGCTCCCGTAGCCCATCCATCCACGCTGCGGCAATTTGGTCCTGCGGGGAATTTTCGTACGCCAGCTCTTTCAGGACGATGGCGCCAAGCCTGACGGTTTTGCGCGCCCGTACACTTCCCGCGCCAGCGTCCCAATACACCGCCGTCTCCTCGTTGATCAACGCGGGCTGATGCTCCGTCAGCTCCCGTTCCTCGACAGGCGCAGCAAGCCTGATGGTCCCGTCCGCGCCCGCATCCTCAACCGAAGCAGCTACCAAATACTCCGACCTGGACAGCATTTCTTCACCGGCAAGCCTGACTCCGCGACCGCTGCTCAGCAGATATTTGCCGCCGCTGCGGGAACGTCCGATCCGGTCGGGATAAGCAAAGGACAGCAGCAGCCCGCAGGAAGCAGGCTTCAGATCCTGGCTCCGCTCACCTATAACAGATTTAAGCCCTGACAGCAAATGGCGGCTGTTTTGCACAATCCGGCTCAGCAGCTCCCGGTCAACGGAAGCATTGGCCTCCAGTTTGCGCGGGCTGTCGGCAAGGCTGCTCCAGATCCTCTCCATGCGGGGACGCAGATCGGCCCCGGATTTGAACGGATCGCGCTCCTGCAGCAAAGCCGCCAGGCAGCACGCCTGTCCCGCATATCCCAGCTCCGCGGCCTTGAGCAGCATGTGGCCCAACCGGGGATGAGCCGCCATGGAAGCTACTCTTTTTCCATGCTCCGTGATTTTTCCATCACGAAGACAGCCGAGCCGTTCCAGCAGCTCCCCCGCCTGTCTGAGCGCAGGCGCGGGGGGAGGATCGATCCAGTCGAGCTCAGTTGCATCCTCCGCTCCCCACAACGCTGCTTCAAGCACGAGGGGAGCCAGATCAGCCGACAAAATTTCCGGCCGTCCGGCATCGGTAAGCCCCCCGTGCTCCTCCATGCTCCATAGCCGGTAGCATGTGCCGGGGCCCAGCCGCCCTGCTCGCCCCCGGCGCTGATCCGCCGAAGCCTTGGACACCTTGACCGTTTCGAGCCGGTTCATGCCTGTGCGCGGGGAAAATACAGGCTCACGCCGCAGTCCGCTGTCCACGACGACCGTCACGCCCTCGATTGTAAGACTGGACTCGGCAATAGAGGTGGCGAGCACGATTTTGCGCTGTCCCGCCGGTGAAGGGCGCACCGCCTGATCCTGCTCTCCCAGCGAAAGAGCGCCGTACAGCTTGCGCACATAGGTGCCGGACGGCAAACCGCGGGCCATAAGCTCGGCTTCAGTCCGGTGAATCTCGCGTGCTCCGGGCAGAAATACGAGCACATCTCCCTCATGCCTGGGAAGCAGCCTCGTTATCTGCTCCACCACAAAGCTTTCCAAAGGAGCTGCCTTCGGCTTCGGGACGTAGACTGTCTCCACCGGATAGGTCCGGCCTGAGCTCTGCAGCAGAGGCGCTCCGTCGAGCAGGCGGCTTACCGGCTCCGTCTCGAGCGTAGCCGACATGACCAGCAGGCGCAAATCCGGCCGCAGCAGATTTTGTGCCTGCAGGGCCAGGGCAAGACCGAGATCGGCATGCAGGCTGCGTTCGTGAAATTCATCAAATATGACCACCCCCGCTTCTTCCAGCGCCGGATCTCCCTGCAGCATCCGGGTCAGAATGCCCTCGGTGACAACCTCGATACGCGTGGACGGGCCGATTTTGGTATCCATGTGCACCCTGTAGCCGACCGTTTCCCCGACTTTTTCTCCCAGGGCATCAGCCATACGGGCTGCAGCCGAGCGGGCGGCCAGCCGCCGCGGCTCAAGCATAATGATTTTTCTGCCATCAAGCCAGGTCTCTTCAAGCAGGGCCAGTGGAACCACGGTCGTTTTGCCGGCGCCCGGCTCGGCGACCAGCACGGCGGAGGGCCTTTTCCGAAGTGTATCCTTTATTTCTGGCAGTATATGATAAATGGGAAGTTCTTTTTTCAATGTCATCTTATCCTTCCTGTCCTGTCCGCATGCAATCCGGAGGCGCTCACTTTATAATAGGGTTATGTAGTTCACATCTTGAAACGGGGTGTACAAATGAATGATTGCACATCTACGATCAGAGGCCGCTTCGCCCCCACACCATCGGGGGTGATGCATTTTGGCAACGCAAGGACGGCGCTGCTCTCCTGGCTGCAGATTCGCGCCGCAGGAGGCGCCTATGTTATGCGGATTGAAGATATCGACATGACCCGCTCGCGCAGCCATCTGGTCAAGGCCATCCTGGAGGATTTGCAATGGCTGGGCCTGGACTGGGACGAAGGGCCTGATAAAGGGGGGCCTTTCGGGCCATATACGCAAAGCGAAAGGCTGGAGCGATATGAGGCGGCTCTGAACAAGTTGTATGAGCAAGGGCTGCTCTATCCCTGCTTTTGCAGCCGGGCGGATATTTTGGGGGCAGCCAGCGCGCCCCATGGGCTTGCCGGAGAAGGCCCGGCATATCCCGGAACCTGCCGCTGTCTCAGCAAAGAAGAAAGAAAAGAAAAAGAGAGGCATAAAACGCCCTCTCTGCGGATGAAAGTTCCGGACGAACCGGAGCGTGTCATCATTTTTTACGATCAAGTGGCAGGAAGCGTATCCGTCCCTGCCTCCGCTGGCGGTGATTTTATTGTGAAGCGCGCGGACAGCATGTACTCCTATCAGCTTGCCGTAGTGGTGGATGACGCCGAGATGGAGATCACTCATGTCCTGCGGGGAAGCGACCTGCTGGATTCCACACCGCGCCAGCTGCTGCTATATGAAGCGCTGGGGCATACCCCGCCCAGCTTTGCGCATGTACCACTCGTATATGGCCCGGACGGACGCCGCCTCGCCAAACGGCATGGAGGCATTGCCCTGCAGGCCATGCGCGAGCGTGGCGTCCGTCCCGAGACGGTTGTCGGCTGGCTTGCCTTCATGAGCGGCCTTGCTCCCGAGCCTCTTCCTATTACGGCAGCAGAACTGGTACCGCTCTTTGATATGAGCAGACTGCCTGCAGAGCCGGTAAGGCTGACCGAGGAGAACATGCGGGCGCTGCAGGCCTATTCCTCTTAAAACAACAGCGACTCCGCTCCGTCGATGACAATCTGCGCCCCCGTAATATGACTGGATTGCCTCGATGCCAGGAAGCACACGAGATCAGCCACCTGCTCCGGCTGGCCCGGGCCACCCGCCAAAGGCTGTCCTCCCTCCGGAAATTCAACGGGAATGACGATTTCTTTCAGATCTTCTGCCTTTATCGTGGAATCATCGATATTGGTGGAGATCGCCCCCGGACAAATGACATTAACCCGGATGCGGAATTTCGCTAACTCCAAAGCCGCCATTTTGGCAAATGCGGTCTGTCCGGCCTTGGATGTGCTGTATGCGGACATGCCAAAGCTGGTAAAACGTGTATTTCCGTTAATCGAGCTCGTAATAATGATGCTGCCCCCGCCCTGCTTTTTCAAATGGGGGACCGTGTATTTCATCGTCAGGAAAGTCCCGTCCAAATTGGTGGACAGCGTCCTGCGCCAGTCCTCGATACCGATCTCTTCAATAGGGGCGACCACACCGTTAATGCCGGCGTTGGCGAAGACAATATCCAGCCCTCCGTAGAGCTCAACCGTTTCGAGCACCGCTTTTTCCACCCGGAGCGGATCGGAAATATCCACTTCAAAGGCACGCGCGGCCCCTGTGCGGATGCTGTTAATCTCCTTCTCGGTTGTCTTGGTGCGGTCATGGTTCAAGTCAAACAGGGCAACATTGGCTCCTTCTTTTGCCAGCCGCAGCGCAGCGGCCTTGCCAATTCCCGAAGCCGCACCTGTAACGATGGCCGTCTTCCCTTCAAACGCGGCTCCAACGGCCACAGAGTAGCTCATATGTACACGCTCCTTTTATATATAATGCTGAGAACAGCCGTATTCTCAAGATTACCCAAAAAGAACCCCTATATAAACTCTCCTGAACCCGTTTGAATGAAACATAGCCGCTAAATATTTTGGCTTTCCGTGAGTTTTTGCGAATTTATTTGCTCATACTGCGTTCCCCAGTCTTTCATCAGCATAATAATTGGCTTTAAGGTCATTCCGAATTCAGTCAGCGAATACTCCACCTTCGGTGGGACTACAGGATACACTTCCCGGTGCACAACTCCGTCTTCCTCAAGCTCGCGCAGCTGCAGTGTCAGCATACGCTGCGTCAAACCCGGCATTAACCGCCGGAATTCATTAAATCTCTTTGTGCCGCTCATCAGATGGTACAGAATAATCCCCTTCCATTTGCCGCCGATCACATCGAGCGTAGACTCCACCGGACAACCGGCAGGACAGGACCCATAACCGCTTTTTCGATTTCGCATATCGCCGCACTCCTCCTTCTCCATAACAATTTTTTTCGTTATTCAGTATAAAAAGTATACTACACTACTTAACTTTGTGCAAAAAACGCCGGCAGCGGATTTATGCTGCCGGCGTTAGCTCATACTCAGGTTATTCATTCCACTGCAGCTCAAGAAAGGCAGCGTCATCATCCAGACCATCCGTGTGTCTGGAATCAAGCAGAATTTGAATCTGGTCATCCGGAAGCTGCTCCCGGATCGGGTCGAGGTCGGCCAAGCCGTCCGTATAAATCTGTAGTCTCATCTGTTCCCCCGCCGACAGTCTGGTCTCATACCAGTGCGGCTGCCCGCCTACTGGCCCGCGGACCGTTGACCAACGCTCTGCGGTGCGGAATGTATCCCCGAAAATATCCCCAGCTTCCTCCGTGCCCTTCCACAGCCTGATCCGGGAATCCCCTTGCCAGGCCAGCGTCATTTTCCCTTTCCTTCCACGGGACGGAAGCTCGATTCTACCGCATATGTACATCGTTTGGCTGCCCTGCCTGCGTTTCTCTTCAAGTACATTGCGAAGCAGATCCGACCTATGGGGGATCGGTTCTTTCTCCAGCTCTTCCGCTGCAGACACAGCCCACAGCCGAAGACATTCGTTCAGGCGTGCAGGGTTCAACTCGGTATCGGCATTAAGCCAATCCAGCAGGGATTGCCCCAGATAACGAGCCGCGAACTCCCCGCGGTAGCTCATCCCCACTCCGTCGCATAACACAAAGGTGCACACGGGACCTTCCATTTGGAGGGCGGCAAAGTCCTGACCGCTTTCTCCTGCATTCGCAGAGTCGGACGAACGGCCATAACCGTATCGGCAGCGGAATCTGCTTTCATAACTGCTGAGCGGCTGTTCTGAGGTTTGGGAGCTTATATAAGTAAAACAGTCTCGCTTCATCAAATCCCCTCTTTTTTTGACCATGGAGAGCAGGGACAGCAGTGGCTTCATGCCATAACCTCCTTACCTTACAGGTGTGGCAGCCGACATCTGGAATCCGATGGACACCAGCTCGGCACATGTCCCCGGCAGCATCATCATTGCGCCTTTGCCGAGTTGGTAGTCGGCTTCGAACATCATTTCCCGGTAGCTTTCAGGCAGGACGGAGGACATGTTTCTCAGCTTGTTCGCATGCTCGTCCTGCAGCATCGTTTCGGCCGTAATACCTTTCCAGCGGCGCGGTTCCGGAATCGGGGCATCCAGCAGCTTGTCGGATATGAAGATATTTTCCACGAGCACATTCCCGTCAGGCACGCTCATATTCATAATTCTTTTGGCAATCGGCTCCGGATCATCACCCGTGGATACACCGTCCGTCATATGACATACCAAGGGTGCCGGACAATCCTTCATATGGGGGATTTCAGCCTGTAAAATCCGTTCAGCCTGCAAAAACGCCTTGGCGGAATCCGAGAACCGCTTCGGCGTCAAATCCGGCAGCGAACCGATGGCGGCAATCTCGTCAATGCCTTTAATTCCGTTCAGCAAATCATAAACGTCATCACTGTATGCCAAAAGCGCGATCCGGTACCTTGGAGTAAGCCTGTTGCCCTTGGTGGACCGGAAAACCATCTGGCGTATCGCCAGAGAAAGCGCCTCATAGACGACGTCCATACGCCGCCTTCCATCCATAAGCATATTCATGGAGGCACTGATATCTACCAAATAAATAATTAAGGCAGGGGTGCGTTGGGATGCCTGAATACTGTAGTTCATACGACTATTGTCACCTCGGTCAAGCGTTGCTAGATTTTCGGCAGCCTGAAATCACTGTCGCTTAAATATTTATAAACAGATGTGGCCCGGTATCCCATTTCTCCAACGGTATGAAAATAAGAAGAATTCGTTTCATACAGCTTGGCGAACTGGGTGGCGAAGCTGCGCGCTTTATCCTCTCTGCCGCCTTCCTGCGAGCTGTATGCTTTGTTATACAGGGAAATGAGGTTCAGCACCTTCTCTTTGCGTTCAACCGCTACCTTGGCCGCAGCCTGGTTTGCTTTGGCGGCAGCCGTTGCCTCCTCGGCCTTTCTTTTCTCTTCAGCAGCAGCTTCGGCAGCCAGACGCTCGTCACGCTCTTTCTTCCAGACAAGATATTGCTCATACTTGGCCTGCCGGTCGTACTTGGATTGAAGCTCCTGCTTGGCAACCTCCTGCTGCTGCTTCTCCTGTGCTGCGAGTTCAGCTTCATTTTTGGCCTGCTCGGCGGCAGCGGCCTCCTGCTGCGCCTTTTCTTCTGCGGCTTTCTTCTCGGCAAGCGCGAACGCCTCGGCTTCCTTGGCCTTCCGCTCTTCCTCCGCCTTCAGCCTGACCGCCTCCTCAGCCTGCCACTGGGCCTCCTGCTTCTTCTGTTCCTCGGCAAGCCTGGCCGCTTCCAGTTGCTTCGTATTTGCCCGATCGGCCAAAATTTGTACCGTCGGAATGGTTCCGGCCAATATAACAATGGCTGCCGCTGCAGAAATCATCACTTTCTTGGAGCGATGCCAGACCGGCTTGACCGGTTCAGCCGGATGCGACGGATCAAGTTGCTGCTCCAGACCCTGAATGGCGGCCTGCACTTCCACCTGAAGCGGGCTTCCTTCTTCGGTAAAATGATAAAGCGAGCGATATACCTCAAGAGCAGCTTCCGGCTTGCCGGCTTCCTCCAGCTCCCGTGCCTGCCGGAACAAACGATCTATGATTTCTTTATCTCCACGCGCGCCTTCCGGGACTGCGGGCGATGCCACAACGGGAGAGACTTCGGCGGACGCCACGGCCCCCGCTAAGACGGGTGCCTCCTTCTCCGGTTCCGGTTCAACTGGTATAACGGATGGAATCTGCTCGGCCGAAAGCGAATTCAGGACGACAAGCCATTCACCGAAGGTAGGACAGCTGCTGAGATCCTGACTTTCCCACGCTCTTACGAACAACTCGGACAAGCGGCTGCCCCAGCGGGATTCAAGCGATTTGCGCAGGATGTAATAGCGCTCACACGGGGTCTGCGTTTCGAGCTGATCGAAATAGCTTTCCCCCCAGGCTCTGTCCACCACGGTTTGATCCGACCAGCCCAGCATTTCAGCAATAATGACGGCACCTGCAAAGCGGTCTGCATATGCGCTCCACAAGCCGCTGTGCACCGTTCTGTGGGCGGCGTATCCTGGCGAGCCTGCAAGCAGCGTGTCGGGCCGATCCATTTTCGTGCTGTACATTTGCTCGACATCCACCAGCTCAACCGGAGATACTCCTTCAGGCAGTTCAACTTCAGAAAAAAACGGAATCATTACATTAGGTGCGGACAAATCACAATGCGCCACCCCTTTTTGCTCCATGGCAGAGCCAATGGCAGCAAGCGATTTGGCCAGCGCAAGACTGTCGGACGGTTCAAGCCGGTTTTGCTCGGTGAGGCAGTCAAACCAGGTTTTCCCATAAACCCATGGCATTAACACCGCGTACAGCAGATCCGGCTGTTCCGCAATTAAATCTCCGTTCCTTTCTGGAGTGAGCACGTCGCGTTTACAGACCTGCAAGCCTGGAATATCACCATAAGATTCCATGTACTCGGATTGGTACACCATAGCAGGAATTCGGAATTTCGGAAAAAATACCTTCAAAGCTTTGGCCTTATGCGGCACTCCGCTTTTATCCAGAAGCTGATAAACAATGCCTTGTCTGCCAGCCTGTGCGTAAGCAAGACCGGGTGCCGCCGGGTGGCTGCCGACAACATAGACCTCATCGTTTATGATCAGTTCGTCTCCTGGATTGGGTTGAAAAGACATGCGACATCCCTCTCTTTTGATTGAATCAGGTTCATGCGGAAGCGAGATTATTATCCTGCATGGCAAGAAAACCGGGTGTCCTAGGAGCGCCCGGTTTTCTTGCTAAACTTCATTACTAGCATTATATAATAAACAGCAATATCTTCAAAGCTTCTCTTGCAATCCGAGAAACGATAATTATTTCGCTTGGTCGACCGTACGGAATTTATTGGCGATGGCCGTCAGTTCCTGGCTGATGCTGTTCAGTGTTTGAACAAAAGACTGCATTTGCTTACTGGCCTCCTGGAACTCCTGGAAGAAGCGCTGCTTTGTCATCCCATCCCATTGGCCTTCCATACCTTGAATAGACAGATTCAGGCTGGAAACGATTTGCTGGCTTTGCTCACTGCTCTGCTTAAACTGGTTTGCCACCTGATCAACCTGCTCCGGGGTAATTAAAATGCCTCCTGCCATTGTAATGAGTCCTCCTTAAGAATTCAAAAAAAATGTTTGGCAATGTAATGTATGGATTTAATTGTACTATAGTACTGTTTCATGTCACAAATGGCGAAGGACCTAATCCAAATTACCCCCATGATTCGAGTCATTTTCTCGACTTTTGTCGTTATTATGCATACCAAAGACCGATATTTCGCACTTTGTTTCTTCACGTTAATCTAAAGTGAAGCCTCAGGTGCGTTTCTATTGCTGCTTGGGTCGGAAAAACGCCAATCCTGCGGTTGCTGCAACGAAGCCATCTTAAGAATGCTGTCGCTCACCTGCGCATCCGATTCGGCTCCCTTTCCCCCAATAACACTGATCACGGACAGTGGATCGGAGATGCGGCTTGCATTTTGATCCGAGTCGGACAGGATGGAAGGGCTAGCGCTAATGGTCTGCTGAAAGAGAGCGGCCGGCCGGCCCAGATTCATGCTGCCCAAAATCGTATTATAGCTCTGATCAGCCGCCTGAAACTGATCCGCCTTGCTGTTCAGCTGCGAACCAAGCATCCGCAGGCAAACATGAATTTGCTCGGACAAACGTTTGCCCTGTCTCCACTGATCCATGACTGCCTCACGGGCAGACATGTCCCATTCCAAAGACTGCAGCGTTTGCTCCAGCCCGCCTGTAATCTGTTGAATCTGCTCCGCCGCGTTCTGTAGCTGGCCACTCAGCGTCCGAAGCACATCCGGCTCCACACGAATGCGCATGTACATCACCTTTCCTCTGCACCTGCAGACTGTCTTAACCAATTTAAAAGCAAATCAACAAACTGAGCACGTGTCGTTAATGTGGCAATCAGCCAATCCCCGTTACCGCCCGAACTCATTCGGAACAGCCAGCTCATGGATTCACTCACGGCAAAAGCAGCCCGCTGTGCCTCCCATTCCCGCCCATTCCAAACCAGCAGTTGCAGCTCTCCGTCCGAAATTCTCGCATTTAGCGTTTGCGCCAGCTTCAGCGAGCCTTCCGGATCACCGCTTGCTTCCGAAAAGCTCGAAGCGAGAAATTGTGTATCTTCTTTTCCGGCAAGATCATAGATCTCGCGGAATTTTTTTTGGGAAAACATAAGGGCAGGCACTTCTTCCTGAGCCTGTTCACGCCATCCCATTTTATCCGTCAGTGTGTCACAAGCCGCTGTCACGTCTCCAAGATCGCTGAGCCGGTATTCGTCGTCCATTTCCTCGGAGGGTGACAATTCAACCACTCTTTCGTTGGTACAGTGAAGATATCCTTCTAACTGTGCGCCATCCTTCGTATATCTGTACCGGCATGCTCTGCTGGAAAGACCCGCAATAGCAACTCTGGAAAAAACAGTCGGCGGGATGGCAAGCTCTCCCCCGTCCTCTACCTGGCGAAGATAGCCCTTGTCCATCAGGGAAGCTTTCACCAAATCCCACTCCGCCGTCAATTCTTCCGCAAGAAATCCTTGAAATGGATCTTCAACGCCAAGCAATCTGTTGGACCCCAATACACCGGCCAGAAAAAACAACTCTTTGGACTTCAGCGTAATCAGTTTCTGTTGGGAAACCTGAAACGTTAACATTATGTGCCACCTCCCTTCAAACTACAACATGCCATCGGTCACGAATTTCAACGATCCAATCCTCACAGCTATGCCCCTCATCAAAAGGAATTGCCCCTTTAATCCTGCTGAATTTGCGTCTGATGTAATATCCCTGCCCCGGAGGCAGGACTTTCAACCCTCCCGAGCCGTTATTGGACTCTGAATAAGGGATGCGGAAGAAGGATAAATCGTTGGGATCAAGGGTTCCAAAAAGGACCCCGCTCTGGCTTGCCTTCACATCATTGAACCAATCCACACCGAACGTTGGAAAATCCTGAGGCACTCCGGAAAGCACCACATGCACGTTGCGGTCCCGTCCCAGACGGACGATAGAGGTAAGCTGATCCTTGACCGTGAAATCATTTAACTGTTTACTGAGCAGGTCCGCATCGTCAATGATGAGGAGCAACTCGGGATCACTCCCGTCCTTCGTCCTGCGCTGAACGGCTTCATAAAGCATGGCCACCAGAGGAGCAAGCTCCTCTTCGCTTTCCGCTGCCGCCTTCACATGAGGGAGATGCCGGAGCCTGGACAGCCCCCCTCCTCCGTACCTAGTGTCCACCGTATACATCTCAAGCTTGTCCGGGGAATTATAATAGGCCAGCGACAGCATCCAGGTGAGCAGGAATGACGTTTTCCCGCCCTCCATCGGACTTCCCACAATAAAATGCGGGCCTTCCTTCAAATTCAGTAGAAATGGCGCGAGATCGTCGATATGTATCGCAACAGGCACCTGGAACGGATACTCCCTTTCCATTCCCTCGGTGCGCTTCCATGAACGGATGAGCCCGGACAGTGGAACCTTGTTGGGCAGAGGAAGAATGGCAGGCGCCCTTTCTCCCTTCCATGCCTGTCCCGCATAGGCAATGCTCCGGCGCAGCTCGGCCGAACGCTTGGCTTCATCTTCACCAACCGCAGGCAGCGCCGTCTGGAACTCCAGCGGTGGCGTCTGCCCCTTGATAAGCCCCCTGCCGGGAGTAAGCGGTCCCGGTGTTTTGGCAGGCCTGCCAACAGCATAATAATAATCGCTTGGATCCGCCAGCTCATAGCTTACAGCATTCGGAATGTTGCTGCGGAATTTCTCGAACAGGTCGGTGATGCGGTTGGCCGTAATGACAAACGTAATCCCCAGACTTCCTCCTTCACGGAGAACAGCCTCGAGAAGCTCGTTTTCTTCTGGATATGCATTCCTGAAACTCGAATAACCGTCAATAATGACCACAATTTGCGGCACAGTGCCTGCGGCGGAACGCCGGTAAGCGTTTATTGTTTTGACGCCGGACTCGGCGATAAGTTCCTTACGCTGTGCAGACAATTTGAACAGGAAGCGGAACAGCCGCTTGATGCGGTCCTCCTCCTCGCCCATCATGACCCCGCCTATGTGCGGCAAGTCCGTAAAATCGCGCATCATACGTCCCATATCGATAATATAGCCGTTCCATTGGTCCGGCGTATAAGCACGCGCCATGGATACAAGCAGGGTTTGCACAAAGGTCGTCTTGCCCATCCCGGGCATTCCGTATACCGCCCAATGTCCCTGATCCATGGCAATATGAAGCGGCTCCTGCCGCTGGTTGGGCAGATCGTCCACAAGACCCGCGACCGGCCGCAATTCTGCCGGCCCATACAGGCCATTTTCGGCGCCCTTTGCGGGCAGTGCCGTCAAATCGAGCATTTCCGGCAGGGGTGGCAGCCATGGTCCCTGCAGCCGTTCGATGCCCGCCGCTGCAGCCTGGGCAGCGATATAGTCGATCATGACCTGGAGCTGCTTGGGCGGTTCACCGCCCTGCAAAGCCGTTGCCGCCCGATCGCCAGTTAACAACGGCTCCCGCTTGCCGTTCAGGCGGACCTCATTCACCGGCAGCACCTTGGGGCTGCCGTTATGGACCCGGTAGGGCGCGCCGCTCCATGCAAACTGCAGCTCCTCAAATACCTCATCGCTGCCCACCTGGAAATAACCTCTGCCTGGCTTCGTAATCCAGGCGGCATTCGGAATTTTGATCATATCGCGGCTGTCGCCTTCGCTCTGGACACGCAGGCAGATGCGGAACCGCGAGTTGCTCCATATTTTGTCATCGATCACGCCTGCCGGCTTCTGGGTCGCCAAAATAAGATGTACCCCCAAGGTCCGGCCAATGGCCGCAATGCTGATCAATTCATCCATAAATTCAGGCTGGTCTTTTTTGAGCTGCGCAAACTCATCAATGATAATGACCAAATGCGGAAGCGGCTGTGCATGGCGCTGGCGCAGAAGCCTGTAGTACTCGTCGATATGCTGCAGGTTACCTGCCTCATTCAGTATTTTTTGCCTGCGCACAAGCTCTGCCTTCAATGAAATCTTGGCCCGCTCGATCAGATTGCTGTCCAGATTCGTAATCGTGCCGACAACATGAGGAAGATCAACGAATGTGTTGGACATGCCGCCACCCTTATAGTCGATAAGCATGAAAGCCAGATCATGAGGGTGAAACTCGGCGGCAAGGGATGCGACGACGGACTGCAACACCTCGCTTTTGCCTGAACCGGTAGTCCCGGCAAGCAGACCGTGCGGACCGTGCCCCTGCCTTTCAATCTTATCGTGCAGATTAATCATAATTTTCTTGCCGCCTGCGCGAACCCCCATAGGAACAGGCAGCGTATCCGGATGTCTCATTTCCCGCCATCTGGACAGCACGTTCAATTCTTCTACCCGTTCTACCCCCATCATATCAAACAGCGTGAGTACGGGTGGGATATCGGAAGCGGAAGAGCGCTTAAGTCGGATCGGGGCCATGTATCTGGCCAGGACACCGGCTTCGTCCACAGTAAGCCAGTCCATACGGAAGCTCTTTTGTGTAATATTCGACGACTCCGTCTTCAGGGTATACACCCCGTTTTCCGGTCCTGCTTCGACGATCAGCTGACACTGCATCGGCAAGGCCTCCTTGCGTGAGGCAAGCACGATGGTGCAGCTGTCCGCATACGCCCCGTCTTCCAGCAGCAGAGGAAGAAGCGGTTCCTCCTCAATCAGCTGTGCATCTGAGAGCACGACTACATAACATGGAATCTCCATATTTCTGCCCACACGATCCTTGCGGTTCCTACGGCGGTTTAAACGTGAAAACAGATCATCGGCCAGCTGGTGAGCGCTGCTGTTCCGATCTGACATCATGCGCTGAGAGCGGTCATCATCCCACACATGGGGCAGCCAGCGCATCCAGCTCCACTCCTGCTGCTCGCGCTCATTATAAAAAGCCGCCACCTTCACCTCATCGGGCGAATGCCTGACAGCGATCTGGGACATGATAACCCGCAGCGCAGCCAGCGTATTTGTACGCTCGCCAACAATGCCTATGACTTTGGATTGATACAGGGGAAGCGCAATCGAAGCATCCTCCACCGTCTGAAAATCATCAGCCAGTTCATGGGCCGCTTCCAGCAGCGGTTCACGTTCATATCCTTCCGCACGGGGAACCTGCACCTTGATGTGAAAAGGAACCTCCCCCGTTCCGATTCGCACCTGCAAAAAATCATCATCCTCCGGCGAACGTTCCCAAAGCGAGCTGCTGCGGCTTTTCACAATCTGGGTGCAGCCTTGCGGATCGCCGTGAATTTCATATAAAATGCGGACCTGCTCCTTCTTCTTCTCCTCAAGCTGCTCCCGGTGCTTCTGCAGCTGCTGTCTGTACATGCGGTCCCGTTCCGCAAGCTTGAGCCGGTATTCTTTTTTGTTATGCAGGTATACAAAAAATGGAATGGTATAAGAGGAAACCATCATGAAGAGTGTCAGCATCTGAAACATAAAATAATTGCTGTTGCCCATTTTCCCTGTTCTGCTCATATATATATAAAAACCGACTGTAGCCAGGGTCATTATTAAAGGAATAATGAGGGATATCATGGAAAACGTAGGCTTGCCCGGTTCGGCCGGGGGCCGCAAAATTTCCAGCTTCTCATCATACAGAGCGGGGCGGATTCGCGGGGATCGTTGATACAAAGCGTTCACGTCAAAAGTCCCCCTTTCCATTCTCAGGTTCCTGAAAGTTGATCAGCAGTACCCAGTTTTAGCTTGATCTGCAGTGATATTACCCATTTTGCGCATTTTGAAACAGGGATCTGCGTCCAAATACAGGCGCCTCTTCTTCAGTAGTAGAAAAAGCGCGCTGAATGCGGATCATGCAGCCCTCACGCAGGCCTGCCCCGGTCAGATGCTGGTGATCCTCCACCGGAAACCACAGCCCTTCGGGAAATTTGGCCTCCATAATATATTGTACGCCTTCTCCGGGCGCTTCTCCAAATATGCGCAGGCCGAGCATCAGCTTTAAATGCTGCACGGCATATACATCATCCACTTCTATATCGAACCAATCGGTCTCCTGTCTTCCCGCAAGCACGGTCAGGATCATAGACTCCCCTCCCGTTATTTCAGGTGATAAAAACTATTAATGTAACTTTACATGACCGCTTTCATTCTGTCAATTTGTTACAAACTACCCACTTAAGCATATATCATAAGACTAATGGTATATTTTTTAATACTGGAAGAGACTATAGTTTTATTTCTTTATTTTCAAAGCTAAATGTGAACAGTTTGTAAAATTTTCTGACCTTTATGTTTTTATAAGGTATTTTTAAGGTATTTTTAAGCAACAGAATCTACAATCAGTACTATGAAATAACTCCAGTGAGGTGATTTCTATGAGAACACTAATAATCTTCCAAAACAAAAAAATTCCTGTGTATATTAATCAAGAAAACAAACAGCCTGTCCAAAAGACATTAAGATTGCTGTCCAACACGCTGGAAAACAAAATTGCGACAGGCAAGCGCGCTCTGCAAAAATGCCTGAACTCTCTGATCAGCATTGAAGTCATTGGCGGCGAAGCCATTCTGCACAGCGTTAGCGAGAATGACTCACTGGCTCTGTCACTCTACTAAAATTATATCACGCAAACAGGGGAGAATCCGTCCGGATTCTCCCCTGCCCGTTTTCTGCATATAGCATGGTCTTAAGTAACCTCCCTTATGCGCCCAAACAGGCTGTATGATCTGTTACGGGCGGATGGCTACAGGTGTGCCCACCCCCACCATTCCTGCCAGCTCCAATACATCGCTGTTCTGCATACGGATGCAGCCGTGAGACACCGAGTGTCCGATGCTCCACGGTGCATTGGTGCCGTGTATGCCGTAGTGGGGAGCCGAAAGCCCCATCCAGAAGGCACCAAAGGCGCCTCCCGGATTCTTCTGTTTGTTCACAATGGTAAATCGTCCATGAGGGGTCTGCGTGGCTATTTTGCCGATTCCAACCGGATAGCTTTTGACGACCCGTCCTCCGTCCATCAGATATAAGCGATGATCCGACAGGTCTACAGTAATGCTGTAATTCGGCATGGTCTTACCCCCTTCTGCCTTATCCTATGACAGATCACCGCAAATGTCCTTACCACTCCATGTCGTGCCGCCAGCCTGTTGAGCCGTAGGAACGGGAGGCTTTCCCCGCTTTGGCTTTACGGGCTTTTTCCTTCTCTTTGCGGTTCTGATATTCCAGCTCCCGCTTCATCTTTCTGTAGCTGTCCAGCCTCGGTGCGGAGAGCGCTCCACTGCTGACCGCTTCCTTCACGGCACAACCTTCCTCACGCATATGCCGGCAATCCGCAAACCTGCATTGCGCCGCCAGGCTTTCAATATCGGTAAACGCAGCTTCCGTACTGCTCTCATCGCTCCACAGGCTAAGCTCCCGCATCCCCGGCGTATCGACCAGGACGGCATCATGCAGCAGCGGAAACAGCTGCCGGTGTGTCGTCGTATGCCGCCCCCTGCTGTCATCCTCCCTTATGCCCTGGGTTGCCTGAAGCTCTTCCCCTGACAGCCAGTTTACGATCGTCGATTTTCCGCAGCCTGACGAGCCGGTTAAAGCCACCGTCCGCCCCTTCCGCAAGTACGCTTCGAGTTGATCTCTTCCTCTTCCGTCCCAGGCTGATACGATCAGCACCGGAACTCCCGGCGCCGCCATTTCCATCTGCGCCACATATCCGTCCGGGTCTGGACAAAGGTCGCTTTTGCTCAACACGATGACCGGATCAACGCCGCTGTTCCAGGCCATCACGAGATAACGCTCCATTCTCCGCACATTAAAATCCCCGTTCAGCGCCTGCACCAAAAACAGCGTATCCACATTGGCAGCGATAATCTGTTCCTTCGTCTCAAATCCCGCAGCCTGCCTCGATATGCGGCTCTTGCGCGGGAGCATGGCATGAATAACGGCATCGTCGGCCGTAGCCGAATAAGCGGCCGCCACCCAATCCCCGACTGCCGGCAGTTCGGCGGCTTCCAGCGTATCATGGCGCAGTTTACCGGAAGGCGCCGCCCAGCGCTCGCCTTCACTTGTCATAATTTTCATTTTTTGTCCAAAGTCGGCGGTTACCCTGGCAGGTTTTAGTTCGATGTCCCGAACTGCCGCAGCCGCAAGCTGCTCCCATTGCTGCTGCCATGTTTCCGACCAGCCATATTTCTCCAAATGCATATTTGTCCTCCGATCATTTTAGCTTTCCAACTTCGTGCTGCTGTTCAATTTCCTGCTCCTGCTATCGTCTCCCTAACCTCGCGGACAAGCACAAAAAAACCGCAGGGATGCTCCTGCGGCTGCATTAAAAGACCTGATAGGCCTGTAAACAGGCATAAAGATGCCTGGAAAATGCAAAAATCCGCAGAGAATAGCTCCCTGCGGATGTCCGGTCGGTACCGACCGGCGGGCAGACCGCTACTGCGGCCTTACCCGAGTGTGTCCGTTAGGGAGACGACGTTACGACGCAAAACCAATCCGATGATGTGCTTGCTCATATAACATCGCCTCCTTCAAAATTTTCTTGATTATACGTCTTCCAGGCTTTTCTTGTCAATGCTGATTTTGTTTATCTGACATCCTCCCATTTGCTCCACATTTCCCGCGGGTTCAGTTCGTAAATATCATTTTCCCTGTACATAAACTGGTGCATGATCATTTCACGGCGCAGGGTTGCAAAATCATCATGAACATTTTTCATCCAATCGCTTAATTCACGCTCACTGTACTTTCGCCCCGGTTCAAGCTGTTCAGCCAGGTGCTGCAGCACGATCAGCTTCTTCTTGTACTGGGACGGGATTTGGCGCAGCCTTCCATCCTTGGCGAAAAAATTACGCATGACGGAAGCGGCCAGCGGCTCTTGAACTCCTTCTTTCTCCATTTCCCTGCCTCCTTTGCCGAATATGAAGTTTACGGAAGCTTCCGCATTTTGTCTGATAAAATCCTCATTCAGCGTAAAATATACTGTGTTCTTGTCCCTGCGCTCCTTGACGAGCGCCGCTTCGCGCAGCTTCGCCGCATGATGCGTGACGGTCGGCGGGGACAGATTCAATTTCTCCGCGAGCGCCTGCCCGTTCATCTCTTCTCCGGCCAGCAGCAGCAGAATGCGCATTCTTGTCGGATCGGCCAGGGCCTTGTGATAATTCACGATTTTATCCAGCTGTATTGTTTTCACGATCCTTTAATTAGATATATATCTAATAATATGACAGCATTTGTTCATTGTCAACCATTTTCTGTAACTTAAATGGGCGAAACCGGCTGGCATTTGCTCTATGAATGAGGTAGGATGAAATTGCTTGCCGAACGTGGGCAATTTTGTTTTATTTGGAGGTAATACTGTGGAAGACATTATTATTATCGGCGGCGGCCCCTGCGGTCTGTCTGCGGCCATAGAATGCGGACGGCGCGGGTTGAAGCCGCTTATTATTGAGAAGCACAATATTGTGCAGTCGATTTATCTTTACCCGACCAATATGCAGTTTTTCAGCACAGCCGAGCTGCTCGAAATCGGAGACATCCCTTTCAGCTCCCCCAATGACAAGCCTTTCCGGCACGAAGCTCTTACATACTACCGCAGGGTAGCGGCACATTACGGGCTCGACATTCGTCCTTATGAGGAGGCTGGCTCCATCGTCAAGGAAGCGGACGGGACCTTCACTGTGCATACGGCAGACAAACGCGGGCATTCCAACCAATACCGGACCCGCCATGTCGTTGTGGCCACAGGTTATTTTGACCATCCGAATGTTCTCGGCATTCCCGGAGAGGATATGGACAAGGTAACCCACTATTTCAGGGAAGCACACCCGTATACAGGCACCCGTGTCGCCATTATCGGCGGCAGTAATTCCGCGGTGGATGCAGCCATGGAACTGACCAAGGCAGGTGCACATATCGATATGGTATACAGGGGCGTCGTTTTATCCGAGCATATCAAACCGTGGGTCAGACCTCTGTTTGAAAGCCTGGTCAACAAAGGAAAGATCACCCTTCATCTTGGCTCTCGCGTAACAGAAATCAGCCCGCACGATATTACCGTCACCGTCAATGATGGCAGCCAGTTCAAGCTGGACAACGACTTTGTGCTTGCCATGACCGGCTACCGCCCGGACCGCAAGCTGCTTGAATCGGTCGGCGTGCAGCTGGCTGAGGATTTGGATAAACCCGTTTTTAACCCGGAAACGATGGAGACGAACATACCGGGCGTTTATGTCGCAGGCGTAATCGCATCCGGACGGAACGCCAATGAAGTGTTCATCGAATCCGGACGGTGGCATGGCAGGATGATTGCGGAGCATATTGTACAGACAGATGCCGGTCATGAGCACCCGTAAGCAGGCCGGAAAAGGAGTTGCTACCATGGATTACAGTGCCCTGCTGCTGCTTGTGCTTGCAGGCCTCGGCATTTTCAGCGGCAACTCAAGCGTAACGATCGCCATGGTTGTCCTGCTGCTGCTGCGGGTGATGAATTTGCATCAAACCTTCCCCTGGCTGGAGAAATACGGCCTGACGGTCGGCATCGTGCTGCTGACGATTGGCGTTATGACCCCTTTGGCAAGCGGGCGGATTACCGTGCAGGAGGTATTAACATCCTTCCTGCACTGGAAATCGCTGCTGGCCATCGGGGTTGGCGTTCTGGTCGCCTATCTGGGAGGGCGCGGAGTGACGCTGATGTCCTCCCAGCCTGCCGTTGTCAACGGACTGCTGATCGGAACTGTGCTCGGCGTTGCCTTTTTTAAAGGGGTACCGGTCGGTCCTTTGATCGCTGCCGGCATCCTTTCCCTTTTGCTTGGCAAGTCCTAGATCACCCGAGATGCAAGTCTTTTGTCCATTTTGACGCCTTGAAAATAGGAATAGCCTGCTGCCATGCTGTTTTTGGGACAGCATTATGGTATACTCAATTCGATTTAACACCGCATATTTGCACATCGCAGGAGGAAAGCCGATGTCCCAACAGTTTGTAACTGAAGCCGTCATGGTAGCGATTTACGGCCAACTGCTGGCTCCGGCGGCAGCGGTAGAATACATTGTGCCCTATACCACCCTATTGGAATTGTACGAATTTCGTTCCAGCGATGAGCCGCTTATGGACAATCCGGCCGAAGACAAGCATGTAAAAGAGAAAGTGGCCGAACTGATTGAATATCTGGAGGAGCCCCTGAACAAGAAGAAAATCAACCGGGCGCTTCAGGTGCCCTGGGCCAAAAGCCTGCCCATTTTATTCGGCAATTCCGTAGCCTTTACCATCATTAACGGGGTGGATAACGCCCAGTACGGAGAATATTTCGACCCGATTGAAACCGAGCTTCTGTTGACCGCGCAGCGGGAAAGTTTGCCGATTCTGACCGACCAGACGGATTGGATCGAGCGTATTGTTGAAGCTTCCGTACCGGTGCAGGTCTATGATATCGAGGACTTTGATTTTGCCGTGGAAGGCATTTATTTACCATGACGCATAAAAACGGCGGACTGCCGGTCCCAGCGTGTTCTTCATACGCCTGTGGCCCGCAGCTCCGCCGTTTTGAATTTCTCTGCAGCTAAGCTTGTCTATTCAGGACTATACTCATAAATGATATCGTCATGCTCTGGCAGGTATTTGACCTCGATTTTATACCCTTTCAAATACCATTCATCCTGCTCTTCCATGAAAAAAACAACACCGCCAGATTCCGTGCGCAGCGCCGCATGCTGAGGAGGCTCAACGGAAATACCGAGCGAAAAGCCGGGATGAAGCCCTCCGCCTGAGCTGTAGCGCGCAAAAAAACGGACATGATCCCCGGATTTTAAGCCGAGCTCTTTTTTATACCATTCAGCAGCAGGTTCTGATACATATATACTCATCGATTCTGCTCAACTCCTTAACCAAATGCATATTCTTCAGCCTACAATGCGTGTTCAAAAAGTCAGGTTTTCAGCACCGAAGCTTATGCTTCCGAAGTGCGTTTTTTCAAAACGCTGGAGTTGGATGAAGCTAGGGACTGAGGAGCGGAGCGTACTTGAGGTACGTGAGGTACGTGAGCACCTGAAATGTTTCCGTAGGAAACATGCTTCGGAAGCATCCGCTCAGGCCCGGCTGAATTCAAGATTCGATGTCGAGTCCGCTTCCTGACTTACTTCGTGATCAAAAGATGACTTTTTGAACTACCTCTTAAACATATCCTATCATAGCATCCCCGCCAAAGAATACCAAACCCGTCCCAATCCCTGCTGAAACATGCAAATTTGAAAAAGGTTTGACATTTCGCAAAACTGGATGGTAAGATGCAACCATACGAGATCAAAACTTGAAATTACTTACAATGCTCAAGAAAGGGTGATTCCGGTGTTGGATAAAGCAATTGTATTTAAGCAAACCAAATATTCAACTTCATACCGGAGGAGCCACATCTGCCGCATACCGGTCGGTCAGTCTTTCTGACCCTGCTATAGCCGCGTACCTGTTTGAAAATGCAGCAGGACTTGTGCGTTTTCCGCCGAGTTTACCTGCGCATACCATATGATGTCGAACACAGGACATATCGTTTGCGGACGGTATGTCCTTTTTGCTGTCTTCAGCAGTTCGTAGTTTGCGGCCGAGTCTTGATTACGAGAGGAAGGGATACTTTGTTTACAGTTTTAAAAGATTTGGGCTGGTTCTTCCATCAGGAACGGAAACGCTACACCATCGGGCTGGCCATGTTGATCCTGGTCGGTTTCCTGGAGCTTGTGCCTCCCCGCCTGCTGGGAGATTCGATTGATCAGATTGTGAGCGGCTCCGTAACCTGGAATTCGCTGCTGCGGTCGATCCTGTACATCCTGGGGATGCTTGTACTCATTTACTACATCACCTACATATGGATGCACAGGCTGTTTGGCGGCGCCAACCTCGTGGAACGGCTGCTCCGCTCCCGCTTTATGCGACATCTGCTGAGCATGACGCCGCCATTTTTTGAGCGCAACCGTACAGGCGACCTGATGGCCCGCGCCACGAACGATCTTCGTTCCGTTGCGGCCACGGCGGGCTTCGGCATGCTTACTCTGACGGATTCAACGATATATCTTGCCGTCGTGCTGGGTGCGATGGGCTTTCTGATCAGCTGGAAATTAACGCTTGCAGCGATCATTCCGCTGCCTTTTATTGCGCTGGCCATGAGCATATACGGCAAAGCAGTGCATCAGCGCTATACACTGGCGCAGGACGCCTTCGGTGACATGAACGATCAGGTGCTGGAATCGGTGGCCGGCATTCGGGTGATCCGCGCTTATGTCCAGGAGCGTCTGGATGAAAAACGGTTCGCGGATATTACGGATGACGTCTATCGCAAAAATTTGGCGGTCGCGCGTATGGATGCTCTCTTCGAGCCTACCATTCGTCTCTTCGTCGGTTTAAGTTATGTGATCGGTCTCGGTTATGGCATGATCCTTGTGTTCCGCAATGAAATCACCCTGGGGGATCTCGTATCGTTCAATATGTACCTGGGGATGATGATCTGGCCGATGTTTGCCATCGGCGAGCTGATCAACATCATGCAGCGCGGCAGCGCCTCACTTGATCGTGTCAATGAGACGCTGTCCTCCCCCCAGGACGTTCGGGATATTGAGCATCCCGAAGCGGTCGCGGCTGCCGAGTCCATCGTGATGAAGGACGTCACCTTCAGATATCCAACCTCACAAACGGATAATCTGCAGCATATTCATCTCAGCCTGCGGCGCGGGGAAACCCTGGGCGTGGTCGGCCGTACCGGCAGCGGCAAGTCAACGCTGCTGAAGCAGCAGCTGCGCGAATACCCGTCAGGCAGCGGCGGCCTTCTGATCTCTGGTACGCCGATTGAGCATATTGCTGCGGAGCGGCTGCACAGCTGGATCGGTTATGTGCCGCAGGAGCAGATTCTGTTCTCCAAATCCGTACGTGAAAACATCCGCTTCGGCAAACCGGACGCAACGGATGCCGATATTATGGAGGCCATCCGCACCGCCGCGTTCGATAACGATCTGGGCACCCTCTCCGACGGTCTTGATACCATCGTTGGTGAAAAGGGTATTGCCCTGTCGGGCGGACAAAAGCAGCGGGTGTCCCTTGCCCGCGCCTTCATCGGCGATCCTGACATTTTGATTCTGGACGATGCGCTCTCCGCCGTGGACGCCAGGACGGAAGCTCGCATTATTGACAACATCCGGAGCAAGCGCTCCGGCAAAACGACCCTGATCTCCACCCACCGCCTCTCCGCTGTCGAGCATGCGGACCGGATTGTCGTGCTGGAGCAGGGTAGGATTATCGAGGAGGGCACGCACAGCGAGCTGCTGCAGCGGGACGGCTGGTACCGCCAGCAGTATGAGCGGCAGCAGCTGGAATCGGGCCTTTCCTCCGGGGAGGTAAGCTGATTTGAAACCGAACATTGGCAAACGGCTGTTCCAATACGCCATGACAGCCAAATACACTTTTATCGTAGCGCTGATTGCCCTTGCCATCGGCGTGGCCGCCGAGCTGGCCGGTCCCTTCATCGCCAAACAGATGATTGACGGACATATGCTGGCCATTGAACGGCCTTATTATCAAACGAATGATCCGGCTGGAGCCGCAAAGTATAACAATGAACTGTTTAAAAACGGGGACCGCTTTGCTGCCGGGGAAGCCAAAGGGCGCGAAGTGCGCATTTTGCAGGCGGGGACGTCCTTCTACTTTGTGGACGCTCCCGTTGCCGAAGCAGGCGGCGTTCGCCGTTACCAGGACGGCATGATGATCATCACACGCGGCGGGGAAGCTGCCTCCTATCCGGCGCAACCATTAAGCTCGGATGAGCTGTACGGCTTTTACAAGCCGGAGCTGCCCGGCATAACGCAATTAATCGGCTTGTACTTTGTTTTTCTGTTCATCTCGATTATTGCGGAATTTGGCAAAACCTACTGGCTGCAGTCGTCAGCCAACCGGGTGATCCAGCGGCTGCGGCTGGACCTGTATGCGCAGATTCAGCGGCTGCCGGTCTATTTCTTCGATAATTTGCCTGCAGGCAAGGTCGTCTCCCGGGTAACCAATGACACGGAGGCGGTCAAGGATCTGTTCGTCGCCGTACTGTCCAATTTCTGTTCAGGCATCGTCACCATTGCCGGGGTGTATGTCGCCCTCTTCCTGCTGGATGTCCGGCTTGGGCTGATCTGCTTGTTCCTGGTTCCTGCCCTCATTCTGTGGATCATTTTATACCGCAAGGTGGCAACCCGTTATAATACGATCATTCGTTCACGCCTGAGCGAAATCAACGCCATTATTAACGAGTCGATTCAGGGCATGTCCATTATCCGTATTTTCCGCCGTCAGCAAAAGACGATGCAGGAATTTGAGGATCTGAACGATGATTACATGAAGCATCAGAATAAAATGCTGAATCTGAACGCCCTGACCTCCCACAACCTGGTCAATGTGCTCAGAAATCTGTCCTTTGCCGTGGTGCTCTGGTATTTCGGCGCAGGCTCCATCACCGGATCTACTGCCATTTCGCTTGGCGTGCTGTACGCTTTTGTTGATGTGCTAAGCAGACTCTTCCAGCCTGTCACCGGCATGGTCAACCAGCTTGCCGCACTGGATACGTCGATTGTATCCGCCGGACGTGTCTTTCAGCTAATGGATGAAACGGGAGAGCCGGTGACGGACGGTGATATGCCCCGTTACAAAGGCAACGTTGAATTTAAAAACGTATCGTTTGCGTACAAGAAGGATTTCGTGTTAAAGGATATCTCCTTCTCTGCCAAGCAAGGACAGACCGTCGCGCTGGTCGGCCATACCGGCTCAGGCAAAAGCTCCATCATCAACCTGCTGTTCCGCTTCTATGATCCGCAGCAGGGAACGATTACGATTGACGGCCAAAACGTCAGGGAGCTGCCGAAGCAGTGGATTCGCCGCCATATGGGCATCGTGCTGCAGGACCCTTATCTGTTTACAGGCACGATTGCGGGCAACGTCAGTCTCGGGGACAGCCGGATTTCCCGTGAGCAGGTGGAAAAGGCATTGCGCGATGTAGGAGCAGACCATCTGCTCTCTCACCTGCCGCAGGGTTTTGATGAGCCTGTCATCGAGAAAGGCAGCACCCTGTCCGCCGGACAGCGGCAGCTCATTTCCTTTGCCCGCGCCCTGGCGTTTGATCCGGCTATTCTCATTCTGGATGAGGCGACGGCCAACATTGATACAGAGACGGAAGCGCTGATTCAATCCGCGCTGGAGGTGCTCAAGAAAGGCCGCACTACCTTCATCATCGCCCATCGCCTCTCCACGATCCGCAGCGCCGATCAGATTCTGGTCCTGCACCGCGGGCAGATTGTAGAAAAAGGCAATCACGAGCAGCTCATGCAGCTTCGTGGCCGTTATTATCAGATGTACCAGCTTCAGCAAGGCTCTGCGGCAGCTGCAGAACAACCTGCAGCTTCCACAGAGCAGCTTCCCGTGACGGCAGGTGCAGCAGGTATCTCTGGAAAAGTGTCTTATCCGGGGAATCAGGCGTAACTCGTGAAGCTGCAGCATGGCACGGAACAACTAACGTAATCACCCGCAAAAAATGCGCTCTTTGGAGCCTGACATGGATATAACCGATCTAAGGTTTCCCGTGTCTCTCCAAGGGCGCTTTTTCTTATTACTGGGTTCTGAGGAATTCGAATCCTCTTCATGCAAATTTGCCGATTTCATGCTGCAAAAGTTAAGTTCAACCTAATCATCCGTGCTTGACAGTCAAGCCGCCAGCGGATCGCGGCAAGGCATATGAACTCGCTGTTCGGGAGCTTTGCACGATTATCCCGTTGGATCAGGTGCAAAAAACAGCGACCCGCGGCCGAAAATACTTTAGGTACGTTAAAGAAAATAACAGATCAAATGAAGCACGAAAGTGCCTTTGGTTACGCGATTCAGGATAATCGAATGGGTCTATTATTTTTTTGATCGTGCCTTATCGAGAAGCAGATCGGTTCAAGGTCATGAGACGATCTTAGGAGAAAGCAGAGCGTTTAGGTGATGTGAAACCGACCGAGAGAGACGGAAAGAGTGGAGCAAGGCATCGGAAAAATAAAAAGACTCTGGTCCTCGTTGCGGCTTGAACCCGAATGTTCCGATGTCCGCGTTCATGCTGACCCGCACCGATCCAGCAACACACATCATGCTCACCTTTCCTCGTTCAAGCCCCGCGATCAGGACGCAGCCGCAAGAGGCTGAACCGGTTGGCGCGCGATCAGTCGGCGGTAAGGGATCGCCGGAATCGCCACACACATGTACAGCAACTTCTGCCACATCGTTTCTTCCCCTTCGGTCAAGCGCAGTCGGCGGCGTCCGGTGTACTCGTTGAGATACGCCTGCAGATGCTTCAGGCCCAAGGCTACATACGTACGCTTCAGCGATTTCCACGCCTCTCTCACCACTTTCCGCAAGGGCATATACAGTCGATAGGCTTGAGGGAACGATTGTACCTCCGATGCACGGACATCTACCTGTTCACGGATGAACGCAGCGAGTTCGTGACGATTCGCTCTGTTCCCCTCTCCCCTCATCTGCGGGACCAGGCGGATTTTGACCTGCTCCGGCTCGCCCGACTCCGTGACTGTGCACCCGGCAACGACTGCCGAAGCATACGGATGAGGAAACTGAGGCCGGGACGGATTACGCCCATACAGGTCGCTGTTCACTTTCACGTCTCCGCGGAGCAGCTCCCGGGCGTCGAACTCCCCGATGGCATGGCGAATGCGTTGGAGCATGAACCACGCGGTCTTGTAGGTGACCTGAATCACCTGGCTCAGCCGCATTGCCGAGATGCCATCAGGCAGCAGGAACAACTCCAGCGCCTGGAACCACTTGGTCAGGGGGAGATGCGTTCGTTCAAACATCGTGCCAACCAAAGCTGACGTTTGGTGCGCACATCTTGCGCACTCGAACAAGGGGATGCGACGGGAAGTCAGACGACTGCAGCGGGTATGGGCGCAACGCGGGCAGACGAAGCCGCTCGGCCACTTCATCGCGATCAGCGCCTCCATGCAGGTCTTCTCGTTGTGATAACGACTGCTAAACGGTTGAAGTTCCGTTTCTGCTTGGACTTCCATGTCTGCTCGCCCCCAAATCCATAATCATCGAACATAAGTTCTTGTTTCATTGTACCAAACATATGTTCTTATTTCAAGCCAAACATTCCACTTGAGCTGCCTCTTTTTTCTTTTTTCTTATTTCTTTTCTCTTTCCTTCCCTAGTCCCCCCGATCCCCAATCCTCAACCCCTGCATTCTGAACGAAAGGGATAATCGTGCAAGGCTGTATGGAGGCAGCAGACAACGGACACCAAATACCAAATACCGGACGCCACACATCGCACCCTATAGACACCTATCTCACTCTGGCTACTAGACTCTGCGGGAGTCGAATCTCCTTCTTGCAAGAAAACTAGCAAAAACCAGTCTGCTTTGATCCAGTGTCAACCCCAGCAGTATATCTCCGTTTTACTCCGTTATCTCAGGGTCTATTTGATGATTCCATGCTACGAAAGTTGAGTTTTGATTTTAATAAAAGGCTTCTTTTTTCATGAAATATGGTCTATAATGCGATTAACTTAACAGCGTTAATTTAAATAACTATGTTAACGAAAAAAGGAGTGGAAATAATGAGTAAATATGATGTTATTATCATTGGCGCAGGTCTCGGCGGCTTGTCCTGTGCTGCAAGATTGTCCACGCTCGGCTACCGGACGGCAGTATTCGAAAGTCATACTCTCGCTGGCGGTTATGCAACAGAATTCCGGCGCAAGGGTTATGTCTTCGACGTCGCTCTCCACGGTGTGGGCGGGCTGGAAAATGGCAGCTTCGGCCAAATGCTGCAGGCATGCGGAGCAGATCAAGGCATCGTGCCCTTACGCAAAAAGCATCCCTACTCCATCCGCTGGCAAGAGGAAATCATCGATATCCCGTCCGACGCCGAAGCGTATGTGCAGCTTCTCAAAAAAATGTTCCCTGCCGAGCAGAAAGGCATTGACAGGCTGTTTGCAGGCATCCACCGTTTTGCGGCAGGCTTCTCCGCCTTCACTTCCCCCCTCTCCCCTTGGCGGAAAGCTGCAGGCTTGATGAAGGCAGGCACCTTCTTCCGCTGGACGCAAATGACAGCATGGGAAGCGGTAAAACAATTCGGACTATCTGATAAATTCACAGAATTTTTCACCGCACTCTGGCCCTATTATGGTTTGCCTCCGAAACGGCTGGCGGCTCTGTATTTTTTTATTCCATGGCTCGGTTATCATCTTGAGGGCACCTATTACATTCAGGGCGGCGGCCAAGCGTTGTCCAACGCGCTGGTTGACGTCATCCAATCTGCTGGCGGGCAGGTGCATCTGCGCAGCGAGGTGTCGGAAATTGTGGTCACAGATGGGAAAGCAAACGGGGTAAAATTGAAAAAAGGGGAGCTGTACGACGCCAACTGGATTGTGTCCGGCATCAGCCCACTGTTAACTTACGGCCGTCTGCTGCAACACGAGCCTGCTGCCAAGCGTGAAATGGAGAAGCTGAACACGCTTGAAATCGGGACTTCGCTGACTCAGCTATACTTGGGACTGACCTGCGAACCCCATGAGCTTGGCATCACGCAGGAGGATTTGATTTTGTATCATGAGCCAGACTCTGAAACGGATTACGCAGCAGCCATGCGCGGTGAATATACCAAATGCAACTGGAGCATTACCAATTACAACGCCATGGACTCTACGCTTAATGAGCCGGGAAAAGGCTGTATTGCCGTTACCTTCCCGGATAATATGGAGAATTGGCCTGCTGACCGTGCCGCATACAGAACCAAAAAGGCTGAAGTCACACGCCATATGCTGGAGGTGCTGGAGCAGCATTATCCGGGGCTGGCCAGTAAAGTGGCGGTTGCTGAATTAGGAACTCCCCGTACCATGCAACGTTATACCGCCAATCCTGCGGGTGCCGTATACGGCTTCGCGCAAACTGTCCGCCAGTCGGGCATCAAACGGCTGAAACGGACAGCGCCGCTGCACCGTCTGTCTCTTGTGGGCGCCTGGACGCAGCCGGGAGGCGGTTTTCAAGGAGCAATCAGCTCGGGTATAATGGAAGCTGATCGCATCGCCGCCAAGTTGGGGCAGGCAGAAAGGGTAAAACAAACTACTTATGAAGCATATCAAACGCCGCGAACGTGAAAGCCATGAAATCCGCCGTAAAATTATCGAGGCCGCTCGTGATCTTTTTCTAAGTCATGGTTATGGGGAAGTATCCATGCGCAAGATTGCGGACCGGATTGAATACTCACCGACCACTATTTATCACTATTTCGAAAATAAGGAAGCTGTCGTCCGTGAACTGCTCGAGGAAGGTTATGCCTTGTTCCTGCAGGCCCTTCAGCAGCGAGAGCAGGAAGCCAGGGCAGAGGGATTACATGCCATGGATGTGCTGAAAACCGTATGCAAGTCGTACATCCTTTTCGGACTTGAGCATCCGGGATACTACAACATCCTGTTCACCACCAATCTGGAGGGGGCAAGCTCCATTGCGATCATTGAAAATGACCGCTCCAAAGGATTTGAAATGCTGGGGGTCGGTATCAGAAAAGCAGTTGATGAAGGTTATCTGACTATTACTGATGAGCGGTTAACCGCACAAAGCATCTGGAGCATGCTGCACGGTCTGACATCGCTTCTTCTTAGCTTTTATGGTCCGGATATGGAATCCAGAGATGAGCTGATCTCCTTCACCATTGAGACGTTTTTCCGGGGGCTGGGTCGGTAGGCTTTTCTCCCCGCCTTGGATTTTTGTATTAAAAAAGGTCGAGAACAAGAGCAAGTTCCTCCTGTTCCCGACCTTTTCTTGTCACTTCGGCACACTGATGAATGAAGCATGGTCCATTACATTTCAGAACAGACCTGTCTTATTGGCGCAAATGAAGAGCAGATGTATCTGCGCTGCTATCCGCAGGCTTGATGCTGACCTTCTCATATTTGCTGTCCAGCTCTACGCTTGTCTGCGTATCCGTAATCACCTGGATGTTCATTTCCCCTGGCTTCGGACTCGTCAGCTTGTAATAGATGACAGCTTCCGAATCGCTGACATAATCCACACGGTCTACAGCGATGCCATAGCCCGGATTCGGGGCTTCATGACGGGTCAAGGTGACTTTGTTCTTGGTGCTGCTGACTGGTTCGGTGGACATCGTCACCTGATCCTGTGCGTTATCCGACTGGTCAGGTTGTTCAGGTTGGTTCGGCTGCTCTGGTTGCTCCGGTATAGGCAGTGGTTCTGCCGGTTCAATGGCCTTCATTTCTTCTACATATTTTACGGCATTATACACCATTTCCGCCGCCTCGATTCGGGTAATTTCCCGGTCCGGATAGAAATTTCTCTGCTCATCCAGACTCGTAATCTTCGTCAGCAGCAGAAACTGGATAGCCTCAAGAGAGGTTGCATCGAAGTCCTTCTCATCCGCAACTTCAATGTACATTTTGATGACCGGATACTGTCCGGTTGCACTAATCGCTTCATAAAGCATGTCCGCAAATTGCTCCCTTGTCATGGACGAGGCAGGGTTCACATCCCCGGAAACTGGCAGCCCGTTCTGGGCAGCGATGCGGAAGGCCTGCGCATACCATGCATTAGCCGGAATGTTGGCGTAAGTTGCTTCCACAGCGCCCGCTTTTGCCTCTAATCCCATCGCTTTTACAGCGAGTTGTACTCCTTCGGCTACGGTCAGTGTGCGGGATGGGACAAATTTGTCCTTCGTTACTCCATTCACGATACCTTTAGACTTGAGAGCATCCACCTGCTGCTGCTGTGTACCAGATAAGTCGCTGAAAGCAAATGCGGAAGACGCTGCCGCGAGCGAGCAAGCAACGGCAATAAATCCGATCACTTTGTTTTTATGTTTTTTCACAACCGACACCTCCAAAATTAATCAACTTCTGTACTCTCAGACGGGCCATGATGTGAAAATGTTTCACCAGATGGAAAAAAACATCTTTTTATATGAATCGGCGCCCCTTGTTCTTACATCTGATTCGGGGCATGAAGTCCCAACAGATACAGCGAGCGTGCCAGCAGCTCTGCCGTCAGCTCGGTGATCCGCAACCGCAAAGGTCCACCGTCCTCGATTCTTTCATGATGATAAAACCGGTTAAAGGACTGGGCCGTATCCAGGGCAAAACGGGCCATGACCGATGGCTCCAGCCGGTCCACCGCACGTTCCAGCGCCTCCCGGTAACGGCTGAGCTGTTTGAGCAGTGACCAGCCAGCGTCTCCCAGCAGGCTGGTGTCTCCTTCTGCTATTTGCTGCTGCGGCCCGGTATCCGGCTCTGCATTCCGACCAGCTTCACCGTCTGTCTTCTGTCCCTGCAACCGGTTCAGTACACTTTTTATCCGGGCATGTGTGTATTGAACGTAAGGTCCGGTCTCCCCGTCAAAGCGTAGCGCATCCTCCAGTGAAAAATCGACCTCGTTGCTGCGGTTGTTTTTCAAATCGCCAAAAATGACCGCTCCGATCCCTACCTGCTCAGCGACCATATGTTTGTCGGGGAGATCAGGATTCTTGTCTTGGATGACCGCCAAAGCCCGGGACACCGCTTCGTCCAGCACCTCATTCAACATGACGACCTTGCCCCGCCGGGTGGACATCTTTTTGCCTTCAAACCGCATCAGCCCAAAAGGCACATGCTCGCATTGTGACGCCCAGTTGGCTCCCATTTTGCCAAGCACAGCAAATACCTGACGGAAATGCAATTTCTGCTCAGCCCCTACGACATACAACAGACGTTCGGCGTCCATCTCCTTTTTGCGGTAAATCGCTGTAGCCAAATCCCGTGTCGGGTAGATGGTCGTGCCGTCCGTTTTCAGAATAAGGCATGGCGGCAAGTCCAGATCATCCAGCCTTACCACCATCGCTCCGTCGCTTTCTTCCAGCAAACCCAGGCCACGCAGCTCTTCGACGACTGGCTTCATTTTATCGTTATAAAAGCTTTCACCCAGCGCATGGTCAAAGGTGACGCCCAGCCGCTTGTACATCCGGTTGAATTCCTGCATGCTAATGTCCACAAAATAACGCCACAGCCGCTGCGCCTCGGGATCTCCCTCCTCCAGCCTGCGGAACCAGTCACGCGCCTCCGTCTCAAGCGAAGCATCCTGCTCCGCTTCCTCGTGGAAGCGGACATATAACTTCAGCGATTCGCCGATCGGGTCACCGGCCAGCTCCTCATCCTTGCCCCACCGCTTGTAGGCGGTGATTTGTTTGCCAAACTGTGTCCCCCAATCGCCCAAATGATTGACACTTACCGTCTCATAACCCGTTTCGGCCAGCAGGCGGTATAAGGCAGCGCCAATCACAGTGGAGCGCAGATGGCCGATTCCAAAGGGCTTGGCGATGTTAGGGGAAGACATATCGATGACTAACCGCTTGCCCTGTCCGAGGTTGAGTCTGCCAAAATCTTCGGCACCGATCTGTTCCAGCAGCGCGGGGGCGTACACAGCCGGATCAAGCTTCAGGTTCACATAAGGTCCGGCTGCTTCCGCCTGTACACCATGCACCTGAGCAAGTTCCTCGGCAATCTCGGCCGCTGCATTTTGTGGTGCCATGCGGCGTGATTTGGCAAACACAAAACAAGGCAGAGCCGCATCCCCCCACTCGGGATTCGGGGGCTGCTCCAACAGTTGCAGCAGCTCCTGCTCGGATAAACCTGTAGGCCCGCTCAGCACGCGGGCAGCAATGTTCATAATCATGGGCGTACACATCCTTTTTTTCTGGAGTTAGGGAAAATGTCTATCGACGTACATTCACAGAACCCGGACGGTGTTTAGACGGGCTCGCTCGGACTCTCATTTGTACGTTTTTTCGTACAACAACCTGGGAGGTTGTTTTCTTGCCTAGTATATCTAAGAAAAACAAAAAGCCTTCGCCTCATAAAGAGACGAAAGCTGCGCTTCCGCGGTACCACTCTTCGTGCAGAACCGTTATTACGGCTCTCCCCCTCGCAACTGATAACGGCAGTCGGCCGGACAGGCCTGCCTACGGTCTCCCGTATTGGACCTGCCGTCTCCAGGGTGCGCTTCACCATATGCCTCATACCGGCTCCCACCACCCCGGTTCGCTGCAATGGGACTTATACGACTACTCTCCCGTTCACGGACGTTAAATTTACATTATTATACTTACTCTGTGCTTGCAGCACAAGCGTATTTTTTTTCTGCGTCTTGTGTGGGAAGTTACACGGACGCGCCGTTGTGCACTCCAAGGGCCTCGGTATTTCAATCCATACTCCCGCAGGGGGAGTAACTGTTTTGATTATTTTATATGCACCTTCACGAGTGATTTCAATCCATACTCCCGCAGGGGGAGTAACAATCTGCACAATCTTACGCCAGCTTCGATCAATCAATTTCAATCCATACTCCCGCAGGGGGAGTAACATGATTCACCAGGAGCTGCATCCGGTGCCGCACCGGCTTATTTCAATCCATACTCCCGCAGGGGGAGTAACGTAGTAGTTACCCACAATATCCGACGGCTTTGGTGGATTTCAATCCATACTCCCGCAGGGGGAGTAACGTAGTACTGTCCAAAAAATTTTTCCATGCCGACGAATTTCAATCCATACTCCCGCAGGGGGAGTAACAGCGGGCGTTTTCAGCCCTTGTCCCACAAGGCTTCAGGGGCCCAAAAGTGCGAACCTCGAATTCCGTATGATTTTACATAGAGCCATTTTAAGCTAAAACCGTGAAAAACCGTATAAAACCTGGTGGTGCGAATCTCCCGGGAAATTCATGTGCGCTTGGGGTTCGCACCAGCCATCCTCACCTCGGAACATGCCCTCATATGTCCTCATTTTACATCATAAGTCTTACATGTGAATTTCTTTCACATAGGCCCAAGTTTCCATCCATCATGATTTCAGATTAAAGGATCTGAACATTAAAAACAAGAAATAAGGTGCCCCGATCAACGCTATTAACATGCCAGATGGCAACTCGACTGGAGCGAGCACCGTTCGTCCGATCGTATCCGTCAAGACTAACAACAAAGCCCCGAACAAACTGGACAGGATGATGGACTTCCGCGTATTATGACCTACAATCATTCGCACCGCATGCGGAACAATCAAGCCAAGGAAACCGACCGTTCCGACTACTGCTACAGCCCCCGCCGCCAGCAGAACGCCAACAACCATAGCGGCCAACCTCGTGTTGCGAACCGACAAGCCCATCCCGGTAGCACTCTCATCACCAAACGCAAGCAGATCAAATCTACGGCCGAGGTACCACGCAATGGGCAGCAATATAATTAAAAACACAGAGATCAGCTTGACATGCTCCCATGTGCGGGCATACGTAGAACCCGTTAACCATATGTAACCTGAGCTGCCCCATAACGAACCCCGGATAATCAAAGCCTGAATGCCCGCAGATCCAAAAGCAGATACCGCGATGCCGAGCAAAATCAGCACAGAAGGATTCAGTCCTTTATGCCAAGCGAAAATGAAGACAATCGCAGCAGCAGCCAATCCTCCTGCTATAGCGGCTACAGGCATGAAGTGGATAGGTACTTGCGGCCAAGCAATTAAAATAAGCATGGCTCCGAAGCCTGCCCCCGAGGTGATGCCAACAATCGATGTATCAGCCAGCGGATTTCGTACCGCAGCCTGGATAAGCACTCCACTTACAGCCAAAGCTATGCCTGCTCCGGCAGCCACGAACGTCCGAGGCAATCGTAAATTCAAGAGCACAGAGTAAGAAGACGCATCATCTGCTCCAAAGAGGCCGCGGAACAATTGTCCGAGCGGAATCGTTGTGCCTCCCATCGTCATGCTGATTAAAATCAAACCAATGACAAGAACGAACGATAGAGCAACCAGAGGTGGGAACCCTATTTTTATCGGCCTTACGCCTGCCCCTAGTGAATGCTGCCCTCCGGAACCGCTTACCCCTTTCATCTTTTTTAACACAAGCCAGACTAAGCACGGGGCTCCGATCAGCGCCATTACCGCTCCAATAGGCATCTCCCCGACGCTGCTTTTGACAACCCGGGATAATACATCCGCTGTTGTAATTAAAACCGCTCCCCACAAAGCCGCGCCTGGAAGCAGCCAGCTATGTTTCCGAAATCCGACCAATCGAACCAAATGCGGAGCAACCAAACCAACAAAACCAATCGGGCCGACCACACTTACAACAACAGCGGCAACAAGCACTGCCAGGGCAAGACCTATAAATCTCGTCAGATCCACCTTATGACCTAACGAACGCGCTGTCGCTTCATCCAAATCAAGCACATCAAAGAATCTGCCAAACACGGATGCCACAAGCAAAATACCTGCTACCCATGGCCATACATAATAAACGCCATCCATATCCATCTGCACTAAACTGCCAGCGCCCCATAAAAACAAATTCTGTGTTTCCGTCGCTTTGAAAATATGTATGGCTCTTGTAACCGACTCAATGACCAATGAAACAATCATGCCTGCCAACACTAGACGGATCGGAGTCGCTTTTCTGCCCCCACCGAGAACATAAGCGATGGAAGCAGCTAACATGCCACCTGCCGCCGCAAACAGGAGAGGTGAAGACGAAAGCACGGAAGGGAAAAATGCCGTTCCCAGCACAACTACAAAATAAGCTCCAGAATTAATACCAAGCGTATCTGTAGATGCAAGCGGGTTCTTTGTAATCGTCTGCAGCAACGTACCTGCCACAGCCAGCCCTGCCCCGGTCAAAAAACCAAGTACAGTTCTAGGGATTCGCAAATCCCAGATCATGTTGTGATTAGGCACATCTTGCCGATGGAGTAACGCATCAACGACAGACTTTACAGCAATTTCTGCTTCTCCAAAACATAAGCTAACAAAAAATAGAATAAAAAGGGCGGCGATGCCGCCCCCGAATACGCCGATGATTTTCCAGGCGATGTGGTCGTGAAATATTTTTTTCTCATTCATCATCTCATTCATCCATGTGCACCATTATTTCGTTAAAGAATCAACAACACGTTCTACAAGTGCTTTGGATGAGAGGGGTCCGCCAAAAGTCCAGGTGCTTCCATCAATCTGGTAAGTCCGTTTCTCTTTTACGAAATTCAGCCCGTTCCAAACCGCGTTATCTTTGACCGGTTCACCAAACACATTATCATCGTCCTGCACGATATAAATAAAATTCGAGTCTGTTACTGAAGGCAGCGCTTCAATCGTTGAATCCGTAAATCCGTATTTTTCGAATTTTTCCGATTTCCAATCGTTTTTAAGTCCAATGCGATCTAAGGTTTGAGACACCGTAGATGTGTCGGTAAACAAACGCACAGTTGCGGCCTCCTGACTGCTGAATGCTTGGGCAATGACATAATTCAAGTCCGCTTTGCCTGCAGCAGCAAGCTTTTCCTTAGCTTCGGCATAATACTGATCAAGGTCTGCCCACACCTTTTCCGCTTCGGCAGTCTTGCCTACGGCAAGGGCGGTCTTGTTAAAGATATTTTCCATCTCGGTATAGGCATCGCCCTCATTCGGATAAGGGTCAAATTCAATCGTTGGAGCGATCGCATTTAACTGGTCATAAATCGCAGCATTATTGTCCGTATTCGAAATAATTAAGTCAGGCTTTAAAGCTGCAATCGTCTCCAAATTGGGCTCCCAGCGCAAGCCAACATCCTGAACATCAGGAGCTAATGCCGCATCCGCAGTGACCCATTTCGTATATTCTGCATTATCGGCATTTCCAACAGGTTGCACACCTAACGCAATAAGGTTCTCTGCAAAAATCCATTCCAGCACAACCACACGTTGTGCCGGTTTCTCCAGTATCGTCTCACCTTTGTTATGTTTAATTGTAATAGGCCCTGCTGATGAAGTCTCATCAGCTGCTACTGTATTTCCAGATGCTGTATTATTTATATCTTTTGCTGTGCTCGTATTTCCGGCACTTGAATTGCCACATGCGGCCATAATTAGCATGACTACTAGAGTGAGCATTACTACGCTAAGCTGTTTTTTCATCTCTGTCATTTCCCCCAATTTCATTAAGTAATCGCCTTTTTTGTACTTTTCTTTATGTCTTCGCATTAACTGCGGGCTGACTCGCGACCATCAACCCATCTGACGAAACCAGATCTTAGGCAGAGGAACTAAACGACTTGAAATCCACTGCTGACTGATAATGGTTATCACTTCCCTATATATTAATTGATAATGATTGTCAAAATCAACTGAAATCTTTCAACTAGAAAATGAGCTATTGAATTCGCAAAACAGGCTCGAAATAACATTGTTTGAGGAAGCTTGTGTGGGATATTATAAATGGACAAATCAAGATAAAAAAGCTTTCGCCTCATAAAGAGATGAAAGCCTTGCTTCTGCAGGAACCCTCCGCAGGAGTTCCTGTCTGGACTCTTCGCTTCGTAACTGATAACAGTAGTCAGCCAGCCCATGCGAGGAATAACTCTACATAGCCTGACTTGTCGCACAATTGCTAACTCTCTCAGGGGGAGTAACCCCAGCGTTATAAAATGACTGTTCATCCAGAAAGTTTCAATCCATACTCCCGTAAGGGGAGTAACGGGGATTCAAGAAGGCTTACTTGCACGATTGGAGCACAAGTTTCAATCCATGCTCCCGCAAAGGGAGTAACACGCGGATCGCCGCGAAGAATCAGATCTGCGCTGGTTGTTTCAATCCATACTCCCGCAAGGGGAGTAACCAGCATCCACATCGAAACGATCCGCAACTTCATTTGCGTTTCAATCCTTACTCCCGCAAGGGGAGTAACTTTGACGAAATCCTGAATGGGGTCATCCCCGGTATGCAGTTTCAATCCATACTCCCGCAAGGGGAGTAACGGAGCATCCCTTTGTAGAAAACAATCCATTATGGTTTCAATCCATACTCCCGCAAGGGGAGTAACGTTGTGTTGGGTGCCAACCGCTACAGTTTCGAAGATGTTTCAATCCATACTCCCGCAAGGGGAGTAACCCGACTCACATTGCATGCTATGGTGCGCCTATTAAGGTTTCAATCCATACTCCCGCAAGGGGAGTAACTGTTGTTTTACTTTGTCAAACAGTTTATTTATTTGTTTCAATCCATACTCCCGCAAGGGGAGTAACGTGAGCGTATGGAGAGCATTCCGGTAATGTACCGGGGTTTCAATCCATACTCCCGCAAGGGGAGTAACGAGCGAGCGGGCCAAGGAGGTACAAGCTGATGTCAGTTTCAATCCATACTCCCGCAAGGGGAGTAACAGCAGGCGTTTTCAGCCCTTATCCCATAAGGGCTCCGAGGCCCAAAAGTGCGAACCTCGAATTCCGTATGATTTTACATGGGTCAATTTTAGGGTAAAACCGCTAAAAGCCGCGTCAAACCTGGTGGTGCGAATCTCCCAGGGAAATCATGTGCGCTTGGGGTTCGCACCTGCCGTCTTCAGCATATCCTTATTTTACATAATACGTTTTACGTGTCAATTCCATTTGAATTAAACATCTTCACGTAAGCTAAATGTGGGAACAGGATCGGCTTATTGATCAGCATCAGCAACTGATTGAGCTAAAACGTAAAGGTAAGCAAACCGATTTCCTGTTATTCGTAACAGGACCTCATTCAAGCAAATGAACACAAAAAGAGCCCTCACCTCATACAAAAGGCGAAGGCTACGCTCTGCAGCACCACTCATCATGAAGAATTTTTACCCGGGTCTTCACTGCAGCCCCCGTCACTGGATTCGAATATCACCTGAAGTTGCCCGTACTTTGATTACATCCGTCGTCTCTTGCCGGGAATCCGGTGCCTTGATATGTCCGGAAGTGGTCTTCAAGTCGAAGAATCCCTTGAACTCCGGATCGGGCGACAAAGTCACATCACCCGTACGGACGGAGATATCCAGGCTGTCCGAACGTTGCCCTGTCAAGGTAATGTTGCCGGAGGTCGATTTAAACACACCTTTTCCGGTAAACCGGTCAAACTTGATATTGCCCGAATGCAGCGTGGTATCGGCCGAGCCGTCGACATCAACGGCGGTAATGCTGCCGGAAGTCGATTGCATCTTCAGGGCGCCCTTCAGGCCTTCCACCTTGATATCGCCGGAGTGCAGCTGGATTTCCGTATCCCCCTGGACCCGCTCCGCCGTGATATCCCCGGATTTGGAAGTTAGACTCAACCGTCCGGCGGTGATCGCTTCCGCGCGCAGATTGCCGGAAGAAACGGACAAGTCGATATTTTCCGCCTTCAAGCCGGTAAAGCTGGTCTTGCCGGAGCCCGATGTATAGCTGATCTGCTGCAGCCGGGCGTCATCCGCCAGCGCTACAATCATCCGCAGCTTAATGGACTTGTAGTTGGGAGAGACTAATTTCACATCCCTCTGCAGTGGCAGCTCCAGCCCATTGCCCGTGATCTCTGTCGCTTTCAACTGATCGATCGTGTTTTGCTGCATATTGCCGCTGACTTCCACGTAGTTGGAGCCGTCGGGGCTGGCGATAAACTCCATGTCCACATCATACTCGCTATCGACGACGAGCGTACTCAGCTCGTCCTGCGCAAACGTCCATTTCTGCTCGTGAGCGGGCAACTTGTCGACAACATCGAGCGACTGACAAGCCGTTCCGGCGAAGCTCAAGACGATCAGTGCGATTCCTATAAAATACCACTTTTTATTGTTCATGATTAATTCTCTCCTCAATGTTCGGATATAACAGCACATATAAACGTTGTTAGCCGAATCCAATCCGTAAACATATACCGGCTCACATGCCTTAATATATGCGTTCGATTTTGTATCCTTTTTTCTCGAGTTCACCTGGGACACTCGGATCAATCACAACATGTGCGGAACCGACCATAACAAAATAAGTCTGTCCACCGTCATTCTGAAAAAATTCATCAAGTTTGTTTGCCATATCAATCTTTCTATGCAGCACCTCGTGGCGCTCCAATTCAATTGAGCCATGAAACATGCCGGGGTGTACAGATAAATTGAATTGCATAGGCAGCTACATACTAAGAGCTACCGTCTAGCAACGCGTTCCATCGCAATCGTGTTGCGCGCTCCATACTGGCTGCAACGGCGCAGAGCCCGAGCGTGATGTTGAGCCAGATCGGCAGAGCAATGGGCGAGTTGAAGTTCCCGAAGCGCTCAGCTATCGGGGGCACCTGAGAGACTGCATCAATGACCTGAGGGATAGCAAGAAGAATAGGGATAATGAGCATGATCAGCGACAAAAATCCGATCCAGCGGCTCAACGCCGGGTGCTCGCGTTCAAGACGGGCGCGCCGTCCTTCGGCGGAACGCTCGTCCGGGGAGAGCTGCTGCTTGCTTCCCTCGGTGGTAACATAGTCGCAACGCTTAAGGCCGAAAACTGAGCCCTCTACGATAATCATTCCTCCCGGCACGGGGAAGGCCGCGGGGAGTTTGGACTCGGCGTGATGCTTGCCATCGAGGTACAGGTGGGCCTTGCCCTTACCGTCGTCCGTCTGAAACTGTTGCCAATACGGGACGTCAACGGCGAAGACCGTTTGTCGGCCATCATCGTTGGTCAACGTGAGGTAAAACAGGGCACGGTTGAGCGGTTGCCACCATCGAAAAGGCTTTAGTGAACGCCCGTTCCCTGCCTTGACTCGTTGCGCAGCTTTGCGCCACTTATGGTTCTTGATCATTTTAGGCTCCTTTCAACTGGAATATTCTGAAGAACAGTGACAAAGGCCTGCCGCAAAAACTTTGGTTAACTGCAGCTGCTCACTCCCCAACGTTGGGTTCACAACGACGTTATATATCTCACTCTCGTTTTTTTATTTGATCATTTTTAAAACGCTCTTAATCATCTTTTCACTGTAATCTTCAAGGTTTAGCTTATTTTCATATTGAGGCAATGACATCGATCCTGATATGGCACCTCGAATGACAATTGCTATCACTTGAGGGTCGAAGTCACCAAATTCTTTAGCTTCTTGTCCTTTATAAAGAATCTCTCTCAACAAAACATTTAATTCATCTTCCTCATGAACTTCTGCCCGATAATAAGGGACGTTGTCTGGTGTGCGACCATTAAAAATAATTTCAAGTAACGCATTGTTATATCCACGGTTTGTACCCTGATATGCCAAGCTTGCTTCTATAAAAGTCATTAATTTCTCCATATACGGTTGTTTCTGTTCCACTTTTCCCTTAATAAAGGCTCGCTCTTGCTCAACCAAATACATCAAAGTATTTCTCATCAAATCTTCCTTACCAGAGAAATGATAAGATATAAGTCCTGTACTTATACTCGCTTTATTTGCTATTTTGGAAAGGCTTGTGCTGTTATATCCAATTTCCGTCAAAACCTCTATAGCAGCTTTAATGATTTGTTCTCTCCGCGCATCAGCTATCAAAGATTGTTTGTTTTCCATTTATTCATCTCCCTTTTTGTTATTTGATTGTTCATTTTTTATTTTGGTCGATCAATCAATTTTTATTCTAAATACTTTTCTGTCCCCTGTCAATGTTCTGTAGGGAGCTCTACTGTTGAAAAAAAGTCAAAGGACGGCCTGCGGAATCAAAATCAAAAAAACGGACCAGGCAAAGAACTCATCATTGCCGATCCGTTTATTTTTTCATCCACTTCTGTTTCTTCGTCAGATTGTGGACAAACCAAAGCCAGCCGACCTCCAAACTTGCTTTTTGTAAGCATTGGAACAGAAAGCGCCGGAATCCCGGTTATGTTTGATTGCCCAGATACACTTTCTGGCTCGTACATCTGCCGGACACTCAAGACGCCCCTCTCTTCACTGGATAGGTTCCTTCCACAAGGGGAAAACTGACCTAGGATCATAACGGTGTGATTATGCGCCGATTTCAATCCATACTCCCGCAGGATGAGTAACTGGGGCGTTTTCAGCCCTTGTCCCATAAGGGTTCCGGGGCACAAAAGTGTGAATCTCGAATTCTGTATGATTTTACATGGGCCAATTTTAGGGTAAAACCGCTAAAAGCCGCGTCAAACCTGGTGATGCGAATCTCCCAGGGAAATCATATGCGCTTCGGGTTCCGCACCTGCCGTCTTCAACATATCCTCATTTTACATAATACGTTTTACGTTTGAATTGAATATCTCACATAAGCCAAATGCGGGAACAGGATCGGGTTATTGATTAGCATCAACAACTGATTGAGTTGAAACGTAAGGGTAAGAAAACCTATTCCTGTGTCTTATTTTTATCCTTAAACAACTACCTGCTCAAAGCAGATGGATTTTGACATAAGGGATTGTAGCAAAATAAACTACCTGTTTTTAGGCGAAATTGTGTAGTTCCATTCTCCATGAAAGTCATTTTTTTCTAAGTTCACTTGTGCCAGGGCTTCATCGGTTACTTTGATCCCTTTCGGATATGATGTTGTGTCCAATTCGGCTTGCGCCTTCAGCCCGGTTGTTGTCGTTGTAGACGCAATCAAATGGACGATGGCCTCATGACTGGTTAGCGGCTTTCCCCGCCAATTTTGGGTGATGCACGAAAACAGACGATGCTCAATCTTGTTCCATTTGCTCGTTCCCGGAGGAAAGTGGCAGACGGATATAGACAATCCCGTTTCGTCTGCTAACGTCTGCAATTCCGTCTTCCATAGCCGTACACGAGAGCCGTTGCTTCCGCCTCCATCTGCTGTGATCAGGAGTTTCGTGGCGTTGGGATAGGTGGCTTGACCCATCGTCGTCCACCAGCGCCGGATGCTTTCCACTGCAAAAGCCGCCGTATCGTGATCCGTGCCTACGCTCACCCATCCGGCATTTGCACTGAGATCGTAGACACCGTAGGGATTGACTTTTCCGAGCTCGGGGATCTGAAAGTCGTGAACGCGTACCCTCTCTGGACTGCCTTTCGGCTGCCACTCGACACCCCCGTTTTTGAAGTCGCCCACCAGCTCTTTTTTCTTGGTATCGACCGAGATGACCGGCTCTCCTTCGTTTTGGAAGGCCTGCGCCTGATCGTGAATATGCTGAAATTGTGCATCACGGTCTTCATGACGACCGCCTTCTTCTGTTTTTCGATTCGCTTGCAGACTATAGCCGAGTTCGTGCAATAGCGTGGCTATCATCTTGTTGTCTGTTTTGTGTCCCATTTCGTTCAAGGCAGCAGCGAGTTTACGCGTACTTTTGTTTGTCCAGCGTAGCGGAGAATCGGGTTCACCCCGTGTAGCTGGATCAATCAACTTCTCCAAATCGCTCCGTAGCGTTGGATCCGTATCGACGGTACGCTTACGCCCACCACCCGACTTCCGAATCCGTTCAGGGTCGATCTGCTCGGGGTTCTTCAATTCCCGAATACCCGCTTGGATGACTTTATGACTGATGCCCAATTCTCGTTCGACGAATGCGATCCCTCCACGCCCGTAGGCGAGTGCTTCTGTTGCCGCAAATAATCGTCTTTGAAGTTCATTCAGAAAGGGCCGCAATTGTTCGTAACGTTGCTTCAACGTATTCTGCATGTGAGGTTCCTCCTTCGGATTGGAGGGCATTCTCCTGCCAAACCGTTGTTTCTCCCAGTCTATCAGATATTGCTGAATCATGCTTCGCTCATTTCCAGTTCTACGTGTGTTTTATTAGGGCGTTTATTTCACTACAGTCCCTAAATGTCGACGACTAAAGTCGTTTCATAAGACTAAAGCTCTTCTGAAAGCCCCTTGCAACTCCGACTAAAACTCGTCCTCAATCTGAAGATTTCGTCCTTTTCTTCTGTGAACGGATTCGCGATATAGTTCTGTATCATTTCTTCCGTAACACTTCCCACCGTTGCACAAAAATTCCCCCGTGCCCACAAGTGTTGTCCCCAATATTTCTTCTTCAACTCAGGAAAATCTTCCTGCAGCAATCGAGATGACCAACCTTTCAGATATTGCACCATTTTACTCAGCGCCAGCATGGTGAACAGGACAACAACAAATGGATATGCTCCTTCCCACACTTCCCTGTAAGATTCCGGTTCCTCTAGCTTCACATCCCTGACGAATTAATTCCGTGTTCTTACGGCCAATGCGCTTTCAGTACTTTGTATCAGTATTTCGTTACCCAGATGACGTGATACTTTAGATCATAAATCGCATGGCTGCTTTTCTGATATCCTTCCATACTTTCACCTCTTACGAAAAGTATGTCCAGATCGTTTAAGGCTAAAAGCGGATACCGTCTAAAGACGATGAAGTTAGACCTCATATTTGGAAATTAAATCCACCACTTCTTCCAATCTCTAACGTTTCCAAGAATAAATCATCATTCACCAATGCAATATCAAAATCGCTTTTTCTGCCTTGGTCAAATGGTCATCCTTTTTTGTGATTCACTCCAGTCACCGAACTTCCTTGGAATAAAATTTGCTTCCCTTCTGGAAGCTCTTCTTTCAAAGACTTTATAAAATCATTATGTAGTTTTACGTTAGAAAAACCATATGGAATAAGATTTCCAAATTCATCATAAATACGATTTAGAGATTTTACCGTCCCCTCGGTGCTCTCTTTCTCTCTGCTCTCTTTTCTATCTTGGTTATCAATATTATGTGATTACTTTTAAAAGAAGCGCCCTAGCAGCATTCATGTCCGATATTTTTATTGCTAAAATATCTGCTTCCATGTATCTTCAAACTTATCCAAATACATATGTGCCACCAATCTATTTGCATCTCTTTGTTCATTTCTTAGCTGTTCCTCTCGATGAACAGCTAAGACTAAAAGTATAATTGCTTCCCTTGAGTACCGTAACAATTGCATACAGGTACTTTTGAAAACATCAATTTTCACAGATTTAGCCAATGTATCACTTAATGCTGGTTCTTCATGAGGAACAAACAGTGAATCGTGTAATTTAAAATAACGATGTTCGAGTGAATGCCTTATATCTGAAATCTGCTTGATAGCCGGTTCTAGGTAATCGTGTTTAATCTCTTTCTTCCCTACATCTTTAAACAGCCAATATAATCCTATGAGCGGAAGGTTATACGTATCTGTCCCTGTCATTGCTTTCTTCAAATCTAAACTATATTCATATCCACCTTTTCCACCTTTTCTTCCTTCCCATATACTTTTATAAGACACGTCTCGTTCCTTAATTCCAAGTTCAAAATAGTCGTTAATGAAAAATGCTATACGGTCGAATAAGGAATACAAACTCCTGAATGCACACTTAACCATCTCAATACTTAATCCATATATAGGATAGTCAAGCGTATTATACATAAGAACATCTTTGTCTGAGTAATGTTCACCCCGGTTATGTAACCCATCATAAATCATAAACCTAGCAGAAACATATTCTTGCTTCAATTGATTGAACAGTCCATGAAATTTGTAGCCCGTTTGAATATCTGTAACAATTTCGGGAAGATGAATACAATCATGAGCAACCAATGGGTAGTAAAAAGCATCATTAAGGGTATTTAAAAAAAATGTGTTCTCTAAACACCACATCCTATAATTCTTCTCTTCATTTGTCTCCCCCAAAGATATGTCTTTCAAACTATATGGTTCCTCTAAGAAATCTTCAGGGAAGTATTTCTCTAACCATTCTTTTTGCCTTAAAAAAATGAGCCGTGCATCTTCATGCAAATCCCCTTCTAGCGCCTCTAATAATAAGTGGTGAGCCTCTTTAAAAAAGATATGACTATGCCCAATATCATAGTCATATTGCCCATAAGTGATCAATTTAGCTGCCATATTTCCAACAGCCATCGAAAAGTGACTAGCAACTCCATGCTGTAATTGCGAAATAGATTGTAATAATCTACCACACTGATTTAGGTCATTTGCATAATTGACATATAGCATTTGCAAATAGTTCGAATAATATTGTTTTTCTATAGCATCAGCCTTATTCCATGAATCATTATTTTCTCTAAAAGCTCTAAAAAAATCTAAGCTTTTTCTGTATAAATATATACAGAACTCAAAATCAGATTCATTATTACTTTCTTCAGAATATTGCATTACACCGTTATGAACTAATGAAATATAGTTGGCATAAGAAGTTGCACCATGATACACCAGAATTGCTCTATCTAATTTAGAATATTCAGGGGAGTTGAATTTCTCAAGACTATCTTCCGCTATGCTTTTTAAAGTTTGAATATCTTTTTGGTCAAAAGCTTGATCTGCAAACTGTGCAATTATATCAACATTTTTGTTTATAGGAATCTTACTCACCCCTTAATGTAGTTCTACGAATCATAGAGTTATGTTCACCTAATCGCTTGCAGGCTGGCGACACGACAGCGTTCATTACCCAAGCAAACCCAAAATTCGTTTGGTGATGTACAATTTGAATACACATTCAAATGAATTTCGCTATATGAAGTCTTTGAACCTGAAGCAGCTTTACGTCTAGCTAAATGGCTTGGCTATTTTTTATAAGTGACTTTTATTAAATCTACTAATTGGTTATGAAGATCAAGAAAAACTTCCTCAGCCTGGCATTCTCGATATATTAAATATTCATAAGACTGTAATATATCAAGACGCGCACATAATGTAAGAATTATATCTATCCATTCATAATCTTGGTAAATCACAAATTGACCTGTTGTTTCATTCCAAAAATGCTTTAAAAATGTTGTTGTTGAATTGCAATCGGAATGGATTATTGAACTTAAATCAGAATAAATGGACTGATAATTAATTTCTAATCGTTGCCTCGAAATTATACTAGTGTTTTTAGCCATCTCATCTCTCTTTTTTACCATAGATAACAAATCCAATTTAGTCCATTTCCTCGTGAATTTATCGCCATTTTCATCAAAATCAGGAACTGTTCTTTTTTGAGAATAATATGCAGCCTTTTTAAATAAATCCATATCTGTTTTAAAATATTTTGAAAGATCCGCATCATTCACTGCACGTTTTGCCCCATGATAGAGGTTTATCGGAAATTGAGATATGTAAGGTATTAAACCCTTTTCTGGCTCTTCATAGAGTAGATATGAAAACACTATTGTCTGCTCCAAACGTACTCTTGCTAGTGCTATAGCTGGATAGAGCATTCCCCAACTGATAAGATAACGTATACTGTAGCTGATGTGTTTAGCCGTAAATAAAAGTGACGATAATAATGCATCATATTGATTTTCTTTTAAAATTTCGTTTTCTAAAAACTCATCTATAAATAAGAATGAAATTGTTGATAATTTTGAATAGCTTTTTAGATTTTCATTATCATCAAGGAAAGGACCAAATTTTATTTCCATACTTATCACCTTTCTGTACCATTTTATTACTTTTGATTTACTATCTCTACTCTGCCTTGGGATAACCAGTTTGATTATTGAGACTTAGAAAGCGCCTTGCTCTCTAAACCACCCTGCACTAAAGTGCACTGAAATGCCCTCTTGCTCTAGCAAAGTCGGGATTTTTTTACTAATCAGAATCTAAGCATAATTTCAATCCATACTCCCACAGGGGGAGTAACTAAACCCTAATGAGGGTTGGGTGCTGTGTGCATATTTCAATCCATACTCCCGCAGGGGGAGTAACGACGTTCCGTAAGGCAAGGGTACTGGCACACGCAATTTCAATCCATACTCCCGCAGGGGGAGTAACGAACTGTACAACGAACAGGAGGGTGTCTTTTTTACATTTCAATCCATACTCCCGCAGGGGGAGTAACTTTGTCATGGATCAGCAGTTGTTTATCGATCGTTATTTCAATCCATACTCCCGCAGGGGGAGTAACTGGCGCGAGCCTTTTCCTCATATGAGGATTCGGCATTTCAATCCATACTCCCGCAGGGGGAGTAACTTCGGTTTCGCTTGCGTCGGGGGATTGCTGGGCGATTTCAATCCATACTCCCGCAGGGGGAGTAACTGCCGGCATTTTGGTTAGCGCCAAATTTTTGGAATTTCAATCCATACTCCCGCAGGGGGAGTAACTTGCCGGCATTTTGGTTAGCGCCAAATTTTTGGAATTTCAATCCATACTCCCGCAGGGGGAGTAACGTCGCCGTCCAAACATAAACCCCCTCCGCATAGATTTCAATCCATACTCCCGCAGGGGGAGTAACACGATCCATTACTATTCCACCTACTGGAGGCATTCATTTCAATCCATACTCCCGCAGGGGGAGTAACAGCGGGCTTTTTCAGCCCTTGTCCCATAAGGGCTCCGAGGCCCAAAAGTGCGAATCCCGAATTTCATATGATTTTACACAGGTCAATTTTAGGCTAAAACCGTGAAAAGCCGCGTAAAACCTGGTGGTGCGAATCTCCCAGGGAATTCATGTGCGCTTGGGGTTCGCACCTGCCGTCTTCAACATATCCTCATTTTACATAATACGTTTTACGTGTCAATTCCTTTTGCAACGTAAGGGTAAGATACGTATTTTCAACGGCTTTTCCGCCAGGCTCCTGCCGCCATAACATTATGTGACGATATCCCACTTGTGGAATAAGACGAGTGAACAAGCTCCTTCGGCAAAAGCGCAAATGCCCAGCGATTTCGGGCCAGGATAAATCCGGCCGGTAAGGACATATTCGCCATCGCCGATAAATACCTCCACTGAGCTTTTATCGACGAAAATGCGCAGCTCCAAACGGCCATCATCCTGTCCGAGGTACACTCTCCGCTCGCCCCCAGGCCCGATCCCAGAACGGTCACGGTTGAAACGGAACAGGCCGTCGCCGGGACGGTACGACAGCACCGTCTCCTCGCCGCCGCCCACCCGCAGCTTTAAACCGAATTCCTCGGTTTTTCCGGCTTCAAATTCAAATACGGCCTGCAGTTCATAATTGTCGCCCCCCGTCTCCAGAGTCTGCTCGCCTGTCAGCACCGTAACAGGCTGCTCGAACAGATTGGAACGGTATTTCTCTGTCTCTTCCAGTGGGCGGAACAGCAACCGGCCGCCGTCGATGACCACCTCACGCGGCAGGCTCATCGCACCAGCCCAATGATGCCCCTGCTGGGTCGGCATGTCCGACTCCCACATATCCATCCAACCGATGATGATACGCCGTCCTTTGTCATCCACCGTCGACTGCGGGGCGTAGAAATCAAACCCGTGATCTACCGGCGCATACCGCTCTGCCGTAAAGGTCCCGGCAACCGGATCAAAATCACCGATACCGTACATGGTCGAATGCAGGTTGCGGTAAGCTTCTCCCTGGGCTGGCATGCGCTGCGGGGAGAGCATAAATACGTGCCGGCCCCCAAGCGGAAACAAGTCCGGGCATTCCCAATTGTCGCCGAAACGCCCGTCACTCCTAGCAAGCACATTGACATATGTCCAGCTGCGCAGGTCATTTGAGCGGTATAGCAATACCAATCCGTTTCCTTTGGCATCATTCGACCCAAGAACAGCGTAATATTGATCGCTATGCCTGAACACTTTAGGGTCACGAAAATCTTTACGGCTGACCATCGACGGAACAGCATCATAACCGATAACCGGGTTGCCTTCCCATTTTTCGAACGTCACCCCGTCCTCCGATAGGGCAATGCCCTGTGACTGCTTGTAATCCTGATCTTTGTCCGGTCCGGTCACGACATGCCCCGTATACATGAGGACAAGCTTGCCGTCCTGCTCGATGGCGCTGCCGGAGAAGCAGCCGTCCCGGTCGAACACACCGTCGGGAGCCAAGGCAACCGGCAGGTAATCCCATTTCATAAGATCACGGCTGACGGCATGCCCCCAGTGCATCGGTCCCCATACCGGCTCATACGGGTAATGCTGGTAGAACAAGTGATACTGCTCTTTATAGTGGATAAATCCGTTCGGATCGTTCATCCAGCCATACTCGGCCATCAGATGGTAGTTCAGCCTGTAATCTGGACGAAGCAAATGCTCCGATTGGGCGATAAATTGATCAGCTTGCTCTCTCGTATACCTTCTAGTCTGTTTGATAAGGCATCCTACCCTTTTCGTTTATTTAATCGAACCTTGCATCACACCCCGAATTATATACTTCTGGGCGAACAGGTAGATGATAATGACCGGAAAAATCGTCAATACCAGGCTGGCCATCAGCGGACCGTAATCCACCGTGTAGGTTCCGTAAAAGTTATATGTGGACAGCGGCAGCGTCCTTTGCTCCGGATCGACAAGAATAAGTGAAGGCAGCAGAAAGTCATTCCAAATCCACAGCACATTCAGAATGGAAATGGTCGCTGTCGTCGGCATCAGTACCGGAAACACAATGCGGAAGAAGGTCTGAAGCCGCGTACAGCCGTCCATCAGAGCCGCTTCTTCCAGTTCCTTCGGAACCCCTTTTACGAACCCATGATAAATGAAGACAGCCAACGAGCTGCCAAAACCGATGTACATGTAAATCAATGACCACTTGCTGTTCAGCAGACCAAGTGATCCATAAATTTTCACCAATGGAATCATGATGGCCTGAAACGGAATGATCATGGAAGCCACCATCAGCAGAAACGTATATTGGTTTACTTTGTTGTTGTTTCTGACAAAATAATGAGCTGTCATCGCCGCGAACAGCGAGATCAACAGGACACTTAACACCGTTATCATCAATGAGTTGGTAAAAGCGTCGATATAATTCATTTTCTCGAGCGCATACGTATAGTTGGCCATTTTGAAGCTGTCAGGAAGCGATAACGGATTAGCGGTGATGGCCGTGTTCTCCTTGAACGAATTGATCAGCAGGAAAACGAACGGCACGATAAACAATATAAGCATGACGGTCAGCACCATGAATTTAAGCACACTGAAGGCAGCTTTTTGGCTTGCCATTACGCTTCCACCTCCAGCTTCTTGCTAAAATAAACCTGCAGCAGCGTAATGAGGGCAACCATCAGGAAAAGCACGAATGCTTCGGCTTGGCCCACACCATAATCACGGGAAAGGAATGCCTTTTCATACACATGCATCGACACCATTTTTGTACTGCCGAACGGCCCGCCTTTCGTGAGCGCGAGGTTCACATCATAGACCATAAATCCCCGCTGCAGGGACAAAAATATACATACGATGAATGAAGGGACCATCAGGGGCAGCACCATTTTCCGTAGTTTGATCCAGCCGCTCGCCCCATCTATGCTTGCAGCCTCCATAATATCATCCGGCACACCAGTCAAGCCTGCGATGTAAATGACCATCATGTAACCAGCGTTTTGCCACACCGTTACAATGACGAGCGCCCAGAACGCTTTATCAGGATCAGCCAGCCAAGTTGCGCTAAGGGACTGGATGCCGGCATTTTGACCCAAATAAACAAGCACAAAGTTGAAAATAAACTGCCAGATAAAACCGAGCACAATACCGCCGACCAGGTTGGGCAGGAAAAATCCTGCCCTGAAAATGCTCTGCCCCTTCAACCCTTTGGTGAGTACGTATGCCAGCATAAAAGCGATGACATTGATAAGCACGACGGTATAAAACACATATTTCAGCGTCAAACCAAACGATTTCCAAAAGTCAGCATCCCGGAAAACAGCCAGGTAGTTTTGCATACCTACCAATGATTGTGTTGTCGAAATACCATCCCAGTTCGTAAACGTCAGGTAAATGCCATATAAAAACGGAATGATCATTACCGTAGTGAAGGCAAACAAGGTAGGTCCGGTAAACAGTAGCCGTAAACGCAGCCGGTTCCACACTCCTTTTTCCGCAATCATGATGATCCCTCTCTTTATTCCGGTTTTCTCTCCCATTTGAGGCGGTTGGAAAAGATCTTATTTTACGGTTTTCCAGTAGTCTTCGATCTCTTTGGCCAGCGTTGCGCGGTCGCCCTGTTTCGCCAAATATTTTTGCATGGACGCTCCCGTCTTTGCCCAATGGTCGGCAGGCAGCATACTCATCGAAGGTTCTGACTTGCCTCTTGCCATGTAATCCTGAATGGACTTGCCGAGCGGATCGGCCGCAGGCAGTGTAATATTTTTGAACGCCGGGATAATGTTTGCTTTATTCACAAGGAAATCCTGACCTTTTTCATCATAAACGATCCAGTTCAGGAACTTCTTCGCCGCCTCCTGCTGTTGCGGGGTAGCTTTCTCCTTGTCAATGACAATACGTTTGGATACGGCGGACGAAATTTCCTGATTGCCGTAATCATCGGCATGATTGCTGATCGGTACAGGCAGGAAACCGTATTCTTGGTTTGCGGTATCAAAACTGCTAATTTGCGGCCATGCCCAGTTGCCCATGAACCAGATGCCGACTTCCCCTTTGCCGAGCAGCTCCGGTCCCCGTTCATACGTTCCTGCCAGCGGAGAAGCCTGGTCAATGTTATACTTCATCATCACGTCGAAGGTATCCATCAGACCGTTGAATACCGGATTGTTGGCCAAGTTGGCCTGGCCTGCCTTCAGTGAAGTTATGAATTTGTCCACTTCCACCATGTCTTTGTTCTGTCCGGCATAGGCCAAAGGCAAGTAATGAGCGCCCAACGACCAGTCCATCGGCGAGATCACCAGTGCTTTTTTCCCGGATGCCTCAATTTGCTGGAACAGCTTTTCGAGATCATTTCTGGTTTTGATTGTGGCCGGATCAAAGCTTCCGCCCACCGCTTTATCAACAACAGACTTGTTGTAGATGAATCCGTAGCCTTCTATAGCTAGCGGAAAAGCGTAGTTTTTACCGTCAAACGTAGTTTCATTGGCAGCGTTCTCAAGCGTATCCGCATTCCACTTCTCCCCGCTCAGATCGAGAATGCGGTCCTTGAATTTCTCGACATCACTTGTATCCAGCATCATCATCGTTGGCGGGTTGCCTGACGCATATAATGCCGAAGCACGCTCAAATGGAGATGTACCGGCCGCAACCGGCTGGATTTCCAACGTAATGCCTGGATTGTCCTCCTGAAATGCTTTGGCGGCATCCTCCAATTGTGAAAGGATTTCACCTTTGGAGTTCAGCAGCGTAATTTTCACATTTCCCGAATCCCCTGTTGCTCCTCCGGACGCCGAATTACTTTCTCCTGCAGAGCCGCCGCAAGCAGACACCACTATTACCAAAAGAAGCAGCATGACCATCCATTGAACCCTTTTGAATTTCGCCGTCACTTGTTATCCCCCTATTTTCATAATGATCTGAGTATATTGTGAAGCGCTTACAGACGAATTATATGTCAAAGGTTTGACTTATGTCAATCGTTTGACATGTTAAACCTTTGACACTCTTTAGGAAGACGTCTATCGACGTATGTTCACAGAAGCCAGACCACGTTTAGACGGGGCTCGCTCAGGTTCTCGTTTGTACGTTTTTTCGTACAATAGCGTAGGATGGAGACCGCTCGGGCTTTCATTTGTACGTTTTTTCGTACAAAAACCTGGGACCGAGGCCCCTCAGGACTTCAGTTGTACGTTTTTTCGTACAAAAGCCTGGGACCGAGGCCCCTCAGGACCTCAGTTGTACGTTTTTTCGTACAAAAGCCTGAGAGGTAGGTTTCTTCAGAAATCGCGAGTGGTTCCTTTGATTGACGGCTGCTTCTTTCGATTTTCAAGTATGGATATACACGCAGCAATTCCGGAAAAGCGGAGCGTTCGCCTTTGGCCCGAAGGGTCAACAGCGATTGCAGGAATGCTTCGTTCTCGTAGTGCCTCAGAACACCAACAAGGAACTCTCCAATCAATGAACCTCCCGGGATTTTCCCATCTCATTAGGCAATTAGGTGGTAGCCCGCTCAATAAGCTCAACCGGCAGCAGATTCATGGGCTCTACCCTCTCTCCCTCCGCCTGTTTACGAATCAGCTCAACCGCCAGTCTGCCGATATCCGCGATCGGCTGTCTTATCGATGTCAGCTCCGGCGTCAGCCAGGATGCAACGCTTACATCGTCGAAGCCTACAATGCGCACATCTTGCGGCACACGTCTACCTGTGCGCATACATTCTTTCATCGCAACTGCAGCGATGATATCACTCGTTGCGAAGACTCCGTCGACATCCGGATGTTCTTGAACAAGCTGACGGATGATGCGTTCGTAATCCTTCTGCGCGAACACGTTCAAATCCGTTTGCACGATCACACGCTCTGCACCATGCTTGTTCACAACATCCCGGAATGCGTCTGTCCGCTGATTAGACAGCATGTTGAGCTCCAGATTTCCGCATATATGCGCAATTTTCCGGCAGCCCTTGCGAATAAGCAGCTCCGTGGCCAGCTCGCCCCCACGGTAATTGTCCGAAGAAATGTAAGGAATATGCGGATCAATTTGTCTGTCAAATGTCACAATCGGTGAATTCAGGTGACGATACTCGTCCACTTCCAGCGTATGGCTGCCCATAATGATGCCATCGACCCGGTTGCGTTTCAGCATGTCGATATATACTTTTTCCTTAACAGGGTCCATATGTGAATTGCACAGCAGCACCTTGCAATCATGCTGATAGGCATAATACTCCACCTGATTGGCAAGCTCGCTGAAAAAAGGATGCGCAACATTCGGAATAATCAGGCCGATAATATTGGACTGCTTGCGGAGCAGGGAACGTGCGATTTCATTCGGTTGGTAATTAAGCTCATCCATTGCGTCGAACACTTTTTTGCGGGTCGTTTCGCTGATATATCCCCGGTTATTCATAACACGGGATACGGTCGTGACAGATACCCCCGCTTTTAAAGCCACATCGTGAATTGTCGCCATATTAACCTCTTTCATACAAAATATAATACATACAAAACTATACCCTCTCCCCTCAGCTTATACAACCTTGCTGTACTGGAAGGGTTCCAGAGTGAATCGATGACAGGCAATTTTATTATGACACTAGATGACATATTTAAAGCCCATAATGTAGGAGACAGAACACGAAAGGAGCAACAAATGATGAAACCTCTAGAGGGAAAAGTAGCTTTGGTGGCAGGCGCAACACGCGGCGCAGGCCGCGGAATCGCCATCGAATTAGGAGCAGCCGGTGCCACGGTATATGTGACAGGACGCACGACAAGAACGCAGCGCTCCGAGTATAATCGCCCCGAAACGATTGAAGAAACCGCCGAACTGGTGTGCAGCGCAGGCGGCCAGGGAATAGCAGTTCAAGTGGACCATCTGAATCCTGACCAGGTTCAAGCTCTAATGGCACGAATTGAAAATGAACAGGGAAAACTGGACATTCTGGTCAACGATGTGTGGGGATCCGAATATTTGGCAGAATGGGACGTGCCTGTATGGGAGCATTCGCTGGAACGGGGTTTGCGCATGCTGCGGCTTGCGGTTGACACGCATATTATAACAAGCCATTTTGCCCTGCCGCTGTTAATCCGCAACAAAAACGGACTGGTCGTTGAAATGACTGACGGCACGGCAGAGTACAATGATCAAAACTACCGTTCATCACTGTTCTACGATCTGGCCAAGTCCTCTGTTATTCGAATGGCTAAGGCTTTAGCCCATGAGCTTGCGCCATTTAACTGCACCGCGGTAGCTTTGACTCCGGGCTGGATGCGGTCTGAAATTATGCTTGATCACTTTGGCGTTACAGAAGAAAACTGGCGTGATGCTACGGCAAAGGAACCTCATTTTATCATCTCGGAAACACCCCACTTTGTCGGACGTGCTGTGGCCGCTCTAGCTGCAGATCCGGAAGCAGCACGCTGGAACGGTCATTCGGTTTCAAGTGGTCAGCTCGCACAGGTATATGGTTTTTATGATCTCGATGGCTCCCAGCCGGACTGCTGGCGTTATCTTGTAGAGGTGCAGGAGGCGGGCAAACCAGCGAATGCTGCGGGTTATCGCTAAGTTCTATATAAATGCCAAATGGCCGTCATTTTTCACCTGCAAGAAGGTGGAAGAGAATTTTTTTGGGGAGGTAGTGATTGGAGCCTTTAATTTATTTCACTCGTTTGGAGTTCCATGTTACTCCCGTGTAGGGAGTAACCAGCAGTACTCACCAGCTTTTCGCTGATATCCAGGTTTCAATCCATACTCCCGTATAGGGAGTAACACTGATGTGGCCCATCAAATGATGTGTAGCAAAACCGTTTCAATCCATACTCCCGTATAGGGAGTAACTTCGCCGCAGGGCGCCGATCGTCTTGCCGGCCATGCCGTTTCAATCCATACTCCCGCAAGGGGAGTAACTTAAAGAACTTCAAAGTTTCTATGACCGCATTTGCGTTTCAATCCATACTCCCGCAAGGGGAGTAACACTTTATTGGTTGGTAAGTGAAATAATTGTTCCTGTTTCAATCCATACTCCCGCAAGGGGAGTAACTGAATGTACCTTTGGTGTCCAGCACACCGACGTTTGTTTCAATCCATACTCCCGCAAGGGGAGTAACAGCGGGCCGTTTCGGCCCTTGCCCCGTAAGGGCTCGTGGGCTTAAAAGTGCGAATCCCCGAATCAGGTACCGTTTAAAGCAGGCCATTTTTCAGAAAAACCGTGAAAAGCTGCATGAAATCTGGTGGTGCGAATCTCCCGGGGATTTCATGTGCGCTTGGGGTTCGCACTCACGGCTGTCTGCGGCCCAAGTTACCTTTCTATCTCGATCCCTGATCAAACTCAGATTCTAATGGCTCAGATTGAGAATCAACAAAAAAGGGTTGGGCACCGGCAGAGGCCACTGAAGAACTTGCCGTTTTTCATCCTTGCCGGCAAGCCCCATCCAAAAAGAAGACATCCATTCCCATTTT